>JBAVOL010000014.1:0-43442 GCA_049692035.1 Rhizomicrobium sp.
TAGAGAATCACAAATCCAATTTGCAAGAAATCGCCATCCCAACCCTTAATTTCCGGCAAATGCGATCCCTTCAAAAAAACCAATATCGCTTCAAATTCAATAGCTTGTGAATTCTTCACGGACGACGGGCTATTGAGGCATAATGCAGCCGTGCTTGCCGCGCGGGCCGGGAATCCGGCCCGCCGGTTTATCCGGCTATCCGTTTTTCGGATAGGACGCAGGATCGGCTGACGGACCTTTGCGAACCGTATGCGGCAATATCGGCGTCGCATTTGCGTCGGCATCGCGCGGTTCCGGCTTGAACGCCGCAAGAGATTCGCGCGCGGTCGCCAAATCCTCCGCAGTCATCTGCGACGACAAGGCGTCGATGCGGGACGCAGACTCCTTGTCGCCCTGCGCCGCCGCAAGCGCATACCATTTGTATGCGTCGAGCAGGCTTTGCGGGACGCCCAGGCCGCGCTCGTAAAGAACGCCGAGATTGTACTGCGCGTTGATGAATCCCGATTCGGCGGCGCGCGAAAACCAGCGTGCCGACTCGCCGTAATTTTTTTGTGTGCCCCAGCCTTCGGCGTACGAGACGCCAAGCTTGTACATCGCGCGCAGATTTCCCTGCAGGGCCGACGCTTCGTACCAGCGGATCGCTTCGGCTGGATCGGCCCTTTCGCCGCGCCCATGCTCGTACAGGGTTCCCAGCCAATACTGCGCGACCGGCTCGCCCCGCATCGCCGCCCTAGCGATCCAGCCTGCTGCACGCATATCATCTTTGGCGACACCCGCACCGTCGAGATAGGCAAGACCGATTCCCAGCATGTTCTTGGCAGCGTCGTCCCCCGTCCAGGCACCCACCGTAGCAGGGCTCGGGAGCCGATCCGACGCAGCAAGGCGTGCGGAATGTGCCCCGGCCACCGCCGGCCCGGAAATGGCCGCCGATACAAAATTATATTTGAGCACGACGCCCGTACCGGCAAGAACCAGACCGAGACCGGCGCATAGGCCAAGCAACAGGCGGGTCCGCCTGCGCCCCCCAACCCGGCTCGCGTCTTCTCCGAATTCGTCCCGTGCCAGCGACTGGGCGGCGAGAGCTGCGCGCCGCGCTGCGGCAAGATAGGATTCGTCCGCAGCGTCGGGCGCTTCGGCAACGGTGGACGGCATCTCCTGCGCCGGCGCGGTTGCATTTTGGGATTCGTACGTATTCGACGCCATGACAGGCATTTCCGCCGCCAGGGCGTGCAATTCCTTCTCACGCTCGACCGCTTCAAGGCGGCCCGAAATTTCCAGTGCCCGGGTTCGCAGTTCGCCGACGGTTTGGCGCAAGCGCGCCTCGGCCCCTTCAAGCTTGTCGGCGAAGGATTTTGCCTGATCCGCTGCCGCCGTGCTTAATTGATTTTCCCAGGTCTCCACGCGCTGACGAAGTTCCTGCAAACCGCTCTCGATAGGTCCGCTGGCCGAAATATTGCCGCGCTCGCTCGTCGCCATACGCTCGTCGAGAGCCGCGAGCATACGTTCGAATTCCCGCAGGCGACGTTCGAGCCACGCATCGACGCGACGCGCTTCAAGCTGGGCAATCCGCGCCTCAAGCCTGGACATCGCCCCTGTCACATCGACCGGTTCGGCGGAGGCAGGCGCGGAATCGTCTGTCGCGGCGGCGTACGCAGAAGACGACACCTCCTGCCCGACGTCATGCCCGTCGGGTGCCGCGTCCTCGATTCGGGATGGCAGCGAAGTACTTTCGGGGGCAGCGCCAACATCCTCGCCGTCCGGATATGATCCCGCATGCGCGGGTTCCATCGAGACGACGGCATCCGTTCCGTTCGCAACTTCGTCGGCACAGGAAACGATCTGGCTATCCACCGCATGATCGTTCGGCGGCGGATCGGTTTCCGCGATCGTGCATGACGGTATTTCCTGTGAAATTTCAAACGGTTGCAGCCACGATTCTGCAGGCACCGCATCTTCGATTTGGAATGGCGGCGAAGCATTTTTGGGACCAGCGCCAACATCCTCGCCATCCGGATATGATCCCGCATGCACGGGTTCCATCGAGACGACGGCATCCGTTCCGTTCGCAACCTCGTCGGCACAGGAAACGATCTGTCTATCCACCGCATGATCGTTCGGCGGCGGATCGGTTTCCGCGATCGTGTACGACGGCATTTCCTGTGAAATTTCAAACGGTTGCAGCCACGATTCTGCAGGCACCGCATCTTCGATTTGAGATGGCAGCGAAGCACTTTCGGGGCCGGCGCCAACATCCTCGCCATCCGGATATGATCCCGCATGCACGGGTTCCATCGAGACGACGGCATCCGTTCCGTTCGCAACCTCCTCGACACAGGAAACGATCTGACTAGCCAGTGGATGATCGTTTGGCAGCACATCAATTTCCGCGATTGTCGACGACCGCTCTTCTTGTGGAATTTCGGACAATTGCTGACTCGATTCGACGAGCCCCGATGTCTCGAGCTTTGCAGCACCGACATCCTCCGGCGCGCTGAACGCAAATCCGCGGGCGATGGCACGCGCGAAGGCTGCCAGGTCATCCGCGACGATTGCCGCGATCACGTCCGCCTCTTTGACGAAATAGGTGTAGACGGTCGATGGGGAAAAATTCGCTTCCTTGGCTACGCGGCTGAGCGAGAATTTCTCAACGCCCTCGCGCGCGACGAGCCGCCGTGCCGCTTCCAGAATCGTCGCGCGTGTCGCGCCGCGCTTCCACACAGGACCGCGCTCGCGCCACGCTCCCAGCGACCTTTTCATGATTGCCTGATTGACGGACATTGGCTGTCCCCAACAATCCGACCCGCTTTCGAATGCGCATGGCCGGCTCCTCAGCAGGGATGATTACGCGACAAGACTAAAGGAGCCGTGAAAACCGCCAGCCAATTGTTACGAAAAACCGACCTATCGGTTAAACCGAAATTGGACGGTTTGCGCCGGCGTCGGGCCGCCCATGCGGGCCGGATATGGGTCAGACCGGGGTCGGCATTTAGCCCGCCTAGCGGCGCAGGCTGGGCGGAATTGACGCGCCGACGTTTAAGCCTTCAATGCACGGACCAGGAATTGTGTGAGGTTGCGCACGACCTCATTGCGGCTGCGGCCCGTACGCGAAGCCTCGCTGGACGCCTGGTGAATGGCGCCGACGACCGCCTGACCGATGATATCGACATCATAAGTTCCCGCGACATGGCTGCGCACGCTTTCCGCCCAGTCCTCGCCCCAGCGCTGCAACAGAGGCACCGCTTGGGCGCCCTCGGCGTCGATCACAGCCTCGTCGGTCAGCGCGGCCTTCAAAACGCCGGGATGGATTTCCATATATTCGAAGATCGCGTGCAGCGTGTTGGCGATCAGCTCTTCCAAAGCCTGCTGCCTGTGTACGCGTGCGCGCACATAGGCATCGAGTTCTTGCCGGGCCTCGTCGACGAATGCCAGAAAACAGGCCCGCTTGTCGGGAAAATGCAGATAGAACGTGCCGTGCCCGAGGCCGGCCTCGCGTGCGATGTCTTGGGGGCGCGTCGCATGATAGCCGCGTTCGACGAACAGTTTACGGGCCGCCCTTTTGATCTTTGCAAGGCTTTCAGGCCTGCGTCTCGGCGCCCGGCCCGCGGCCAAAGGTTTCATCGGTGCGTCGGCTTGCGCGCTCATCGCGGAACTCTCCACTCCGGACGGCGTGGGAGTCAAATGAGGTCGGGTCAGTCGCAGCCGGGCTCTTACTCCCCATCCGCCTTCACCAGGCGCGATGCCCAGATGGCGCCGATGAAGATTCCCTTTGCGCGTGGCAGCAGCAGCAACGCCAGCACCACGGCAAACGTGCTGAACGAAGCGACACTCAACCAAGCCGGCCAGTTGGCATTGCTCTCGACAACCAGGGCGAGCGCCACGACGATGTGGCCGACAACCAGAATGGTCAGCCAGGGCGGCCCGTCATCAGCGCGAATATGCGCGAACGCCTCGTGGCAGCACGCGCACGCGTCGACCTGCGTCAGGTAGCTACGAAACAAGTGTCCCTCCCCGCAATTGGGACAACGGCCCATCACGCCTCTGCGTAAGGCTAATGGCAGATCGCGCGCGACCTTCCTCGAATTGCCGTCCATTCCATCACCAATCCTTAACCGTCATACGTCTCATACACGCGCGCCGGCTCGCTCGACAGAGGCAATTTGTACGCACCCGCGCCAGGCGCTGGCGCGAATTTCCTTTCAAGCCGCAGATTTTTCCCGGATGGCGCGCCACACGCGCTCCGGCGTCGCCGGCATATCGATGTGGAGGATTCCCAGCGCATCGGCAACCGCACTCATGACCGAGGGCATGGCGCCCACCGTACCGGCTTCGCCGCAGCCCTTTGCGCCCATCGGGTTCGTCTTGCATGGGATCTCTTCATAGGCGAATTGGATGTCGGGCAGATCGTCGGCCCTGGGCATCGCATAATCGCTGAAGCTCGCGGTCAACAGCTGTCCGGTCTGCGGGTCGTAGACGCAATTCTCGAGCAGCGCCTGTCCCAGCCCCTGCACGACACCGCCATGCACCTGGCCTGCCACCAGCATGGGATTGATGACCCGGCCGAAATCGTCGAGCACATGATAGCGCACGACATCGACGACGCCGGTTTCCGGATCGATCTCGACTTCGCAGACATGGCAGCCATTGGGAAACGTCGGTGCGCTTCCCCGATAAATGGCTTCGCTGTCGAGACCCGTTTCGAAACCCCGAATCTTTTCCCGACGAAGCGCGGCTGCGAGTTCACCGATGCTCAGCGCGCGGTCGGTTTGCGCCACCCGGAAGCGGCCGGCGCCATCGATAATTTCGAAGTCAACGTCCCCGCTGCCGGCCTGCAGCACCTGCCCCGCCGCCATCTTGCCCTTGCGGATCACTTCGTCGGAGGCAATCTGGACGGCGCCGCCGGCCATGTTGAGCGAGCGCGAACCGCCCGTGCCGCCGCCATTGACCCACTCGGTATCGCCCTGTTTGACGGCAATCGACTCGAAGGGCACGCCGAGCCGTTCGGCCACGAGCTGCGCAAAGGCCGTCTCATGGCCTTGGCCGTTCGACTGCGTTCCGACATAGACTTCGACGCTGCCATCGTCGGTGAATTTGACCGAAGCAGGCTCGCTGCCGACTGCCGCGGTGATTTCGACATAATAGGCGATACCCAGCCCGCGTTTGAGCCCGCGCGCTTCGGACGTTTGTCGGCGCGCCGCAAAGCCCGCGAAATCGGCGCGCTTCAGGGCTTCGTCGAGCATATAGGGATAATTCCCCGAGTCGAACGCAACGCCGAACCAATTGCGGTAGGGCAGTTCGTCCGGCGCCGGCAGATTGCGCTTGCGCAATTCGACGCGGTCGATGCCGATTTTCGCCGCCGCCGCATCCATCAGACGTTCCATCAGATAGGCAGCTTCGGGCCGGCCCGCGCCGCGATAGGCGTCGACCGGCGCGCTGTTGGAGAAATAGCACTTCACGCTCGCAAACAGCACCGGCACGCGATAAACGCCGCCAAAAATCCGTCCGCCGGCATGGGTCGGAATGAACGGCGCGAATTGCGACAAATATCCACCCATATTGGCGCTGCCGGTGACGCGCATCGCAAGGATGCGACCGTCCTTGTCGAGAGCGAGTTCGCCTTTCGTGCGCATGTCGCGGCCGTGATCGTCGGCAAGAAAGGCTTCGGTGCGATCGGCAGTCCAGCGCACCGGACGGCTGACGATCTTCGCCGCCACCAGCGCCAGCCCCTGTTCGGGATAGAAGAAAGTTTTCATACCGAAGCCGCCGCCGACATCATTCGTCACGACGCGGAGCTTGGACTTGTCGACCTTGAGAATTGTTTTGGCGATCACATCGCGTAATCCGCCGGCGCCTTGCGAGCCCGTGTAGAGCGTGTAGCTGTCGTTTCCGGGGTCATAGAGACCGATGGCGTTGCGGGTCTCCATGGAATTGACGACGATGCGATTTTGGACAATTTCGAGCGCAACGCTGTGCGCGGCGCGCGCGAACGCTGCGTTGCATTCTTCTTCTTGTCCGGCCGCCCAATCGAAAGCGAGATTTCCCGGCGCCGTTTCCCAGATTTGCGGACCCGACGGCGCGACATCGAGCGTACCCGCAGCATCGAGCGCCTCATATTCGACAGCGACAAGTTCGGCGGCGTCGACAGCTTGGGCGTAGGTCTCTGCCACCACCATCGCGATCGCTTCGCCGGTGAAAGTAATGCGGCGGCCGGCAAGCAGGGGTTTGTCCGTTTTTTTGACTTGGAAACCGTTGCGGCCCACGACCGGCACGGTGCAGGCCATCGGTCCCGCGCCCGCAGCGTCCACATCGGCTTGCGTCAGCACCGCGATCACGCCCGGCGCCGCCTTCGCGGCCGAGACGTCGACGTTCACGATCCGCGCATGAGCATGCGGACTGCGATGGAAGGCGGCATGCGCCTCCCGCTCGAAACGGATATCGTCCGTATATTGACCATGACCCGTCACGAAGCGGATGTCCTCGCTCCTGCGAACCGATTGTCCAACGCCGAATTTCATGATGCGTCCATCGCTGATCAAAAGTTCAAACCGAATCCGGCACCTGCGAGCCTTCATGCCCGCCGGTGAGCGGAATACGACGATAAATATTCATCATATTAAGAATGGGGCGCGGAAGCAGACCCTGTCAAACCCCAAAAATTCTACGAACACGCCCGCGCAACGGCGTTCTTCCAGCCTTGAATATAGGGACAGGAGCAACGTTTCATCTCCCCAGTGGTGATGCGCAATGGTGCTCCTATCACTTGATTTTGTTGGTTTTGTTGATTTTGTCGCCTTTTTAGGTATTCATATGGTCTATATTAATGTCGAGGTGGCGGCTAGTCGATTAAGACCGTCCGGCAAGGGGGGAATTGCGATGGTCTTCGAAGGGCAGAGAATTTGCTTTTGGGCCGCACCGGTGGCCGGGATGCTCAAACGATGGGGAAGGCTGCTGAGCGTTGGGGCGGCCGCAGCAGTCGCTACATTTCCCGTCGCGAGTTGGGCCCAAACGAGCGGCAATCAGATCCCCCAGCTGCCATCCGAGATGCCGGTCCCGCATGGACCGGCTCTCTTTTATGCTGCCTTCAATGTGCTCCTGACCGTACTGGTCGTCATCCTGCTGACGTGGCAGGCTTGGCGCACCCGCTCAGCATTGCCCTTCGCGTTCCTGGGAGCAGCTTGCCTGGCAGCCTTTGTCGAGCCGATCTTTGACGGCAATATCCACGATACATTTGCGCAGCCCGTCGAAACGGCTTCGTGGCTGTTCTACAATGTGCCTTATCCTTGGTACGTGGTTCCCGGAAACGCGGTCCTCGCTGGCCCAGTCTACTGGATGTACCACAAGTTCCAGCACGGCATATCGACCCGTGGACTGTGGATATTCTTCTTCGTGTGGTGGGCTGCCGATGCTTTCCAGGAAATCCCAGGCACAAGTTTGGGATTTTTTGAATATTACGGGCCTCAACCCTTCCTGATCTCCGGTTGGCCGCTTTGGGTCGGAATGCTGGCCGGGCTCGGTCTTCCTTTGGCAGGTTACGCCGCCCATGCGCTGCGCAATGCGATGGACGGCGCGCTTCTGTATCTGCTGATCGTGATTTTGATACCCGTCGTGATATACGGGTCCGAGGTCATCGCCTGGCCAATGTGGATCACGCTGAATGGTGGGAAAACCGTGGAGTTTACGAGCTTCGCGGCAATCCTCAGCCTCGCGTTCACAATCGGCGCCTACTACGCCATGACTCGCGTCTATGCCAGGTCGCAGGCCTCGCCCGTCGCAGCAAGGCAAGAGGCGGCATGACGAAAATTCGGGTCAGGAGCCAACGTTTCGCCTCCCCAGTGGTGATGCGCAGTGGTTCTCCATCACCTGATTTTGTCGGTTAAAGGGAGGCCACGCGCAGCAGCATTTCGGCGATGGCCTCGGGCTCGGTGATCATGAGGTCGTGGCCCGTGTCGATTTCCCAGACGCGTCCATCCGATGCCGCTTCAATTTCGGCACGATTCCAGCTCACCAGACGCGTGCTGCAAACGATATGCGTCTGCGGAATTTTCCGCATCGCCAGCTCGTTGCGGAGAATCAGCTTTTGCTCGAAACATTTCCACGGATGGGGTGTCAGCTTCGGTGTCATCCAGGCGAGTTGCACGGGCTGCGTTACCCCATACGCGCCGAGAACCTCCGGCGTGGGATAGAGAACGAGTTCGACGCCGTCGACCACACGCCCCTGAATGCGGGTCGCGAGCATCGGCGGTCCCGCTGCATCCGCCAACGATTCGCCGTTTTTCGGGATGGGCGCATCCAGAAACACCAAATGGCCGATCCGGTTGGCGGCCCGATCGGCGACGCCGATAATCACCGTGCCGCCGTAGGAATGGCCCGCGAGGATTACGTTTCGGAGATCCTCGAACTCCAGCACCTTCACGATGTCCGTGATGTGCATGTCGAGACCAATTTGGGGGCTCAGCAAATGCTGGCGTTCGCCCAGCCCGGTCATGGTGGGAGTATACACCTCGTGCCCCCGCGCGCGCAGAATCCGCGCCAACGGCTGATAGCACCATCCACCGTGACCGCCGCCATGCACCAGGACATAGATCGCCATCGTATCCTCCTCGAACTATAGTATTGTACCAGGGCGATGACTAAAAGCGCTGGCCCGCACCGCCCGCGATCGAAGGATATCGGACGGATAGAGAGGGGAACGGAGACAACTATCATATTGTAGCAACTTCTTTTGATTGTTCACAAACATGTTGGCTGGCCCCGTTCCCTGGGCTCTTGTCCAGAAGGAGGTGTTTTCTTCCGACAGGGCGGGGATCGGACGCGGCGTTTCGTTCTTCTTCGAAAACCTTGAAGCGGATTGACGAGATTAATGTGCGCCGAGCTTTCGGTGATCCCAGGACATTGTCTTTTCAGGATGCACAACGACGACCACGCGCTTGCGGATCATGGCAGCGGTGTGTTTGGCCAGTTCCTCCGGCGGAAAATCTGGATTATTCCGCTTGACGATGAATTGCATCAACTCTTCGAGACGCGGATTGCTGTCTACGATTTCAGCCTTTCCCTGCACCGAAACTCCGCGCAACTGGTCGTAGGTCGTTCCTTGCTCGCACAGCACTGCGATGCGCGGATAGCGCCTCAGATTCACGACTTTTTGCGAGCTCCCATAGGTTTCGAACAGGAAGCAGCCATCCTTCATTGCGAACCAAACGGTGGTCATATGCGGCGAACCTCCCTTATCCAGGGTTGCCACATTGAGGCTCCTGCATTCGTCGAGAAAATGCACGATTTCCGCCTCGTCCATCCGTATCTTGTCGCGTTGCTTGGACATCTCAGGTTCCTTGTTTCCCCCGAATTCTCGCGACATGTCGGTTCGACGTCCGACTACGCGAAATCAAAGCGGCGCCCGATGACTCGAATTATCCAGGCATATCGGTGCAGGGTTCGAATTTTACTTTCCATTTGGCCATAGCAGCATCGCTTATGAATGGATTGTCCCGTCTCTCCCGACCGAATGTCGATGTCTCTCCGTGCCCAGGCATGAATTGTACATCATCGCCGAGCGGAAACAGTTTGGAGCGAATGGAGCTGATGAGTTGGATAAGATTGCCGTCGGCATGATCCCAAGCTCCGATCGCGCCCTGAAATAATATGTCTCCGACAAAGGCGCTTTTTGTCGCTTCATGATAGTAGGCAATGTGTCCTTTTGTATGCCCGGGACAGTGCAGCGCCGCGATCTGCACTTCACCGAAATTGATGAGGTCACCGTCATTCAGCCAGCGGTCCGGCGTGAACGCGTCCGCGCGAACTCCGAAACGACTGCCGTGTTCGGGAAGGCATCTTATCAAATGCTCGTCGTCCTGGTGGGGACCCTCGATACGCGCCCCGGTCTTGTCGGCGAGCTTCTTTGCGCCTCCCGCATGATCGAAATGACCATGCGTCACCAGCACGACATCGAGCTTCAGCTCCTGCCACTCCAGGATGTCCAGGATCAGCTCAATATCGCCACCCGGATCGACGACAGCAGCATGATGGGTGGCTTCACAGGACAAGATCGAGCAGTTCTGCTCAAATCGCGTGACCGGCACCCAATCGAACTTCATACGACCGCCTGTCATCGTGCCCTGAGCCGCTCTGGTTGGTTGGTCGCTTCAGCATTCAGCCGTTTTTTTCCACATGCCCCATCCGAAAGCTCAATGCGGCCATGTCGAAGGTTTGGCCCGTCGATTTTTTATCAGGTCAATAAAGACTACTGCATTGCCGGTCTGCTCTCCAGAGGGTGAATGGTGATGGGTCATCCGTTCCCCAAGCGTCCGGCAGAAAATCCCGGGGGTGCCGAAAGGTTCGCATTCCCCATTTGCAAATTTTGCATGCAAGCTCATGCGTTTTTGCCTTGAAAAGGGTAATATGGTTCGTATCGCCGTGATCTTCGCTAGTTCTTAGCTTTCAGTAGGTTGTCCATCCGGCCCCGGCCATAGGAAGTTGAAGTTGTCGAAGCTTTAGCGTTTCCTGGGAACCTCGACCGCTTGACATCCGACCCGGATCGCGAACCGGACTCACCTGTCGCGATTTGAGCCGGTCGACGTGTTGGCCAGGTGACAACGGCGCGCTTTTAAGCGCTTGTGTGCGCAAAAAAACGGAGGAGATCGACGTGGCCCACGAAATACCCAGTTCCGAGAACTTTACCGGCCTTTCCCGCAAAGTGCTGCAATACAGTGAATTATTCGGGCAGATCGTGGAGCGTCTGAAGGAGCCGAATTTTTCCGATGCGACCTGGGCGCCGCTGGAGGATCTGGTGGACGTGGAGAATTTCGTACGGCAGGGAGTCTTTCTCACCGACAAGCCGGAAACGATCGGCTGGCAGACGTACAAATCCTACATCACACAATATGGCGGAGCTACGCACTGGGAAGCGACGCTGCGGCACATCACCGAGGGGCCGAACCGTGTCGTCCTTGAACTGCAGGAGCGCAACACGCGCAATGGCTTCACCCACGTAGCGAACACGGTGATGGCCTACGGATTCGACGACTACGGAAGGGTCAAGACGCTTGAAGTATACGTCATGAGCCTCAACTAACGCGTCGCCCGTGCGGTGCGGCGTCGCGCTGAAAATGCGCCATGCAGGGGCGAGGCGGCAGCCGCATGCCCTGGGTCAGCCAGGGCGCGGCCCGAGTCTGCTTTGCCTGTCTCCGAGGGTCCGGCAGAAAATCTTGGGGGCGTCGAAAGGTTCGCATTCAGAAAGGCAAATTGCGGGTGCAGCCTATGCGGTCCGTTCTTTGACAAGTGAATGGAAGCGAAGAAGGCAATCCGGCGGCGAGCGCTGCGGCCACATCCTGCCGCGCGGGCATATACGACATATTCCGATGAATAATACCTGTTATTCGCTGATAACGTCCATGCGCGCCGGCACCGAATTGCGGAAAAGCGTTGTGGGAATTGACTCAAACGCGTGCCGTACGCGACCGAATTTTTCGAGTTTCCTGATGAAATCCGTGATCGCAGAGAACCCGCCGGCTGGCCGGGCGGGAGAATTCTACGAACGCACCCGCGCAACGGCGTTCTTCCAGCCTTCATAACCAAGATCGCGCGCAGTCGCGGGTAACGCGGGTTCGAAGCGCCGGTCGAGCGCCCAGGCCCGCGCGATATCGTCGAAATTGGCGAAGATTCCGGCGGCGAGCCCCGCGAGATACGCGACGCCCAATGCCGTCGTTTCCGCGATGCGGGGGCGCTCGACCGCAAGGCCCGTCAGGTCCGCGAGGCGCTGGCAGAACCAGTCATTGCGGACCATGCCGCCGTCGACCTTCAATGCCGCCGGCCGGCCGAGGCCTGCGCCACGCATGTCGGCTGCCATGGCCTCAAGGAGATCGCGCGTCTGAAAACACACCGCATCGAGCGCTGCCCTGGCGATCTCGGCAACGCCCATATCCCGCGTCAATCCGAGCACGGCGCCGCGCGCGTCCGGGTCCCAATAGGGCGCACCGAGCCCGGTGAAGGCCGGAACAAAATAAAGGCCGTTCGCCGTCTTGGCCGTCCGCGCCAGGGTTTCGATTTCACCCGCGTCTCGGATCACGCCCAGCGCGTCACGCAGCCATTGCACGATCGCGCCCGCCACGAAGATGCTGCCCTCGATGGCATAGGCCGTCTTACCGCCGGCACGATAGGCGACGGTTCCCAGGAGGCGATTGGTCGAAACGGGAACGTTGTCGCCCGTATTGACGAGCGCAAAGCAGCCGGTGCCGTAGGTCGATTTGACATCGCCCGGTGCAAAGCAAGCTTGTCCGAACGCGGCAGCCTGTTGATCGCCCGCCACACCCAGGATCGGTACGGGCACGCCCAGAAGCTCCGCGTCCGTTACGCCGAATTCGGCCGTGCAGGCGCGCACCTCGGGCAGAATGGCGCGCGGAACATCGAACAGACGCAGCATTTCATCGTCCCAAACCAAGCGATCGATATCCAGAAGCAGCGTGCGCGACGCGTTGGTCACGTCCGTCGCGTGCACCCGCCCGCCGGTCAATTTGAAGATCAGCCAGCTGTCGATAGTACCGAAGGCCAGTTCGCCCCGCTCGGCCCGCGCCCGGGCGCCGGGAATATGATCGAGCAGCCATTGCACCTTGGTCGCGGAGAAATAAGGATCGAGCAGCAGACCCGTGCGGCGGGCGACCGCAGCTTCATGCCCGGAGCTCTTCAATGTGCGGCAGCGTTCAGCCGTGCGCCGGTCCTGCCAGACAATCGCGTTGTGGAGCGCGGCGCCGGTGCGGCGGTCCCACAGAACCGTCGTCTCGCGCTGATTGGTGATACCGACAGCCGCAATGTCCCCGGGCATCACGCCCTTCGCCACGACACGGCAGCACGCGCGTACGGCCTGCCAGATATCTTCGGGATCGTGCTCGACCCAGCCATTGTCCGGATAAATCTGATGCAGCTCAATCCCGTGCGAAATCAGGGCCGCGCCACTGCAGTCGAACAGCATCACCCGCGTCGAGGTCGTGCCTTGGTCGATGGCGAGGATAAAGGGAGGGTCGGCGGCCATGAATCGCTGTCGCGGTTGCTCGTCGCGATTACCTTAACACGCTGTTAACGCTGCCGCGCTACTATGCGTTTCAGTGCTGCGTTGGGGCGTGTACCCAAAGAATTTGGGGGTTGGTGTGGGGCTGACAGCCGAGGATTTTGGCAATATGGACCGGCTGGTCAAACTGGCCGCCAATCCGCAAAAATCCAAGCACAGCGAAATCTATCTCGCAATTGCCTCGCTTTATCGCGTGCAAGCCCCGGTTCTGTCCGACCGCGAACGGACACTGATGCGCGAAATTCTCCAGCGTCTGGCCCATGACGTCGAGATGGCGATCCGTATTTCGCTCGCCGAACGGCTCGCCGACGACCCCGATGCCCCCGTCGACCTGATCTTGCTGCTGGCCGACGACATGATCGAGGTCGCCCGGCCGGTCATTCTGCGTAGCAAAAGCCTTTCCGACCAGGACATCGTCGAATTCCTCGCCCGTGCCGATGTGGCGCGACAGACGGCATGCGCCGAGCGGGCCGGGATCGGAGAGCCGGTGACGGGGGCGTTGGCCCGCAGCGATGCGGAGCCGGTTCTGGTTGCTCTCGTCCGCAACGCCACGGCCAGAATTGCTCCTGCCACGTTCGAAACCCTGGTCGAGAAGTCCCGCCAAATCGTGACGCTCCAGGAACCGCTTGCGCAGCACCCGGATCTGCCCGCACCGCTCGCCAACCGCATGTGCGAATGGGTCTCGGAGGCTCTCAAAATCTACATCGTCCAAAGCCGTAAGATCAATGTGGCCGACATCGGGGACAACCTCGATCGGGCGGCCAAAGCCGTCCAGTCGCCCCCATCGGTCCCGCCCTCCGACAGCGGTCGCAAGCTGATCGAAAAGCTCGCCATCGCCGGCCAGATCAAAGCCGGTTTTTTGCTGCGCGTGCTTCAGCAAGGGCAGACCGATCTGTTCGATTTGGCGTTCGCCAAGCTGCTCGAAGTCGAGTTGCAGAATTTCCACGAGGTCTTCTATCGGAAAGGCGCACGCCCGGTCGCCCTGGCCTGCCGAGCCGTCGGCATCGACCGCTGCGTGTTTCCCACCGTTTACAACCTCTCCCGGCAGTTCCGCAGCATCAATTCCATTCTGTCCGACAACGAGCGAGCCGAGGTTGACGCGGTCTTCGGTACGTTCACCCGCCCTGAGGCCCTCCAAATCCTGCGGCACCCCATCGGGACCTGAGGGGGAAACCTAGCCCGTATCGCTGGCGCCGGCCCTAGAACACGGCCAAAGGGCCGACGATGACAAACTTCTCGGCACGCCCTACTGTAACCGCATGATTGACCCCTACGGCCGTCCCGTCACCTATCTGCGCGTCTCCGTCACCGACCGCTGCGATTTCCGCTGTGTTTATTGCATGGCCGAGCACATGACCTTCTTGCCGAAAAAGGAGCTTCTCACCCTCGAAGAAGTCGAGCGCGTATGCGCGGCCTTCATCCGCAAAGGCATCAGGCGAATCCGCATCACCGGCGGCGAGCCTCTGGTCCGGCGCAATGTTCTGTCACTTTTCGACGCATTGGGTGCCCGGCTCGGTCGAGGCGATCTCGACGAATTGACGCTGACGACCAACGGCAGCCAACTTTCGCGCCACGCCGAAGCATTGCGCAGGGCCGGGGTGCGCCGCGTCAACGTCTCGCTCGATACCCGCGATCCCGCGCGGTTTCGCGCCCTCACCCGGTGGGGCGAGTTGTCGAAGGTGCTGGAGGGCATCGATGCCGCGCAGGCAGCCGGCCTTTCCGTGAAGATCAACATGGTGGCGCTGCGCGACGTCAATGACGACGAGATCGTCGACATGCTCGATTGGGCGCATAGCCGGGGAATGGACCTGACCCTCATCGAAACGATGCCGCTCGGCGATGTCGATGGCAGCCGCGTCGATCAATATTTGCCGCTGTCCATAATCCGCGCCCGGCTTGCCGAGCGCTATTCCATGGAAGAAGCCGATTACCGCACCGGCGGACCCGCCCGCTATGTCCGTATTGCCGAAACCGGCGGACGCCTCGGTTTCATTACGCCTCTCACGCATAATTTCTGCGAAAACTGCAATCGCGTCAGGATGACCTGCACCGGTACGCTGTTCATGTGCCTCGGGCAGAGCGACGACGCCGATTTGCGAACACCATTGCGTGCTTCGCACGAAGACGATCTGCTCGAGGCAGCGATCGACGAGGCGATATCGCGCAAACCCAAGGGTCATGACTTCGTGATCGATCGACGGCAGCGCACACCCGCGCTCGCCCGGCACATGTCGGTGACCGGTGGCTAGCGGCAAGCAGGCCTCGCTGCATTTCGTCGCTTCCAGGGCGACAGAGGCCCAGGCGGCGCTTGCAGATATGCGCGCACAATATAGCGACGCAGGCCCGGACAAGGCCGACATCATCGTCGCACTGGGGGGCGACGGGTTCATGCTCCAGACGCTGCATGCGTTCCTCGGCAAGAACAAGCCGATCTACGGCCTGAACCTCGGCTCCGTCGGCTTCCTCATGAACGAATACCGCACGGCTGATCTCAAGGACAGGCTCGATGCGGCGGAAGCCACCAACGTACATCCTTTGCGGATGCGCACAGTGACCCGCAGCGGGGTTGCGGCTGAAGCACTGGCATTCAACGAAGTGTCGCTCCTGCGCGAGGCGCAGCAGGCGGCCAAGATTCGCGTCATCGTGGATGACAAGGTCCGTATCGCCGAATTGATCTGCGACGGCATCCTCGTGTCGACGCCGGTCGGAAGCACGGCCTATAACCTGTCCGCGCACGGCCCGATCCTGCCAATCGATGCCGCCCTCCTGGCCCTGACTCCGATCAGCGCCTTCCGGCCACGGCGCTGGAGGGGCGCGATTCTGTCGCATCGCGCGCGAACCCGCTTCGAAATCCTCGAAGCCGAAAAGCGGCCCGTTAGCGCCGTCGCCGACGACTTCGAAGTGCGTGACGTGGCGAGTGTCGACATTGCCGAGGACCGGTCCGTGACCATGACGATGCTGTTCGACGCCGGTCACAGCCTCGACGAACGCATCCTGGCCGAACAATTCATCGACTAGCCGAGATTCACCATCTGTTAAGGCAGCTCGGTTAGCGTCGGACAATCGGGGTGAAGCAAAGCATTCGCTGGCCGTCACAGCAGGACGAGTATGGTCGGCTACAAATTTGATCGTCTTAAAATTTTGACTGTCGATGCCAATACGCATGCGCGCGCGGTGTTGAAGACGATTCTGCACGCATTCGGCGTGACCGCCATTTGCGAGGCTGCCGAAGGCAGGTTGGCGTGGGAGGAACTCTGCAAAGTCTACCCGGATATCGTATTTCTGGACTGGCAAATGCCGGACATGTCGGGACTGGAATTCACCAAAATCGTACGCACCTCGCCGTCGAGCCCGAATCCGTTCGTTCCGATCATCATGCTGGCCGGTCACGCCCAAACCAGCCATGTGCAGCGCGCCCGCGACGCCGGAGTGACGGAAATCCTTGCCAAGCCCATCTCGCCCAAGGGCATTCTTGCCCGAATGACGACCGTGATTGAAAATCCGCGCTCGTTCGTGCGTACAAGTTCCTATTTCGGTCCGTGTCGGCGGCGGCGCAACACAGAGGAATATCGCGGGCCGGATCGGCGCATGCAGGTCGTTTCGCTCGCCAGCGCGGCCGATGACGGATTCGTCGTGGCAGAGCCTGGACTGCAATGAGCAGGCAGCAGCCCATCGAAATTTTCATGCCGCCAAATATGCTCAAAGCGAAGGTCGGCGGCAAGATCGTCGGCCTCGACATGTCCGCCGTCAAACGCGCTGAACAGGCGCTCGCCAATCTCACGACGGAGTTCGGCGATTGTATCGCAACCGACATCGGAAAACTCACAGAATGCCGCGACAGCTTTGCCGGCGATCCTAGCCTCGACAGACTGGATGACCTCTCCCGCGCATGCCTCGAGCTGAAAGGTCAAGCGCGCATGTTCGGATTTCCGCTCGTCGAGCGGATCGCCGCCTCACTCAGCCGATTGCTCAACGATAACGATGTGGCGGCCGCCTTGCCTGTCATCGATGCCCATGTCGCCGCAATCAAGGCAATCGTGCGGGACAAGGTCACGGGCCGGACCGACGCCATGGCGACAGCCTTGGCCGACGAACTCGAGACCCGTACCGGCGAATTTCTCGCACGGCCGCGCCCCGGCAATAAATCCACAAACGTCTTTTAACACGACGTTATTTCCATCTGTTTAAGTTGCGCGATCGACAGGACACCGCCGGTGTTCGGTCGATTGCGCTTTATGCCGAGGAACGACATGGTTGCAGGTACCTCAAAAACGGGTGGCCGTTGCCGCGCTGGTCTGTCCGTTTTTGGATTTGCGCTGATCGCGACCCTGGTGTTCGTCGCTGCCTGCGCCGGCATAATGCTGTCATACCGGGCCGGCGCCGTTTGCGCGATTTGGATTGCGAACTCTATTTTGCTGTACTTTGTGCTTCGCAATCCACAACACAAGACCGCGCCTATCCTCGTCGTCGGTGCTCTTGCGGCTATATCCGCAGGCCTCGTAATGGGGGATAGCGTTGCCAAGGCCGCAGTGTTTGCGCTCAGCAACAGCGTCGAAATTCTCACGATTGCCCTGCCGCTGCGCGCGGTAAATGCGCATCACGACTTCATGAGGCCGAAATCTCTGCTGTGGTTCTATGCACTCGCCGCAGGACCTGCGCCTGCTGCTGCCGCATTGCCGGCTGCGGTCTATCTGCACCATGCCTCGGGGGCGAACTTCAGCGAAGCCGCGCTGAATTGGTATGCCGGAGACGCCCTGGGGCTCATCATCATCGTCCCGATGCTTTTGACCGTTCGTTTCGCTGCGCTCAAACGCATGTTCTGCAGGGACCAACTTGCAAAAACCCTGTTGTTGATGAGCGCAATCGTGGCGGTGATGGTGCTCAATTTCATCGCAAAACTGTATCCTATCGCCTTTCTTTTCTTCCCGGCGGTGCTGCTCCTGACTTTCCAGCGTGGGTTTTCCGGTGGCGCGGTCGGCCTCGCGATGGCCTGGAGCTATATGATGGCGCGCGTCTTCTCCGGCACAGTTTCCCAAAGCATGCTCGGGCATTCGATTCGCGTGCAGATGACGATCATCGAAATCTTCACGGCTGTTATCGGGATATCCATCGTTCTCGTCGGTGCGGCGCTCGAGGAACGGCGCCGCCTTGAGGAGAGTTTAGCCGCTGCGACCGACCAGGCACAAATTGCGCAGGAGGAGGCCATCGTCGCGAAGGACGCCGCCGAAAACGCCAACCGCATGAAATCGATGTTTCTTGCCACCATGAGCCATGAATTGCGCACGCCGCTCAACGCCGTCATCGGCTTTTCGCAATTGATGGAGGCAGAAACCTTCGGCCCTCTCGGCGATGCGCATTATCACGAATATACCGGCCTCATCCAAAAGGCCGGACACCATCTCCTCGATCTTATCAACGACATTCTCGATATGTCGAAGATCGAGGCCGGCAAATTCGAACTTAACTGCAAGCATATCGACCTGCGGACGGTCGTCGACGAATGCATCGCCCTTATGCGCGAAAGGGCGTCGAAAGGTGGTATAACGCTGCGCGAAGACGTGCCGCCGGATGTGCTGATAGCGTATGCGGACCCTCGCGCGATCAAGCAAATTCTACTCAATCTTCTTTCCAACGCGATAAAATTCACACTCGAAGGCGGTACCGTGACGATTCGCGCGACTGCTTCAAACAATATGCTCGCCCTCGCCGTCGAGGACACGGGCCTCGGCATACCTGCCGACCAGCTTTATCGCCTGGGCAATCCGTTCGTGCAGCTGCGGAACAGCGCGGGCTCCACTCACCAGGGAACCGGTCTGGGGCTCGCCCTCGTGCGTTCGTTGGCCGAGATGCATGGCGGCGCGCTCAAGATCGAAAGCGTCGAAGGCCGCGGGACCACCGTCACCGTCGAAATCCCGGCATGCACGCCCGCTAGCCTGGCCGCTTGAAACAACAGCTTCGAGGCGGCACGCACAACGCGTACCATTGAATGACCTAACCCTTCGCCGTGCGCATCGCCACCAATTTGGTAATTCCAGGAAAAACGCCAGGAAATTATACAACGGCCAAAGCGAGGCTCTCGAACATCTGGCGAAAATCCCCATGCACCTACACATAAATAATGGTGCCAACGGTCAAGAACAGCATCGTTGCATTGTTAATGACGACAGCGAGCCATTTCATGATTTGGCAGTAGACGGCCACAAGAAGGATCGCCAAAAACACCCAGGTCGCCGCATTGCCAAAGGGCCGGCGAGCAGGTGAGGCAAGAACGCGAGGCCCAACCCGGCAAAGGCGCCGCACAACGCCGGCAGGAGTCGATTCGTGGCCATGTGTTCGAAGGCCGCCCAGTAGAGCAAAAAGAAAAAGCCCACATAGCTTTCGACCATATGCAAAGCGCTGCAGAGCGCCAGGAAAGCACCGACGACCACGATGACCACGAGAAGGGCCGCCATTCCAACCAGCGGAGTCGGTGGTTGTGGCTGCGCTGCTACGGCGGCTTGTTCGATATCCTGAGTAGCCACGACTTCCTCCAATATTTTTATGTTCGTCAATTTTGTCGCTTAAACTCGAATGAGTCGAGAATTCCTGGTTGGCCATCGCTCGACCTGGACCTCAGCGTGGCAAATCCTCTGTTCGTCCGTGAGATGCGAACCTATCAGCGCAGGGGTATTGACACGCTCTACATCGCCTCCCGCATCGGCGCCCAGGTTTGCCCGTAACCCGCGTCCTCGCGTATTCGCAGGATTGCGCCGTCCACACCTTCTTCCACCCATGGCTCGACCGTCACCGGCGGTGCCGCGCGCGCGGCGGCCAGCGCTGCATCGACGGTCTTGGACCGCGCGAGCTTCATCAGGTTGAGCTTCGTCGGGAACATGATGTTCCAACGCTTCCTGTCGGCAATCGCCTCATCGGGCGAAATCCACACAGAAGCGACCGACTCCCCACCGTCGTGGCGGCCGGCATGTCCGCGCGGTGCAAGCGCGATGAAGAAATGCGTATCAAACCGCTTAGGCATCATCTTGGGGGTGATCCAATGCGCAAAATGCACCAGATGGTCGCAAGCCAGCCGCAGATTTTCCTTGACGACGAATTCGCGCAGGCTGATCTCGCCTTTTTCGAGCGGCCGTCGATAACTCTCCAGCCGCGACAGCCGCGTCTCGTCGATAAACGCACCTGTCGCGCCGTCGCGCGCGAGGAGAACCCCGGCTTCCTCGAATGCCTCGCGAATGGCGGCCGCGGCGAGCGCATGCATCTCGGCCGACCACGCCGCCACACCGTCCATATGCGCGCCGAGTTCAGCATCGAAGTCGCTGCGCTGAACCTTGCCGCCGGGAAACACCAATGCGCCCGTCGCAAATTCGATCTGATGATGACGCTTGATCATGAACACTTCAAGGCCGTTCGTGCCGTCGCGAATGAGGAGAATGGTGGCAGCGGGAATGGGCGCGGCCACCGGTTTGGCTGAACTGTCAGACATGTTTCCTCGCTTTTGGAGCTGGGCTAATGTCGCAGAAGCAATAGGAGGAGTGCCACAGCCAACAATACGGCTGCGCCCTGCCAGAATCGGAGAGGAGCGCGTTCATAGAGCGTGCGCGGCTGGCGGACCAAGTGCGGAGCGCGCGCAGGTCCCGCCTCCATTTCCAACGCGAATTCTGTCATGTCGCGAAAGCGCTCCGCGGGATCGAGCGCGATCGCTCGTCCAAGTGCCGCCTGAAGCCATGCCGGAAGATCAGGACGCAGGAGCGAGAGTTCCAATGGCCGGTCCCGGCGCGGCAAGCTGGCAGCGTCGAGATTGCCGTAAGGGTACTCACCGGTAAAGGCGCGGAACATGGTGACGCCGAGAGCATAAATGTCGGTACCCTCGTTGCCGGGGTCGCCTTCGAACATCTCGGGCGCCATGTAGGCGGGCGTACCCGGAATGTGCTCGGGCGGAAAGTCTTCCAGTTCGGGTATGCGGACCACTCCGAGATCAATCAATTTCAGCGATCCGTGAGATTCGAGGATCACATTGTCCGGCTTGATGTCGCGATGGATGATGCTGGCGCGATGAAGCGCCGCCGCCGCGCGAGCCAGCTTGACCGCGATTTCCCGCCCCTCTTCCAATCCAACCGATGGGCGACGAATGATCCGAGCCTCCAGAAGCTCGCCTTGATAAAGCGGCATGACCGTATAGAGACAGGTCTGCCGTCCCGGTGGAAGTTCGATGATATGACCGACCCATGGGCTATTCACGAGTTCAGCCACCCGTGCCTCGCGAACAAATGCCGCGCGATGAGTGCTTGCGACAGCAGCTTGGGGTTTGGGGAACTTCAATACCACTTCGCCACCGTCGACCTCATCTAAGGCGGCGAACAGGCGAGTGTATCGTCCATCGGACAGCGGCGCTTTGAGCAAAAAACCGTCGATCGTTTGGCCGTCGACCGGTACTGGAATCAACGGCAATTGCATGATGGCAGTTCCGACGTCAGCCGATTGTGTTGTCGGCAGTTGGACCACATCGAGCACCAACGCCGTACAATTGTCTGTGCTGCCTGATTGGAGAGCGGCCGTAACCAACGCGCGGGCGGTATCGCTGGGAGCAGAACGCTCACGCAGGATGTCGGCGATGCTTGGGTCCGCCAGGAAACCATGAACGCCATCGCTACACAGGAGGAAGCGATCGTGTAGCGCCACAGGCTGGGTGAGGTAATCCAGCCGCACTTCCGCTTCGATACCCAGCGCGCGGTAAAGGGTAGATGATGCGCCAGTGCTGCCCTTGCGCGTGTGGTCGGTCGTCAGACAAATCAGACGATTGCCGCTCAACCGATAGGCGCGCGTGTCGCCGACATGCAATATGTGGGCGACGCGACCGCGGAGCACCAACGCAGTGAATGTGCATGCCATTCCCGTGAGCCTGGCATCCAGCCTTCCCTGACCGTGAATCCAGCCATTAAGCGAATTCACGATCGTCGCTGCGGCGCGTTGCACTGCGATGGTTTCGGGTAGGTCGCAAAACCCATCCAGAAAACCACGCACTGCAAGCTCAGCCGCCACTCGACCACCCTTTGCGCCTCCGATTCCATCGGCGATTACCGCCACCACGTCCCGGCGCGGTTTGGGTAACTCCGCACCGAAAACAGCGCCGGCGAAGTCTTCATTGTACTTACGAGGCCCAGCGTTCGAGAAGAACCCGATGCTCGCCTTGACGCTGATCACGCCTTCAACCATCGCTTCGTTCCGATAGGCCGGACATGTGGCTGCCCGGATTGTATCCCGGTCGCGCCACAGCGACGACCCACGGACCGCAGCTTCAAGCCGTCAGCCCGGTTTCTCTAGTTTGCAGTGATCATGGAGGAAATAGCCTCCCGTGCTCGATGCGGCGACGACCGTAAGATCGCCGGATTTGCGGTCAAGCGTATAATTGCTGCCGTCTTTAGCGTCGTGCCAGGTAATCTGCGTATCGCCGATGCGGGCCAAATTGGAATCCACCATGCCCTGCTTGTAGTCGATTCTGATCTGCCATCTCGCGCCGCTGGCCGGATTGGTGCAGCTAATGGCAGTTTCATGCGGTTGCGCTTCAGCAATTGTCGCGGAAACGGCTATGCCCATTGCCAAGGTGGTGATTCGCGCCGCTGGACGAAGGTTTGGGAACATGGACGCCTTTCGTTAGCTGTGCCCGCTCCTTAGCCAATTTTCGCGGATCTGCAAAGAACATCGAATTTGGTAGGGTGGAAGACTGGCGTTTTTTAGATGCAGGCAGCTGCCATTTTAGAATCGTCTGATGTGACCGTCTCGTAGGCAATTTGCCCATTGTGTAATCATTAAATTCTAACTGCATCAAAGATTGCCTTTCGAAAATACATTTCGGCTCAAATGGTTACCGAATATTCCCATGCTGGCACATGTTTTGCGTAGCATTCTGAACATTTTTCGCCATCCGGTTTCATGAGTTGGTTTTTTTTGCTCCCACAGCAAGAGGGGATCATCCATGCTCTTACCGTCACCAAAATGGCTAGATACCGGCTCGAACGCTTGGCAGTTAGCCGCCGCAACATTCGTTGGTCTTCAAAGCATTCCTGGTTTGGTCATTCTGTACGGCGGAGTGGTCAAGAAGAAGTGGGCGATCAACTCGGCTTTCATGGCCTTATACGCTTTCGCGGCGGTCATGGTCGTGTGGGTTCTCTTTGCCTACAATATGGCGTTTGGTCCGCAATGGTTTCCCTTCCTCGGTAGACCTCTGTCAGCGCTGTCTGCCGCGTTCTTGACGGGCCAAGCAACCGTTCCGGCGGCGGCCTCGGGAATGCCGCCGCTCGCTTTTCCCATGGCCACGATGATGTTTTTCCAATTTGTGTTCGCTGCTATCACGGTGATCATATTGGCAGGATCACTTCTTGGACGAATGAATTTCAAAGCGTGGGTTATCTTCGTTCCGCTGTGGATGACGTTCGTCTACACAGTCGGGGCGTTCAGCCTTTGGGGTGGCGGGTGGCTCGCAGCGAAGGGAGCCTTGGATTTTTCCGGTGGGTACGTCATCCACCTCGCCGCAGGAACTTCGGGCTTTGTAGCAGCGGCAATCATCGGTCCGCGACTACAAGCCGATCGCGATCACTTTCCACCGAATAGCCTTCTTATGACTCTGGCAGGCGCCGGGATTTTGTGGCTCGGATGGAACGGCTTCAATGGAGGCGATCCTTATTTCGCCAACGCTGATGCAGCCGCAGCCGTATTGAACACCAATCTTACAACGTGCATCGCGGTGTTGGTGTGGACCTTCATGGATTCGATGGTCTACGGGAAGGCGTCGGTAGTGGGCGCAGTCAATGGCATGATTGCAGGCCTCGTGGCGATTACGCCGGCAGCCGGCTATGTGGATGGCTGGGGCGCGATGACTATCGGCGTGTGCGCAGGCATTATTCCCTGGGCAAGCATGAACTTGCTCCAGAAGACAAAACTAATGCTCAAGGTCGACGATACCTTAAGCGTGTTCTCGACGCACGGCGTCGCCGGGCTCATGGGAGGCTTGCTGACAGGCGTTCTCGCCAATCCGGCAATGATTGAATATATCGGAACGGGTAAAGATGCACCGGGCGTCAGCGGGACTGGTTGGCTCTACGGCAATTTCAATCAGTTCGTTTTGCAGGCCGAGGCCGCCGGATTCATCATAGTGCTCAATATTGTCGCCACTGTGATAATCTTGAAGGTGATCTCCATCTTTGTACCGTTGCGTATGGATGAGGCGACCCTGAAAATAGGCGACGACGCTGTTCACGGCGAGACCGCCTATGCGATTGGCATAGAGGGCGAGTAGCCGTCGATCCGGTTTCCCCGCGCCGGACAATTTTGTTCGGCGCGGGTCTGGACTTACCCTGTTGGGTCGACCGAATCTGTTGCCGCTAAGGCACTATCGGCCCCGGCGGAATTCATTCGCCTGACGACGAAAGCGGGAGAGATGATTGGCCGCTCCTTGCGACGGATTGCCGTCGCCGCCAAGCTCGCAATCCTCAAGAAGCGGACAATTCCAAACGGAACCGATGAACGCTATTCCGTCGAAGAGCGGCGTTGTCCGGTGACTTGGGCGTCTGCGAGAGAATCCAGAACATCGAGGATGCCGGGCGTCGCCGCGAGCGGGGATTGCGGAAAAATATTCGGAGAAAGAAGCGACGATGCCGTCGATTGGGCCCCCGCCCACAATTGCATGGCGGCCCAGTCCTGCGGGTAAACGACCGATCCCGTCGCCTTGGAATTGTTCGTCCGGACGGCAGTTTGCGTGACGGTTTCGGCTTCGGTGGATATTTGCCCGATCGCGGGTTGCTTGAGCGCCCAATCATACACTTCGTGGACGGATTTCGGCGTCCCGTTGGGATGATAAAAGACGGTTCGATTGGCGCTGGCGGCCTGTGGAAAGGCGGTGGCGGCGCAAGCTTCGGGCTGCGCTTCGTTCATCCGGATGAGGCGACAGGCGGCCTCGGGACCGAGAAAATGCGCGGCATAAAGCTCGCCATTCGAGACGCTGCGGCCAAGAGCAGATTCCAGCGACGAGCGCGTCTCCTTGGCAAATTCGCCGGCCATCAGCGCCGAAACCCGCGGATCGTTGCGCAAGGCCAGAATCGCAAGCCGATCACTCACATTGTCGGCCCCGTAACGACCGTCGGAATTCTGTTGGATGGCATTGGCATACGAGCCGAGGCCATGTTTGGCACCAAATTGTTTTACAAGGCCGAACCATGTCTGTTCGACGAACTGAAATAGTCCGCAGGCGCTCGACGTGCTCGATTTGGCTTGGGGATGCAGGCTGCTCTCGCGCATCGCCGTGCACAAAAGATAGTTGAAATCAGAGCCGGTCGCCGCGCTCGCCTGCTTCAAGGCTGTCAGCACGTCGCTTCGCGTGGCCGTTGTGGCGGTTTCTGCCAGCATATCGTTCAAGCGCCCTTCTGTGCGCCGGCATCAACCTCATGCCGCCATGGTTAAGAAATTACAAACGGGCCCGAAGTTCCGCAATTCGCAATTCGCGCAAGGCGCGGTCATAGGGGACTGCCGGACTGTGGCCCCAGACAGGACCAGGCCATGCGGGATCGCCCGGCGAACGCGCAACCACATGAACATGCAACTGGGATACAACATTGCCCAGTGCGCCCGTATTGATCTTTTCGGCCCCGGCGATCGCCTTCAGGCCAGCGCCCGCACGCGCCAATTCTTCGATCAGGGTGGCACGCTCGTCAATTGCCAGATCGTGCAATTCCGATACCCCCGCCCGTCGCGGCACGAGGATCAGCCAGACATATCGCGCATCGTCCATCAGGACCACGCGCGTCAGAGGCCAGTCGGCGACGAATACCGTGTCCGCCGTCAAACGGGGATGAAGCGCGAATACGTCGGCCTGAATCATCGGGATTTGCTCCTGCTCCGCGACAGGTGCAGCAACTTACATGCCCGCGGCGCCAGGCGCACGTCGCTATCCGTGGAGAAGCAATCCGCTGCGCCAGGCGACGAAGGCGAGATAGGTCCCATAAAAGACCAGAAGCAGAGCGCCCTGCCCATGCGTCAGCCGCCAGCCTGACATCAGAAATGCAACGAGAATCATAGAAGCGCCAATCATGATCGGGCCATCGATGCCTGCAAGTAGGGGTGAGGCCGCGAACGGATGGATGATCGCGGTCAGCCCCAGGACCAGCAAGATGCTGAAAATATTCGACGTGATCAGGTGGCTAGACGTCAGGCTCGTGTGACCGCGAACGGCCGCAGCAAGTGTGGTGACAAGCTCGGGGAGCGCGGTGCCAAACCCCATCGGCACCAATGCCACGACAAATTGTGGAATATGGAAATTGCGCGCAATTGCGAGACTCGCATCAAGCGCAAAACGACCACCGAAATACAGACAGACGATGCCAAAAATGAAAAGGAAGACGCTGATGCCGCCGCGATGTTCTTCGTCTCTGACCTGTGCCCGTGCTTCGGCGGGGGAGAGCCGCGGCGGACGGCGCCAGTCGGTGACAATGGCAAGCGCGAGATAAGCGATCCAGCCGAGGAGAAGAACTACGCCCGCAACGCGCGATACGACGCCCGTCAGCATGATCGCGACAAGAACGATGCTGGCCAGGATCATGGCGCCGCCGTCGCGGAACACGATCCGCGGCGAGCCCGGCATTGGCCGCAGCAAGGCCCCAAGCCCGAATACCAGCAGAATATTGGCGATGTTACTTCCGACGATGTCGCCCAATGCGATGTCAGGCGCGTGGCGCGCCGTCGCCTGTAGTGCAATCGATAGTTCCGGCGCCGCCATGGCAAGCGATACGACGAGCACGCCAACAAAAGCGGGCGGCAATCCGAGGGCCTTCGATAAACCGATACCGCCGCGCAACACCGATTCGCTGCCGATCAAAAACAGCAGGAAGCCGATCCCGATGAATCCATACACCATGATGCGCAGAACTCCGGGGCTCTCTGGCCGGCCCGGTGCAGGTCTCGTTAGCCGATGCCGTCGTCGCCCGCAAGGTGATGACCTGTGAACCGATGAGGATGGAAGGCAAGGATTTCCGGCGGCTGCCGGTGTTCCAGGATGAGACTGCGCAGGGCTTCCGCGATTGCCGGAGCAAGAAGGATGCCGTTGCGGTACTGGCCGCTGGCAATGAAAAGTCCGGGGACGGCGGTTTCGCCGATGACGGGCAGATCGTCGGGAGATCCCGGGCGAAGGCCTGCCCAATGCTCGGTCAGCTTCCACCCCTGCAAAGCGGGCATCAACTCTACGGCGCGCTTGCGCAACCATTGCCCCGCAGCGCTGGTCGCGCGCGTGTCGAAGCCTTCCCGGCTGACCGTAGCGCCGACGAAAAGCCGATCATGGCGCGGCACCAGATAAATCTCATTGCCCCAGACAAGACGGATAGGCAAAGCCGTGCCCGCAAGCGGCGCGAGCGCGATCATTTCACCCTTCACCGGGACGATTGGCGGGAGGAGGTCCGGCGGCAGCCCCTTCAGGCCGTTGCTCCAGGCGCCGGCGGCAATCACAAAGGCGTCGGCGCCGTAAAGCGCGAAAGGCGTACGTGCGCCCACCACGCGCGAGTCCGTCATCTCAAGCCGGACCACCGCTTCATTGACTTGCAGCACGCCGCCCGCTGCGATCAGGGCGAGCGCCAGCGCCATCCCGAGCGCCCGGCTATCGACTTGGGCGTCGTCCGGTGCAAACAGCGCGCCCGCAATGTCGGGTCGGAGCAGCGGCTCCAGGCGCAGCGCCTCCTCCGGCGACAGCACGGAAGTGCCCGCCAGATCGAAGTCATATCCCCGGCTTGCCGTATCGGACGATGGTGCAACGATTAACGTACCGTCACGACGATACGAGATTGCCCGGCCCGATGCCTGCTCGATCTCGGCGGCGAAGCTGGGCCACAGACGCGCGGAAAAGCGGCCATAATCAGCCAGGGCGCCGCTGCCATGAGCACCCTCTGCCGTCGCCGCGATCATGCCCGCGGAGGCCCACGTGGCCCCATGGCCGGGGCCGGCACGGTCCAGCACGACGACCTTGCAGCCCGATTGCGCGAGCCGCCAGCCGATCGCCAACCCCGCGACGCCGGCTCCGATGACAACAACCTTCATGAATCAAAATCCGTGACTGCTGCGACAACCCAGGTGCCCGCGGCGGCAAAGCTCAGCACACCCAAAACATAAGCGACAAGGCTGAACCAGTCTTGCTTCAAACACGCGATGGCAAAGCCCAGAAAAATCGCCCCACGCCCGGCCGTGGCGCCCAAGCCGTGAATGGACAGCGGCCCCGGCACATCCGCCGCAATCTTACTTCGGGGCACAAGCACTTTATGTGACAGTGAGGTCGAACCGCAGACCAGAAGCCCCAAGAGCAGGAAATTCGCCGCCAGGGCACGGCTCGGGTCGGCCAACGCGAAAGCAAAAGGCACGCTCGCGGTAACGATGAATTCGAACACGATGGCGAGAAAATCGCTCAGCTCCGTGACCTTCGTCAGCCGAGCCACCGGGGCGCTCAATCCGGTCAGCAGCAGATTGACGGCGAGCAGTGCGAGGCCGGCGAGATAAAAATGTGCGGCGATGGCAACCGCGGCAGCAAGACCGGCAACAAGGCCCACAATGATGATCGCATGTGCGCCAACGCCAAATCGCACAAATTGCGCAGCGACGCGATCGAGCGGCGGATCAATCAATTTGTCAAACGGGCGCATCACGCCGCCAACGGGTTCGACCAACGCAGGCCCGAAAACCGGGCGAAATCGCCGTCCGCCGAAAACAAGGTGAGACCATGTTCGATCGCAAGAGCAGCAAGATGCGCGTCGGGCACGAGATTTCCATGCACACCCGGTGACGCCAGAAGTTGTTCGAGAATTGCCGCGTGACGCTCGGTTGCCTCCGGAATCCAGACCGGATCGCAAGCGAGCCATGACAAGACCTGTTGCCAGGCGCCCGCGATCGAGTCAGGTTTCGGATAGAGGCGCGGATTTGTCACGAGGCGCATAAACCCCAGCAGGCTGGGCCACGGCAGGCCAACCGGCACCGACGAATTGAGCTGCCGATCGAGCCATTCGCGCGCGGCTTCGTGCTGCGCATATTTGGAGACCCGCGCATAAACAAGAATGTTGACGTCGACCATAATCATTTGAACGTTTCGCCTTCGGCAAAGGCGAGAACTTCAGCGACATTGTCGATGTTCGGGAGCAACGGTGTCCCCAAATCGACGGCCGGCGTACGATAACGCTTGCGAGGCTTCGTCGGTGCCGCCATTTCGCGTAAGCCCTGGCGAAGCGCCTGATTGACGATGTCCTTGAAGCTCACGTCGCGGCTTTTCCGCAAGCGCTCGAGGGCGGCTGCGATATCATCGTCGATGGTCAAGGTGGTTCTCATGCATCAAAGCATCACATAGTTGATGTCTTGATGTCAACGGATCGCACGCTTCTCGCCGGCACAAAGAGTTGTGATGACGGCGGCGGCACGGCTTCCTATAGTTTGAATTCATCCGTCGGAAAGGGACCAGCATGGAAAAAGCCACATTCGGTGCAGGGTGCTTCTGGGGCGTCGAGTCGTTTTTCCGGCAGGTGCCGGGCGTCGTCGAGGCGTTATGCGGATACGCCGGCGGACAGGTCGACAACCCGACCTACAAGCAGGTCTGCACCGGCCACACCAATCACGCCGAAGTCGTCGAAGTGACGTTTGATCCTGCCAAGGTTTCTTACGGCCGATTGGTCGACGTGTTCTTCCTCAATCACGATCCGACGCAACTCAACCGCCAGGGACCCGATATCGGCACACAATATCGCTCGGTGATCTTCGTGCATTCGCCGGAGCAGGAACACATTGCGCTGGAAAAGAAGGGTGCGCTGGCGAAATCGGGACGCTTCAAGCGGCCGATCGTCACCACGATCGAGCCCGCACCGGTATTCTGGAGGGCTGAGGAGTATCACCAGCGCTATTTCGAAAAAAACGGCCTGCCCTCTTGCCACGTCGGTTTCGCGGACGAATAAACATGCATCCAGGCGGTGTCACGATCGTCTATGGGGGCACGTCCAACGTAACCGTTTCACCCCGTTCCGCCGCTTCGTCGTTGAGGCGCATGGCCACCAGCACCACGATCATGCCGGCGAAGCTCGTGAGCGTGCTGGGCAGCCAGATGATCAAGCCGCCGTAATGCATGTCGCTGATCGCGGTGATGTCGAGGATACGGCCGCAGATACGATAGACGGGATAGAAGTCCGTGCTTGACAGCGACAGGATCGCGCCCAGGATCATCTGAAATGGCTCGACCGTAAGCACGAGAAGCGCGCGCATGCCGCTACTGAGCCGCGCCGGCGGCTTGGGGCGGGAATCGAGAATAAGACACCAGAAGAAGATGCCGTCGACCACCATGCTTTCGTTCATAAGATTGTAGAGGTGCACATCGAGCATCACGCGGGTGTGGAATTCCGGCACCAGCCACAGATAGATGAGGCCTACGAACAGCACCGGCGCCACCGCCACATGCTGGATGAAATCGACAAGCCGCCGCACCGGCCATGACGACAGGATAGGCCTCAGGAATTTCGGCATGCCCGCCCACAGAACAGGTCCCGCTCCGCCGAGCGCAACGAGGAACGCACCGATGTGGTGCAGAACGAAATGCTGCGCGCGATGGATGAAAAACATGTGCAGCGCAAAATAGTCGATGCGCGTCTGCAGGACGATGTAGAGCGAAGACACGCCGAGAACGAAAGCAATGCTGCGCCACAGGGGCGGGTGCCGCGCTGCAGGCAGACGCATGAGGCCGCGCGCGAACCAATAGAGTGCAAGGGCCGTCGCCAGATATTCCGGCCAACAGAATTCCCAGGGCAGCCAGGGCGGAAGTTCCGCCGGAAAAAACCGGCACAGCCCGTAGAGCACGCCCCCCAGCGCGAAGATCGCGCCATGGCCGAACCAGCCGGCCCCGGACCAGTCCGTGTCGGCGTCAAAGGCAAGGGATGCGGTCTGGGCCATGGGGTATTCGCAATGCCTGAACCCTGGCCTTATAGGCCGCGCGGGACCTTACGCGCGCGAGACGATTGGTCACAGGCCACTGACGGTCAAGACTCGGCGCGGTGAATTCACCGTGCTATGTCGCGGCCATGAAATCCCGTCCACCAATTCGTGCGCTTGCCGCGCTCCTGCCTCTCCTCTTTTTGCTCGGCTGCATGCGGTCGCAAGGAGCGGTTACCGACATTACCGGCGCCATGCCGGCGCTCGAATTCTCCATGGTTCGCGCCAATGACGGTGCGGCTGTCACGGCTGCCGACTATCGCGGACGCGTCACCGTTCTCTATTTCGGCTACACCAATTGCCCGGACGTGTGCCCGACGACGCTCGCAAATCTCGCCACCGTGCTGCAAGCGTTGGGCGCGCAGGCGAAAAATGTGCGTGTGCTCTTCGTGACGGTGGATCCGGACCGCGATTCCCTCGCCGCCCTCAAGACCTATGTCGCGGCCTTCGCACCCCAGATCGACGGGTTGCGCGGAACAGCGGATGCAGTCGCCACATTGGCGCGGCGTTACCGCGTGACCTATCTGGTGACGCCGGCTTCGCCCGGACACCCCTATGAAGTGATGCATTCTGCGAGCACGTTCTTCTTCGATCGCGAAGGAAACGCTCGTTATGTCGCGACCTCGGTTGCCGATGCGCCGGCGATTGAGGCCGATATTCGTGGATTGCTGATGCAGCGCTGAGCGTTGCAGCGCGGGCGTCTTGCTCGCATCTGCCAACTCTTCACCACGCGCGAGACGCGCGCGGTCCGCGCTCAAATATGCAGCGCCTTCTTGTCCGCATCGAGCACGGCTTCGTGCAGCATTTCGGACAAGGTCGGGTGCGGGAAGATCGTGGCTGCAAGCTCGGCTTCCGTCGCTTCGAGCGTGCGTCCGATCGTATAACCATGGATCAGTTCGGTCACTTCCGCGCCGATCATATGGGCGCCCAGTAGCTCGCCCGTCTCCGCATCGAATACGGTCTTCACAAGCCCTTCCGGATCTCCGAGCGCAATCGCCTTGCCATTGCCGATGAACGGGAAGCGGCCGACCTTGATCTCGCGGCCCGACGCTTTCGCCTTCGCTTCGGTCATGCCGACCGATGCCACTTGCGGCCAGCAATAGGTGCAGCCCGGAATTTTCGACACATCGAGGGGGTGCACGCCTTTCACACCGGCGATGCGCTCGGCCACGATGACACCTTCATGCATGCCCTTATGCGCGAGCCAGGGCGGACCGACGAGATCGCCGATAGCGTAGAGGCCGGCAACACCCGTTTCGCCCCATTCGTTGGCGACGACATGCGTTTTGTCGACTTTGACGCCCGCCTGTTCGAGCCCGATATTCTCGACATTGCCGACAATGCCGACCGCGAGGACCACACGCTCCGTGGTTAGCGCTTCCGTCTCGCCGTTTTTCGATTTGAGCGTTGCGGTGACGCTGTCCTTGCCCGCTTCGAGCCTCTCCACCGTGGTCGCAACTTTGATCTTCATGCCCTGCTTGGCGAATGCCTTGGCCGCGAGCTGCGATATCTCTTCGTCTTCCACCGGCAATACACGGTCGAGAACTTCCACGACGGTAACTTCGCTGCCGAGCGTGCGGTAGAAACTCGCAAATTCGATGCCGATCGCGCCGGAACCCACGACGAGCAGCGACTTCGGAAAACTCGTGGGCACCATCGCTTCGCGATAGGTCCAGACGAGCCGGCCGTCGGGTTCAAGCCCCGGAAAGCTGCGCGCGCGGGCGCCCGTCGAAAGCACAATGTTCTTCGCCGCATACTCCGTTGTTTTGCCGTCCTTGGCGACAGTGATTTTTCCGGCACCTGCCAGCTTCGCCTCACCGGCAACGACAGCGATCTTGTGCTTCTTCATCAGGAAGGCGACGCCGTTCGACAATTGCGCCGACACCTTGCGCGAGCGTTCCACGATTTTTCCGATGTCGAAACGCAGATTGTCGGCCGCAAGACCGAACTCGCCCAAGCGATGCATCAGGTGCCAGATTTCCGACGAGCGCAGCAACGCCTTGGTGGGAATACAGCCCCAATTGAGGCAGATGCCGCCGAGCTTGTCGCGCTCCACAACCGCAGTCTTCAGTCCCAATTGCGCCGCGCGAATGGCGCAGACATAACCTGCCGGCCCGCTGCCGATCACGATGACGTCGAATGTTTCGGCCATTGATGTGCTCCACGAACTGCCGGACTACAGCAGCATTGTCGCAGGGTCTTCGACGAAGGTCTTGAAAGCTGCGAGAAACCTGGCGCCGGTCGCGCCGTCGATCACGCGATGATCGCAGGAGAGCGTCACGCTCATCACCGTCGCAGTTTCGATTCTGCCATCCCGCACCAGCGCCCGTTCTTCGCCGGCGCCGACCGCCAGAATCGCGGCCTGCGGCGGGTTGATCACGGCCGTGAATTCCTTGATGCCGAACATGCCGAGATTGGAAATCGCGAATCCGCCGCCTTCATATTCCTGCGGCTTCAGCTGTTTCGCGCGCGCCCGCTCGGCCAGCGACTTCACCTCGCTCGAAATGGCGGCGAGGCCTTTGCTCTCCGCCTGGAACACGATCGGCGTTATCAGGCCGAAATCGAGCGCCACGGCGACGCCGATATCGGCGTGGCGGTGGCGCAGAATGGCCGTGTCGGTCCAACTCGCATTGACCTCCGGCACGCGCACGAGCGCGAGCGCACTTGCCTTGACGACGAAATCGTTGACCGAAAGCTTGTAGCCGCCTTCGGGCGCCTGCGCGTTCAGGCGCGCGCGCGCGGCCAGCAACTGGTCGATGCGGCAATCAACCGTCAGATAGAAATGGGGGATGAGCGTTGCCGCGGAGGTAAGCCGCCGCGCGATCGCCTTGCGCATCGAATCGTGCGGGATTTCGACATAATCCTGCGGTTTGTATAACAACCGCGCATCGGGAAGCGGCGCGACGGCAAGACCTTCCGTCCTGATCGGTGCGGGCGCACCCGGTTTCGCGGCGGGCTTCACCGCCACGCCGTCGCGCTTCGCTATTTCGACATCAGCCTTCACGATCCGCCCACGCGGGCCGGAACCGCGCAATGTCGCGATATCGACGCCGGCCTGCGCCGCCAAACGCCGCGCTAGGGGCGATGCGAACAGACGTGTGGTGGTTTGCGGATGCTCTGCACGCGAAGGAGTCTGCGTCGACACCCCCTCACCCTGCCCTTCACTCCCTTTGGAGGCGACGGGGACATTCGACGTTGCCGGTTTTGCTTCGGCAGCAACCGCGTCCTTGATCGATTTCATCGCTGTGGGGATGTCGACGCCATTCCCGGCTCTTTCGCCTTCGGCCAGAAGCACGGCGATGGGCTGGTTGACCTTCACGCCTTCGGTGCCTTCGGGCACCAGGATTTTTCCGATCCTGCCTTCGTCGACCGCCTCGAACTCCATCGTCGCCTTGTCGGTCTCGATCTCGGCCAAGATGTCGCCCGAATGGACTTCGTCGCCCTCCTTGACGAGCCATTTGGCGAGCTTGCCCTCCTGCATGGTGGGCGACAAAGCCGGCATAAGAATTTCGCTTGCCACGTCAGACTCCCGCCGCCAGCGGTAGCAGTTCGTCGATATGCTGTTCCCAATTGCGGCCATCGAAATCCGTCGTCAGGACTGAGCGGAAATCATTCGCATCTAGACAACGGAAATTGACACTGCAACCGTCAGGGTGGGAACGCGGAACATAGAAGGATTTTATGCCGCATATCGAGCAGAACAGATGCTTCGCCGTTTCCATGTTGAATTTGTAGGTCGTGAGCTTGCGCTTGCCGGACAACAGCCGAAAGTGCGCCTTCGGCACGATCAGATGCAGGAAACCCGTCATCGCGCAGATCGAGCAATTGCAGGCCAGCACCTCGACCTCGTCCGGTGCCAGCACCTCATAGCGGACGGCGCCGCAATGGCACCCGCCCTTTTTCCAGCGCATTTTCGGCTTCCTGCCGGCCATTGCTGTCAACCTCGGTAGCAGACGGCCTTCGCAGCGGCGACGACATCGTCGACATGCGGCAAAGCCAGTCTTTCGAGATTGGCCGCGTAAGGCATCGGCACGTCCTTGCCAGTGATCTTCGTCGGAGGCGCATCGAGATAATCGAAGGCTTGCTCAACGATCTGCGAAGCGATCTCCGACCCGATCGAACAAATCGGCCACCCCTGCTCGACCGTGACCAGCCGGTTTGTCTTTTTCACGGATTCGATCACCGTGGCGGTGTCGAGCGGCCTCAGCGTGCGGAGATCGATCAGCTCCGCTTCGATACCCTCGTGCGCCAGCTTTTCCGCCGCCTCGATGATCAGGCCCACGCAAATGGAATGGGCAACAAGCGTCACATGCATGCCCTGCCGCACCACCCGCGCCTTGCCAATCGGTACGACATGATCGTCGAGCCTGGGCACCGGGAAGGAGCGGCCATAGACCAGTTCGTTCTCAAGGAAGATCACCGGGTTGGGATCGCGGATCGCCGCCTTAAGCAATCCCTTTGCATCGTCCGCGAAATAGGGCGCGACCACTTTCATACCCGGGATATGAGCATACCAGGCGCTATAATCCTGGCTGTGCTGGGCGGCTACGCGCGAGGCTGCCCCATTGGGTCCACGAAACACAATCGGGCATTCCATCTGGCCGCCCGACATATAGCGCGTCTTCGCCGCAGAATTGACGATCTGATCGATCGCCTGCATGGCGAAATTCATCGTCATGAATTCGACGATTGGACGCAGGCCTGCGAAAGCGGCACCGACGCCGAGCCCGGTAAATCCGTGTTCGGTAATCGGCGTGTCGATCACGCGGTCGGGTCCGAATTCCTCGAGCAGGCCCTGGCTCACCTTGTAGGCGCCCTGATATTGCGCGACCTCCTCGCCCATCAAAAAGACGGTCGGATCGCGGCGCATTTCTTCCGCCATGGCGTCGCGCAACGCTTCACGCAGGGTCATGGTAACGAATTCGGTGCCGGCGGGGATATCCGTGTCAGGCGGAATGACGGGGGCCGCAGGCGGCTGCACCGCTCGCGCGTCAGGCTTGCCCGCTTCGCGCGCGCCCGATGCCGGCCTTTGTTGCGTCACGGCTTCTGAAGGCTCCTTGACGCCCGGCGCGTTGCTCGCGCCGTCCTGCACCAGTTCCGCGATGGGCTGGTTGACCTTCACGCCCTCGGTGCCTTCCGGCACCAAAATCCTTCCGATCCTGCCCTCGTCGACCGCCTCGAATTCCATTGTCGCCTTGTCGGTTTCGATTTCGGCGAGAATATCGCCCGAGTGGATCTCATCGCCTTCCTTGACGAGCCATTTCGCGAGTTTGCCCTCTTCCATCGTGGGCGACAAAGCGGGCATCAGGATTTGGATGGACATGCGAACCTAGACAAGAATGTCGGCGTAAAGTTCGGACGGGTCGGGTTCAGGGCTTTCGGTCGCGAATTCGGCGGCCGTGTTGATGATCAAGCGCGTCTGCTTGTCCATCGCCTTCAGCTCATCCTCGTTCGCGAGCCCGTTCAATACCAGATGCTGGCCGAGATGTTCGATGGGGTCGCGCTTCTCGCGGACCTCTTGCACCTCCTCGCGCGTGCGGTACTTGGCCGGATCAGACATCGAATGGCCACGATAGCGGTACGTTTTCATTTCGAGAATGATAGGACCGTTGCCCGCGCGGCACCATTCGACCGCGCGCTTGCCCGCTTCATGGACTGCTTCGACATCCATTCCGTCGACTTCTTCGCCCGGAATATTGAACGACGCGCCGCGCTTGCTGAATGACGACTGCGCACTCGCGCGCTCCACGCTCGTGCCCATCGCGTACTGGTTGTTTTCGATCACATAAACGACCGGCAGTTTCCACAGCTCGGCCATGTTGAAGGATTCGTAAACCTGCCCCTGGTTCGCTGCGCCGTCGCCAAAATAGGTAAGCGTGACGCTGGCATCCTTGCGGTAGCGGTTTGCGAAAGCAAGGCCGGTGCCGATAGGCACCTGGGCGCCGACGATGCCGTGGCCGCCGAAGAATTTTTTCTCGCGGCTGAACATGTGCATCGAGCCACCCTTGCCCTTGGAATAGCCCGTAGCGCGCCCTGCGAGTTCCGCCATTACTCCTTTGGGGTCCATGCCGCAGGCCAGCATGTGACCGTGGTCGCGATAGGCCGTAATTACCTGGTCGGATGGGCGCAGCGCCGCCTGCATCCCCACTACCACGGCTTCCTGCCCGATATAGAGGTGACAGAAGCCACCGATCAGACCCATACCGTAAAGTTGCCCCGCCTTTTCCTCGAAGCGGCGAATGAGGAGCATGTCGGCATAGAATTTCTTGAGCAGCGCACTGTCCGCGGCGGCGTCCTTCGGGGCTGCCATGGCGTCCGCCATTGTCACATAATCCTCCTCGCCAGCCCTTTCGGTCGGACGCGGTTGTGACAAGTGCTCGCGATTTTGGCAAGGCGCAAACGGGAGATAGTTACGGACCAAACCTCAACATTCGGCCTAGCGCTTATCGCGCGGTACCACGATCTCTCCCGGCACGCTCCCCAAGAGCTGTGAGCGCGCGATCTCTTCGACCAGATCGGGATCGACCGAGCCCGGCTGGAGGAGTTGGATACGATGTTCGAGGCGATGGCGATCGTCGCTGAGCGAGGCCAGCTGTTCCTGGGCTATGGCGAGACGTGCCCGGGTATCGGTCAGAGCAAGCAGCCCGCGGGTACCCCAGATCGTGTAATAGCCAAAATAAGCGAATGCAGCCGCGCAGATCGCCGGGGTCACAAGAGCGCCAAAAAACCGTGTCACGCTGTATCGGATTCGCATCCAACAAACGAATCACATTCCGATTCGTGTGGTCAAGCAAAACATGGGTCAACGCTTACACTTATTTGTACGCGTTTGTACGCGAAACGTTACTTCCGCCACAAGACGTTGCGTCCCGCATACACCGCCTGATCGCCCAGCCGTTCTTCGATACGCAGCAGTTGATTGTATTTGGCGACACGATCGGAGCGTGCAATTGAACCCGTCTTGATCTGTCCGCAATTGGTGGCAACGGCCAGATCGGCAATGGTCGTGTCTTCCGTCTCGCCCGAGCGATGGGACATCACGGCCCGGTAATGTGCCCGGTGCGCCATATCCACAGCATCAAGAGTCTCGCTCAACGTTCCGATTTGATTGACTTTTATGAGGATCGCATTGGCGACGCCCTTGGCAATCCCTTCGTTGAGACGCTCCGTATTGGTGACGAACAGATCATCGCCCACGAGCTGGATTTTGTTCCCCAGCGCCTTCGTCAATGCCGCCCAGCCCTCCCAATCATCTTCCGCCATGCCATCCTCGATCGACACGATCGGATAGCGGGCCACGAGGTCTTCGTAATATCCGACCATGCCCGCAGAATCGAGCGTACGCCCTTCACCTTCAAGCACATAGCGACCGTTCTTGAAGAACTCTGTGGACGCGGGATCGAGCGCGAGGCGAACGTCGTCACCCGGCGTATAGCCAGCCTTTTCAATCGCGCGCATCACAAAACCAAGCGCTTCGTCAGCGCTCTTCAATCCTGGCGCGAACCCGCCTTCGTCGCCGACATTGGTGTTGTGCCCCGCATCATGCAGCGCCTTCTTCAGCGCATGCAGCACCTCGGCGCCCATTCGCAAGCCTTCGCGGAAGTTTTCGGCGCCCACGGGCATGATCATGAATTCCTGGAAATCGATCGCATTGTCGGCATGCACCCCGCCATTGACGATATTCATCTGAGGCACCGGCAGGACGCGTGCGGCCGGCCCGCCGATATAGCGAAACAGCGGCAAGCCCGCCGCGTCTGCTGCGGCTTTGGCAACGCCGAGCGAAACGCCCAGGATCGCATTGGCGCCCAGCCGGCCCTTGTTCGGCGTGCCATCGAGCTCACACATCAGGTGGTCGATGCGCAACTGTTCCTCGGCATCGAGGCCACACAGCGCGTCGAAAATCTCCGTGTTGACGGCGTCTACTGCGTCACCGACACCTTTTCCGCCGTAGCGTGCGCCGCCGTCGCGCAATTCGACCGCCTCATGCGCGCCAGTCGACGCACCGGAAGGCACCGCCGCACGGCCGAACGCGCCGTCTTCCAGCGTTACGTCGACCTCGACGGTCGGATTGCCGCGGCTGTCGAGAATTTCGCGGGCGGTGATGTCGATGATGGCGGTCATTTGGCTCTCCCAGACTAAACCGTGCCCGCTTCTAGGCGATGGCGTCTCTGCCAGCAAGCGAACCACAAGCCGCACTCGCCTGCCCGGCCACGAATCCTGTAGGGTTCGTGCCCAGACGGGCATTCACACCCGCATTTCGGGAGGAATTCGGCGATGAATTTGGCTTCACACGCATATTTGCTGTCGGCATCGATCACCATTCTGGCACTGGTCCTCTATTTCTACATGGCGATACGGGTCGCTGGCGCGCGCACGAAATACAACATCCAGGCACCGGCCATAACCGGACATCCGGGATTTGAACGGGCCTATCGCGTACAAATGAATACGCTCGAAGCGTTTCCGGTCTTCCTGCCGGCCCTCTGGCTGGCAACGGCTTATTTCACACGGGTCGGCTGGCTACCGGCGGCGATTGGTTTGCTGTGGATCGTCGGGCGCTTTATCTACATGCAGTCCTACATCGCCGATCCGGCGAAGCGTGGCCTGGGCTTTGGGATATCGGCGCTGGCGCAGATCGTTCTGCTGCTGCTCGCCGCCGGCGGCATCGTCTCCGCCTGGGGCCCGACGTAACCTATAGCGGCCGCTTCTTGGCGATGCGGTCGATCTCGACCAATTCGCCGAGCAATGCCGGCAAATCCTTGAGCTTAAGCATGTTCGGGCCGTCCGACGGCGCGCGGTCCGGGTCTTGGTGGGTTTCCAGGAACATCGCCGCGCAGCCCACCGCCACCGCCGCGCGCGCCAGATAAGGCACCATTTCGCGGTCGCCGCCCGATTTGTCGCCCTGCCCGCCCGGCTGCTGCACGGAATGGGTCGCATCGAACACCACCGGCGCGCCAAATTTGGCCATGATCGGCAGCGCGCGCATATCGGAAACCAGCGTGTTATAGCCGAAGCTCACGCCGCGCTCGGTGACAAGGACATTGGGATTGCCCGCATCGGTGATCTTCGCGATGACGTTCTTCATGTCCCAGGGCGCCAGGAACTGCCCCTTCTTCACATTAACCACGCGCCCGGTTTGCGCCGCCGCGACGAGAAGATCGGTCTGGCGGCAGAGGAAGGCGGGAATCTGCAGGACATCGACCGCTGCGGCAACGGAGGCGCATTGCGCGCGCTCATGCACATCGGTGAGAACCGGCAAGCCGATGCTCTCACGGATTTCGGCAAAGATGGGCACCGAGGCTTCGAGCCCCAGGCCGCGCTGCGTGTTGGCGGATGTGCGGTTGGCCTTGTCGAAGCTTGTCTTGTAGACGAGGCCGACGCCCGCGCGTGCCGCGATCTCCTTGAGCGCGGACGCCATCTCGAGTGCATGGGAGCGGCTTTCGAGCTGGCAGGGGCCCGCGATGATCGACAATTTCCTGTCGTTGGCGATCTCGACGGAACCGATTCTGACGGTGGAATTGGGCTGTATCTGGGTCATCGACACAGTTTAGCGGTGTTCGCCGGCGGATGCATCCGTATGTCCTACACCAGCCGGCTACGGCTGACGGCGGCAGCGATGAACGATGCAAAGAGGGGATGGGGTGCAAAAGGCCGCGACTTGAGCTCGGGGTGGAATTGCACGCCGATAAACCAGGGATGGGCCGGAATTTCCATGATCTCCGGCAAGCGCCCATCCGGCGACCAGCCCGATACCACCATACCATGTTCCGCGAGGGCACGCGTGTAACCGATATTGATCTCGTAACGGTGGCGATGGCGTTCGTTAATCTCGGTGGCACCGTAGATTTCCGCTGCACGGCTACCGGGCGTGAGAACGGCGGTATAGGCGCCCAGCCGCATCGTGCCGCCGAGATCGCCGCCTTCCTGGCGGGTCTCGACCTCGTTGCCCTTCGTCCACTCCGTCATCAGGGCGACGACGGGATGACGCGGCGCTGATATTTCGGTTGAACCCGCACCTTCAAGGCCGGCGAGGTCCCGTGCGGCCTCGATCACCGCCATGTGCAGGCCGTAACAAATGCCGAAGAACGGTACCTGCCGTTCGCGCGCGAATTTCACGGCGCGGATCTTGCCCTCGGTGCCGCGTTCGCCAAAGCCGCCGGGCACCAGAATGCCGCTGACATTTTCGAGATGGACCGCGGCATCGTCGCGCTCGAAAATCTCGCTGTCGATCCAGTCCATATGCACGCGCACATTGTTCGCAAGACCGCCATGGGCGAGCGCCTCGGACAGCGATTTGTAAGAGTCCTTGACCTGCATGTACTTGCCGACGACGGCGATGCGCACTTCGCCTTCAGGATTTTTCACCCGGTTGACCACCCATTGCCAACGCGACAGATCGGGCTCGGGCGCATCGGTAATGCCGAACACTTTCAACACCTGCGTGTCAAAACTTTCGGCATGATAGCGCTCCGGCGCCTCGTAGATCGTGGGCAAATCGAGGGCCGGAATCACGCGGTCCGCGCTCACATTGCAGAACAACGCGATCTTGCGGCGGTCGTCGTCCGGAATGGGCTGCGTCGAACGGCACAGAAGGATATCAGGCTGGATGCCGATCGAACGGAGCTCCTTGACGGAGTGCTGCGTCGGCTTCGTCTTCAGTTCGCCGGCCGTTTCGATATAGGGGACGAGCGTCAGATGCACGAAAGCCGCGCCCTCACGGCCCAATTCGTTGCCGAGCTGGCGGATCGCTTCGAAGAACGGCAGGCCCTCGATATCGCCGACCGTGCCGCCGATTTCGACCAGCAGGAAGTCGACATCTTCCTGGCCCGCCATGACGAATTCCTTGATGGCGTCGGTGACATGGGGAATGACCTGAACGGTGCGGCCGAGATAGCCGCCGCGGCGTTCGCGCGAGATGACTTCCTGATAGATGCGGCCGGCGGTCACATTGTCGGATTTCGACGACGAGACCGCCGTGAAACGCTCGTAATGGCCGAGATCAAGGTCGGTTTCCGCACCGTCGTCGGTGACATAGACCTCGCCATGCTGATAGGGGCTCATCGTCCCCGGGTCGACATTGAGGTAGGGGTCCAGCTTGCGCAACCGGACCCGGTAGCCGCGCGCCTGCAACAACGCGCCGAGTGCTGCCGAAGCCAGACCCTTGCCCAACGACGAGACCACGCCGCCAGTGATGAAGATCAACCGCGCCATGGAATTAGACCATATCGAGAATGCATAGGTTCACTCAAGCGCGAAGCGCGCCCTTTCTTGACGAATTGCGGAGGCGCCCGCACCGGAGCGGCGAAGTCTCTGACAGATAAGGATTATTGATGTGGCGTCGGCACCGAAGGAAGCTGTGGACCGATCGGTTGCGGCGGCGATTTCTGGAGCGGAAGACGCAGCGTGTTCGATAACGGCGCAGCCGGCAGCAATGCTGATTCGGGACGGGTTCTGAGCGCGAGCAAGGTCAGCGAGAGACTCGTGACAAAAAACGCGATGGCCAGGATCGCGGTCGTCCGGGTCAGCGTATCCGCAGCGCCGCGTGGCGAGAACAAGCCGCCAAGCCCAGCCCCGCCGCCGCCCATGCCGAGCGCGCCGCCCTCGGAGCGCTGCAGAAGCACGACGCCTATCAAGGCGACCGAAACGATGAGCTGAATGATGAGAAGAACGGCTTGCATGGAAATCCGAAAGTGCCTGTTACCGCCCGCTCCTTAGACCAAAGACGGGGCCGGGGAAAGGCCGCAATCGGGCACGACCAAAGATCACCCCTTGGCCAGCTTGAAACGGATTGCCTAAAAAGTGGGGACACACACCCGTTATTCACCGCCATTTCCGACGTCGACCCAGTTGACTATTCAGAACATAACACGAACAATTCGGCTTGGGGCGGCATGGAGTGTGTTATGGCAAGGTTGGCGCGCGTCGTCATCCCGGGGACGCCGCATCACGTGACCCAGCGGGGCAACCGGCGGCAACAGACTTTCTTTTCGGACGCCGACTATCTCGGCTACCTGCACTTGGCGGCCGAGGTTTTTCGTGAGGCGGGTGTAGAGGTCTGGGCCTACTGCCTGATGCCCAATCACATTCACCTGATCGCGACGCCACCTACAGCGCCGGCCCTGGCCGAGGCGGTTGGGACCACGCATCTGCGCTATACCCGCCAGATCAACCGGCGCCAACGCTGGACCGGCTATCTCTGGCAGGGCCGTTTTGCCTCCTTCCCGATGGACGAAGATCATCTGCTGGCTTGCGCGCGCTATGTCGGACTCAACCCGGTGCGGGCGGGTTTGACCGAACGGGCCATCGACTGGCCATGGTCCAGTGTGCGCGCCCATGTCGAAGGGCGGGCCGATCCGCTTTTGACTCCCGAACCATTGCGGTTCCGTTTGGGCGCAGGCTTGGAGCATTT
>JBAVOL010000015.1:0-37300 GCA_049692035.1 Rhizomicrobium sp.
CCCGTATCCCTACGACTATTCCTATTATCCGCCCGACTATGTGCCGCCCGCGCCACCGCCATCTGGCCAAGCGGAGCCCGGCCAGGCGCAAAGTTGGTATTTCTGCAGCGACCCGAAGGGCTATTACCCGTATGTGCAGTCCTGCAAGAGCGGCTGGCAACCCGTTCCTGTCGTGCCACCAAATGCACCTGCCAATGCGCCGTCGAACGCGCCTCCTGGTTAAAATGGTGTAGCTTCTTCGTAAAATCGTGCTCGACTGCGACCTTACCATCTCGCTGGCTTGGCTTCTGAAATGGTGGGGTCGAAGTTGTCCCCGTGGGATTGGGGCAAAGGGCTTCCCGCGCCCCGCGCGGTCGAACAGCTGGGCAGAACATTTCCGCCCGGTCCTCCCTTCGCTAAAGCTTCGGAGGGCATTCTGCTTCGCGTGGATAAAGGGTGTAAATCCTGCGAAGCGCGGCGCGCGAAGCAGGGTGGCGGACAGGGAGGGATTCGAACCCTCGAACGGCTATTAACCGTTACACACTTTCCAGGCGTGCGCCTTCAACCGCTCGGCCACCTGTCCGCATTGGTCCCCGAAAGGGCGCGGACTATAGCGGCTTGCGCGCAGACGGCAAGATTTCGGCCGGCAAGATCTTGGGCCGCAGGCGAGGCTGCCCGGACGGACAAATCAAAGGCGGACCGCAAGGCCCGCCCTGTGCCGATGCCATCGGCCCGCCTCAGTCGGTGCCGGCGCGGCCCATGCCCAGATCGTGCTCCGCCGCCACGATCGAGATCGTGTATCCGGCCACCACGTCGAACAGCGCCATCACCATGATGAAGAAGAACGCCGAAGTGGCGAAGCCCTTCAGCGCGATGAATTCGAGGAGCGCCAGCACGAAAGTTATCATCGACAGAGCGTGATTGATGATTTCGCGCGAGGTGGTCCGTGTCGCCTTGATGATCTCGACGAAGAGCAGGACGAACGTCGCCAGCAACAGCAGGTCGGAGATCGTGAACGTCCAGGTATCGCCCGAAACAAGCGGGATCGGCACGCCGCTCGCTAGGAAAGGCTGCAAATTCAAAACATGGTGGGGTTCGAAATAATGCACGACGACACCGCCGAACACCATGAAATTGTAGAGAATGACTGTGATCAAAATCAGCGGAAACGTGCGCAGCATAGGGTCCTCCCCAGGACATTTATCTCATTATCCCACCCTTGTATCACATTTGGGCGAAACTGCGGCGCCGTTAACCGTTTTCCCGGCGGCTGATTAAACCGGGTTCCCCCCGGCCCGGGCGGCCGCCGTCGCGCGCAGCAGGCTGCGCTCCCGGAAGATCAGGGCAAGGTTGCGGGCATAGACGATGAGTCCGCTGGCCTGGCCGATGATGAAGACGGGGTCTTCCTTGTAGATTGCGTAGGCCAGCAGGACGACGCCGCCCCCGACACTGCAATACCAGAACGACAACGGGATGACGCTGCGTCCCTCCAACTCGCTTCTGAACCACTGCAGGATGAAGCGCGAAGCGAACAACGCCTGGCCCAACAGGCCGACCAGCAGCCACAGATGCGAAACGCTGAACCAGACCAGGGCATGGGCAAGCATTCAGACTTCCTTCGTGTCGACGGCGCCACGATAGCGCCTTTGCAGCCAGCGTACGCCGACCAGGTCGTAAATTCCGACAACCAGCCGGTCCCAGACGCCGTATTTCGACGTTCCGTGCAGTCTCGGCCGGTGATTGACCTCGACGAAGCGCACTTCATACCCCTCGCGCAGCATCAGCGCGACCATGTAGCGGTGCATGTGATCGAAATAGGGCAAAGCGAGAAACGCTTCGCGGCGAAACGCCTTGAGGCCGCAGCCCACATCGTTCGCTCCGTCATTGAGCAGCGAGCGCCGGATGCGGTTGGCGAGCCGCGATGCCAGCCGCTTCTTCGCCGAATCCCGGCGCTGGGCGCGTTGGCCTTGAACGAGGCCGATACGGGCCGTATCGCCCTGGCGAAACGCGCCGACCAGCCTGGGGATATCGGCAGGGTCGTTTTGCCCATCGCCGTCGAGGACGACCACGATTTCGCCGCGCGACGCGCGTACGCCCGTGCGCACGGCGCGGCTCTGCCCCATGTTGCGGCTATGCTGGATGACGCGCAGAAGCGGCAAGGAGGGTTTGAGGTACCCCAAGACTTGCGCCGTCGCATCGGAGGAGCCGTCATCGACAAAGACAATCTCGGCGGAGGCTTCGCCGCCGATGGCCGCGGCGATCTCGCGCACCAGGAGTTCGACGTTTTCGGCTTCGTCCTTGACCGGTACGACGACCGAGAGGGCAACCTGCATGCTGATGTTCCGTTCGATGCCATCGTACCATAGACTGGCGGGCGCGGAGGCGAATCCCCGTTTTTTTCGGACGGTTCGGGGTCGTTCGATTGCGCGGGTCGGGTGCTTTATACAGACCCGCACCAAAGAGAAACAGGCCTGTGCCGAGACGGCGCATTCGGTCATACCCCCTTGTTCGACCTACAGGGGGCTTTTCAAGAGGCGTTCCAGATGAGCGAAGCTGCGCTGCCCGGTTCCTCGCCCGCCGCGCCGGTTCTGGCGCGGCTTGCCCGGTGGCCGGCGGCGAGCCTTCTAGTGCTGTGCCTGATCCTGTGGTTGCCCGGCGTGTTCGTCTTGCCGCCGCTCGACCGCGACGAAAGCCGGTTTTCCCAGGCATCGAAACAGATGGTCGAAACCGGCGATTTCGTGGACATCCGCTTCAGCTCCGGCACGCGCTACAACAAGCCGGTCGGCATCTACTGGCTGCAATCCGCGGCGACCGAGCTGTTCGGCACGCGCGCGCATGACCGGATTTGGACCTACCGTGTGCCGTCGCTGATCGGCGGCTATCTCTCGCTTCTGCTCGTCTTCTGGTGCGCGCGGGCATTCGCGCCGCCGCAAACTGCTTTCGCCGCTGCGGCGCTTCTTGGCGCCACTGTCCTGATGACAGGCGAAACACAGATCGCCACGACGGATGCCGTCCTCCTCGCCACAATTCTCGGCGCCCAGGCGGTATTGATGCGTCTCTATCTTGCCGAAAGAGGTGCGCACAGCGTGAGGCCGGGGCGAAATCTCGTTCTGGCGGGATGGGTTGCCTTCGCCATCGGCGTTCTCGTCAAGGGGCCTGTCATCGCGGCTGTGCTGGGCGTCACCGCACTTGCGCTGTCGCTATGGGATCGCGATTGGCGCTGGCTGAAGGCGACGCGGCCGCTTGCGGGCCTGCTCGTGACCGCCGTGGTCGTTCTGCCCTGGATGATCGCCATCCAAATCCAAAGCCGCGGTGCATTCTACAAGCAGTCGCTGGGGCACGACTTTGCGGCGAAGATCATGAGCGGCCAGGAATCGCATGGCGCGCCGCCCGGCTATTATCTCGCACTCGCGACCCTCACATTGTGGCCCGCGGTCCTGTTCGTACTGCCGGGCCTGCGTGAAGGAGTGATGCGGCGCCAGGAGCCCGCCATCCGCTATCTGCTCGCCTGGGCGGGAGCGTCGTGGCTGATGTTCGAACTCGTCCCGACCAAGCTGCCGCACTACATCCTTCCGGCCTATCCGGCGCTGGCTATCCTGGCGGCGGTGTGGGCACTCGCACCGTCTGCCGCCGTCGAGACCGGTTGGGCGCGCGCGTTGCGCTATTTCGCGAGCGCTCAGTTCCTCGTGGGACTGATCGCCTTTCCGCTCGTTGCGATCGTTGCCCCGGCGAAATTCGGGACCGGGACGACGATCGGGCTTGAGGCGGTCGCAGCACTGGGCGCCGCGATCGGCGCAGGCGCGCTCGCGTTTTTTTTTGTCGGCCGCCGGATTGCCGCCATGGGTGCAGCGATCGCTGCCGCCGTGGTTCTCATTCCGCTCCTGACCGTTGGCGTAGCGCCGCGTCTGGGTGCGCTGTGGCTCAGTCCGCGTGTTGCCGCACTCGTCGCAAAGGATCGCCGGGCGGGCGACCCGCCTCCGGTGATTGCCGGTTACGCCGAACCGAGCCTTATCTTTCTGCTCGGAACGCAGACCCAGATCGTGGGTCCTGGTGCCGACGCTGCCAAAATTGCCGCCCAGCAGGGCGGGCTTGCGTTGATCGAGGATCGCCAGCGCGATGCGTTTCTCGCCGAGCTGGGAGCGCTCGATACAGAGGCCTTCGCCGTGGAGGCGCTCGACGGTTACGACTATTCCAATGGCCGCAAGATGCACATCACGATCTATCGCGTCGCCGCCGCACCACAACCAACGACGCCGCCAGCGGAGTAGGAGCGCATGCAGCCGACCCTTGAGCGGCGCGCGCTGTTTTGGATTGCCGTCGCCGCCATCGCCGCGGTCACGGCGCTGCGTGTGGCGGTGCTGGTCGCATCGCCCCTCCAACTCTATCCCGACGAGGCACAATATTGGTGGTGGGCGCAAACACCCGACCTCGGCTATTTCTCCAAGCCGCCCCTGATCGCCTGGATCATTCGCCTCACGACGTTCCTGTTCGGCGACAGCGAATGGGCGATCAGACTTGCCATTCCGCTGCTGCACGGCGCAACGGCGCTTGTGATTTTCGAGATTGGGCGCACCGCCTATCGTGCCGATCCGCGCGTTGCGCTATGGAGTGCCCTCGCATATCTCACCGCGCCGGGCATTTCCTATTCCTCGGGCCTTGCCTCGACGGATCCGCCGCTCCTCTTTTTTGCGGCGCTGGCGCTACTTGCCTTTCTGCATGCGTTGCAGAAGCCGGGCTGGCGCTGGCCCATTCTGTGCGGAGCGGCGGTGGGGCTTGGGCTGCTCGCAAAATACGCGATGGTCTATTTCGTGATCGGCGTAGCGGTCGCCGCAATTGCAAGGCCGGAAGTGCGCAAGCTGTTCGCAAGCGCGCGCGGGCTTGCCATGCCGGCAATTGCCGCTTTCATCTTCGCGCCCAACATCGGGTGGAATATCGCGCACGGATTCCCGACCTTCGTGCATGCGCTGGCCAATGCGAATTGGAGCCGCGCACATTACGATCCGCTGCATCTCGCGGCGTTCCTAGCCGGCCAATTCGGCGTGTTCGGACCGATCCTGATGGCGGGATGGCTTGTGGCATTGTGGAGGATCGGACGCTCCCGCGAGCCGACGGTGGCCGACATCGTCCTGTGCGCGTTGAGCGTTCCGCCGCTGGTCGTCATCGCGGTCCAGGCGGTCATTTCGCAGGCCAATGCCAACTGGGCAGCAACCGCCTATGTCGCCGCCTCGCCGCTTGCCATCGGGGAAATTTTGCGGCGCTGGCCGCGCTGGACCTTGCCGGCCTCCTTTGCCCTGCATGCAACCGTCATTGCCGTGCTGTGGCTCATTCTGTTGCAACCGGCTGCGGCCGACCGCTTGGGCCTCGGCAATGTCTTCAAGCGCGAGGAGGGCTGGCGTCAACTCGGCGAATGCGTGGCGGCAGAAGCAAGCCGTGGCGGCTATGGGATAGTCGCGGCGGACAACCGCAGCATTCTCGCCGAACTCCTGTACTATTCGCGCCCGAACCGGTTTGCGATGCGCATCTGGGCACCGGACATGACAAGCCGCAACCATTTCGAGATGACGCTACGGCTCACGCCGCCGGCACCACGTGTTCTGCTGGTCCTCGCGCCCGAAAGTGCCGGCCCGGTCCTCGCGACATTCGAATCGACTCACCTCCTTGCAACCGTGTCGACGCCGGTCGGCGGACGGCAATTGCGGGTCTTGCGCCTCTACGACGCGCGATTCTATCGCGGTCCACAGCTGCGCAGCTGACGCGGCTGCGCCGGTCTTTCATGTGTTCGCGAAGAGGCCAGCGCGTTCGCCTCGCGTGCCGCACTGCACTTACGAAAAACTGTGCGAGAGTTCGAAAGTTCCGCAGATCGTTTCGTCTCGCGATGCACTCGGGCGGCGGGAGGCGAGAATGAGGAGGGTGCGGGCGGCGGCGCCCGTCTTTACTTGCACGAACTTCAATAATTCAGGGGAATTATTTGGGCGTTTTATTGGTCAACCCCTCCACGAATTCCAGTATTCGTCCGGTTTCACTTGACGAAGCTGCATGAGGCACTAAATATCCGCGGGCTGGTGTGTCGTTTTACGGGAAGCCGTTGTGGCTTTCGAGGCGTAACCCACGGAGCGTCACGAGACGACGATGAGTCTCCAATTGTTGCGGGGGCGCGAGCTCAAGCCTCCGTCGCGGACCACCCGCTCTAAACCGGACGCAAGCGCCGGCGCTCAATCCATCGAAGCGATACCACTTCCCAGGATCGGCGGTGCCCCGAAGGGTAAGCCGGTTCTTCGTTTTCCGGTGGGTGCCGAGACGCGCGCCTTTTACCGCCGCTTCTATCCGGGCACGTCTGCTGCGGAGTGGAATGACTGGCATTGGCAGTTCCGCACGCGCATCCGTACCCTTCAAGATCTCGCGCATGTCTTTCGCCTGTCGGACGACGAGGCTGGTGCCGTTGCCCGCCACGAGGGCGCATTGCCGGTCGGGATCACACCGTATTATGCCAGCCTGATGGGGCTCGGCGATCCGGCAGAGCCGCTGCGCCGTACCCACATCATGACGGGCGACGAATATGTGCGTGTGCCCGGCGAAGCCGACGATCCTTTGGGCGAAGACCATGACACGGTCGTGCCGGGCCTCGTGCATCGCTATCCCGACCGGGTGCTGTTCCTCACAACGGGAACCTGTTCGACCTATTGCCGTTACTGCACGCGCTCGCGCCTCGTCGGCAATCCCGGCGGCGAATATCAATTTTCCACGCGGCAATGGGAACAGGCGCTTGCTTATCTCGAAGCACACCGCGAAGTGCGCGATGTGCTGCTTTCGGGGGGCGATCCGCTCAGCATTGGCGACGACAAGCTCGACTGGCTGCTGGCGCGGCTGCGCGCCATCAAGCACATCGAGTTCCTGCGTATCGGCACCAAAATTCCGGTCGTGCTGCCTCAGCGCATCACCAAGGATCTGGTGAAGATTCTGAAGAAATACCATCCGTTGTGGATGAGTATCCACGTCACCCATCCGCGCGAGCTGACGCCTGAAGTGACCGAATCGCTGTCACGGCTGGCCGATGCCGGTATTCCGCTTGGCAGCCAGACGGTGTTGTTGAAAGGCATCAACGACGACGCAGCGGTGATGAAGACCCTGATGCAGGGTCTCCTCATGCGGCGCGTCAAGCCTTATTACCTCTATCAATGCGATCCCATTCGCGGCTCGGCCCATTTCCGCACGACCGTCGACAAGGGGATCGAAATCCTGCACGCGTTGCGCGGACACACGACGGGTTATGCGACGCCCATGTTCTGCATCGACGCGCCGGGCGGCGGCGGCAAAATTCTCATCGCGCCGGATTCCGTAGTCGGACGCGACGGCGACGATCTGCTGTTGCGCAATTTCGAGGGCGCTCTCTACCGCTATCCCGATCCCGGCGGCACGCTGGGCCGCGACAAGCCCAGCCTGTCGGCGGAATAAGGATTGCGCCGCCGATGCGCATCGGTGTCACTTACGATTTGCGAAGCGAATATCTCGCCATGGGATATGGCGAAGAAGAAACTGCGGAATTCGACAGCGAGGTCACCGTTGCAGCGATTTGCGCGGCACTGCAAGCGCTGGGATACGAACCCGTCCGCATAGGCGGCGTGCGGCGGCTGGCGGACCGGCTTGTGGCAGGCGAGCGCTGGGATGCCGTATTCAACATCTGCGAGGGGTTAAAGGGTGTCGCGCGCGAAGCTCAGGTACCCGCGCTGCTCGATGCCTACGATGTTCCCTACGTCTTTTCCGATCCGCTCACGCTGTCGCTGGCGCTCGACAAAAGCATGGCCAAACTCGTCGTACGTGCGTGCGGCGTGCCGACTCCGGATTTCGCGCTGATCCGGCACGGCGACGACGTGGCGCGCATCGTTCTGCCGTTTCCGCTGTTCGCGAAGCCGGTCGCGGAGGGGTCCGGCAAGGGCGTCGATGCGAAGTCCAGGGCGGAGAATCGCAGCGAATTGGCGCGCGTGGCCGACGATCTTCTCGTCCGTTTCCGGCAGCCGGTTCTGGTCGAGAGCTTTCTTTCCGGACGCGAGTTCACCGTCGGAATCACGGGCACGGGTCAGGCGGCGCAGGTGCTGGGCGTCCTGGAGGTGATATGGCGCGATCAGGCGATCGCGCACGGCTACGGCTACGAGAACAAGGAGCATTTCGAGGACAGGATGATTTATCGCCTGACGGAGGACGAGGCAGCCGCAGGTGCGGCCGAAGTGGCGCTGGCAGCCTGGCGGGCGTTGCGTTGTCGCGACGGCGGGCGCGTCGATATCCGCTACGGCGACGACGGCAGGGCCTATTTCCTCGAAGTCAATCCGCTGGCCGGTCTCCATCCGGACCGCTCCGATCTCGTCTTCATTGCCCGCTTCAAGGGCCTCACATATCGCGATTTGATCGGCCGCATCATGCAGTCCTTCGCCGTGCGTCATCACGAACTTCGTGCTCACGGCGAGGTCGCGTAATCGCTATGCGGGTTCTCGTGCTTCACTCGGACGTAGCTTCGGATGCACCGCCGGAAGAATTGGATACTTTGATCACGTCGCATGCGATTGCAGGTGCGCTGCGCGAACTCGGACATGAGGCGGCGCTGGCGCCGTTCGTCGCTTCGCCGGAGGGAGTTCGTGCGGCGGTTCGCGACGCGCGGGCCGATGTCGTGTTCAACATGGTGGAAAGCGTGTTCGGGCAAGACAGCCTCGCGGCGCTTGCTCCGGCAATTCTCGAGAATCTCGCAATTCCCTACACCGGCAGCGCTTCGGCGCCGATCGCGCTGGCGAGCAACAAACCGCTGGCGAAGCGTGTGATGCGGTCCGGTGGCCTGCCAACGCCGGATTGGGCGGAGTCGCCGCATTGGGAAGGGCTCGGCGAGGACCGGCGTTATGTGGTGAAGGCGGCAAACGAAGACGCATCGCTGGGACTTGACGATCATGCCGTCGTCTTGGGGCGGCAGGCCATCGCTGCCCGGGCGCGGGCCTGCATGGAGCGCTTCGGCGGCATCTGGTTCGCGGAAGGTTATATCGAGGGGCGCGAGTTCAACGTCGCCTTGCTCGAAGAAGACGGCGTGCCGCGGATTCTCCCCATTCCCGAAATGCGGTTTGAAGGGTGGCCGGACGAACGACCGCGTATCATAGGCTACAGCGCCAAGTGGGACGAGGAATCGGAAGAATGCGCCATGACCGCGCGTGTCTTTGGCCTCGAAAATGACGATGCCACGCTGGCGGCCCAATTGGGCGAGCTGGCGCAAAAGGCCTGGCACCTGTTCGGCATGCGCGCTTACATCCGTGTCGATTTTCGTGTCGACGAAACGGGATGTCCGATGATCCTCGAGGTCAACCCCAATCCCAGTCTCGAACCTCAGGTGGGATTCGCGGTGACCGCCGCGCAGGCAGGGATCGCCTATCCCGACCTCATCGCGCGCATCCTCGGCTCGGCATTTGGCAATTGATCCTGGTTGGCTATGTTGTTCCGAACCGCGTTAACCAATGACGATCCCGCCCGCGTCGAGCAGCTCGTAACGCGCACGGGTGTGTTCCATGCGGAGGAAATCGAGATTGCACGCAGTCTCGTGGATGAGACGCTCCAGCGCGGATCGGCGGCGGGTTACGACTTTCTGCTCGCCGACGGCCCTGAACGGATCGACGCCTACACGTGTTACGGTCGTATTCCAGGCACGGATCGTCGTTTCGAACTTTACTGGATTGCCGTAGATCCGCTTGTGCAGCGCAGCGGAATAGCGCGCGCGCTTTTGCAGGCTACGGAAGAGGCTGCAGCGGCGCAGGGCGCCACGCATCTGTTCGCAGAAACTTCGGGCCTGCCGTCCTATCGACCGGCGCACGCGTTCTATGCGCGTTCGGGTTACAGCCTTCTCGCCACGATTCCCGATTACCACGCCGATGGCGATGGACTTCTCGTTTTTGGCAAGCGACTGTAGTTGCACCGCCGGTCCGCCACGGCCGCGGTATCACGCACGCGTCACAATTTGGAGCGTGTGTGCAATTCTATTCATTTCGCGCCTGCACAAAAAATTCATAAACTCGCGGTTTCCCGAAACGGGCGGGTCCGGTTACCATTTTGCTCACAATCGCTTTCAAAAGATCGAGAATTTCGCTAGGCTTTTAGAAAGCATTAATAATTGGTGGGGGCAGATGCGTATCGAGACGAGCGAAAGTGCGCGTCACTATGTGGGATTGGTAGCGAGCCTGCTGGTGACATTGGTACTCGTTGGTTGCGGCGGGCTTGGCTTGTTGCCGAGCAAGACGGATGTAAAGAATACGAGCTTCAAGAGCTACAAAGCTGTCGAAGTCGCCTATCAGCAGATCGCGCCGGGAGATACGCGAACGGTCGATCTCGGACAGATCGGTTTCGATCCGAACGATTCGGCGAATGTCGAAATCCTGTCTTATCTGGGTGTCATCGAGCGCTTCATCCCGCGCGACTCGATTCGTTTCGACAGTCTCGATCCCGTCGTGCAGAAATGCATCGAAGCACGCGATCGCTGCACGGGTTTGGTCTTTCATCCCGAGCGTCTCCACGAGCAACGTTTGGGCAACTGGTTTCTCGATATCCTTGGGTTTGACCGCACCACGGTGAACTACGGCTGGTCGGCCGAAATCGTGCTGCTCGCCATGGACGGACGCGTTGCCTACAAGGTGATGTCGGGTCGTCCGCATATCGAGGACTTCCACCACAGCATTCAGCCGCTTGGTCCGTTCCAGGATTTGGGCGGCACGGTGATGCACACGGCTTCGGCCGCAACGCGTTTCTGACGGCTTGAATTCGGTGAGGCGTCGCGCGTCAGCGCGGCGCCAACACCATCATCATCTGCCGGCCTTCGATCTTGGGGTATTGTTCGATCTTGGCGAACGGCTCCGAATCTTTCTGGATGCGTCCCAGCAAATCCATGCCGATATTCTGGTGCGCCATCTCGCGGCCGCGGAAGCGCAACGTTACCTTCACCTTGTCGCCTTCCTCGAAGAACCGCTTCATCGCGCGCATCTTCACGTCATAATCGTGATCGTCGATTGTCGGGCGCATCTTGATCTCCTTGATCTCGATGACCTTCTGCTTCTTGCGGGCTTCGGCGGCTTTCTTCTGCTGCTCGTATTTGAACTTGCCGTAGTCCATGAGCTTGCAGACGGGGGGCTTTGCCTCCGGCGACACTTCGACGATATCGAATCCCTGTTCTTCCGCGATCGCGCGCGCTTCGTCGATGCCGATTTCACCGAATTTGTGTCCGTCGCCGCCGATCAGAAGGATCGTGCGGGACATGATTTCCTCGTTGATGCGAGGACCATCCTTGGCCGGAGCCGGGGCGGTTGATGCAATACGTCTGGGGACTATGACTCTCTCCTGTCGTAAGCCCGCGTGCCCTCACGTTCGCGGGGTCCGTCCGGGCCTCGCGAAACGCTGTTCGGTCATGGGCGGGGGCGGATTGCCTCTCGTGAAGGCGCGCCGGCGTGGGTTGTAACCAACGCTTGCGCTTTCTCCGGCCTCTGCGACCGGACTGGGCGTTAAGAATAGGATGCGCCGGCCATTTCGCAAGGGTTATTCCGCCACATCTTTCCGGGATTCCGCCTCGCCCTTGATGCGCGAAAGGAAGCGTTCCACGGACATGGCGCCCAGATCCTTGCCGGAGCGCAAGCGGACGGCGACTGTGCCTTCTGCCGCCTCGCGTTCGCCCACCACCAGCATATAGGGGATTTTTTGCAGCTGCGCGTCGCGGATCTTTTTCTGCATGCGCTCGTTGGTGGTGTCAATGTCCACCCGAAGACCGGCGGTCCCGTTCGCGACGGGCAGCTGGAACAGCGTGTCGAGCACCTTCTGCGCGTAATCGGCCGCTTTTTCGCTGATCGGGATCACGCGCGCCTGGATGGGCGCAAGCCACACCGGAAACGCCCCTGCATAATGCTCGATGAGGAAAGCGGTAAAGCGCTCGTGGCTGCCGAGTGGAGCACGATGAATCACATAGACGGGATGTTCCGCCCCGTCTTCGCCAATATAGCTGAGGTCGAAAGTCTGGGTCGCGAGGAAATCGAGCTGATTGGTCGAGATCGCGTATTCGGTGCCGATGACCGACTTGATCATGAAATCGACCTTGGGCCCGTAAAACGCCGCTTCGCCTTTGGCTTCCGTGTAAGGATAACCGGATTCCTTCATCGCCTGACGGATGATCTCGGCTGCCGCCAGCCATTTCTGCGGCTCGTCGACATATTTGTCGAGCTTGTCGAGATCGGGCAGCGAGAAACGCATATAATAATCGTCGATGCCCATCATGTCGTAGTAGCGCGCATGAAGGTGCATCACGCGGACGAATTCATCTTTCGCCTGATCGTAGCGGCAATAGATATGGGCGTCGTTCTGGCAGAAGCCGCGCACGCGCATCAGTCCCGACAGGCCGCCCGAAGCCTCATAGCGGTAGACCTGCCCATATTCGGCGATGCGGTAGGGAAGCTCGCGATAGGAATGCCGCGTTGCGCCATACACAAGATGATGGTGCGGGCAATTCATCGGCCGCAGATAATAGTTCTCCCCGTCGATATCGAGCGGCGAGTACATGTCTTCGCCGTAATAGGGCAGATGGCGCGAGCGGAAATAAAGCGCCTCCTTGGTGATGTGCGGAGTCGCGACGCGTTTGTAGCCGTCTCTGCGCTCTTCCTGCAGTGCGAGGAATTCCAATTCCTGGCGGATTACCATTCCGTTCGGCATCCACAGCGGAAGCCCCGCGCCGACATCCGGCGACAGCGTGAACAATTCCAGCTCCTTGCCGATGCGCCGGTGATCGCGCTTCTCAGCCTCTTCGAGCTGGTGGAGATAGGCGGCCAATTCTTTTTCGTCGCGCCAGGCGGTGCCGTAAATGCGCTGGAGTTGCGGATTTTTCGAATCCCCACGCCAATAGGCTCCGGCAATCTTCGTCAGCTTGAAGGCTTGCCCGATCTTCCCCGTCGAGGCGAAATGCGGTCCGCGGCACAGATCGTGCCAGTGCCCGTGAAAATAGATCGAGACGTCTTCGTTCGCCGGAATGTCGCGGATGATCTCGGCCTTGTAGTGCTCGCCCAGCGCTTCGAAATGGGCGATGGCCAAATCGCGCGGCCAGACTTCGCGGCGGGTTGGCAGATCGGCCTTCACGATCTCATGCATTTTGGCTTCGATGCGGACGAGATCGTCGGGCGTGAACGCCGTGTCGCGCGCGAAATCGTAATAGAAGCCGTTCTCGATGGACGGACCGATGGTAACCTGGGTTCCGGGATAGAGTTCCTGAACGGCCATCGCGAGCACATGCGCCGCGTCATGGCGTATCAATTCGAGGGCTTCGGGATCTTTTCGCGTAATGACACGCAGTCGCGCGTCATGTTCGAGCGGGCGGAATATGTCCCATTCCTGGCCATCGACCTCAACGGTGAGTGCCGCTTTGGCCAATCCCGGTCCGATCGCCAAGGCGATTTCCGCCCCGGTGACACCGCGAGCGAAATTCATCGTCTTCCCGTCGGGCAAGGTAATGGCGACGTGTGGACCGTCTGGCGAACCTTCAGGTGGCGCGGAAATCGGCGCGGACACGGACTATCTCCAATTTAGACAAACCGGGACCATCGTTAAGCGGCAAGGGGGCGTCAAGGCAAGACCGAAGCGGCGTGCCGCTTGCATAGTGCGGGGGCAAAAGGGAAGCTCCCGAACCATTGGCCGGCAATTGAAACGAGGCAACGCATGGCCCGTATACCGTATTGGCCTACCCTGACGGTTCTTTGCATGGCGGCAGCCGCATTGCCGGCTCATGCCCAATTCTGGGCCGACAAGGACGAAGTGAAGTCGATCATGGCCGATTGCGGTGGACCGGATTTGCCGGCCGGCTCGATCGACGAGTGCCTGGAACGGGCGTGCTTGGCCGACGAAACCAATCCGTCGCGGCAGCTGCAGACCCTGGAAGCGCAGCTCGAGCGCCGGCTCGATACCGCCGGGGACGGACCAGCGCCTTCCGCTGCCGGTGCGCCTCGATCGCTCCCCGCGCCCGCTGCGACAACGGCACCTCCCGCCAATACCGGCACGAGTGCAGCCGAGGCATCGCCCGAAGAAGTGCAGGGCAACGATCCGCCGGTGCCGAACGAGAAGGGGGCGTCCGCCAACGATGCTTCTTCCAATGCCGCCACGCCGGATGCTCCTCCAGCCGAAATGAGCGGAGCGGACGACGATCCTCCCCCGCCCATGGACGACGGGGATGATGACAATTCCGGCCCGCCGGACGAAGCGCCTGCCGCGCCACACGCGCATTGACGTTGCCCCCGTAACAGGGGTGAGAATACATGCGTGTCGAAGAGCATCAGAGCGAGCGAGCATGAGATTCGTTGCTGCCGCTGCTATCGGTGCCCTTTTTACCGTCGCGACCGCGCCGCCGAAGCCGGCGGCACCCTGAACGGTGCAATTGCCCGCATTGGAATGCGGCTCGAAACGTGAAAGATAGGGGCGGGCCACCTCTTCCCGGGCACATCATGATACGCCATCTGCTCGTGGCGCTTACGCTGATCGTTTTTGTACGGGCCGCAGCTGCAGCGGACGCGCCGCCTGCGCCGCCGCCCAATCTCGCCACCCTCGGCGCGGCGCTCGCCGGCACCTGGCAGAGCATGAGCGATCCGAAACTCACGCGCGAATTCGACACCGACGGAAAAACCGTCGAGCGCTACGAAGGCGATGAGAGCGCCACGACACCCGGTCGCTGGATGCTTTTCCTGGGCAAACTGCCGCCGGCGGGGCTCGCCGGCCATACCTTCCTGCCCAACGTGGTCTATGTGAGGCTCGAGCAGAACGGAGACGTGCTGTTGTTCGCACTGGTAGGCCTCAGCCGATCCGACATGAAGATGGTTTATCTCGAGCGCGGCAATGTCCTGTCGTTCGCACGGCTGAAATAGGGGCCGGAAATGGAAATCGAAGCCAAAAGCGAGAACAAGCGCCTGAACACCATGGTTGCGGTTACCGTCCTGATCGTTTCTCTTTTCCTGGCGGTCACGAAGCTGAAGGACGACAATCTTGTGCGCGCGATGGAATTCGTGAAGGCGGATTCCATCGATCTGTGGAACGAATACCAGGCCGAGCGCATCAAGCTGCACGGCGACGAAAACGATACAAAGCTGCTCCGCCTCGTGCGCGCGCAGAACACGCAAGACCTGGCGGCCGAACAGAAGCGTTTGGCCGAGCAGATCGCGAAATATACCGGGCACTCGGCCGGTCTGGCCGACAGGGCCCGCTCGGAAGATGCGCGCTACGAGGCGCTTAAATTCCGTCATGAACAATTCGACATGGAAGACGGTATTTTGTCGATCGCCCTGGCACTCACCGCGGTTGCCGCGCTGACCGAACTTTACTGGCTGCTCGCGACCGGCTGGGGTTTCGCCGCCTTCGGCATCACGATGGGAGTCGCGGGATTTCTCGGCTGGTCGCTGCATCCCGAATTTCTCACGCGCGTCCTCGGCTGAGCGCCAAACGATAAGGGCCGGAGTTTCCTCCGGCCCTTTCGCAATCAGGACAAGTTGGGTGGCCCGGCCCCCACCGCGCGTACGCGGGGGTCGCTGCCGGGCCATGACAGGATTTAAAAGTCCATGTCGCCCATGCCGCCGCCGCCCGGCATTGCCGGTGCGTGGGATTCCTTCTTCGGCCGATCGGCGACCATCGCTTCGGTGGTGATCAGAAGCGCCGCCACGCTCGCCGCATCCTGCAGCGCCGTGCGCACGACCTTGGTCGGGTCGACGATGCCGGCCTCGACGAGGTCGACATATTTCTCGGTCTGCGCATCGAAGCCATAGGTGTTCGACTTCTGCTCGAGCAGCTTGCCGACGACGATGGAAGCCTCGACGCCGGAGTTCTCGACGATCTGACGCAGCGGCGATTGAATCGCCTTGCGCACGATCGCGATGCCGGCGTTCTGGTCTTCATTGTCGCCGGTCAGGCCTGCGAGAGCCTTGGTCGCATAGAGGAGCGCCGCGCCGCCGCCGGGAAGAATGCCTTCCTCGACTGCAGCCTTGGTGGCGTTGAGCGCGTCGTCGACGCGATCCTTCTTCTCCTTCACCTCGACTTCGGTCGCACCGCCGACACGGATCACCGCGACGCCGCCCGCGAGCTTCGCCAGACGTTCCTGCAGCTTCTCCTTGTCGTAGTCGGAGGTGGTCTCTTCGATCTGCGCCTTGATCTGGCTGACGCGCGCCTGGATGTCGGCCTTCTTGCCCGAGCCGTCGATGATGGTGGTGTCGTCCTTCGTGATGCGGACCTTCTTGGCGGTGCCGAGCGAATTCAGCTTCACGTTCTCGAGCTTGATGCCGAGATCTTCGCTGATGACCTGGCCCCCGGTGACGATGGCGATGTCTTCGAGCATGGCCTTGCGGCGGTCGCCGAAGCCTGGCGCCTTCACGGCCGCAACCTTGAGGCCGCCGCGCAGCTTGTTGACGACGAGCGTCGCCAGGGCTTCGCCTTCGACTTCTTCGGCGATGATGATCAGCGGACGCCCGCCTTGCACCACCGCTTCGAGAATCGGCAGCATCGGCTGCAGCGACGAGAGCTTCTTCTCGTGGATCAGGATGAAGGGCTCGTCGAGCTCGGCCACCATCTTGTCGGCGTTGGTGATGAAGTAGGGCGAGATATAGCCGCGGTCGAACTGCATGCCTTCGACGACGTCGAGCTCGGTGTCGAGGCTCTTCGCCTCTTCGACCGTGATTACGCCTTCATTGCCGACTTTCATCATCGCTTCGGCAATCATCTTGCCGACGGTGGAATCGCCGTTCGCGGAAATCGTGCCGACCTGGCCGATCTCGTCGTTCGACTTGACCTTCTTGGAACGCTTCTTGAGGTCGGCGACGACGGCCTCGACCGCCTTCTCGACGCCGCGCTTCAAATCCATCGGGTTCATGCCGGCGGCAACCGATTTGGCGCCTTCGCGCACGATCGCCTGCGCCAGAACGGTCGCGGTGGTGGTGCCGTCGCCGGCTGCGTCATTGGTCTTGGACGCCACTTCGCGCACCATTTGTGCGCCCATGTTCTCGAACTTGTCGGCGAGTTCGATTTCCTTCGCCACCGTCACGCCGTCCTTGGTCGAGCGTGGGGCGCCGAAGCTCTTTTCGATCACGACGTTGCGGCCCTTGGGACCGAGCGTCACCTTCACTGCATCGGCGAGGATGTCGACGCCGCGCAGCATCCGCTCACGGGCATCGGCGCCGAATTTGACGTCTTTGGCTGCCATTTTGTTGTTCTCCTGAGTACTGAATAGGAATTGGGATGGGCGAACGGCGAATGGCGAATGGGAAACCCTATTCGCTATTCCCTATTCGCTTGTCAGGCGGCTTTCTTGGACTTGGTGCGCCCTTCGAGGATACCCATGATGTCGGATTCCTTCATGATCAGAAGGTCCTCGCCATCGACTTTCACCTCGGTGCCGGACCATTTGCCGAACAGCACGAAATCGCCGGGCTTGACTTCGGGGGTGACGCGTTTGCCGCTGTCGTCGAGGGCGCCGGGGCCGACGGCGATTACTTCGCCTTCCTGCGGCTTCTCTTGGGCGGTGTCGGGGATGATGATGCCGCCGGGGGTCTTTTGATCCTCCTGGACGCGGCGGACGACCACGCGGTCGCCAAGTGGACGAAATTTCATGGAGCGTTCTCCTTAAAAAAGCCCAAACTTTACAAGTGCTTGATCCAAGGCGCCCCGGATGGAGCGCCGCGCGGCAGCACTCTGCATGCATGAGTGCCAGCCAGCGCCGCGTACATAGGCGCGAGCCTCCGAGAGGTCAAGGGCGCGTTCTGGAAATTCAGGGAGGCCGCATTGCGTCGTCCGCCAGGCCCCGTTAGTGCCGTGGAGACAACGCTACTCGAAGGTTCCCCATGTCGATCGACATCCCGGCGGGATTTGTGCCGTTCAAGCTCACTTTCGGTTTCTTCGGGGCCAACGGCCCGTTTTACGGCAAATGGGCCGACGACCATCTGCTGCTCGGCTTTCGGGTCGAACTGCGCCACTGCAACCCGGGGCGGGCGTGCCATGGCGGCATGCTCGCCACCTTTGCCGACATGTTCCTGCTGATCTCCTCACGTTTCCAGGCGAAGACCGACACGGGCTTCATACCGACAGTGAATCTGACATGCGATTTTCTGGCGCCGGCGCCTTTGGGCGCCTGGGTCGAGAGCCGCGCCGACACGCTCAAGGTCACCCGCAACCTGCTCTTTGCGCAAGGCTCGGCGAGCGCCGACGGGGTACCGGTGCTGCGGACCAGCGGCATCTTCAAGGTCACCTCGAACGATGCGGCAAAGCGCGGCGGCTCCTCGCTGCAGAACCTGTTCGATTTCGAGAGTTAATCCCCCCGCGAGCAGCGCATGCACCATTTCCCCACGGATACGACGGGCAGTTCTTTCGGTCTCCTTTGGGTATCCCGGTTGACAGCGTGCGCGCCGCGCGGCATGGAGCGGCATGCTGCTTTGGTTCGGTGTCTTATTGCTGGTCGCAGGTGTTCTCTGCTTTGCCATCGACCGGCGGGCGGCGCATTTCTTCCATGACGAGATTCACAACAGGTGGGCCTCGATCATTCACCGCACGACCGATTGGGCCAAGGGATCGCATTGGCTGCAGATCGCCGGCGCGGCGTTCGCGGGCGCGTGGTTGTTGCAGCGCAGTTGGGGAAAAAATCCCGTTCTGGCGCAGATGGAACAAGCTGCGCTCGCCTTCCTCGCCAGTCTCGCGGCTGCGAGCATCATTCTGCACACGATCAAGATAGTGCTCGGGCGACGGCGGCCGCGCGACGAGCTCGAACTGCGGCTTTACGGTTGGCGGCCTTTTCATTGCGACCTGCAATATGATTCGTTCCCCTCCGGCCATTCGCTGACGATTTTTTGCGTCGCCGCGATCCTCGCCGGCGCGGTGCCGCAATTCGCCCTGCTGTGGTTCGCGATCGCGATCTATCTTGCCCTCACGCGCGCGTTCCTCAATTCGCACTATCTGAGCGACGTGTGCATTGGCGCCGGCGTTGGCGTGATCGTCACCCGCGAAGTGGTGCTGACATGGTTTGCCGGGGTGGCGCAGTCGTGGTTTTGATGGCGCTATCCCGGGGTTGCCGAATCGTGCGAGGCGGTCGCGGGGCGGTACGCGATCATGCTGCGCAGGATTCGAGAAACCATTTGTAGGTCGCGCGAATGCCGTCGCGCAGCGAAATTTTCGGCGTCCAGTGCAGCGCGCGAATGTTATCCGCACTCATCAATTTGCGCGGCGTACCATCCGGCTTCGTAAAATCGTGCGCGATTTCGCCGTCAAAGCCGACGGTTTCGCATACGAGTTTCGCGAGTTCCAGAATCGTCAAATCCTCGCCGGAGCCGACATTGATGTGTCGATTGCCGCTATAGGCCTTCATCAGATGCACGCAGGCATCCGCACAATCGTCGACGTGCAGGAATTCGCGCCGTGGCGTGCCGGTGCCCCAGATCGTCAATTCCTTGTCGCCGCGGCGTTTGGCGTCGTGCGCCTTGCGGATGAGCGCCGGAATGACGTGGCTTGTGTCGAGATCGAAATTGTCGCCGGGGCCATAAAGATTTGTGGGCATCGCCGAGATGAAATCGCAGCCATGTTGTTTGCGATAGGCTTGGCAGAGCTTGATGCCGGCAATCTTGGCAATGGCGTACCATTCGTTGGTGGGTTCGAGCGGGCCGGTAAGCAATGCGTCTTCCGGGATCGGCTGCGGCGCCAATTTCGGATAGATGCAGCTGGAGCCCAGAAACAGCAGTTTCGCGACGTTGGCGCGCCGGGCGGCCTCGATGACGTTCGCCTCGATCATCAAATTGTCGTACAGAAAATCGGCGGGGTAGGTGTCGTTGGCGAGAATTCCGCCGACTTTCGCCGCCGCCAGAAACACCGCGTCCGGTCTGGCGTTCGTAACCCAGGCGCGCGTCGCCGCCTGATCCTTCAGATCTACCGTCTCGCGATCAACGGTGAGAATTTCGCAATTTTCGCGCGCGAGGCGGCGAACGATGGCCGAGCCGACCATGCCGCGATGGCCGGCGACCCAGACACGCTTGCCGTCGAGCGGGAAAATGACATCACTCGGCATTGCGGCGCTTCTCCTCAGCCACGGCCTTGAGGTCCTCGCGCACCATTTCCGCGCACAGGGCTTGCACGGTCGTCTCGTGCTGCCAGTTCAACCTGGTGCGGGCCCTGGTCGAATCGCCGATCAGGAGATCGACTTCGGTCGGCCGGAAATAGCGTGGATCGACTTCGACAAGGCAGCGCCCCGACGCAGCGTCATAGCCCTTTTCCGCAATGCCGCTTCCTTTCCAGTGCAAATTGATGCCGATTTCGGCGAACGCCCATTCGACGAACTGGCGCACAGCGGTCGTGGTTCCGGTTGCGAGAACATAATCGTCGGCTTCGGGCTGCTGGAGCATCAGCCACATGCCGCGAACATATTCGCGGGCGTGGCCCCAGTCGCGTTTGGCGTCGAGATTGCCGAGATAGAGCTTGCCCTGAATGCCGAGATGGATGGCTGCTACCGCACGCGTAATCTTGCGCGTCACGAAGGTTTCGCCCCGCAACGGGCTTTCATGATTGAACAGGATGCCGTTCGAAGCATGCATGCCATAGGCTTCGCGATAATTGACCGTGATCCAATAGGCGTAAAGCTTGGCGGCGGCATAGGGGCTGCGCGGATAGAAGGGCGTGGTCTCGTTCTGCGGGACCGCCTGCACCTTGCCGTACAGTTCTGAGGTCGATGCCTGATAGAAACGCGTCTTTTTTTCCAGGCCGAGGATGCGAATAGCCTCGAGCAGGCGCAGCGTTCCGGTGGCATCGGCGTTCGCCGTATATTCCGCGGTCTCGAAACTCACCTGCACATGGCTCTGGGCGGCGAGGTTGTAGATTTCGTCCGGCTGGGTCTGCTGGACGATGCGGATCAAATTGGTGGAATCCGTCATGTCGCCGTAATGGAGGATGAAGCGCTGGTTCTGCTCGTGCGGGTCCTGGTAGAGATGTTCGACACGGCCGGTGTTGAACGACGAGGACCGCCGCTTGATGCCGTGAACGGTGTAGCCCTTGGCGAGCAGCAGTTCGGCAAGATAGGCGCCGTCCTGGCCGGTTACCCCGGTGATGAGTGCAACCTTCCCCGCATGCTGCTGGTCCATCTGTCTCACCAATCCTCATTTCCGCGCGTTCGAAGCATTATCAGGAAGTTCCGTGCACTATTCAACTTTGGTCGGCTTTCAGGACGATCCAATTCGCCGGGATCAAGTCCGGTTCGGCCCCCCATGTGAGCCGTCCCTCGCTCGCCGGCGCCACGACGAATTTGCCGGCCGAACCGGAAAGCCAGGCACCCCACCAGCTGAACGTGCTGTTTCCCACCACGAAATGGCGGCATTGGCTCATCAGAGCGAGATCTTCGTAAGCCGTCTCTTGCGACCGGTTGTGGTCGACGAAATGAACCGGATAGGGAAACTTCCAACGCTCGCGCATCCAGTCGGGATTGTCGCCGAAGCAGAAAAAGGTCGGCCGCTCGACATGCCGGCAAACGCGCTCCACCGCCTCCTCGTAATAGGCAAAGGGAAGTTGCGGCGCCTGCGGCGGCGGCTGGCGGCCGAACGCGAGATGCGCGCCGCGCCTTTGGCGAATGTGCACACACACCGATTGCGTCGCCGCAATGCGGTCGAGTACCTCGCGCGACTTCGCCGAAAGCGGCGATACCACCTGGAGTTCGTCGACGAGTTTGTCGGCGATCGGCGCGAAGTAGCGTTCGGACTGCCAATAGCCTTCCAGCCGCACCAGCCGGCGCAACGGCGCGCCGCCGCACAGCGCATCGAAATCGGCTTCGCGCACGATGAAGCGGTGCCGCAGCGGCAGATGTTTCGAAAGCGAGACCTGGAGGTCGCGCAGATGCCGCCCGGCATGCGGCGAGAAGCACAGTTCTTTCGGCGCGAAATCGGCCTTGATGGCAAAATGCTGCAGCTGGGAAATCGCGCCGTATTTGCGGTCCTTTGCGAAGTCCGAATAGGCATCGAGCAACAGCTCCGCCCCGCGCGCCTCGGCGATCCGCCGCGCCGCCGCATAGATGAAAAGCTGATTGCCGAGGCCGCCGCACAGCCGGGCGACGATGAGGTCTTTCTTGTCGCTCATTGACTGCGGGCGAGCATCGTCTTGACCGTCATGGCTGCTTTTCCTAGGTTGCGCCGTTCTTTCGCCGGTTTGTCCAATTCTTTCAAGGGGGCGTCCGAATTCCTCCTCCGCAAACGGTCAAGGTACGGCGGCGATCGCTCGGCCGGCGGCGCTATGCAACTTCAATCCGGAATTCTGCGGCACGCCGGTCGTCATTGCCAACTTCGAAACACGGACCCAAACTCCATGACCGATAGCATAGCGGCGCCCCTGGCTTCCTATGCACGGGATATTTATTCCCAAAGCGGCGAGGACGGAATCATCGGAGAAATTCTGAATCGTATCGGCAGCGCGTCGCAAATGGACGGCTGGTGCGTCGAATTCGGTGCGTGGGACGGGATTCATTTGTCGAACACCTACAATTTGATCAAGAACAGAGGCTATAGGGCTGTCCTGATCGAAGGCGATGCCATCAGGCACAAACAACTCTGCAAAAATATTCCTTCCGCCGATATCATCAAGATATGTCAATTCGTCAATTTCGAAGGCGATGCCTCGCTCGGGTCGATCCTCAAAAAGACGCCGATACCCGAGGATTTCGACTTTCTATCGATCGACATCGACGGGTGCGACTATTTCATTTTGGAGTCGTTGACGGATTATCGTCCCAAGCTCGTTTGCATTGAATATAATCCCACCATCCCCAACGAGGTCGAATTCGTTCAGCCCAAGGATTTCTCGGTCAAGCAGGGCTCGAGCGCAAAATCGCTCACACGTCTCGCCGAAAAAATGGGGTATGCATTGGTTGCCGTGACACATTGCAATTTGTTTTTTGTGCGCAACGCATTCAAGAATGCCGTCGTCGGTTCGGATGACGTATCGCTCGATGCATTGAGAGACGATGCCGCCTATCGCTCGTTCATATTTTGCGGCTTCGATGGAACCATTCTGACGAACAGGTCGGCGATATCGATGCCTTGGCATAATATCGAGCTTGATTCTGAAGCTCTGCAGCAACTTCCAAGATATTTGCGAAGATTGCCGCCGGATTATAGTCCGCTGCAGCAAATTTTGTTCGAGTTTTTCTTGGCTTTCAAATTCCCCAAAACATTTTGCGCACGCCTCGCCAAGAAATTATCAAGGTGACGTCGCCGCCCCCGCCCCAAAGCGACGATTTCTCTCTGCAATTTTTATTGGGTTCAAATCCCGAGCACCTTAGCCCCCCAAGCGAACGTCCTTCGTCCGTCGGCGACTTGACCATCATGCCAGCGTTGCCTAGGTTGCCCCCGTTTCTGGCAGTTTATCCAATTCTTTCAAGGGTCCATTCGTTAATGAATTTTGGCATCACGCGGGCGTTGGCAGGCGTCGATTCATGGAACGATTTTGGTTTGCTACTATGGTCGGGAAGGAAAACGCGCTCCTGGATGGACGAGGGTAGGCCGGTTCCTCCTCCACAAGCGGTCAAAGTGCGCAATATCCTTACAATTGCCGATCTCTACGGCCTCAATGTGTTCGTCGAAACCGGCACGCACAAGGGCGATACCATCGCCGCGACGCGCGACCGTTTCGATCGAATATATTCGATCGAGATATTCGAACCGTTCGTGGTCGCTGCCAGAAAGCGATTTGCCGCCTATCCGAAGGTGACGATCGTTCACGGCGATAGCAGTACCGCTCTGCCGTCTCTCCTGACAGAAATCACGGACCCGATCCTATTTTGGCTCGACGGTCACTTCAGCGGCGAAGGAACGGGAAAAGGCGACCAGGTTTCTCCCATCATCGCAGAAATCGATCATATTCTGAAACTCAGAACGCCCGGACGCGACGCGATCATTATCGACGATGCGCGACTATTCATCGGCAAGGACGGCTATCCGCCGCTCGACGAATTTCTCGCCAACATGAAAAAGGCGTTTGGCGTCGAACCGCGGCATGCCGACGACGCAATCTTCATCTTGCCGCGATGACTGCGTTCGGAATCGCTTAGCAGCCAGCCCTTAGCGGCTCAGAATTTGCGGTGCAGATGCCGAGCGGAGAGTTCGCCCGGACAGAGGCGGCAATATGGAGGGACTAAATGCTCGACAAATGGGCTGGCGCAAAAAAAGGCGATGCCTATTCCGATTTCGTTTGGCACGCGGCCACCGATAGCAAGGCGTTCTCGAGTTTCAGGCGCAATCGCGTATACACCACTATTCTCGAGCACGTATCGACCGATTTGGGCGAACAATATCTTTCGCTCATCACCGATCCCCAGGTCCGCGAAATATGCCTCAATTCCGATAGCGCCGACAAAATCGGATCGCCCAAGACCGCGCTGTACGAAGGACACATCATTTCGCCCTCAACGCTTCGCTATGGGAAAGTGGCGAACGATCTCGTCCATTTCTTCCCCGATTTCGGCTCGGTACGGACGATATGCGAAATCGGTGTGGGTTATGGCGGACAAGCGCGCATATTGTGCGAATACAGCGCGCGAATCGGGGGTGCCCTGACGCGTTACGAGCTTGTGGACCTCCCGGAAGTCTTGATGCTGTCGAGGAGATATCTGCAGCACTTCCATTTTTCGAATGAATTCGCGTATCGCTCGAAGACAGAGATGGGGGCGTCTGGCGACGGTTACGATCTTGTCATCAGCAATTATGCATTCTCGGAATTCGAAAAACCTCTGCAAAAAGAATATCTCGAAAAAATATTGCTGAAATCCAAGCGCGGCTATCTGACGATGAACTCCGGCTTGCACGATCCCCAATATCCGTCCGATAGCGGGCGGGACAATTATTCGCAAAGCGATCTCTTGAGCATCCTGCCGAATGCAAAAGTCCTCGCCGAAGCGCCCTTAACGTCGAAAAACAATTATATCATCGTGTTTGGCAATCATTCCGCCTGAGAGGCGCCACCGATGAATCCCTCCAGCACATTGGTCGTGTTCTCGGCCAGCGCGTCGATGTGATAGCCGCCTTCGAAGACGAACAGCGTCGGCTTTCTTAAGCCCGCAATCTTGGCGCCCAGGCGCAGATAGTCTTCAGTCTTGAGGCGGAAGCGGCAGATCGGATCGTGCTCATAGGCGTCGAGACCGAGCGAAACCAGCAGCACATCGGCGCCGAAGCCCGCGAGCGCCGCGCCGGCGCGCGCCAATGCTTCGGCGTAGGCCTCCCATGCGGTGCCTTGGGCCAGGGGAAGATTGAGCGTCATGCCTTCGCCCGCGCCTTCGCCGTGTTCGTCGGCGAATCCGAGGAAATGCGGATAGGCGAAAGACGGATCGGCATGAAGCGAGCAGAAGAAGACGTCGCTGCGGTCGTAGAAGATCGCCTGGGTGCCGTTGCCGTGATGATAATCGACATCGAGAATGGCGGGACGCAGGCCTCGATCGCTCAGCCACTGCGCGGCGACGGCGATGTTGTTCAGGTAGCAGTAGCCGCCGAAGACATCGCGGCTTGCGTGATGGCCGGGCGGCCGCGTCAGCGCGAAGGCGCAGCACTCGCCGCCCTGCAGCGCCTCGGCGCCCGACAGCGCGACATCGGCCGCGGCGCGCGCCGCGTTCCACGTGCCTTTGACGATCGGCGTCGCGGTGTCGAACGCGTAGCTGCCCAGCTGCGATTCGATGTCGCCATGGCGGCGTTCGCGCAAGCCCCGCGCCGGCCAGCATGACGGGATCGCCTCGCCGGCGGACGCGCCATAGCGGGTTATCCAGGCATCATGGGCACCCGTCAGGAAGTCGATGAATGCCCCGTCATGCACGCGCCTGAGGGGCGTCTCGCCGAATGCGGCCGGCGGCAGAACGGGACCCAGCCGGCGCTGTTCGATGCGCGCCCGCACGCGTTCGGCGCGTTCGGGAATTTCGACCGCCGGGCTGAGACGCCCCATTTCGAATTCCTGCCCAGGCGCGTGGGCGAGATGTGCGGGCGAATAGAAGGTCTTCATCGCTGCAGAAAAGGTCAAAGCCGGCGACAAGACAAGCTGGGCCGGCGCTTTCTGAAAACGTCGTTCATGCTGGGTTCAGGCAGGGGGAGTGAGGATAGACCCGACAGCCGCTGGGACGGCTGCAGGAAAAGGAATCGGAGCGATGAAACGATTTGGAAAAGTTGCGCTTGGCGCACTGATGATGGCCGGCGCCGCGACGGCCACAACGCTGGCTACGACGGGGTCTGCCGATGCTCATGTTTCAATCGGTATCGGAATCGGTGTCCCCGGTCCGGGCGTCGGCGTCTACGAAGGCTATTATGGCCCCGGCTACTATCCGCCAGGCCCCTGTTACAATTACAATTATTACTATTCGGGCTATTGCGGGTACCCCGCCTATTCGGACCCATTCTTCTACGGCGGCGCCTGGTATCGCGGGCCGCATTATTACCGCTCGTATGGCGGCCATCCCCAAGTGTGGTTCCATGGCGGATGGCATGGCAATTATCGCGGCGGCTGGCGCGGCCACGGACGCCGCTGAGCGCGACGACCCGATCAGGACAGCATGCATGCGGCCCCGGCGAGATTTCGCCGGGGCCGCTGCATTATCGGGCAACTGCGAATGCGTCGTCCGGTTTTTCCTGGCGCTTTGAAGGATCGGCGTCCTTTGTTAGCTTGGCGGTCGAGGCGCGGTGGAAACGCCGTACTTGTCGCGCGCGCCGGTAGTCCAACCACTCAGCTCTGCGAGGTTTTCATGCGTGTGGGCGTGCCGAAGGAAATCAAGAACAACGAATATCGCGTCGGATTGACGCCGCCTGCGGTGCGCGAGCTGGCGGCGCATGGCCATGAGGTATTCGTCGAAACCTGGGCGGGCGAAGCAATCGGCCTGCACGACGAACTTTATGCGCGTGCGGGTGCCAGTATCTTGCCCAACGCCGACGAAGTGTTCGCTGCAGCCGAGATGATCGTGAAGGTCAAGGAGCCGCAGCCGGTCGAAATCAAACGCTTGCGCGAAGGCCAGACGCTCTTCACCTATCTTCATCTGGCGCCCGATCCCGAACAGACCGCCGCGCTGCTGAAATCGGGAGCGGTCGCCATCGCCTATGAAACCGTCACCGATGCGCGCGGCGGACTGCCGCTGCTCGCACCGATGAGCGAGGTGGCCGGGCGCATGTCGATCCAGGCCGGCGCCCATTGCCTCGAAATCGCCCAGGGCGGCCGCGGCATGCTGTTGGGCGGCGTGCCGGGCGTGCCGGCCGCGAAGGTCGTCATCCTCGGCGGCGGCGTCGTCGGGACCAATGCGGCGCGCATGGCGATGGGGCTCGAAGCGCATGTGACGATTCTCGATGTTGCGCTCCACCGCCTCTACGAACTCGATCTCCAGTTCGGCGCCATGCTGAACACGATTTATTCGACGATCGATTCGATCGAAGAGCATGTCGTGGCGGCCGATCTCGTCATCGGCGCCGTTTTGGTGCCCGGCGCCGAGGCGCCCAAGCTCATTACGGAAAACATGATCCGGCAGATGAAGAAGGGTTCCGTGCTCGTCGACGTGGCGATCGACCAGGGCGGATGTGCTGCGACTTCGCACGCCACGACCCACGCCAATCCTACCTATCGCGTTCACGATGTCGTGCATTACTGCGTCGCCAATATGCCCGGCGCCGTGGCGCGCACATCGACCTTCGCGCTCAACAACGCGACGCTCCCGTTCACGCTGGCGCTGGCCGATCAGGGCGCCAAGGCGGCGATGCGCAGCAATCCGCATCTGCGCGCCGGTCTCAACGTCTACAAGGGTGCGCTGACATACAAGGCGGTCGGCGAGGCGCAGAAGCTGCCATATGAAAGTGCGGAAAAGGTGCTGGGGATTTAGGGGCGATCATTCTTGAAGTCGGGCGGGGTTGGCAACAAAGGGCAGCGGAGAATTTCATGCGAAAGGTGATCCTGTTTTGCACGATGGTGCTCGCTGTGGCGGGATGCGCCGAGACGCCGCCGCATTATTCCTATCCGCCGCCCTCGGCGGCGCCGATGGCGCCGCAGCCTGCGCGCCCCGCGCCCGTCTATGTCGCTCCGACCCCGCCGCCGCGTTCCGTCAAACCGCTGGGGATGGGAGCGCTCACGGCGAAGAATGTGGGCGGCTACATGGACGGCGAAGAGCGCGAATTGCGCGCCGATCTCAGGCGCAGCGGCGTCGGCATCAGCCGCCCGGGCGACGAGATTACGCTGTATCTGCGCAACGATATTCTGTTTGCGCCGAATTCGCAGAATTTGACGGCGCGCGCGGCGCAGATCCTGTCGGCCATTGCCGCCGTGCTCGCCAAATACGACAGCACGCTTTTGACGGTGAACGGCTACAGCGACACGGCGGTCGCGCCCGATCGCGCGATTGCGCTGAGCCAGGAACACGCCGCTGCGGTGGCGCAGGCGTTGAAGGACGTCGGCATCGATGCGCGCCGCATCGTGACGCACGGTCTGGGTGCCACCCACCTGAAAATCCCCACCGGCCCCAATGTCGGCGAGCGGCGCAACCGGCGTGTGGAAATTCTCATCGAGCCGCGCATGGCGGGGTAGGGGGATCGTTCTCCGTCGCGACCCCGAACTGTCCGGCTTGAAGGGCGCACTCCAGTGCGACACAAAGGACGTTATGTTGCATAAAGAGTGTCGGCTGATCTCTCCGAGGTTCTTATTGTGATATCATATATAATGTGATATTATATAAAATATGAGATGCGTGCTGGATACCAATGTCGTCGTCGCGGGCATGCGCAGTCCGCGCGGCGCGTCGGCGGCAATCTTGATGGCGGCTCGCAGGTCTGAGTTGACGCTGGTGGCGAACGTGGCCCTGGCGCTCGAATACGAAGCGATCTGCCGGATGGCCGAACACCGCATGGCCGCCGGGCTCACGCAGCAACAAGCCGGTATCTTTCTGGATGCCGTCATTGCAATGGCCGAGCCGGTCGAGACGCATTTCATGTGGCGACCCCAATTGCGCGATCCGGGAGACGAGCTTGTGCTCGAAGCTGCGGTGAACGGCCAGGCCGCCGCTATCGTGACATTCAACCAGCGGGATTTCGGCGACACGCCCGCGACGTTTGGAATCGAATTGTTGTCGCCAGTCGAAATGCTGCGAAGGATCAAGAAATGAAAAGTCCGCAAAGCACCTACCCGCTCCGCCTCCCCCGCTCGGTGAAGGCGGAAGTCGAGCGCCGCGCCAAGGCGGATGGGATCAGCGTCAACCAGTTCGTGGCAACTGCCGTTGCCGAGAAGCTCGCAGCCATGAACACGGCTGCCTTCTTTGCGGAGCGCCGGGAACGCGCAGATTTCGCCGCATTCGATCGCCTGATGCGCCGCAAAGGCGGCGAAGCGCCCAGCCCGGAAGATAAAATTCGTTGAGGTGACGCAAGCGCTCGTTCCGAAATCGCCCCACAAATCGCTTGCCGCATGGGAGTCCTCAGCAATCGTCCCTGTCATGATCGCCGGCCCCTGCGACGCTGGACATGGCGTCGGTCGCTTTGCACATTCGCCGTGATCGGAGACCCGCCCCCTATGTTCGAACAGGCCTTCAAGAACATCGACGACGTCCTTCGCAAGGAGGCCGGCTGCACCACCGAGCTCGACTATACCGAGCAGACCTCATGGCTGCTGTTCCTTAAATATCTGGACGGGATGGAGGAGGACCGCGCCACAATCGCCAAGGTCGAAGGCAGGAAATACGGCTATATCCTCGATAAGCCCTATCGCTGGGAAAGCTGGGCCGCGCCCAAAGGCAAGGACGACCAGATCGACCACAACAAGGCCCTGACCGGCGACGATCTGCGCGACTTCGTCAACGGCAAGCTGTTCCCCTATCTGCACGGGTTCAAACAGAAGGCGAGCGGGCCGAACACCATCGAATACAAGATCGGCGAAATCTTCGGCGAGATCAAAAACAAGATTTCCAGCGGCTACAATTTGCGCGAGATCATCGACCATATCGACGAGTTGCGCTTCCGCTCGCAGGCAGAGAAACACGAGCTTTCGCATCTCTACGAAGCCAAGATCAAGAATATGGGCAATGCCGGGCGCAATGGCGGCGAATATTACACGCCGCGCTCGCTGATCCGCGCCATGGTCCAGGTGGTGAAGCCGAAAATCGGCGAACGCATCTATGACGGCGCCTGCGGTTCGGCGGGGTTTCTGTGCGAATCGTTCGAGTTTCTAAAGGCGAAGCCCGGCCTCACCACCAAGGAAGCGAAGACGCTGCAGGAGCGCACCTTTTACGGCAAGGAGAAAAAGTCTCTCGCCTATGTCATCGCGATCATGAACATGATCCTGCACGGCATCGAGGCGCCGAACATCGTCCACACCAATACGCTCACCGAGAACCTCGCCGACATTCAGGAGAAGGACCGCTTCGATGTCGTGCTGGCCAATCCGCCTTTCGGCGGCCAGGAACGCAAGGAGGTCCAGCAGAACTTTCCGATCCGCACCGGCGAGACCGCGTTTCTGTTCCTTCAGCACTTCATCAGGATGCTGAAGGCGGGCGGGCGAGGGGGCATCGTCATCAAAAACACGTTCCTGTCGAACACCGATAATGCCTCGGTCTCCTTGCGCAAGCTGCTGCTGGAAAGCTGCAACCTCCACACCGTCCTCGATTGCCCCGGCGGCACGTTCCAGGGCGCGGGTGTGAAGACGGTGGTGCTGTTTTTCGAGAAAGGCGCGCCGACCCGTAAAATCTGGTTCTACCAGCTCGATCCCGGCCGCAATCTCGGCAAAACCAACCCGCTCAACGATGGCGACCTCGCCGAGTTCGTCAAACTGCAAAAGACGTTCGCCGATTCGCCTAAATCCTGGAGCGTGGATGCCAAGACCATCGACAAGACGACGTTCGATCTCTCCGTGAAGAATCCCAACGGCCGCGAGGATATCACACACCGCAGCCCGCAGGAAATCTTGGACGAGATCGCAGCGCTGGATGCCGAGAGCGTCCAAGTGCTGGGAAATATCAGGGCTCTGCTATGAAAGCCATCCCGGTCAAAACGCTTGCTGAGCTTGTTGATAGTGGAACTATTCAACTCACGCGAGGAAAAATTATCTCAAGGACAGATATGACAGCGTGTCCGGGCAATTTTCCCGTTTATTCCTCGGCGAAGGATAACGACGGCAAATTTGGCGAATATGGGAAATTCATGTTCGATGAAGAATTGATCACATGGTCGGTTGACGGTGGCGGCAGACTTTTTCATCGACCAAAGCACAAGTTCTCGGTCACAAATGTTGGCGGCGTCCTTCGTATCCGAGACAGAAGAGTCTTGGACTACAGATACCTGTATTATGTTCTCACCCTTCGTCATTCCGAAATCAGGTTTGACTGGGTGAAGAAGGCGCATCCCAGTATCATCAAAAGGCTTTATCAGGAAATACCGATCCCCTCACTCTCCGAACAAAAACGGACCGTCCGCATCCTTGACGAAGCGTTTGAGGGCATCGCCGTCGCCAAAGCCAACGCCGAAAAGAACCTAAAAAACGCTCGTGCCGTCTTCGAAAGCTACCTCCAATTCGTGTTCACCCAACGCGGCCCGGGGTGGGTGGAGAAACCGTTGGGCACCCTCGCGAGCTTCCGAAACGGAATCAACTACACGAAGGACAGCAAGGGCGAGCGCATTAAAATCGTTGGCGTAAGAAATTTTCAAAATTATTTTGATGCTCCTCTGGATGATCTCGATACAGTGACTATTGATGGGAAACTCAGCGAATTTGATTCACTGAAGCAAGATGACATTCTTACGGTTCGCTCAAACGGAAACATTGAACTGATTGGCCGGTGCGTTCTGGTGGGCGAAGTGGCGACGAAGATTTCACACTCGGGATTTACAATTCGCATCAGGCTATTGGATGGGCAAGTGTTGCCGAAATACCTCTGTCATTTCATGAGGTCAGCCAGTTCCAGAAAGCGGCTCACTGATGGAGGTACTGGCACAAACATCAAGAGTTTGAATCAAGGAATGCTTTCCGCTCTGGAGATTCCAATCGCGCCAATTTCCGTGCAAAAATCTCTGGTGGAGAAACTTGAAAGCCTTTCCGAGGAATCCCAACGCCTCGAATCCATCTATCGCCAAAAACTCGCCCATCTCACTGAACTCAAGCAGTCCATTCTGAAAAAAGCTTTTGCAGGTGAACTGACAAGAGAAACGATCACATCCAATATTGGCTCTTTCCCAAGAGCAATTCCAAACATCACGCCAATAGATATGCACGCAGGCATATTGGCTATCGCTTATCAGAAACACGAAATACGTTCGCGGCGGGGCACGTTCGGGCATGTCAAAGCGGAGAAGATTGCCCATATGGTCGAAGCCCATGTTGGAATTGATCTTGGCCGCAGCCCTGTTAAGGACGCGGCTGGTCCCAACGACTATAAGCATTTGCGGCAAGTAGAACATAGAGCGGAAAAGGCAGGGTACTTTTCGTTCAAGCAGAGCACTTCGGGGAGTTATATGTTTCGAAAGCTCCGCAGATTTGACGAGCTTACGCAAAAAGCTTGCAGTGCTCTGGGTGCTGATAGTCGCGCCGTTGATGATCTCATAGAACTCATGGTGCCCATGCAAACTCAGCAAGCAGAAATCTTTGCGACGGTGTTTGCGGCCTGGAATAATCTATTGATTGGCCGACAGGCCGTTTCCGATGAGGCGATTGTTTCCGAGGCGAGGGAAAATTGGCACAGTGACAAGTTGAAGATTCCCCGCGAGAAATTTTTCAATGCCATAGACTGGATGAAGAAGAAAAACATCGTGCCGGCAGGGCGGGGGAAACAGGTCGTCAATCGAGAAGCTACGTGAACGAAGCCGAGACCCGCGCCGAACATATCGACCCTGCCTTGAAGGCGGCGGGTTGGGGCGTGGTCGAGGGCAGCCGCATCTTGCGCGAATATCCCATCACGCTCGGGCGTATCGAAGGATATGGGCGGCGCGGCAAAGCGCAGATCGCCGATTATGTTCTGGTCTATCGCAACACCAAGCTGGCGGTCATCGAAGCGAAAGCGTGGGACAAGCCGCTCACCGAGGGGGTAGGGCAGGCGAAGGACTATGCGGACAAACTTGCCATCCGCTTCACCTATTCCACCAACGGGCAAGCCATTTACGGCATCGACATGCACGAGGGCGGGGAAGCCGAGGTGCCGCTTTATCCGAGCCCGGACGAACTGTGGCGCCGCACCTTCGCCGAGGCGAATGCGTGGCGCGACCGCTTTGCTGCCGTGCCGTTCGAGGATAAGGGCGGCTATTTCCAGGGGCGCTACTATCAGGACATCGCCATTGCGCGCGTGCTCGAAGCGATTGCCGGCGGGCAACAGCGCATCCTGCTGACGCTGGCCACCGGCACCGGCAAGACGTTCATTGCGTTTCAGATCGCGTGGAAGCTGTTCCACTGCCGCTGGAATTTGAGCCGCGAACCGACGCGCCGGCCGCGCATCCTGTTCCTGGCCGACCGCAACATTCTCGCCGATCAAGCCTATAACGCGTTCTCTGCTTTTCCCGAAGATGCGTTGGTGCGGATTGCGCCGGAGGACATCCGCAAAAAGGGGCGCGTGCCCAAGAACGGCAGCCTCTTCTTCACCATCTTTCAGACCTTCATGAGCGGGCCGCCGAAGGACGGCGAGCCGTCGCCCTATTTCGGCGATTATCCGCCCGACTTCTTCGATTTCATCGTCATCGACGAATGCCATCGCGGCGGCGCGAACAACGAAGGCAATTGGCGCGGCATTCTCGAATATTTCGCGCCCGCCGTGCAGCTCGGACTCACCGCCACGCCCAAGCGTAGCGAGAACGTCGACACCTATGCGTATTTCGGCGAACCGGTTTATGTCTATTCCCTGAAAGAAGGCATCAATGACGGCTTCCTGACGCCGTTCAAGGTGAAGCAGATTTCGACCACCCTCGACGAATATGTCTACACGCCCGACGACAAGCTCGTCGAAGGCGAGATCGAAAGCGGCAGGCGCTACACCGAACCCGATTTCAACAAGATCATCGAGATCAAGGAACGCGAAGGCAAACGCGTGCAATTGTTCATGGACATGATCGACCAGCGCGAAAAGACGCTGGTGTTCTGCGCCACGCAGGATCACGCGCTCGCCGTCCGCGACCTCGTCAACCAGATGAAGACCAGCAAGGACCCGAACTATTGCCAGCGCGTGACGGCCAATGACGGCGCGCTTGGCGAGCAGCATCTGCGCGACTTCCAGGACAACGAAAAGACCATCCCGACCATCCTCACCACGTCGCAAAAGCTTTCCACCGGCGTCGACGCCCGCAACATCCGCAACATCGTATTGATGCGGCCGATCAATTCGATGATCGAATTCAAGCAGATCATCGGGCGCGGCACCCGGCTTTATGACGGGAAGGACTTCTTCACGATCTATGATTTTGTGAAAGCGCACCATCATTTCAGCGATCCGGAATGGGACGGGGAGCCGATAGAGCCAGAGCCGAAAGAGGGCTCGGGCGCGCCGCGCGGCGATGGGGTCAAGGAACCCGAGCGAAAATTCGAACCGGCCCCGCGTCCTCAGAAGATCAAGGTGAAGCTCGCGGACGGCAAGGCGCGCACCATCCAGCACATGATCGCGACGACGTTCTGGCATCCTGACGGAACGCCCATGTCGGCGCAGCAATTCCTCGAAATGCTCTATGGCAAGCTGCCGGAGTTTTTCAAGGACGAAGCCGAGCTACGGGCGCTATGGAGCGCCCCGGACACCCGCGCCAAGCTGCTGCAAGGCTTGGCCGAGCGCGGCTTCGGCGCGGACCAGATGGCCGAAATGCAGAAGATCATCGATGCCGAAAAGAGCGATTTGTTCGATGTCCTGGCCCACGTCGCCTATGCCTTGCCGCCGCTGACCCGCGAGGAACGCGCTGCCCACGCCAAGGTCGAGATCAGCACCCATTTCAATACCAAGCAGCGGGTCTTTCTCGATTTCGTGCTGTCGCATTATGTGAGCGAAGGTGTCGGCGAACTCGACCAGGCCAAGCTCACGCCGCTGCTGCGCCTCAAATATCACGACTCCATCGCCGATGCCGTCGCCGACCTCGGCAGGCCGGAAGAAATCGGCCGGGTGTTCGCCGGTTTCCAGAAATATCTCTACGAAGCGGCGGCGTAGCGGAGCCGGCCTCAACCCGCCAGCGCGTCCTTGATCGCGGCGGCGAGGTCGGCGGCGTCGGGCGGCGTGCGCGAGCCGAAGGTGCCGGCGATGGCACCGTCGCGGCCGAACAGATATTTGTGGAAGTTCCATTTGGGCGCGGCGTCCTCGCCAAGCTCACCCGCGACCCATTGGTAGAGCGGGTGCGCGTCTGGGCCGATAACGTGCTCTTTCGCCGTCATCGGGAAATCGACATGGAATCGGGTTTCGCAGAAATTCTTGATTTCGTTTTCCGTGCCCGGTTCCTGCGCGCCGAAATCATTGGCCGGCACGCCGAGGACCACGAGTCCCTTATCGCGATTGGCCGTCCACAGCGCTTCGAGGCCCGCATATTGCGGCGTCAATCCGCATTGGCTCGCGACATTGACGACGAGCAGCGCCTTGCCCTTGAAGGTCGAAAGCGGCAGGGCGCCGCCATCGATGGCGCGGAAGCTGAAATCGTAAGCGTTCTTTGCCGACATGGAGAGTCTCCCTGGGATGGGCCGAGCCTGGCAAGTGCATCATGCCAGCGGCGATAACTCCTGCGGGGTTCGCGTAATCTTCATTTCCTGACGGAATTTTGCGAGTCTGGCTTCGTCATCGCCCTGGATTTCGACCGCCAGCGCGACATGAACGAAGCTGAGCATCAGGTCCGTCAGCCGCCGTTCGCACGCATCGAGCTGGTCAAGCGGCTTACGGTCCAGATAGTCGAGGGCGGGCGCCGCCATATCCTTGGCTGCAGCGTAGAAGGTCTGGCGCTCCTCGCTCGTGCTTTCATCACGTCGGCGCGCGCGGTCTGCCATGCCCGGGATCGCCCAGCTCGCGACAAACGGCTCCAGCGCCTGGAAGCCCGCTGGCAGCGCGGTTTCGCTATTGTTCATGCCGCCTCTCCCATCGCCTTCCGCCCCGCGACATAGGCCTGAACCCTTGCCTCGACCTCGTTATAGAGGTGGCGCAGCAGCACTTCGTGGTCCTGGAAATGGACCCTGTCGATGCCGCTGATCCCGCGCTGGCCGGCTTCGACGGCGAAACGGTCTTCCGAGAGCACATCGCGCACCGACATGACCGAAAATTCCCGGACGAAGGCCCGCGAGGCGCAGTCGGATTCTTTCGTCCAGTACATACGGACCTGGCCGCGCGTGCGGGTCGGCCCCAACGGCATATGCGTGTGCGTGTAAAGATTGGGCGGAAGACCGACCACGTGGAAGCAGGGAAACAGCTTGAAGTCGGTCTTGGGAAAGGAAATGCCGTCCTTTTGCGCCAGTTCGGCCCCGCGCATGCCGGCCATCAGCAAGGTCGGCGGAAAGGGCGGCGGCGAGGGGTTCTTCCACAGCGTCTGGCTGCGGTGCGGCCCGCAGAAGCCATAATGGGTGGGGTAGCCGAAGGGGTTCTCTTTGGCGATGATCGATGCGCCGGTGCGCGGATGGATAAAGCGCAGATGGTAATTTTCCTGGAAATTGTCGAAATTGAGCTTCCAGTTGGCCTCGATCTCATAGGTCCATTCGGTAAAGCTCGTGGCGCGGGCAACCGGCAGCCCTTCCATCGCCTCGGCGATAGGCCCGAAGAAGTCGCGTGCGCCCTGTTCGGGCGCGGGATCGAAATTGACGAAGATCATGCCGGCCACCACCTCGGTCGCCACCTGCTTCAGGCTGCAATCCTCCTTCGCCACATGAAACCGCTCGAAATCGGGCGCCGAGACCAGCCTGCCGTCAAGGCCATAGGTCCACCTGTGATAGGGGCAGGAGAACTGGCTCCGTTTGCCCTCGCGATCCTGGACAAGCTCCGTCCCCCGGTGCGCGCAGGTATTGCGAAACGTGCGGATCTCCCCGTCGCGGCCGCGTACGATGAGCAGCGAGGCACCGGCGAACTCGACCTCGCGCCGGATAAAGCTGCCGGGTTCGGGCACTTCGCAGACGTGGCCGATGTGCAGCCATGTCCGCAGGAAGATCGCCTGGCGTTCCAGCTCCCACCATTCAGGGTCGTAATAGGGCCGCGACGAGACCGGTCCGCCGCCCTGCAGCCGGGCCGCCTCCTCCACCGGCAGCATGGTAAACGATCGCTCGACGTTCATGATCCTCTCCTCCAACGCCGCTCTGGCGCAGACCTAAAATCCCGTCTCTTGCAAAAGCGCCAATGCGCTCGTCGCGCCTGACCGGCTCCCACGGGCGGTTCGGATGT
>JBAVOL010000016.1:0-25014 GCA_049692035.1 Rhizomicrobium sp.
ATCTGGGCGCTTATCCGCAACAAGCTGATCCTGCCCTATCTCGACATCAAGCTGGAATATTACGACCTCGGCATCGAATACCGCGACCAGACCAACGATCAGGTGACGATCGATGCGGCCGAGGCAATCAAGCGCGTGGGCGTGGGCGTCAAATGCGCGACCATTACCCCCGACGAGGCGCGTGTCGAAGAATTCAAGCTCAAGAAGATGTGGAAATCGCCCAACGGCACCATCCGCAACATCCTGGGCGGCGTCATCTTCCGCGAGCCCATCATCTGCAAGAACGTGCCGCGGCTGGTGCCCGGCTGGACGAAGCCGATCGTCATGGGCCGCCACGCCTATGGCGACCAATACCGCGCCACCGATTTTCGCGTGCCGGGCCCGGGCAAGCTGACCGTCAAATTCGAGGGCAAGGACGGCAAGGTGATCGAGCACGACGTGTTCGACTATCCCGGTTCGGGCATCGCCATGGTGATGTACAATCTCGACCAGTCGATCCGTGATTTCGCGCGCGCCTCGATGAACTATGCGCTGAACCGCAGATATCCACTCTATCTGTCGACCAAGAATACCATTCTGAAAGCCTATGACGGCCGCTTCAAGGATTTGTTCCAGGAGATTTTCGACGCGGAATTCGCGTCCAGGTTCAAGGAAGCCGGCATCACTTATGAACACCGGCTGATCGACGACATGGTGGCTGCGGCGCTCAAATGGTCGGGCGGCTATGTCTGGGCGTGCAAGAACTACGACGGCGACGTGCAGTCCGATACCGTGGCGCAGGGCTTTGGCTCGCTCGGCTTGATGACCAGCGTGCTGATGTCGCCCGACGGCAGGACGGTGGAAGCGGAAGCGGCCCACGGCACGGTGACGCGCCATTACCGCGAGCATCAGAAGGGCAAGGCGACATCGACCAACTCGATCGCGTCGATCTTCGCCTGGACGCGCGGCCTCATTCACCGCGCCAAGCTCGACGGCAACGAAAAGCTCGATAAATTTGCGCATACGCTCGAGAAAGTGTGCGTCGACACGGTCGAATCCGGCTTCATGACCAAGGACCTTGCGCTGCTCATCGGCCCCGACCAGAAATGGCTGACCACCGAAGGCTTCCTCGACAAGGTGGATGAGAACCTGAAAAAGGCGATGGGATAATCGCGCCGGTCCCGGAGACAAATTCGGCGCTGTCCTCCGCGGTGAATTTCTCGTTTCCCTACTCCGCCCGCGCATCGTCGCGGGTACGGCCGGCGGTGTCGACTTCGGCTTGCGCGATCTCGTCGCTTTCCGCGAACGCCTTGATGGAAGCGGCATCCTTCAGGCGTTCTTCGAGCGCGGGATGTTTGCGCATCAAACTCGCGAAATCCTCGCTCGAAAGCGTGAGCAGGCGCGATTGCGTGCGGGCGATGATGGTGGCGCTGCGCATCGTTTCGCGCAGCAGCGCCAGCTCGCCGAAGAAATCGCCGGGGCCGAACTCGATGTGGCGATTGGAAAGCTCCACGTCGATGTCGCCCGAGACGATGAAATACATGGCGGCGGCGCGCTCGCCGCGGGCCGAGATGATGCCGCCGGGCGAGACGGTTTGTGCCCGCAGCAGATTCAGGATCTCGCCCAGGACGGTAGCGCTGAAACCATCGAACAGGGGCACACGCGCCAACATGCCGAATGTCACCACGAAATCGCGCCGGTGGATGGTGTGGACGAAGCCGGTGGCGATGATGCCGACGGGCAACGCCAGAAGCCCCACGCCGACGATCATGGTGATACCCGCCACGACGCGCCCGGCCGCGGTTGCCGGCACGACATCGCCGTAACCCACCGTCGTCAGCGTCTGGATCGCCCACCACATCGCATCGGGAATGGTGCCGAACGCCCTGGCGTTGGTGCCGCCTTCGACCGCATGCATGGTGGTGGCTGCGAACATCGTGGCGCACAGCAACAGCAGCAGCGTTCCGAACAATGCGCGCTGCTCTTCGACGATCACTTGCGCGAGCGTCGACAGGGCCGGCGAATATCGTGCGATCTTGAGCAGTCGCACGAGCCGGACAAGGCGGAGAATCCGCAGATCGAGAAACGGCACGAACAGCGTGACATAGGCCGGCGCGATGGCGAGGAAATCGATCACCATCATGGGGCGCAGCATGAACCGGAACCGCTTCGCGAGGTGACCTTGTGTGCCCAGCAGCGGGTCCTCGGGCGCACACCACAGCCGCGCCAGATATTCGAGCGAGAAGATGGCCACCGAGCAGGCTTCGAATATGTCGAATTGGCGCGTCCAGACGTGCTCGATCGATGGCATCGACTGAATTGTAAACGCGGTCACATTGGCGAGGATCAGCGCGATCAGGCCGATTTCGATCACAGTGCCGAGCACGCCGCCGGCGCGCCCGCCCTCGAGCGCGACATAGAGACGCCGGCGAAAGCTTTTTTGCCGCGCGGGACGTTCGCGCATGTTTCAGGCCGCCGTGACGAGCGTGCCCAGCCGACGTGCAATGGCCTCCAGCGCGTCCGCAGCCCTGGCGCCGTCCGGCCCTCCGGCCTGCGCCATGTCGGGGCGCCCGCCGCCGCCCTTGCCGCCAAGCGATTCAGCGCCCACCCGCACCAGATCGATCGCGCTGATCCTGGATTTGAGATCGTCGGTGACGCCCACCACGAGCGACGCCCTGCCGTCGGCGACCGCGACGAACGCGACAACGCCCGAACCCAGCTTCGCCTTGGCGTCGTCGGCTAGGCCTTTGAGATCCTTCGGCGCTACGCCTTCGACCACGCGCAGCACTGCGTTGACGCCGCCGATTTCGCGCGCGCCGTCGTCGGCTGCGCCCTTTGCCGGACCGGCAAGGGCGAGCGCGCGCCGAGCCTCGGCAAGTTCGCGCTCCAGCCTGCGGCGCTCTTCCGCCAGCTGGAGCACGCGTGCCGGCAGTTCGGCGAGGCTCGTCTTGAGGGCGTTGGCTGCACTGCGCGCCAGTTCGGCCTGACCGGCGAGATAGCGCCGCGCGCCTTCGCTGGTCAGCGCTTCGATGCGGCGCACGCCCGCCGCCACCGCGCCTTCCGACAGAATGGTGAAGAGGCCGATATCGCCGAGCCTGCGCACATGCGTCCCGCCGCACAATTCGACGGAGAAGGGCTTCGCGGTTTCGGGATCGTCGCCCATCGTCAGGACGCGGACTTCTTCGCCGTATTTTTCGCCGAACAGCGCTTCGGCGCCGGCCTCGATCGCCGAATCGGTCGGCATCAGCCGCGTCGACACATCGCCGTTCTGGCGAAGGACCGCATTCACCATGCTCTCGATGCGTTCGAGTTCGTCCGGCGCAACCGGCTTGGGATGGCTGAAATCGAACCGCAGCCGGTCGGGCGTCACCAGCGAGCCTTTCTGCGCCACATGCGCGCCCAGTACCCGTTTCATCGCCGCATGAAGCAGATGGGTCGCCGAATGGTTGGCGCGCGTCGCCCGCCGCCGCTCGCCATCGATCTGGAGATCGACGCCATCGCCGACGACGAATTCGCCTTCGTCGGTTTCGACGACATGAACATGCAGCGCGCCGAGCTTCTTTTCGGTGTCGACCACGCGTCCCTTCGCGCGAGGCGATGCGATGGTGCCGCGGTCGCCGACCTGGCCGCCGGATTCGCCGTAGAACGGCGTCTGGTTGGTCAGTATGCGAACGGTCTCGCCGGGGCCGGCGCGGTTCACCCGCGCGCCGTCGCGCAGAATTGCGAGAATGGTGCCTTCGGCTTCTTCGGTGTCGTAGCCCAGGAATTCCGTATTGCCCAATTCCTCGCGCAGCGCGAACCACAGCGTGTCGGTAGCGGCTTCGCCGGAGCCCGCCCAGGCGCGGCGGGCTTCTTCGCGCTGTTTCGCCATGGCGGCATTGAAGCCGCCGACATCGACGGCAATGCCGCGCGCGCGCAACGCATCCTCGGTGAGATCGAGCGGAAAGCCGAACGTGTCATAGAGCTTGAACGCGATTTCGCCTGCGAGCCTGTCGCCGGAGCGCAAATTGCCGGTCGCTTCGTCGAGGAGCTTGAGACCGCGCGCCAGCGTGTCGCGAAAGCGCGTCTCTTCGAGCTTGAGCGTCTCGGCGATCAGCGCTTCGGCGCGCTTGAGTTCGGGATAGGCCTGCCCCATTTCGGCGACCAGCGTCGGCACGAGACGATGCATCAGCGGGTCTTCGGCGCCGAGCAAATGCGCGTGGCGCATGGCGCGGCGCATGATCCGCCGCAACACATAGCCGCGCCCCTCATTCGACGGCAGCACGCCGTCGGCGATCAGGAAGGAGGACGAGCGCAGATGGTCCGCGATGATGCGATGGCTGGCTGCGTTCTCGCCGCCGGCGGCCGCATGCGAAAATTCCGCCGATGCGGCAATCAGGTGGCGGAAAAGATCGGTCTGGAAGTTGCTGTGCACACCCTGCAGCACGGTGGTGATGCGCTCCAGCCCCATGCCGGTGTCGATCGACGGCTTGGGCAGCGCTTCGCGGCGTCCGTCCGCGAATTGCTCATATTGCATGAAGACGAGGTTCCAGATCTCGACGAAGCGGTCGCCGTCTTCGTCGGGTGTTCCGGGCGGCCCGCCGGCGATCGCCTCGCCGTGATCGTAGAAGATTTCCGAGCACGGCCCGCAAGGGCCGGTGTCGCCCATCGCCCAGAAATTGGCGGATGTTGCGATGCGGATGATCCTCGAATCGGGCAGCCCGGCGATTTTGCGCCACAGCGCCGCGGCGTCCTCGTCTTCGGCGTAGACGGTGACGAGCAGGCGGTCCCTGGCCAATGCGAAGTCGCGCGTGACGATATCCCAGGCGAAACCGATTGCGTCTTCCTTGAAATAGTCGCCGAACGAGAAATTCCCCAGCATCTCGAAGAAGGTGAGGTGGCGGGCGGTATAGCCGACATTGTCGAGGTCGTTGTGCTTGCCGCCGGCGCGCACGCATTTCTGCACCGAGGCGGCGCGGCTATAGGGCCGTTTCTCCTGGCCGGTAAATACGTTCTTGAACTGCACCATGCCGGCATTGGTGAAAAGGAGCGAAGGATCGTTGCGCGGCACGAGCGGCGAGGAGGGCACGATGGCGTGTCCCCGCGCATGGAAGAATTCGAGAAAGGTCGAGCGGATGTCGTTCAGGCTTTTCATGGTTCCGCTTGTAGCCTTCGCGCCGAATCCCTGTCCAGAACAAGGGTGGTGGGCGGAGCCGGTCGGGCAGGGCCGAAATGCCGCTTCTGCCCCTTTTCGAAGGATCACCACGGAGACACGGAGGCCACGGAGAAGAAAAAGTCACCATGCGGCAGTGAGACCAACGGCCGTAAGTCCTGACTCGTTTTACCCCGGCATGTCACGGGCCGCCGGGAGCGGGCCGGCGCTAAGATAACGCATGACGTCACCTTCATCACCATGGCCGGCTCAAGGCCGGCCATGGTGATGATTGGGGATTATCTTGGCGCCGATGCGCTCTCGGTGGGCCATGACACTGAGAGAGGCCAAGTTCTAAGGCTTCTGGTATGAGACAGTGAGAAGCGTCAAATCGGTGACGCATCTCCTTTCGGCGATTTGTCCGGGCCGGCCAGGTGAAGGGGCGCCGCCAAAGGCAGCGCCCCTCCTGGAGCCGTTCCCATGCCAACAGGAACGACGTTACTCCTCGGCGATCGCAGGTTCGTCCTCGCCGTCCCCATGGGTCAGCGCTTGCGCGATCAGGCCGGCATTCTGCCTTATCTGGGCCTCGATTTTCGCTGCGACATCCTTGTTCTGCAGCAGGAAAGCCTTGGCGTTTTCGCGGCCCTGGCCGATGCGGTTGCCGTCATAGGAAAACCAGGAACCCGATTTTTCGACGATGCCGGCCTTGACCCCCAGATCGACGAGCTCGCCGTTCTTGGAGATGCCGACGCCGTACATGATGTCGAATTCGACCTGTTTGAAGGGCGGGGCGACCTTGTTTTTCACCACCTTGACGCGGGTCTGGTTGCCCACGACCTCGTCCTTGTCCTTGATCGCACCGATGCGGCGGATGTCGAGCCGCACCGAGGAATAAAATTTGAGGGCGTTGCCGCCGGTGGTGGTCTCGGGATTCCCGAACATGACGCCGATCTTCATCCGGATCTGGTTGATAAAGATCACCATGCAATTCGATTTGGAGATCGACCCGGTCAGCTTGCGCAGGGCCTGGCTCATCAGGCGGGCCTGCAGCCCCGGCAGCTGGTCGCCCATCTCGCCCTCGAGCTCGGCCTTGGGCGTCAGCGCCGCCACCGAATCGATGACCACGATGTCGACGCCGCCCGAGCGCACCAGCGTATCGGTGATTTCCAGCGCCTGCTCGCCGGTATCCGGCTGGGAGATCAGCATTTCGTCGATATCGACACCCAGTTTGCGGGCATAGATCGGATCGAGCGCGTGTTCGGCGTCGATATAGGCGGCGATACCGCCCTTTTTCTGCGCCTCGGCGACGACATGCAGCGCCAGGGTGGTTTTGCCCGAGGATTCCGGCCCGTAAATCTCGACAACGCGCCCGCGCGGCAGGCCGCCGATGCCGAGCGCAATGTCCAGCCCCAGGGACCCGGTGGACACCGTATCGGTATCGACCCCCAGATCGCGCTGGCCGAGCTTCATCACCGAGCCCTTGCCGAAGGCGCGGTCGATCTGCGACAGCGCCGCGTCCAGCGCGCGCTTGCGGTCGCTTCCCTCTTCCCGTTCCCGTGCCACCACTTGAAGAATCGCCTGTGCCATCGCTTCTCGCCTCCTTATTTCATGCCGCCCCAAGTGGCGCAATGAAAGGATCGTACATGCTTTGTTCCTGTTGGCAAGGGGGCATTTAATGGGTTGATATTATTGCGTGTATCAATTTGTGTTCGGGGTACGTTCACAAAATGTGGCAGCGCGGGATGATCCCTTTAACTTCACAAAAGTCGGTTGCGCAATAAAATTACAACGAGGTTGCCAGAATCTTTGAGTGGCCAACAAATCGAGCCGAAATTCGGCCCATTGAATTAAGGCGCGCGAAAATCGGATCGAAAATTCAAGCGGCGATGATATCGGCAATAAATTCGCGAGCTGAAAATCTGTCGCTTCATTTCGCTTGAATATGTAATGCGCATAGAGCTATTTGTGCGTAATTCTTACAACGCATTGTAAAATGTTTTGTAAGAGGCTTTTTCAGGAAACTCGTAAGTCCTTGAAAAAGCCAGTACCTTTGCCGGACGGCGGTAGGATTCGAACCTACGAACTCCGTCTAGTGCGTCGGTGTTGTTCGGCTCCTCAGCGCCAACTGAGGGACACTCCGCTCAACTTCGACCGCCCGGCTCAGGCAATTCGTGGGGCGTCTGATGACCCCACGGCACCCCGCTCAGGCGGGTACGCCAGCCCGACCCCGTGCAAGGGGAGTGCTGTAGCCTCCTGGTCCGTCAGCCGATTACATGGCAAACGTCTGTCTTGCGACACAACAGCGCTTCAGAACGAGCCTTTGCTAGCTACTCCCGAAACCGTGAAGCGGCAAGAGAGAAGTGGCTTAGTTTTAATGCAAAAATCGAATCGCCCCAGCGTTAGCTTCCTATGCCGAAGAAACGAATCAGCAAAATGACAAAGCACTCGGAAAAACCGATCGAAGGGGGGGCGAGTGATCGTGTCCTATCCGATCCCGAATTTCAGGCCGTCGTGAAACATTTCCTGACCACGCCGCCAGCACCACATGATTCCGAAAAAGCCGTGCACGGGAATTCCGCGCGCAAACCCAAGCTCAAGACGCAAAAAGAAACGTCGTGATTCTCAACTCATAGGAAGGGGGAGGCGTTGAACGAAACGATCCTTAACCTTCCATGGCAAATACAAGTCGTCCTAGCTGGCGGCTATGCGGGATACCTGCTCGCCTACGTCGGAATTCGGGACGGCCACCGCACAGTTGATACTGTGTTCGTGGCTCTAGTCTTCGGTGTCGTTGCCTCCGCAACGTTGGCGGTATTCGAAACATATCCGCATTTGCTCGCTGGGACGTTGGCGTTCATTGCGCCATGCGTTGCGGCGGTCGTTTGGCGACGCTTTGGGCGCGGCGTGCTGCATAAGCTTCTGCGCCGTTGGGACGTGAGTTGGGCCGACGATACGCCGTCCGCGTGGGCGAAGTTTCAGGAAAATTCCGACGACCGCATGAGTCAGATTGCGGTCGAGTTAGATGACTATACATGGCTGGAATGCGAAGAATTGGCGGATTTCGAGAACGCGCCCTTCGGCCCTGTATACCTCGGGACGCGCGGCGATATTGCGCTCTACGTCACGCGAGTGAAGAAAAAGGGCGAAGACGCGAGAAGCCAAGACACTGTTCGAAATCCAGACTTCGGAGATCGCATAACGTATGTCCCAGCTTCTCGAATTCGTCGCGTCACAATGCGCTTCAAGAAAACGCGTTAGTCCTCACCTGCGGGCGGCACGGCGCTCTTCGATTCGCCCGGAACCGCCTTCGGTTGCACGCCACCTTTAAGGTCCAGCTTCGGCGTATCAAGACTCGGTCCCGTTGCCTTGGGTTGTAAGCCTCTTTCAACGGCCTTAGGAAGTGCGGAGTCACCGCGAACATTTGATAGATCGATCTTCGTCATGGTTTTCCTTCCGACATTCGCAGGAGCCACGGAAGATTTCGGCCTTGCGAAGGCTCCACCGAATTCGCAGGGCATGAGCCGTGGCGATTCTCGGTCGCCACGGCCCCCTTCTACCACCCGAAAGCCGTGACGAATACTGAATTCAGTATCTCTGCTTTCCCAGCCAGCGCCTAAATGCCTTCGCCTTTTGTTTAGGCGTGTGCGGCTTCGTTAGTCCGCCGATAGGTCAAACGCTTTCCGACGATGCGCATAAGCGCCTCGTCCTCTATGCATCCGGGGGCGCGAGCGATCGTCGCAAAAGAACCAATCTGGCGTTCAATACGGGATTTCATCTTCTTCGATGTGCTCAAGATAGATTGTCTCCGGCTCTTCGATCCGAAAGATGACGGTCAAAGGCGGTACCATGCCGATCGGCTTCGTTCGGGCATAACGGAAACTCACGAATTGGCTTTCGAACCGGTGAAATCCGAACGGATTGCGTCTGAGCCCATCCATGATCGTGGAGAGTGCGGCATCGACAAACCGGTAGCCGCCGATCTCTTCGACAGCCTGCCTGAACTCGTCCGTTTCGATGATCTGGTAGCCGCGAAACGCCACGCTATGCCGAGACCCAGCCGCGCTCTCTGCCAATCGCTTCAAAGCGGGCCGCGTCGGCATCGGCCAATATTTTGTCCGACAAGAATGCCAATTCGTACGGCATGGGGTCGCCCTCTTCGCGGGTATGCCATCCTATCCCGTGCGAATCGTCACTCGCTTCCTGGCCCGTCTTGTTCCAATAAAATTGGATCGCCGCATCGACGTAATCCAGATCGTCCCGGCTAAAGAAACGCACGCTGGGCGGCATCACAGCCACCACACGTTTCTCCGAAATGCCGGCCGAAAAATCGACGGACTCGATTTCGATTTGTCCCGCAGAGCGCATTTCTTCGAGAAGGGGGCGCATCTGCGTCGGTGCCGGGCCCAGCGCGAGCTTTTGATACGCGCATCCGGTGACCGGCACGCGGCGCGCCGCAAACGCCGTGAAGTCCGCCCGCCAGATAATTTTGTTCAGTTTGATCATGCCAAATCGCGTTGCGGTCTGACATGCGTCCGAGACGTAAAGGATCAGCTCCTGAAGGCGCTGCTGCTGCCCACCAGGAAGAAGCACCGTATAGGTGAGCCCCTTCGGCCGATATTCCTTATTTTCAGCCATTATTTCCCGTGGCGTCCACGTTTCGTTCTTAAACTATAGCACATTTTGTGCTTGCCAACAGCCAGCACACCTCGAATTGGCCGCGGCGGGGTCTTCAAGGAACGTGCGAACTGGAAATACGTGCTACGAAACCCGCGCCCATCCTTCGCCTGATCTATGCTAGGCGAAAATCACGTGTGGCCGATGTCCACCCGGTCGTGGGGCTCCATGTCGTGGGGCTCCGCCTTGTCGCGGGTCTGCCAATAGAGCACCAGTGCGATCATCAGCCCGACGGCATAGAGCCCGCGCGTGGCGTTGGCGAAGCCGTCACCCAACGGCACGATCGCCGAGAGCAGGATGATGGTGAGCAGGCCGTAGCGGCAAAGACCCATCATGGCACATGGTTTCATAGGCGCTCATCTCTGTCTTGTGCGTCGTCTCTTCAACGAGATCGCGCACCTTTATCGCTTGGCGTTGGCGGCCTGACCGGCCTTGTCCGACGCATCTCCTCCCGGCGACATTTGCGTCGCATAGTCAAATGCAGTGTGCCCTCAAAGGCGCGCTTATACAACAAGAATTGCGGCCTTTTGTCGCCTGCGGCGTTCCAGCCGTGCCGAAACCGGCCCCGGCGGCGGGCCACGAAGCGATCGCGGGAGAGGATTGTCTAGAGCGTAATCCGATCAAATTGAATCGGATCACGCTCTAGATTTCTTGAATTGTCGCGCAATCTAACGCCGAAGTGCTTCACACTTTGGCGGATTGCGCTTTAGCGCTGCCAGACGAGGCCGACGGCAAATATCTCGGCCGATTTGAGGGTCGGCAGGCCGGTCCATTCGTAGCGGCCGCCGATACGCAAGCCTATATCGTCGGAGAATTGATATTGCAGGCCGCCCCCGGCCCGGGCGCCGAACCGGCTCTCGTCGTTCCCGCTGGCCAACGGCGTCTGGGCGTGGGCAAAAAACGCCGCGCCGCCCACATCGCCATAGAGCGCCCAGGCGCTGTCGAGGCCGAACGGCAAATAGCCGAGCGCGTCGAGCGACGCCGACTGAAGCGTCTGGTCGAAGGTCGCGCTGCCGGAACCCGTATTGCCGGTGCTGTAGTCGTAGCTCGCTTCTACCGAATAATAGCGGTTGAAGCGCCAGCCGACATCGGCCTCGACACCGTCAAGATAGGACGGCGTCGAAACACCACTGACTGCCTTGTAGGTCGGTACGACCGCCGCATAATTGATTACCGTGTAGAGCCCGGTCGTGAATATGTCGGCGTGCGCGGCGCCAGTCCCACCCAGGACCGCACAGGCGGCCGCGACGATCCAGCGAGATTTCATGACGCGCTCCCACTCCGCTATCCACGGTCACATTAAAGCGTTTCGCCTTCGTTTGGCGAATACAAAATTCGACCCCTCCCGCTCGGAACGAGCGCGATGCTGTCGCCGAAAAATCGCTCAGTGCGCGACATGCGCGGTGAACGCCGCAGCCGCGGCAATGCCCCAGAACGTATAATGCAGCGTGTATTGCGCGCCGTCGCGGTATTTCGTGCCGTCGAGCGCAACGTTTTCCGTTGCCGTAAATCTGGCGTGCGGCGCGATGGTCTGTGTCACCGGCATGAAGATCATCGGGCAGACTGCGCGGTCGTCGATCAGCTGGCCGCTCGAATCGGTGACGGTCCAGATACGCGTTTCGCAATCATTGGCTTTGTGCAGCGTCACGCTCGCGGACGAATTGTTGGTGAGGGTGAGGCGAATCGTTTCGCCGACCACAGGGCTGCCGCCCGTCGCCGGCATCTTGCCGATCGTCACCTCATGGGGAAATTCGATCGTCAGCACGATCGCGTTGCCCGGCGCTGTTTCCTGCGCCTGCGCCGTGAGCCCGCATGCCAGCGTCATCGCGAAAAATCCGATTGTGAAGTGTTTCATGGCGTCCTCGCGCAAACCAAAGGGCCAGCTCCAATTTAACCGGCAATCGGGGGCGGTGTCGAAGGAATAAAGCTGTTACACGCTTTGGTGAAGCGTGCAAAACACGGCATTGGCATGCCGCTGCTTGCTGCAGTCAAAGCAGTCTCGCGACCGGCGCTTCGAGCGCTTCCGGCTTTTTCAACGGCGAATAGCGCGCGACGATTTTGCCCGCGCGGTCGATCAGGAACTTGGTGAAATTCCATTTGATGCTCGCGGTGCCGAACAGCCCGCGTTTTTCGTGCGTGAGGAATTTATAGAGGGGATGCGCGTCTGCGCCGTTCACGTCGATTTTCGCGAACATCGGAAAGCTCACGCCGTAATTGATCCGGCAGAATTCGCCGATCTCTTCGGCGCCGCCGGGTTCCTGCCGGCCGAACTGGTTGCAGGGAAAACCCAGAATGCTCAGGCCCCGCGCGCGATATTTTTCGTAGAGCTTTTCGAGGCCTTCATATTGCGGCGTGAAACCGCATTTGCTGGCGGTGTTGACCACCAGCAACACCTGGCCCCTGAAATCGGCAAGAGAAATTTCCTTACCCTGCAATGTCTTCGCACGAAAATCGTAAACCGATGTCATGGCACCCTCCCGGCATGGAACGGCAAAGACTATGGCATGCGTTCGGCAGGCGCGATGGCGATTCTTTTGACGGCGATTCGGAACTGCGGCGACCGGTTTTCGTATGCAGCGTTACCGGCCGGGGCGGACCAATCCGGGATGGGATCCCAGAACACGGGCCCATGGGTCTATAATCGTGCGGTCCGGGGGGACAATATCAGCCAGCGATGCATAGCGCCCGTCGTCGACCGCCACGAGGATCACATCGCATGTTTTACAGATATGGTCCAAACTGCCGGTGGTTTCTACCGAACCGGCCCATCGCTCGCGCAGCAGGCTTTCCCGGGCTTGGCGCGACGGGTCAAACGCAAGGAGGCTGACTTCTTTCGCCACCAATTTTTCAATGACCAGAAAGGACGGCGAATGGATCGTCACATGGGTGCCCGGTTTGAAGCCGAGGCCGAGGACGCCGACGCGACGCGGCTTGACGCCCAGGATAAGGTCAACGACGTGCTGCAGCTGTGCTTCGTTGCCGATGCTCACGGCCCTCGCGAGGGCGCTATTCTCACCGCGTTGATCGCAAAGAGCAGCCATGGCGGCGACATCGCGCGGAAAACACGGACCACCGAACGGCATGCCCGGTTTCAGGAACCCGCTGCCGATCCGGCGGTCGCAAGCGAGAAGGCCAAGGACCTGGTCCGTGTCGATCCCGCCTGATGCGTCAGCCAACCGTGAGATCAGGTTGGCGAAGTCGATCTTCATGCAGAGGTAGAAGTTCCACGCGATCTTTGCGAGTTCGGCTTCTTCCAGCCGGATCGTACCGCGGCGCACCTTCGGGGAAACGATGCGGGCGTAGAGTTCTTGCGTCAGCCTGGCAGCTTCGCCGTCATCCGCGCCGATGATGAGAGCGGGAGGTTGCTGAAACCCCCGAACAACATCCCCGATTGCCACGAGGTCCGGAACATAACTCACGATGAAGTGGCGCGAATAGGTTGTTGCGAGTGATGCCACGAGTGGCGAAAGGACGTTTCGAAACGTGCCGGGCATGACGGTCGACGCAATGATAATCAGGTGAATCTCGCCCGACTGCCCATAGCGGGCTGCCGCCCTGCAGGCTTCCTCGATCGCACTTTCGACATGCCGGTTGGCGAAGGTCGGCGCGTTCGGGGTCGATGGCGTCGGTACGTGAATGATGGAGATATTCGTCGGAGTGTCGGCTTCGGTGGCATGAAAAGAGAGATTTTTTCCTGCCGCAACAACCAGATCCGAAAGCCCGGGCTCGTCGAGCGGCATTGCGCCGGCCTTCAGCCGCTCGACATGGTCGGGGTCGGTATCAATCCCGACGACGCGGATGCCTTTCGAGGCGAAGAGCGCGGCCAGAGGCAAGCCGAGCTTGCCCAAGCCGAAGAATCGGATACTGCTCCCCATGTGCCTCTCCCCGTGCAAGGCGTCTACGAAACCCGACAGGAAACTTCACGCACATCGCCGCCGGCTTTCGCAAGGCATGCAGCCTTCCAAATCGCTTCGAGCCGATCCTACTGCCCCCATGCAGTTTGAAGCTGTTCGAACATTCGGCCCGGACTGTTCTCCAACCGCCATTTTGGTGCGAAGTCCCACGTAGTTCTTCGCAATCTATCATAGTTCGCTAAGAGGAACGCGATTGCGGTTCCCAGCCCTTGTTCATCGGCCGCGTCATACACGATTCCGATCCCGGCCTCGCGCGCGGTTGCCGCCATCGACGTTCCATCCGGCACGATCGGAATGATCGCGTCCGAAAGGCTTTCGAAAAACATTCCTGAGCCCTGCCGACGATATTTCTCCACGCTATAGGGCAATATGACCGCGTCCAGAGAACGCCAGACCCGGCTGTAGTCATCCGGGTAGAGCCCGCCGTCAAAGATCGTGGCGTTCAGCGATCTCGCCTTATCGAGCAGAACATCACGGTTTGCGGTCCTCTTGCGACCCATGTGGACGACGATATTCAACCGGGTGGTGTAGGGCGCCAGCGCATCGAGCGCCTCGGAACCGTTCTTGCCCGGAAGCGATAAGTTCATCAAACCGACAACAGGCCGCGGGCGTTCCGCTCGCGGCCGCATTGCCGTGAATTCCAGAATGGGCGGAAATGGTTGAAACAGGCGGCCGCATTCCGCACTCACAAGGGCCGAAACAGCATTGGTCTGGGCATATAGCTTCATGCCGAAACGGCTGCCGCGCGCCAGCGATTGCCGGACGCGCAGGGGGGCGGTTTGGGTGCCTGTCGGCCAGTCGCGCGCGAAATCAATCAACTGGAACGGGAACGGGACCAGCGCCTGTTCGGCAAAAAGCGATGCACCTTCTATGTAACTCGGTATTCCGGAGAGCCAGGCGACACGCTGTGTCGGCTGTTCGTTGAAAGTGGTGAGAGCGAGGTCCCGAAGACGCTTGGCGATCTGCCATTGCACCCGTTCGTTTGCATTCAGCGCATATTCGAAAAGTGGAAACAGCGGGATGATTTCGACACCGCAACGATCCAGTTCATCCCTGACTGCCGATGAAATTTCTTCGCTCGCGGCGATGCGCAGTCGCAATCCCCGCTGTGCCGCCTCCCGTGCGAGAACCCGCGCATAGCGGATGTAATGGCCGGCGAAAGAGTGGAAATGAGGTTCGAAAAGAAGGATCGACACGTCTTGATCGTCCGTCACTGAAGCATTTGAGACAGGAGCCGAACTCTCGGGCGGAAGATTTGGCTCACCCCCGGCCGCAATTCAAGCCGCTGCCCGCGCATGCTGCAAGCGTCATTGGTCGATGATTTTCCGCTCGATCTTCTCCCTTTGCGACACGGTGATTGGCCGCGCTGGAAGCAAATATTCGGCCGGTGTGCGAAGATTCCGGCTTTCGGCCTGGTAGATATTGCACAGGGTTTGGCTCCGGCCTTGTCGTGAAGGCGCCTGGGAAGGGCCCACAGAGGCATTGCGCTGAGCCATGGTTTATAAGAGGAAAAATTTTGCCCCTGTATGGGGCTCACAGTGCCTCTGGTGCGCCGCCGCCGAAAAGGTCCGGGCGCCCCGCAATAAACGCGGCCGCCAGCGGCGGACCGGGTTCGGCGGCCCAGGCCGGTCCGCCAATGGCAGAATCTCACGCTTCCGGAGTTCGTTCGCCTCGGTAATTTGCGCCAGATCAAAGAGGTGAGCCCAAAGTCGGGTCACGTTGCAACTCCAAAATCAGCCGCAAAGCACAGGGCGTTGAACGGGTGTTCGGCAACTGAATTGGCGGCTAGCAGGGAGAACTCGTCATGACGGTTGCAGAGAAGATCCGCCTGGCCCACGAGCCGATCAAGCCGAAGATCGGCAGCAGGATACTCAACAGCAAGAAGGAGTTGCTCAGCGGCGCGCTCGCCGGCGAATTGTGCGAGCTGATCGAGCAGCGCGGGGTGCTGGTCTTTCCGGAGATTCATTTCACGGACGAAGAGCAGATCGCTTTCACCAAGACGCTCGGCAAGTTCCTGCCGGAAATCCAGGGCGAGGAGGTTTACAAAATCTCGCTCGACAAGTCGCTGAACAGAAAGTCGACGGAATATCTCAAGGGCTCGCTCTACTGGCACATCGACGGCACGATGAACAAAGTGCCGATCGGCGCCGCGATCCTGTCGATGAAGGTGCTGCCGACTTGGGGTGGCAATACGGAATTCTGCAACACTTATGCCGCCTATGATGCCCTGCCGGAAGAGAAGAAAAAGCAGATCGACAAGCTGCGCGTGGTCCACTCCATGTGGAATTCGCAGCTTTATCACACGCCCGAGCCGACATTGGCCCAGCTCGAGGAGTGGATGGCGATGGGCGAAGTCGAATTGCCGATCGTGTGGAAGCACCGTTCCGGCCGCAAGTCGCTGGTGCTGGGCTGCACCGCCCAATATGTCGTCGGCATGGAGCCGAAGGAAAGTGCCAAGCTGCTCCACGGCCTGCGCGAGTGGGCGACCAGCGCGCCGTTCCATTACGCCCATGTGTGGAAGGTGGGCGATACGGTGATGTGGGACAACACGGGCACGATGCACCGGGCCATGGCCTATGACCCCGATTGCGGACGGCTGCTCCACCGCACCAAGACGGCGGGGACAGAGCCCATCAGCTGAGTTCGCCAAGCCGCGGGCGCTCCCGTGCACCTTCGGCAGGGGTGAGCTTCACGCCTGTGGCGTCAGACGTTTCGGCGACACCGCAGCGCGGACGCAAATGAGTAGAAACGAGAACCAGGGAGTATCCAGTGACGTATATTGCTGAAAGGGCGAAGGGGGCCAATCCCTTCCGGGTGAACAATCCCGCACTCGTTGCCGCAAAGCGGTATTATGATGAGGAATTCTACCGGCTGGAGTGCGAGAAGCTGTGGCCGCATGTCTGGCAGATGGCCTGTCGGCTGGAACAGATTCCCAATGTCGGCGACTGGATAGAATACACCATCCTCGGCAAGTCGGTCATCGTCGTCAGGACCAGGCAGGGCGTAAAGGCCTTTCACAATGCGTGCCGCCACCGTGGCGTGCCGCTGACCGATGGCGGCCATGGAAATTGCGAGGTCAAGGGCTTCATCTGCCCGTTCCATGGCTGGCGCTGGAACATCGATGGCGAGTCCACCTTCGTCTACGGCAAGCACCTGTTCAGCGAAGAGTTGCTGGACAAGGCAGATCTCGCGCTCAAGCCCTGCCGGGTGGAGTTGTGGGGCGGCTGCGCTTTCATCAACTTCGATGACAACGCCCCATCCTACCGCGAATGCATCGGCCCGGTGGCTGACCGGCTCGATGCACATGGCGTGAGCAAACTACGCTCCGAATGGTGGTTCGCCACGGTGCTCCCCGCCAACTGGAAGATCGCGATGGAAGCCTTCATGGAAGGCTACCACGTGATGCGAACCCATCCGCAGCTGCAACAGGCTGTGCCATCGCTTTACAATGCCAGGTACGGGAACGACACCGGCGGCCTTGGCCTGTCGGTCGACGCGAAAATAAACGTGCGCGACAACATCAAGGCGCAACTCAAGAATCTGGAGCTGCTGAACTCAGGCATGGCGGGCCTCGTCCATGCCAAGGAAGTGGCGATTGCCAGCCAGTTGCTCGATGTCGATTTGCCCAACGATCCCGAGCAGGCGGTGCCGATGTGGTACGGGATCGTTCAGGACCAGATTACCAAGCAGCTGCGCGCCAAGGGCGAGGATGTGCCGGACCTCAATGCCGTTGCAGTGTCTGATCCGGTCAATGCGGTGGAATACCTCTTTCCGAATTACTTCCTGCTGCCGTTCTTCACCGGCATGTCGTCCTACCGCATCCGGCCGCTTGGCCCGGAAAGCTGCATGTTCGAACTGTGGTCGCTCACCCACTTCCCGGAAGGCCAGGAACCGAAACCGCCGATGGCGCCGACCATCCTGCCCTATGACAGCCAGGATTTCCCGCTCATCCCGCGGCAGGACTATTCGAACATCCCGATCCAGCAGAAGGGCCTCCACGCGGAAGGTTTCGAATTCATGCGCCTGGCGAAGGATGTCGAAGGGCTGATCAGCAACTACCAGCGGCTGATCGACGGCTATATCGACGGCGTCGCACCCAAAAAGCTGGCCCATGCCAACAATTTGCTGGGCGGCAATTTCGACGGAAAGATCGTCGATCTGGGCTTCTGACGCTGCAAGGGTGGCGGGGCACAGCACACCCCGCTTCGCCACCCCGGTCGGTTCTATCGTTTCGGGTGGAGTCCTCCAAAACGTCGATCAGGTTCGAGGCGGTGAGCCTGCGCACGAAGCTAGGGGAAGCAAACGGACCGCCGCATCCGGCCGAGTTCAGTTCGCCGGCGTGAAGCGCAGATGCAGCGCTTTGAGCGTGCGAAATTGGTAACTCGGGACATAGGCGAAACGGCGTTCACCCGCGGGTCCATGAAAATCCGGGTCTATGCCGATTTCGTCGAGACGTGCCAGCAGCCGCTCCAGGCTGATACGCGCTTCGATCCGGGCAAGCGGCGCCCCGGGGCAGGAATGGAGGCCGCGACCAAAGGAGAGGTGGTCCCTCACGTCGGACCGCTCAAGCTTAAAATCCGCGGGACTGTCGAACTTGCGCGGATCGCGGTTCACCGCGGCCGTCGTGATCATCACGGTCGCGCCCACCGGGATGTCGACGCCTGCGAGCGATGTCGGCTTGCGCGCCAGGCGGAAGGTAGACTTCACCGGGCCGCTGATGCGCAACACCTCTTCGAGGAAATCGGGAATGAGGCTCGGATCGGCGCGTAGCTGGGCCTGCAGGTCCGGCCGTTCCGCGATGATCTTGAGGGCGTTGCCCAGCAAGGTCGCCGTCGTATCCTGGCCGGCGCCGAACAGCAGGGTGGCGATCCGGACGACGTCCGTCGCGTCGGGCTTCGAGCCATCGGTGCGGGTGGTGTTGGCAAGATCGCTCAGGATGTCGCCCCGCGGCGAACGGCGGCGATCCTCGACATAGTCAAAAAATTTGTCCCGACGGAAATCCATCGGATTGACGACCGGCGCGTCGCCGGCATTCCCCACCTGTGACGGCGGCGGATTGACGGCGGCGCGGAATTCCCCCCGATCCTCCTCCGGCACGCCGAGCAGGTCGGCGATCGCCAGGGTGGCGAACGGCCTGGCGTATTCGCTGTTCAGCTCACACCCGCCCTTCGCCGCGAACTCGTCGATCAGTTGGTCTGACAGGCGCGTGATGGAATCCTCCACCTCCTTCAGCCGCCTGGGGTTGAACACCCGCATCATCAGCGCCCGCAGCGGCGTGTGACGCGGGGGGTCGAGCGTCAGCAATTCCTCGCCGAAGGGCATTTGCGGCCGATGCGCCTCGATCTGCGCGGTGATGTCGTCGCCCTGCGGTGCGAAGGGCAGCGGCGGCAGCGGGCCGGTGACACAATTGACGGCGGAGAAATGCTCGGTGTCGAGATGGACGGCGGCGGCTTCCTCGAATCCCGTCACGGCCACGACATTATGCGCCGGCAGGCGCACGACCGGACCGCGGCTGCGCAGGTATTCGAAATAAGGATAGGGATCGTCGACCAGCGACATATCCATGAAGAAATCGGTCTCGGCATAGGCTGCCATCTCTCGTTCCTTCCCAAATCGCCTCGTTCTACGATCACCGTCTCGTCAGGCCGGTCTGCGCCAGAAGCGGACTTTGGAACCGCTCCGAACAGCAGACATTCGATCACATGCTAGGAATGCCTCCTAAACTCCGCCGCTGACCCGCAGGAGATGACCTGTGACGAAGCGGCTGGCGTCGGACGCCAGATAGAGCAGCGCCAGCGCAACATCGATTGCCTGTCCGGTCATGCCAAGCGGTGAAATCGCTGCCATTTTCTCCATGACATTCTCGCGAAGCGCCGGGTCCACTTCGCCCGAGGGATCACGATACATGCTGGTGTTGATCGGGGTGTCGATCCAGCCGGGCACGACAGCGTTCACCCGCACGCCGAAAGGCCCGAATTCCTTGGCGCAGACCCGTGTCAGCTGGTTCACCGCCGCCTTGGTCATGCCGTAGACCGATAGCCCCGGCACAGGGCTGTCGCCACCGGTCGAAGAGACATTCACGATGGCGCCGCCGCCCAGTTCCTTCATGACCCGGCCAGCGGCGGCACAGCCCCAGTAGGTTCCCATCATATTGACCGAAATCACTTTTTCGGCCGCCTCCTTGGAGGCATCCATGACTGCGGCCCACAGCGTGATGCCGGCAGAGTTGATCCACGAGTCCAGGCGGCCGAATTCCCGGACAGCCGCATCGGCCAGGGCCTCGACCTCGTCGCGGTTCACCACGTCCGTTCGCTGGATCAGCGCAACACCTCCGGCCCCGCGCACCTTGGCTGCCGTGGCTTCGAGCCCTGCCGCGGCGATGTCGGCGAGAACAACGCGAGCTCCGGCCAACGCGAACACCCGCGCCGCCTCCTGGCCCAGCCCGGATCCGGCGCCGGTTATCACCGCCACACGGTCTTCCAGCGAGAAGGCCTTGGCGATCTCGGGACCACAGCCCAAGCTCACAGGCTTGCCCCTGGTGAGGTGACTTCAGCTATTCGTTGCATCTCTCATAAACTTCCTGCGACGAAAGGATAAGGCGGGAAATCGCACTTTTTATTATTTTCTTATTTCTCCACATGACCTTCTCCGGGTCGCATTTATAAGTTATCGCTCCGCTACAGCAAACGTTACTCGGTCAAGGGCCTCGGCACTCAAACAGCGCTTTGGCATCTGCTCCGCAAATTTCAATGACAGCTGACCGACGCCGCACAGATGTGATTATCTTCAGTGTCCCACTGCGCGAGCATGTACGGGCCGGATTGATCGAATTGCCTGCCTCGCCGGCATCCCTGCAGGTCGCTCGGCAGCCCACGATACCAGTAGCGCACATGCGGTCCCTGAACTAACATTCCAACCGGACCACTCGATGGGGGCCGCTCAGAGGAGTGCCTGAAACCACGCGAGATCGTGTCGCGAGGCAAACCTTGCCGTCTATCGCGGCGGTCCGAACAGCGGCGAGAGCCGGCTGCGGGGACGAGGAATGTAAGCATAGAACATCGAGGGATCGAAACAGTATGGATTTGCAACTCATGGGCAGGCGCGCACTGGTAACCGGCAGCACCAGCGGAATCGGAGAGGCGATCGCCCGTATGCTGGCCGAGGAAGGCGCTGCGGTGGTGGTCCACGGCCGCAACCGCGAACGGGCCGAGAAGGTCGCGGCCGATATCAAAGCGGTGGGCGTGGCAATTGGGGAACTTTCGACCGACGAACGCGCGGCTGCCGTGCACGCCGATGCCCGGTCCGCGCTCGGCGGAAATATCGAGCTCCTGATTAACAATGCCGGCGGCAGCTCGACGGGCAACACCTCCAAGACTCCGATCGAAATCAGCACCGACGACTTCATCTCGAATTACCATGTCAACGCGCTCGCAGCGGTGAGGCTATGTCGGCTTGCCGTGCCGGACATGGTCGCCGCGAAATTCGGGCGGGTCATCAACGTTTCCAGCGCCGTGGCCGTTCAGCCCAATAACCTGGGCGCGGATTATTCCGCCGCGAAATCGGCGCTGAACAATTTCACCGTCAGCCTGGCCGGTTCGCTCAAGGGTGTCGGTGTCACCGTCAACACCGTGTCGCCCGGCATCATCATGGTGGATGGCCTGCTCAAGTTCGGGCGCCAGAAGTTCGGCAACCCGGATATGACGTTCGAGGAGGTTAATGAGCGTTTCGCCGCCGAAAAGGTTTTTGACCTGCCGCCCGTGGGGCGACTGGGCGTGCCGAGGGACCTTGCGCTGGTTGTCTGCATGCTCGCCAGCCCGTTGTCGGGGTTCGTTACCGGCGCGAACTATCGCGTCGATGGCGGACAGGTCCGCAGCCTGAACTGAGCGCCGGATTTCGCGGAATCCGGGTAATCGCCCTGAAACAATGCAAAAAGGCATCATCATGTCAGACAAGAAATATCGCGTCGTCCAGTGGGCCACCGGAACCGTCGGCAAGACGGCCCTGAAGTATTTCATCGAGAACCCGGTGATCGATCTGGTCGGCGTCTACGTCACCAATCCCGAAAAGGTCGGCAAAGATGCGGGCGACCTCGTCGGCCTGCCCAAGACCGGGGTGATCGCAACGAACGATGTCGAGAAGATCATGGCGATGGACGCCGATTGCGTGCTCTTCGCCCCACTCAACATGGCGTCCACGACACTCGACCTCATCTGCCGTCTGCTGGCGTCGGGTAAGAACGTCGTCTCGCCGGCCGGCCCGTTCCTCCCGAACAAATGGTTTCCCGAGGAGGCCGCGAAGATCGAGGCGGCCTGCCGCGAGGGGGGCAGTTCCTATCATGGCTGCGGAATCCACCCGGGCTTCTCCGGCGACATCCTGCCGCTGACCCTGACGAGGCTGATGAACCGGATCGATTGCATCGAGGTCACCGAAATCATCGACAAGCTCAGGAACCCGATGATCTATACGGAGGTCATGGGGTTCGGCAGCGATCCGGAAGAGCTGCTGGCAAACCCGCGCCGCTCCCCGAATACGTACCAGTATTTCTATTCGTCCATGGCCATGATCGCGGAGGGATTGGGCAAGACGATCGAAAAGGTCACGACCAAGTTCGAGGTCTCGAAGGCCAAGCATGACATCACGCACGCCCACGGCGTGGTCAAGGCCGGAATGGTCGGCGGCCAGCACTATGAATGGACGGCTTGGGTGGAGGGCGCTCCCCTGGTCGTCTATCACTTCTACTGGCAGTTGGGCGAAGACCTCGATCCCCTGTGGGAGGTTGGCGAAGCCCGCTACCGGGTGGTGATCAAGGGCGATCCGCCGCTGGAGTGCAACCTGATGGGCGGCAAGGATGCCGATGGCCGCCATCCTTTCCTCGGCCTTCCCTGGACCGGGCTGGTCGGCTGCACCGTCGTGCCGCAGGTCTGCGATGCCGCGCCCGGCGTGGTTACGCATCTGGACTTGGGCGTCGTGCAGCCGCGCGGCCTGGTGCGGCGGTAATGTATTGAGCTCGATCGGGGGCATCTCCGCCAGGGAGATGCGGCAGGGATTAGCGGAATGAACGAATGCCGGGTTTCCGGACCAGAAATTTCTTGTCCGGATGCCCGGCATTGCCGCGCCCCATCTCGGTCGTTCGGCTTGCCAAATCCGTAGCCCGGAAGCAGTCATCCATCCATGTTCGGATCGGTTCCATGCGCCGAGATGATCGGGGCTGGCGATGCCTGTTACATTCGACGGACATCACTCGCTCCGCTAACAGGTCAGGGTGTCCCCTTCGAAGCCTGAGTCAATTTTGGTGCAATAGAGTCGGTTTGCATGCAAACCGACACAATTTGAAACCACTGGCGCACCGGACAAGATAGAAGTGCGAACTGGCTGCTGGTTGTGCGTTGGAAAGTCCGCCACGGGCTTGTGGTCCGTTAGGCGGGATCGCCTCACCGCCGTGCTAGGTTGCGACGTCAATACCCGACCGGCCGCATTCCAGCGAAGGGCCCAGATTCATCAATTTGGGCGATCAACCTTAGGACGTCAGCCTTGGGCGAGCGGCGCACGAATTGATCCAGCGGGCTTCCGGCGATCCGCCCGCCGTCGCCAGAGTTGTCAATGACGCAGGCATGCTCCTCCGCGGCATAGGTATCGGCCAGGGTCTCCTTCAGTGAACTGCCATGGTAAACCACGCGAAGGTCGCGTTGTTCCCATAGTGCCGCAATTTTCGATAGGTCGGCATATAGGTTGGCAAAGCCGCTTTTGACGCGCGCGTCGGCTTCCGGCGTCCCCTCCTTTGCGTCGCGGCACAGCGAGCCCATGGTGACTTCAAGCTCGTAAACGGGATTGAACGCGAAGCCGCCATTCGACATCGAGGCGCGTGTGTATTCGTAGAAGTCGAGCGGCACGTTGTTGTAGCGGAACTGCGTGTTGGGATTGTCGTCTTTGGCGTCCGGCGCATTGCCGCGATACTGTTCGAGCGAGAAATCCGCAATCGCGTCGTTTGCAGCCAGAACCATATGACCGCCGACATAACTCCCATCCGGACGTAGCGCGGCGCCCGCAAGCTTGAGCGGGCGGAAATTCTTAAATCCGCCGCCGAGCCATATCGGGCTTTGGGGTACCTGCGGGCCGTACACGCCACGCGTCACGATCTCGTCGGGGTGAGCGTCCATGTAAAGGATGCTGCCGTCGGAGGTGACGTCGTAGACGATCATCACGTGGCCGTTGATGTCGTAGATCGCGGTGCCGGCGTGGACCGAGCCCGGCTGGATCTTCGGCGAATAAAAGTCCTGCAACACCGGAACTTGCGCCGCAGCGTCCATCCGATAGGTGGCCGTCGACACATGGTCGTGCAACTCGTGCAACACGGCAACCGTGTCGATGCCAGACCCGCTGTCGACAATGTCGTGGCGCTCCAACGCCAGATTGGATGTTTTGCCGTACCTGAGATCGGCGCCATCACCGACGATGCGGTCGACATACGAAAAGGGAAGCCCGTTTTTCGAAGCATAGTAGGCGCGCAGCATGTAGGCCCATTTGGCGCAGTCGGCATGAAAACGAAAAGATGGCGGATCGCTGTCATGATAGAAGTTGGCGGCGCTCTGCATGCACGAAATAGTCGTCGCGCAGCGGCTTTCGGCGATCCTGCGAACGAATTCGCCAAATCCGTCTTCGTCGGCCTTGGTCCATTCGGTTTTTGTAATGCGCCACGGACCGGGCTGGGCCGGCTGAAGGCTCGGGCGCGGCGCGGCAATAGCGGGCGGCGGAGACGCGGTCGCTGTCGATTCTGAGTCGCGCTCCTTGGTCGCGGTGCAACCGGACAGCGCTACGCCAAGCGCGGCCACCAAGGCCAATGCTTTCATTATTGTATACCCACTTCTACCCGTCACGATGCTGCGTGGAATGCCGGGAGGCAACAATCCGGTGAACTCACGATTCTGCCACGCGGCTCTTTTCAGCCGTCCCTCATTTCGTAGGCTGGCGCTGCGGTCAAGGCCCGAAGTGTAGATACAAAACAATCGTTGCTGATCGCGCATCCTATGACCCCGGGCTGTCCATCATGCTCTTTCCAGATGTTGGAGGACAGAGGGCTCGTCTCCCAACTCCTTGTGGATAGGGAAAAGGCCCTCATATCCGGACCGAAAGACGCAGTCGCCGCCGTCATGACCGCCGGCAATGTTGATGGAGAAGTTCGCAGTTTTGTATGCCCTTCCTGAGAGAAGGGTGACAGTTCATTCCGGGCACATGGGTAACACAATTAGGGCTTTTGCGGAGACCGCGAGATGCCCTGGAAGGTGTGTAAACCCATGGATGAACGCTTGAAGTTTGTGG
>JBAVOL010000017.1:0-79100 GCA_049692035.1 Rhizomicrobium sp.
GAAGCGAACGTGCCGCCGAAGCGGAGGCTTCCGGCGTGGAGCCTTCATCGGCAGAGATCAGAAGGATGTCGGGATTGTTGGCGTCGAACAGAGCCAGTTCCGCCGCTTTCATCATGCTCGCGGCAAGTGCGCGCGTGGCCGCCGAACCGTTGTTGAAGGGCAGAAGCACGCCCACCCGGACCGGCACGTGGGCGGCATTCATATTGGCGAGCCGGACGAATCCGGGCTCTTCTCTCATCAGGGGATGCTGTGCCAGGGGCGCGCTCGGCGCGGCGACCGGCGGCGGCGGCGGCGGGCCTGCCGGCTTGACCGGAGCCGGGGTCTGACAGCCGGCGAGCAGGGCTATCGCCACCAGACCCATGATCGCGCTAAATCGGCGAAGGCCGCGTGCGGCATTTGAAGGCGGAGCGGATGAACGGACGCAAGAGGGCATCGAAACCGGTTTCTGCTGATCGCCCTCGGGGAGAAAGCGAGGGACGTTTTGAGACGGCGGAGCCTATTCCGGACACCGCCGAATCGCAAAGCCATCTGGCGCCCGGTCTCTATGTGACGGCAACGCCGATCGGCCATGCGCGCGACATCACGCTGAGGGCGCTCGACGTGCTCAGGGGTTGCGATGTAATCGCCGCCGAAGACACGCGCGTGACAGCCAAGCTGCTGGCTATTTACGGCATAGCGAAGCCGCTGCTCGCCTATAACGACCACAACGCGCCGCGCGAACGTCCGCGGCTGCTGGCACGGCTGCGCGGCGGCGAACGGATTGCGCTTGTCAGCGATGCCGGAACCCCGCTTGTGTCCGACCCCGGCTACAAGCTGGTGCGCGAGGCGCTGGAGGATGGCCTGAGGGTCGAGGCCGTACCGGGCGCCTCGGCCCTTCTCACGGCGCTGGTGCTGTCGGCGCTGCCTACCGACCGCTTTCTGTTCGGCGGGTTTCTGCCCGCGAAAGCCGGCGAAAGGCGATCCGTGCTCGACGAACTCAAAGCGGTTCCCGCCTCGCTCGTTTTCTTCGAATCGCCGCGACGCCTCGCCGAATGTCTTGCGGACATGGTCCAGGTGCTGGGCGCGCGCGCCTGCGCGGTCGGCCGCGAGCTGACGAAGTTTCACGAGGAGGTACGCCGCGGCGATCTTGCGTCGCTGGCGGATGCCTATGCGCAGGAACCCGCGCCAAAGGGAGAAGTCACGATCGTGATCGCTCCGCCTAAAAACCACGCGCCGGATGTCGAACGGCTGGACGCGCTGCTCGCGAAAGCTCTTGCTTTCATGCCGGTGCGCGCCGCCGCGGACCTGATCGCCGAGGCCCTGGGCACGGCGCGCCGGGCGACCTATGCGCGCGCCCTCGCCTTGCGGGGGGATGCTGGAAACGATGCGTAGAGCGGGGATTTCGCGCCGGCGTTCAGCGGAACGCCGCGGCCGGCGCAGCGAAACCTGGGCGGCGCTTTTTTTGATGCTGAAGGGCTACCGCATCCTCGGCCGGCGCGTACGCACCCGTCTCGGCGAGATCGACCTCGTTGCGCAAACGCCGGGCGGAGTCGTTTGCTTCATCGAGGTGAAGGCGCGCCGTGTCCATGACGACGCGGTCGAATCGCTGCGGCCTCGCCAGCAGGCGCGCATCGCGCGGGCGGCGGCGCTTTATCTGGCGGGCCGGCCGCACCTTGCCCGCAACGGCCAGCGCTTCGACGTCGTGATCGTCGCGGGCTGGCCCAGACATGTTCGCGACGCCTGGCGGCCGGAGGTCGGGTAGAGCGCAATCCAGCGAAATGTGAAGCTTTTCGGCGTCGGATTGCGCGACAAACAAAAAACTTGGCATTGTTCGCCGCGATGATGACCTCCGATCCGGACCCAACCGATTATTTGCGCCAGGTCGGCGAGGCAGATGAGGATCCGCTCGATATTGCCACGGCTGCCCTGATGCTGGCGGCACTGGACCACGCCGGCCGTCCGCTCGCGCCCTATCGCGACCATCTCGCCGAAATCGCGAGCGCTGCCGGCGCCGAGGCAGGTCTGGCGCCGACGATCGAAGACGGTGCCCAGGCGCTGGCCGGCCTCATGGCGGGCCGGTTCGGCTATGACGGCGACCGCCTGGCTTATGACGATCCCCTCAATGCCGATTTTATCGCCGTGATCGACAGGAAGCGGGGTCTCCCGGTGGCGTTGGGAATACTTTACCTCCATGCGGCGCGCGCCGCCGGGTTCGAGGCCGCAGGGCTCAACACGCCGGGGCATTTTCTGTTGCGCATCGCAATGCGCTCCGGCGACGCATTGATCGACCCCTTCAATGGCGGCGCAGCGTTCGAGCGGGAATTCCTCGGTGCGCCGCCGGCCATGCGTGGGTCCGCGCCCGACGGCATTTGCCCGGCCGAACCGGTCAGCGACATCGACGTTCTGTTGCGGCTGGAAAACAACCTGAAACTGCGCGCATTGCAGGTCGGCGACACATTGCGCGCCGTGGAGATCGCCAAGCGCATGGTACTGATCGCACCCAGGCGGGCCGAATCGTGGATCGACCTGGCGCGTCTCAACGAGGCGGCAGGCGCGCTCGGCGCCGCCCGGAAGGCGTTCGAGGCCTGTCTTTCTCTTGCCCCTCCCGGGGAAGCGCTCCACAACGAATCGACGCTCAGCCTTCACGCGCTCAAACGCCGCCTCAATTAGGACATCCCGACATGGCGCTCACCGTTGCGATCCAGATGGACCCGATCGAAAAAATCGATATCGCTGGCGATTCGACCTTCGCGCTCGCGCTCGAAGCGCAGGAGCGCGGTCATTCGCTGCTGTATTACGGGCCGCGCGATCTCAGCTTCCGCGACGGGCTGGTGGTCGCGCGCGTGTGCGCGCTCGCGGTGCGTCCGGTCAAGGGCGACCATTTCTCGCTCGGCGATGCTTTCGTCGAGCACCTGTCGCGCATGGACGTCGTGCTGATGCGGCAGGACCCGCCTTTCGACATGGCGTATATCACGGCGACGCACATTCTGGAGCGGCTGCAACCCGGGACGCTCGTCGTCAACGATCCGGTCCATGTCCGCAATGCGCCGGAAAAGCTGTTTGTCACGCTGTTCAAGGACCTGATGCCGCCGACGCTGATCACATCCGACCGCGACGAGATCCGCGACTTTCGCGCCGCCCATCGCGACATCATCCTGAAGCCGCTCTACGGCAATGGCGGCGCGGGCGTGTTTCGCGTCAAGGACGACGACGAGAATTTGGGCGCGCTGCTCGAAATGTTCACGCAAATCTATCGCGAGCCCGTCATCGTGCAGCGTTACGTGCCCGAAGTGCGCAAGGGCGACAAACGCATCATCCTGGTCGACGGCGAATTCGCCGGCGCCATCAACCGCGTGCCGGCGCAAGGCGAGGCGCGTTCGAACCTGCATGTCGGCGGCCGCCCCGAGGCCACGACGCTCACCGCGCGCGAGGAAGCGATCTGCGCGGCGCTGGGGCCCGAACTCAAAGCCCGCGGCCTCATCTTTGCCGGGATCGACGTCATCGGCGATTATCTCACCGAGATCAACGTTACCTCACCCACGGGGATTGTGGAGGTCCGCCGCTTCGGCGGCGCCGATATCGCCAAGCTCGTATGGGATGCGATCGAGAAACGCGTACGGCGCTGATCGCCCTCAATTGCCCGCGATGCCGAAGCGGCTTCGGTAGCGCGCATCGATCTTCGACACGGGAAAATAGATGAACACGTCGGTCGTGCAGAATTGACGGTCGACCACCGCGCCGTCGCCGATGCCGCAACCGGCCCGCACATAGCCCTTGATCATCGGCGGCAATGTGCGCAGCGCCTCTTTCGGATCGATCGCCTCTTTCGGCATCCGGTTCATCTCGACATAGAGTTCGGGCCGGGCGCGCACGCGCATGCCTTCGGGTATCGCGTGATAATGGTGAAGATAGGATAGCGGCAGGGCGAGAGCCTCGGCGTCCGTGCCGTGGAGCGAGGCGCAACCGAACATCAGATCGATCGAGAAGCGCCCCACATACGCCACGATGCCGCGCCACAGAAGCTGCATCGAGGCAGGTTTGGCGCGATAGCTTTTGAGGACGCAGGAACGACCGAGTTCCAGCAGGCGCGAGCCATGCGCGATGCCCGTGAGCATCGGTGCGATGTCATATTCGCCGGCGGTATAAAAGCCGCCCGCCCGCGCCGCGTCGGCATCGCGCATCAACCGGTAGGTGCCGACCACCACCGGCTGGCCGTCGTCGTCGAGGATGGCGCGATCGACAACCAGCATGTGATCGCAAAATTCGTCGAACCGGTCGAAATCGCTCCTTCTGTCGCGCATCGCGGGACTGGGGATCGCTGACATTTCTTCGTAGAAGACACGGTAGCGCAACCGCTGCGCCGCCTCGACTTCCGCCTCTGTTTCGGCCAGCCGCACTTCCAGCGAACCGGCGACGGCGAGAACGGGCCAATGATCGTGATGTCCTTCGAACGGGCCAGGCTCGTACACATTTACCACGGAAAGATGCCTTCCTTGCGCAGGCGTCAAGCCAAGGTCGCCGGGGGCGACGGCCCAACGCGAATGCTATGCAATTCTACCGGAGCGGCCCTGTCTCTGCAAACTCAGGCGGAGCGATGCTCAAAAGGGCTTTCATGCGGCCTCGCTCCGTATACCGCCAGAATCATGAATAAAATTATGGCGGGTATTCCGATCAAGCCGGCCCCGACGAAGAATATTTCGTAGGCGGCGGTTAATCCATGGCTGGCTTTCAGTCCATCGACGAGAGCGCCGGAGAAGCCTTTTAGAATCTTTCCGGCCCAAGTGTAGGCAGAACTCAAAAGCGCATATTGGGTCGCCGTATAGCCGAGATTTGTAAGACTCGACAAATAGGCCACGAGCGCGACGCCGGCGAAGCTAATACTGAAACTATCTCCTGCCATGACCATTGCGAACTGCAATAGGTCCGGCTTACCCGTTGCAAGAATGGCAAAGGCAGCCGTCGCGAGCGCTAGCAAAATGCCGCCCAAGATTAACGCGTGTACTATGCCGAAGCGCACCACGAACATGCCGGCCGCAGCGATCCCCAAAAACGAAGCCGCGAGACCGACCGTGCCGCGCACCTCGCCCACATAGACCTTTGACAGCCCGATGTCGTGATAAAACGGATTGGCCATCGGACCCATCACGAAGTACGGCAATTGATAAAGGCTGATGGCAGCAAGCATCAAAAGCGCAAACCAGCCATGGGTACGGAAAAATGCGATGAAAGGTCCCAAAATCGCATCGATCAGGCCAGGCAACGATTTGAGCGGCGCTTGATGCAATCGGGATTCAATTGCGGCATCGCCGCGGGAAGGTTCCACCGCGATCAGCGTCGCTGCGACGCCAATGGCCATTGCAGCACCGCAAATGGCGTAAGAGACGGTCCAACCAACATAGGCCGCTGCAATCAGAATCAGCGCATCGGTGGACAGAAGCGCTACGCGGTACCCGAATTGATAGGCCGCGGTGAGAATGCCCAAATCTTCGTCATTCGCCGCACTTTCGATGCGCCAGGCGTCGATGACGATGTCTTGTGTCGCGGATGCGAATGCGACAACCAGCGCCAGGCCGCCGAGCGTGACGAGGCCTCTCGCAGGCCCCCACGCCGCCATCGCGATAAGGCCGGCGCCGACAAATATCTGCGCCACGAGCATCCAGCTTCGACGATGGCCTAGTCCTCCGACAATGGGCGGCAAAAGCCGATCAATCACGGGAGCCCAAAAGAATTTGAGCGAATAGGCGAGCCCGACCCACGAAATGAAGCCGATGGCGGTAAGTGATGTGCCTTCGTCGCGCAGCCAATAGCCTAAGGTAGCCCCGGTCAGAAGAAACGGCAGGCCCGAAGAAAATCCCAGCGCCAACATGACGAGCGCGCGAGGGCGGAGATAGGCCGCGAGCGGCATCCGCGTTTGCGAAATCATGCGGCCGCTTCGCCGACTCTCGTGCCGTCTTCATTCGGAAACAATCGCGCAAACATGGTGTCCAGCTCGGCAGGTTCGATGGGCTTGGTGAGGAAACCATCCATGCCGGCATCCTGGCAAGCCTGCCGCCCGGTTTCGAGGGCATCCGCGGTCAACGCGACAATCGGCGTGCGGGTTCGGCCGGTGGCGGTCTCGTCCTCGCGGATGCGACGCGCAGCCTCGATTCCGTCGAGGCCCGGCATGTGGATGTCGGTGATCAGAAGATCGAACGGTTCTGCGGCAAGAGCGTCGATTGCGGCCTCGCCCGACATTACTTCGCGAATCTCGTGCCCGCGCCGGCGCAGCAATTCGCGTGTGAGAAGGGCGTTCACCGGATTGTCTTCGGCAAAGAGAATTTTGAGCGCTCGCATGCCGGGACGCGGCAAAGCGGCAGTTGCCTGGTACGGCATGCGGACCAACTCGCCGTGAACCGGCATTTCGGGCGTGACCGTGATCGTGCCGCCCTTGGTGCGAGTCCGATCGACCAGCGAAGATTGGCGGACCGGCTTGACGAGATAGGCGGAGAAACCCATAGCGCGCAACTGTCCGAGATTGCTGCGCGCGCCGGGCGTGAGCAGCACGATGGAACGGATGTCGGGATAGGGCCAGGCTGGCAGTTCGACTTCATTCTGGGTGCCGATATCGATGAGAACCGCATCCATGTCGAAGGCGGCCGGATCTTCGCGGGCCGTCGGAAATCCAAGCGGCACGACATTGCCGCCCGCGGCGCGTATCTGTGCCGTCAGACCCTCCCGCAACACCGCGTTGCGTGTAATGAGTGCGATGCGGAAGTTGGCCAACCGGTCGTTCTCGCCGCTGGAACGCTCGCGAATGACAATGACCGGCAGCGTGAACCAGAAGCTGCTGCCGCCGCCTGGCGCCGGCTCGACGCCGATCTCGCCGCCCATCGCCGTGACAAGCCTTTTCGAAATCGCGAGGCCCAATCCCGACCCGCCGAAGCGGCGCGCATGCGTCGAGTCGGCCTGGACGAATTCCTTGAAAATTTCCTGGCGCTTTTCGGGCGGCACGCCAACGCCTGTATCGCGGACCTCGAAGCGCAACATGCGCCGGTCGCTCCTTACGATCATGCCCACATCGATGTGTACGCCGCCTTTCTCGGTGAATTTCACCGCGTTGCCGACGAGGTTGGTCAAAATCTGGCGCAGCCTGATGGCATCGGCGAGGACGGCGTCGGGCACATCCGGCGCCATGACTGCAACGAGTTCGATTCCCTTCGCATGCGAGCGTGGCGCCAGAAGCTCCACCACGCCCTCGACCATCGGGCGCACCTCCACCTCGTCTTCTTCCAGCGTGAGCGTACCGGATTCGATCTTCGAGAAATCGAGAATGTCTTCGATCAGCTCGAGAAGCGATTCGCCCGATTGCTGAATGGCTTCGACATAGGTGGTCTGCTCGGGTGCCAGCTGGGTTTCGAGAAGCAGCCTTGTCATCCCCAGAACGCCGTTCATCGGCGTGCGAATCTCGTGGCTCATCGTGGCAAGAAATCCGGATTTGGCGCGGCTCGCCGCTTCGGCCTTGTCGCGCGCTTCCGTCAGGGCGTCTTCGAGCGCTTTGCGTTCGGTAATGTCGCGGCCGACACTCTGCACTTCGATCAGCTGGCCTTGCGCGTCGCGCACGGTGAAATCTTCCCACGCGATCCAGCGCCAGCCATAGGCGGTTCGCAGATATTGGTCGTAGCGCGCCCGCGTCCGGCCCATTTCCAGCCCGCCGAAGCTGCCGAACAAGGGCGCGCGGCTGTCGGGGTGAAGTTCGGGCGCAAAGGGCAGCCCGATCGCCTTCTGCGGCTGGAGCCCGAACAATTTGAAGAACGCGTCATTGCCATAGGTGAGACGGCTGTCCGGCGCCCGCCGAAAGATGGCATCGCCCTGGCTGTCGACGAGACCCTTGTAGCGCGCTTCGCTCTCGTGCAGGCGGGCGTTGATGGCGGATACCGCCGCAAGCGAGGCTTCGAGCTTCGCGGTCAACGAGTGCAGTTCCGCAGTCCGGCCCTGCAGGGTGTTGGCGCGTCCGCGGGCTTCGAGCAACCCGGAAAAAAGCAGCGCCACGCCGCCCAGCGCGATCGCCGCGAGCACCAGCGGCGAAACCAGTGCGAGATGACCCTGTTCGTAGATGTCCGTAAGCGACGCCGCGCCGGTTATCAGCGCCGCCAGTCCGAACAAAATCATTCCGGCGCGGGTGATCGACAAACGGCTCTCCTGTCTCAAAAGAGTTAAGCGCAATCATTCTTGAAAAACGTTTAATCTGTCCGATAGTGGCAAAGTCGCAGTCCGGCTCACGGCTTTTTTTCTTTTCGTTTCAAAAACTTATCGAACTTCTCACAGGGCATTGAAAAGCTCGTGCAGGGCCAGCCGATATTGCTGTCATAAAAGCTTCGTCAAACTGTGATGGACGTTGCACTGAAGCGGGGCGTTATCGCGCCTGGCCGGTGTCGCAGGAGGGCACCACGCGGTTTCGACCGCATCTCCAAACGGTCTCGGCTGACACCATTGACCACATTCGTTAGAGGTACTCCATGAAACCTTTCGTCAATCGCTTGCTGGGCATGGCTTTCGGCGTTGCCGTCGCCTGCGCCGCAACGACTGTTTCGGCCGCCGATATTTCGGGCGCCGGCGCAACTTTTCCCTATCCGATCTATGCGAAATGGGCGGAAGCCTACAAGCAAGCGACCGGCATCGGCCTTAACTACCAGTCGATCGGCTCCGGCGGCGGCATTGCCCAGATCACGGCCAAGACCGTCGATTTCGGCGCCAGCGACATGCCGCTCGCGCCGGGCAAACTCGCCGCAGCCGGCTTGACGCAATTCCCGACCGTGATCGGCGGCGACGTGCCGGTCATGAACGTCCCCGGCATCAAGCCTGGAGAAATGGTTCTCGATGGACCTACGTTGGCCAATATTTTTCTTGGCCACATCACCAAATGGAATGATCCCGCCATCAAGAAACTCAACCCGACGCTAAACTTGCCGAATGAAGCGATCGCCATCGTTCATCGCTCCGACGGATCGGGCACCACATTTATCTGGACCAACTATCTGTCGAAGATGAGCCCGGAATGGGCCAGCAATGTCGGCGCCGCGACCTCCGTCGATTGGCCAGTCGGAATCGGCGCGAAAGGCAATGAAGGCGTCGCCGGTACCGTCGGGCAAACGAACGGCGCGATGGGCTACGTCGAATATGCCTATGCCAAGCAGAACAACATGACATACGTCCGGATGATCAACCGGGACGGCGTGGCAGTGTCACCGACGGCAGATGCGTTCAAGGCTGCGGCCGCAAAGACCGATTGGGCCCATTCCCAGGATTTCTATGTGATTTTGACCAACCAGTCCGGGCATGACGCATGGCCGATCGCCGGCGCCACGTTCATTCTGGTCTACAAGCATCCGCAGGATCCGTCTCGGTTGAAGCAAGTGCTCCAATTCTTCAAGTGGGTCCATGGTCCCGAGGGCGATAAACTGGCCGAGAGCCTTGTTTATGTGCCGTTGCCGGAAAGCACCGTTCAGGACATCGAGAAGGCTTGGCACGAGAAAATCGACGCGGCAGCCGTTCCGTAAGGCCGCATGGTCTGAAAATTACGTGTTCGTTCACAAATTGGGGGGTTGAGGCTTCATCGGCCCCCCAATTTCTATAAAATTGCTACGGTAGCACTTATGGTCGATCTAGCGTTGAGCGAAAATCTGGCAGCCACAACTCGATCAACGACCGCCCGCCGCCTGGGCCGTGGCGATGCCCGGTTTCACATGATAACTCGTGGCGCGGCGCTGCTGGTCCTGATGATCTTTGCTGGCGTGATAATATCGCTGACAAACGGCGCTTGGCTGTCGCTTAAGACTTTTGGCCTCGGTTTTTTTGTCACTCAGGTTTGGAATCCCGTTACAGAAAAATTTGGAGCAGTGGCGCCGATTGTCGGCACATTGGTCACATCATTTTTGGCCATGATTGTTGCGGTTCCCGTCGGAATCGGGATCGCGATTTTCCTGACCGAATTGTGCCCGCGACCTTTGAGGCGACCGATCGGCATCGCGATCGAGCTACTGGCAGGAATCCCCAGCATCATTTACGGCATCTGGGGACTGTTCGTTTTCGCACCGTTCTTCCAAGCGACGATTCAACCTTGGCTGATCGACCTGTTCGCAAACGTGCCGGTGCTGCAGGATGTTTTTGCCGGACCTCCTTATGGCATTGGCGTGTTCACCGCGTCCCTCATTCTCTCCATCATGATATTGCCATTCATCGCCGCGGTGACCCGCGACGTGTTTCAGACTGTTCCGTCAACGTTTAAGGAGGCAGCCTATAGTCTTGGCTGCACAACCTGGGAAGTGCTTTGGCACGTCGTGCTGCCCTTTGCGCGCACTGGCGTTGTCGGCGGCGCGATGCTGGCGCTCGGTCGGGCGCTCGGCGAGACGATGGCCGTGACCTTCGTCATTGGCAATGCACAGAGAATCGGCGTCTCGATTTTTGCGCCCGGCACAACGATATCCGCGGCGATCGCCAACGAATTTAGTGAAGCGGTGGGCGATCTGTATCTCTCATCCCTCATCGCTCTCGGGCTCATACTGTTCGTTATCACGTTCATCGTGCTGGCGGTCGCCCAATTCATGCTGTACGAGCTTGAACGGAGCGCGGGAGGTCACGCGAAATGAACCTGGCCCGTTACAGCCGCCGGCGCTTCACCAACCGGGTGTTTCTCACACTTTCGATGGCGGCCACTGTTTTTGGCATTGGCTGGCTTGTTATCATACTGATCACGTTGATCAGGAACGGCGTTACGGGATTCTCGGCTAGCGTTTTCACGCTGATGACGCCGGCGCCGGGTTCCGATGGCGGGCTCGCCAATGCCATCGCCGGCAGCCTTGCCATGACCGCTGTCGCTGTAGTCGTCGGAACGCCTATTGGCATTCTGGCGGGAACCTATCTGGCCGAATATGGCCGCAATTCGCGCACTGCGTTCATTGTTCGCTTTGTCAACGATATTCTGCTCAGCGCGCCTTCGATCGTCGTTGGTCTCTTCATTTACGAGATCTTAGTTTTGCAGATGGGGCACTTTTCCGCCTGGGCCGGTTCGGCGGCACTGGCGGTAATCGTCATTCCGGTCGTCGTGCGCACCACCGAGAACATGTTGCTATTGGTTCCCAATACTTTGCGCGAAGCCGCAGCCGCGCTCGGCACACCTCGCAATTTTGCGATCCAAACAGTGACCTGGCGCGCGGCGCGCGCCGGCATCATCACGGGCGTGCTCCTGGCCATTGCGCGCATCTCGGGCGAAACCGCGCCGCTCCTTTTCACCGCGCTCAACAATTCATTCTGGAGCACGAATATGAACGCGCCAATGGCGAGCCTGCCGGTTGTAATTTTCCAGTTTGCAATGTCGCCCTATGTGGATTGGCACCGGCTGGCCTGGGAGGGCGCGCTCCTCATCACCGCTACTGTGCTCGGCTTAAGTATTTTCGCCCGTATCTTTGAATCCCAACGGAAATTGTGAGCCCCTATGGATGCCACCCCCGCAAGCGACGACGTCCGGATCGATATTCGCGATCTGTCGTTTTACTACGGTGCGACCAAGGCGCTGAAAAACGTCACGCTGCCGCTCTATGACAAGAAGGTGACCGCGTTCATCGGGCCGTCGGGCTGCGGCAAGTCCACGCTCCTGCGGATTCTCAATCGCATCTACGAGCTCTATCCCAACCAGCGCGCCGAAGGCGAGGTCATCTTCGACGGCCAGAACATCCTCGACCGCAATCAGGATCTCAATCTTCTGCGGGCGCGCATCGGCATGGTGTTCCAGAAGCCGACGCCGTTTCCGATGACGATCTACGACAACATCGCCTACGGCATCAAGCTCTATGAGCGAATGCGCAAATCCACGCTCGACGACCGCGTCGAAGAAGCGTTGCAACGCGCCGCCTTGTGGGGCGAGGTGAAGGACAAGCTCAAGCAATCGGGCCTCAGCCTTTCGGGCGGACAGCAGCAGCGGCTGTGCATCGCGCGCACCGTCGCGACGAAGCCCGAAGTGATCCTTCTCGACGAACCCTGCTCGGCGCTCGACCCGATCTCGACGGCCAAGATCGAAGAATTGATCAATGAATTGTCGGACGAATATACGATCGTCATTGTTACCCACAACATGCAGCAGGCCTCGCGCGTGTCCGACTACACCGCGTTCATGTTCCTGGGCGAATTGATCGAGTTCGGCACTACGGAGACGCTGTTTACGGCGCCGCAGAACAAGCGCACCGAGGAATACATCACCGGCCGCTTCGGCTGAACCGCTTATATCAGGCGGAATTGCGCTTTTTCTTGTTCTTGTCATGGCCGCATTTGCGCATGGGCGCCAAGATTAGGCGGCATGAAACCTCAGCATGTCATCCCCGGCCGAGCGAAGCGAGGGGAAGGGGACCTAGGTCAGCGTGCAGCGCGCAATGGTTTGGAGATTGTCTCGATCTGAATTTCGCAAGATAGCGTCGTTCAGCCACCTGGGTCCCCTTCCCTCGCCGCGCTAGCGCGGCTCGCCGGGGATGACACATTTGGTTTAGTTGCGATCATTATCTTAGCGTCTATGCGTATTTGCGGACCATGACAGCGAGATAAAGGTGACCCGATCCAGGACGACAATATCGATTACGCGTAATCGTCGGCACACGTCGCGTCGGTGCGCGCTCCGCGGACGAGCGCGTTGAGGGCGAGGCTGAGGACCGCGCCGATTGCGAGGTTGAGCAGCAGCGCGCTCAGGGCCGCGTAGCACGGCACGGTCCAGCCCAGAATGTGCAGCGCGAAGATCGAGCTCCTGAAGCCCTGCGCAGCGGCCATCGCCGTGCCCGAAGCGATGCCTGCGGTCCATCCCAGGAGCAGGGCGTGGGGATGGAACCAGCGCGTGTAAAGGCCGATCAACACGGCCGGCAAGGTCTGGATGATCCAGATGCCGCCCAGGAGCTGCAGCTGGATGGCATATTGCAGCGGCATGAAGACGATGAAGAACAACGCCCCCACGGTTACCGCCAGCGACGCGATCTTGGCGACCCTGGCTTCCCGCGCGGGCCCGCAACGGGGATCGAGATATTCCTTGTAGATGTTGCGCGTGAACAGATTGGCCGATGCGATCGACATGATGGCAGCCGGAACGAGCGCGCCGATAGCGATCGAGGCGAACGCGATTCCGACGAACCAGGGCGGAAACATCTGCAGGAAAAGCGCCGGCACGGCGTAATTGGCGCCGAAGGTCTTGAAGCCCGCCGCATAGGCCGGCATGGCTTGCACGCCCGCAGCCAGCGCCATGGTGCCCAGCAACGCAATGAGGCCGAGCGCCAGCGAATAGGCGGGAAGAATGACGGCGTTGCGACGCACGACGTGGCGGCTGGACGAGCTCAATATGCCGGTGATGGCATGCGGGTAGAGAAACAGCGCAAGTGCGGAGCCGAGCGCCAGGGTCGCGTAGCCGGCCTGAGCGCCGAGATTGTCGGCGCCCGACCGCGCCAGCAGCAGCTTGGCCGGCGGCACGCTGGCAAATATCCTGGCGTAACCGCCCAACTCGTGCGGAACAATCACGATGGCTGCAATGATCGTGAGGTAGATCAGCGAATCCTTGACCACGGCGATGATGGCGGGCGCGCGCAATCCGCTCATGTTGGTGAAGGCCGCAACGGTGGCGAACGCGATGACGAGAGGCCATTCGCCGTGGACGCCCAGACCTTCGAGCACGACTTCGATGCCGAACAGCTGCAACGCGATGTAAGGCATGGTCGCGACGATACCGGTCACCGCCACGGCGAGCGCGAGCGCGCCGCTGCCGAAACGGCCGCGTACGAAATCGGCCGCGGTGACATAGCCGTTGGCATGGGCGACCGACCACAGCCGCGGAAACACCGCGAACAGCAGCGGATAGACCAGAATCGTGTAGGGCACGGCGAAGAAGCCGATGGCGCCCTGGCCGAACATGAACGCCGGCACGGCGATGAAGGTATAGGCGGTGTAAAGGTCACCGCCGAGCAGGAACCAGGTGATGATCGTGCCGAAGCGCCGTCCGCCCAATCCCCATTCCGAAATTTCGCGCAAGTCGCCCCGGCGCCAGTGCGCGGCGAAAAAGCCGAGCAGGGCGACGAAGGCGAACAACGCCAGGAAGATCGCGAGCGCGACGTGAGCGGGCGCCGTCACGGCGCGTCCTTGCGTTGTGCCGCTTCGCGTTCTTCGGCGCGGTAGATCGGATAAAGCAGCAGCGCTCCCAGCGGAATCCACAGGAGCTGGTACCAGTAGAAGAACGGGATGCCCCAGAGCGCCGGCGCGACGCGGTTATAGGAGCCCACCCACAACAGAGCGATGTAGGGCGGAAGAAGCAGAAGATGAACGAGACGAAAGCCCCCCGATCGCCGCGTCGCCATTCCGCCCCCCGATTGTTCCCCGCGATCTGCATAAGGCATAAATTCCGGCGCGCCAAGCGCCCGGCAATTGTTGTGGCCAGTCATTGACCGGGGCGGATCATTGCCTGTCTGCAAGGCGACGAAGCCGGCCCGCATCGCGATGCAGCGCAATCGAGTCCTCTCGCTGGACTCCGATGGCACTGTTCGATAGGGAGTGCGCGCAGTCAGGTAGATCGACGCTCCGAAATGCTATCGAAAAAGCAAATTCCGGCCGCCGAGCGGCTCATTCTTGCGCTGGATGTTCCCGACATCGAGGCGGCCAAAATTCTTGTCGAGCAGCTCGGCGATACGGTCGGCTTCTACAAGCTCGGTCTCGAGCTTTTCATGACCGGCAATATCTACAGCCTGATCGACTGGCTCCATGCGCGCGGCAAGAAGACATTCGTCGATCTCAAATTTTTCGATGTTCCCAACACCGTAAGGTCGGCCGTCAGGCAGCTGAAGGGCCACCACCCCACCTTTGTCACCGTTCACGGCAACGATGAAATCCTGAAGGCGGCGGCGGCCGAGAAAAACGGTCTGAAGGTTCTCGCCGTAACTGTGCTGACGAGCCTCGACAACGCCGATTTGCAAGCCCTTGGCTTCAAGGTCGATATCGGGCAGCTGGTGCTTTCGCGCGCCAAACGCGCGCTCGCCGTCGGCTGCGACGGCGTTATTTCATCCGGGCTGGAAGCGGAAGGGCTGCGCGGCGAACTCGGCGATAATTTCCTGATCGTCGTGCCCGGCATTCGCCCCGTCGCCAATGTCGATGACCAGAAGCGGACGGTCGATGTCGAGGACGCGTTCCGAAAGGGCGCGGATTACATCGTCGTCGGCCGACCCATCCGCGAAGCACCCGACCCCCGGCAAGCCGCACAGGCGATCCAGAATCGAATCGCGAAGTTGTTTTCTTGACGCACCGGGTTGGCGCGTGAACGGGGCCGTTCAAGGCGGTATCAGCATGCGCATCGCCGGCGCGCGCCGCCACATTTCAATGCAAATGGTCGACGCAGCGACAGAACGCGCCTCGGCGATCGTGCACGCGACGTACAGCATGCGATGATAGCCGCGCGAGATCAGCCGCATCTTGTCGGCGGCGCCGGTTCGCACTTTGACCCCGCCCCCCGAACGGCGACCAGTTTGCGCGCATCACTCGTGCGGCTGCGGCGCACCCGATTTCACGGGAATGGAAGGGGTGCTGGCAGCGGCGGCGGGCTGCGTAATAGGCGCATGCTCCTTCCCGAATGTCACATGAACCGGGAACCCGCTATCGAACAAGCTGACAAGGAATATCGCCAATCCCAACACGATTGGTGCAACTATCGCCATTCCGAGCGCTATAAACGCATGTCGCCACGGATCGGTGAATTCCTCAACTTCGCTGAGAATTGAATTATCAACCGCCTCTTCCTTTTGTTGCTCAATATAATCTGCGAGATGCTCTTCTGCGGCGGCATGAAAAAATTCTGCCGCCTCGTTTCGAATTTGCCGGAATTCATAATCCGAAAGCTGACCAATCCATTCATCTATCTCATCATGCGTCGGCTTGTGCCCCTTCGTTTTTTCGAAGTGGTCGCACCACGCCTTTTTCTTGTACGCAAAAACGGCGTAGGTCAGATAATCAATTTCAGCGGGGGTGTCAGAATCCGATAAAAGATAGTCGAATACTTCAATGTCGTTCGTCGGCATCCTTTAAGCCAAAGAGGCCCCCTCCTTGCCGCGCGCGTTCGAAGGAACGCTGAACCGCAGCAATGCGTGCCTCTTGGATTGAGGCATACCCCCGCACGCGAGCCACCGACCGACGCCGCCGATGGCGACCCAGTTTCTTTGCCCATAGCGCCTTTGCTACTGCGACTTGGCTCATAATCCACTCCATGCGAAACCCACGTACTAACTCGGTAGATCGTATCGTGAACGACAAACCGTGAAGCCCGAGTAAACCTCGGAACCGGGGCCGTGTTTGGGCGGTTGTCTCTATACGTGGGATGGATAGAGCCTGCCGCAACGTCCCTTTACCCCTTTCGGGTGCAAATCACGCTAAACTGATTGCAGGGAATCGGTCAATTAGGAATTTTTAACCTTTTGTCACCGTCTTCCCTGTCTCACTCTAGGGGTTCACTCCATTATCAGGGAATTCGGTTTGCAGCCGGCCCGCACGCCGCCCACGCTTCACTGCAAATGGCCAGCGCGGCGATAGGATAGCGCTTCGGCGATATGCACGCGCGCGACGGCGGGCGCGCCTGCGAGATCGGCGATCGTGCGGGCCACGCGCAGCACGCGATGATAGCCGCGCGCGGTCAGCCGCATCTTGTCGGCGGCGTCGGCGAGCAGCCGTGCACCGGCGGCATCGGGCGTCGCCACCCGATCCAGCAATTCGCCTTCCGCTTCTGCATTGGTGCGCTGGGCGAGGCCGTCATAGCGGGCGCGCTGGATTTCGCGGGCGCGCGCCACGCGCTCGGCAAAAGCGGCGCTCCCTTCCGCGGGCGGCGGCAGCGCGAGGTCCTGCGCGCTGACGGCTCCAACCTCGACATGAATATCGATGCGGTCGAGCAACGGTCCCGACAGGCGCGACTGATAATCCTGGGCGCATTTGGGCGCGCGGCCGCAGGCTTGCGCCGGATCGCTTAAGTAACCGCAGCGGCAAGGGTTCATCGCCGCCACGAGCTGGAAGCGTGCCGGGTAGCGCACATGGGCATTGGCGCGCGCCACCACCGCTTCGCCCGTTTCGATGGGCTGGCGCAGCGAATCGAGCACGCCGCGCTGGAACTCCGGCAGTTCGTCCAGGAACAGCACGCCCAGATGCGCGAGGCTCACTTCGCCCGGCTTGACCTTGAGGCCGCCGCCCACCAGCGCTGCCATGGAGGCGGAATGATGCGGCGAGCGAAAGGGCCGGCGCCGCGAGATCGCCCCGTCGCGCAATTCGCCGGCGAGCGACTGGATCATCGAGAGCTCCAGCGCTTCTTGGGCGTCGAGCGGCGGCAGCAGGGCGGGAAGGCGCGCCGCCAGCATCGATTTGCCGGAGCCGGGCGGCCCTATCATCAGCAGCATGTTGTGGCCGCCGGCGGCTGCAATTTCGAGCGCCCGCTTCGCCGTCTCCTGGCCCTTGACGTCCTTGAGATCGGCGATTTTCGTGGTTTCTTCCGCCAGCTTCGCCGTCGGCCGGCCCAGCACCTGGACGCCCTTCATGTGATTGACGAAGGCGATCAGCGAAGGCGTGGCGACGATTTCGCCGCCGCCGGCCCAGGCGGCTTCCGCACCGCTGGCGGCGGGACAGACGAGCCCTCGCCGGGCCGCGGACGCCGCCAGCGCCGCCGGCAGGACGCCGGCGACCTGGGCGTCGAGCGAAAGCTCGCCCAGCGCCGTGTAGCCGGCCAGTTCGCTCGGCGCCAGAACACCCATGGCGGCGAGCAATCCCAGCGCAATGGGCAAATCGTAATGGCTGCCTTCCTTGGGGAGGTCGGCGGGGGCGAGGTTGACGGTAATGCGCTTGGGCGGCAAAGCGAGGCCGATGGCGGCAAGCGCCGCCCGAACGCGTTCCCGGCTTTCGGCGACGGCCTTGTCACCCAGTCCCACGACGTTGAAGACCGGCTGCCCCTCGCCGATGTGGACCTGCACATCCACCTCGCGCGCCTCGATGCCCTGGAAGGCGACCGTGAAAACATGCGCCACGCTCATGAAATCTGCCCCTGCTCGCCAATCCGCCACCGAAGACTTGCGAAGATCACTGCGTCTCGCTATGGCTGCTTCCCGGAAGATTGGTCGGCCGGGCAGTGCTACTATGCGCCGGCGCTGGGGACGCTTCCCGCAGAATTTTGTATCCGAGTTTGGTGCATTGGCCCGGTTGGGAGAAATCGCTGCATGTCGAATCCGAAAACGAGCCTGGTGCTGTATGCGATCGGGCTGTTTGTCCTGGGCGCGGTCGTGGCGCTCGGGGGCGAGCACCTGTTCTTCAAGCGAACCGATCCCCGCGACAGCATGCGGACCATGGAGGCATTCCAGGATTGGCAGCTCACCTGTTCGCCCCGCACCGACAAGAACGGCGGCTGCGAACTCGCAACGGCGATCTTCGACAGGGCCACGCGGGCCCCGCTGGTGCGCTTGACGGTCAACCAAAAAGGCGCCGACGAAACGCTGGCCGTCGTCACGCCGCTCGGCGTTCTCATCCCCCCCGGCGTGCGCCTTTCCATCGGCAGCGCGCAGCCCCGGCTGCTTGCATTCAGGACATGCGTGCAGGGCGGCTGCGTGGCGATATTGCCGCTCGATTCCGACCTCACATCCGAAATGGCCCGGAATACGTTGGGAAAAATCGTCGTCGTGAACGCAGCCGGCAAGGCCGTGGCGCTGAACTATTCTCTCAACGGCTTTGCGGATGCGATGGCGGCACGCGCCGTCGATATGGCGGCCCGCACCGGGCGCTGACGGGTACACTCGAATCGGGCACACTCGAAACGGAGTCGATGACGTTCATGGCTAGATGGCGAAGCGGACTGATCGGAGCTGCGGTATTGTTGGCCGCACTGGCATTCGAGCCTGCGGTGCTCCTCGCGCAGGGCGGACCGGCCGGCTCGGCGGTCACCGATACCCATGTGAGCGGAAGCTGGTCGGTGCGCTGCTATCGGGTGGGCAATATGACCTGCGACCTGACGCAGGCATCGTTCATGCGCGGCAAGAATATCAGGGTCGCCAGCATCGCCATCGGTTACATTCCGAAATCGAACCAATATATCGGCCGCTTCGTCGTGCCGCTGGGCGTTTCGTTCGCGCAAGGGTTGACGCTCGAATTCGGCACGTACCGGGCGCCCAATCTCAAATACCGGCGCTGCGAGCGCGACGGCTGCTATGTCGAGGGCGTGCTGCCGCCAGCATTGATCGACGCGATGCAAACCGAGGGTCTCGCAAAGGGCGCGATGGACATCGTTTCCGTCGAAGGGCGGAAACTCCAGATTCCCGTCGCCCTCAATGGGTTTTCTGACGGGCTTTCCCAGCTCAAGGAGTGGACGGTCGAAAAGACTGCGGCCGGAAAGAAAGACTCCAAGGATTGAGCCGCGTGCGGGTCGTTTGCATTGCTATTACCCGCGTCGCAATAAATCACATCCCCGCAACTGCCGGGAAGTTCCGTGGCATCAGCGCCGTTTGCCAAGATGCGAGTTGAAGAATTTCACGATGACGTCATAGGCATCGCGCGATTCCGGCAAGTCCGGATTGTAGAGATAGCAATGCCCCATCGCTTCGCCGACGACCAGATGGCTGTCCGCGCCGGCCTTGAGAAGCTGGCTGTGGGTATAGATTGCCGGGCTCATGTCCATCGCGCGCGTACCGGTTATGACGAGTGTCGGCGGAAAATGCGCCACGACATCCAGATGCAGGGCGGGTGAGACCAAAGGGTCATCCATTTTCACAGTCCTGAAATAGCCGCTGGGCAGCAATTCGCCATCGCCCCTGGGCGCGGGGAATGATCCGTCGATGTAAGCCGCCACATGAGCGGAATCGCCGGCGCCGAAGCGTGTGCCCCCGGCGCCGAAAATGCCGATGGCCGCCGGGGCGGGCAGCTTCTTGTCGTGCAGCCAGGCGGCAACCTGCGCGGTCAGGGCCCCTCCGGCCGAGCATCCGAAAATTCCGATATTCTCCGGCCGATAGTTTTCCAGCAGCTCCTGATAGACGGACGTGACGTCCTGCGATGCAGCCGGGAACGCATGTTCGGGGCCCTGCCGGTAGTCGACCGTTATCACCTTGAACCGGCCGACGGCTGCAATGGGGATCGATTCGACCAGTGCGCAGCCCTCCGCGCACATCATGAATCCGCCGCCATGCAGATTGATGAGAACGCGACTGTGGTCGGCCTCGCCCGTCACCGACGTGATGACCCGGGTCTTCACCCCGGCAAACGACTGCTCGACGATGTCGACCGGATAACGCCGTTTTGCGGCTTCAACCATCGGCGCCACGGCGAGTTCGGCGGCGGCGCGCATCTCCTCGATCGACGCAGCGGGCGAAAAATCGTGCTGGGGTCGGCTGCCTCGCGCCTTGAGGAGGGCTACGGCTTCCGGGCTTATGAGCCCTGAAGGAGGAAGCTCAAAGGCGGGCACGTGAACCACACCATCAGGAGCAAAAGTCGGTTTTGGGAGAGGCTGCTTGTTCGTGTCCATGCTTTTATCCTCGTCGATCGCCCTGGGCATTTGCGCGCTAAAGTCTGAACGCGATTAAAGTCCCAGCGCGGCGAGCGTCCCGCCGTCCACCCTTATGTCGCAGCCGGTTATATAGGATGCGGCCGGCGAACAGAGGAAAACCGCAACCGATGCGATCTCGTCTGCAAGGCCCATGCGGGCGAGCGGTGTGCGCGCCAACAGAGCATCCATCTGAGCACTTGCAACCCGCTCGGCGCGTCCCATGCTCGTGTCGATGAGGCCCGGAGAGATGGAGACAATGCGCGCATTGCGCGCTGCGAAAGCGGCCGCTTCGCGTGCGGCCAGCCGAACGACTGCGCGTTTCGAAATCGGGTAAGCCCTCTGCGGATCTGGAGCGAACGGGCGCAAGGTCGCCGATCCCTCGCCCGGTGCGAGCGCGTTCAGCGCCGCCAAGGCCTCGGGAGATGTGACCATATGCGCGGCCATCGACGCGATCAGCACGGCGCAGCCGCCATCCGCCATTCTGGGCCGCGCGACCTCTATCAGACGCACGGTTGCATCGTAGTTCACCTCGAGAATGCGCGCCGCGTCGGCCATTGTCGGGGAAAACCCCGCAGTGTGGATCAGAGCCCCGATTTGCCGATCGCCCAGCGCCGCTATGAGCGCATCGGGGTATGCCGGGGCGGCGATGTCCCCGGCGAGGATTTCCACGGGCCCCGCCGTCCGCAGCCGCGCCGCCAGCGGTTCGAGCCGTCCCATATCGAGATCACACAGGACGAGCGGCCAGCCCTGCGCCGAAAGCAGTGACGCTGCCGCCGAACCCATGCCGCCCGCTGCACCGGTAACCACGGCCACGCCTCGATTCCCATTTGTCGGCGTCATTTATCTTTCCTCCCTGACTTCGGCGCCTCGGCGATGCTGACGTCCGGAGAATCTCCAGCCCTTCGCGACCCTGAAGCCGGCAAAGCCCCAAATTGCACGCGTGCATACGCGCGCGAAATTCACACCCTTAATCCGCAGATTACCTTTCGAGGGCGTCGCCTGATTGTCAATCACGCTTCTTCTCCGGCGATCCTGCTGGCACAGCGCGGCTGCCCTTGCGAAGCGGGAGGCCGCCCCCTACCGTTGCGGGACACGCTATCCCCATTCGCGAGAGACCGATGAGTTCAAAACGCTTCGAAGGGACCGACAAATACGTCGCGACCGACGACCTCAGAATTGCCGTCAATGCCGCCATCACGCTCGAACGGCCTTTGCTGGTCAAGGGCGAACCGGGCACCGGCAAGACGCAGCTGGCCTTCGAAGTGGCCGATGCGTTGAAGGCGCCCCTTATCACATGGCACGTCAAATCGACGACCAAGGCGCAACAGGGCCTTTACGGATACGATGCCGTCACGCGGCTCAGGGACTCCCAGCTCGGCGATGCGCGCGTCAAGGATGTCAGCAACTACATCCGGAAGGGCAAGCTGTGGGAAGCCTTCGGGGAGGGGCCGCGCCCGGTGCTGCTCATCGACGAGATCGACAAGGCCGATATCGAATTTCCCAACGATCTGCTGCTTGAGCTGGATCGGATGGAATTCTTCGTCTACGAGACCGGCGAGACCATCAAGGCGGCACAGCGGCCCGTCGTGATGATCACCTCGAACAACGAGAAGGAGCTTCCCGACGCATTCCTGCGGCGCTGCTTTTTCCACTACATCAAATTCCCCGAGCGCGAGACGATGCAGAGAATTGTCGACGTGCATTATCCGAACATCAAGCAGAAGCTCGTCGCAGAGGCGCTCAACGTCTTCTATCAAATCCGCGACGTGCCCGGATTGAAGAAGAAGCCCTCGACATCGGAATTGCTCGATTGGCTGAAGCTGCTCTTGAACGAAGACGTGCCGCCCGAGGCGCTGAGGGAGCGCGATCCCACCAAGCTCATTCCGCCGCTGCACGGCGCGCTGCTCAAGAACGAGCAGGACGTCCATCTGTTCGAGCGTCTGGCTTTCCTCGCCCGGCGGGAGAGCAGGGGCAACGGTTAGGCAGGAAGAATGGTCGACGCGGCGGAATTCTCAGCGGGCGCGCTGTGGCTGGGGAATGATGTTGTGCGTGCAGCGCACCGGAATTCTCGGCGCCCCTTGCTAAACCTCTGCGCCCTTTGCGCTCGATCTTTCTTCCTTTCCGCGCTGATCGCACTCCCGGCCTTCGCCCAGGATGCCGCCAGCGAACCCTTCGCGGATTCGCGCGACGGGGCAAAATTGCATAGCGCGTCGGGATTTTCCTGTCCTGCCAAGATCGGGCTGTTCGAGCGCGACGCGGTGGGCGAGGCCGATCCGCAGAATGGCGCCGATTTCTGTGCCTATTCGGCGCTCGACGGGATCTACGGTACGATCAGGCTGACGCCGCTCAGCGCGCCCTATGACGCAAAAACCTCGCTCGCTCCCGACTTTATCGAGCAGGAGGGCACCGGCGGCAAGCGCATTGCCGAAGGCACCGCGAGCTTGCCCACGAAGCCTGGGGCGCCGCCGCTGGCCGTCTACACGCGCACCTACGAGACGGCAAAGCTGGAGGATCTGCATTATCGCGTGCTGTTCGCCGGCGCCCAGTTCAAGAACTGGGCGGTGGAGGCGACCATCGAATATGCCGATCCGCGCGACACGCCGGTGGAGGAGCAATTCCTGCACGCCGTCTATGCGGCGGCCGAAAGCGAAATCGCCGCGAAATAGGCGGGACCGATATAGGGAGCGTTTCCCCTGAGACGCCGCTGCCGCTCTGGCACGGCCTTTCGCCGCGCGCTAGCATTTGCCTGATCGCCATTCGAAAGATCGCTCATGTTCTTCCAGTTCTTCGACGAACTCCGCTCCGCCCGCATACCGGTCACGCTCAAGGAATATCTCGCGCTGATGGATGCGCTGTCGAAAGACGTCATCGATATGAAGATCGATGAATTCTATTATCTGTCGCGCACCGCGCTGGTGAAGGACGAACGCAATCTCGACAAATTCGACCGCGTCTTCGGCCATGTGTTCAAGGGCCTCGAAACGCTCGAAGGCGTCGAGATCGCGCAGATTCCCGAGGAATGGCTGCGTGCGCTCACCGAGAAGTTCCTCACCGAAGACGAGAAGAAAATGATCGAATCGCTCGGCGGCTGGGAAAAGCTCATGGAGACGCTGAAGCAGCGCCTTGAAGAACAAAAGAAGCGTCATGAGGGCGGCTCGAAGATGATCGGCACGGGCGGCACCTCGCCGTTCGGCGCGATGGGCTACAATCCCGAAGGCGTGCGCATCGGCCAGGACAAGGGCCGCCACGGCAAGGCCGTGAAGGTCTGGGACAAGCGCGAATACAAGAACCTCGACGATTCCGTCGAGCTCGGCACACGCAATATCAAGGTGGCGCTCCGGCGTCTGCGCAGATGGGCACGGCAAGGGGCGGAGACCGAACTCGATCTGCCCGGTACCATCAAGGATACCGCGAACAAGGGCTATCTCGATCTGAAACTGGTCCCCGAGCGGCACAACACCGTCAGGGTGCTTATTTTCTTCGATATCGGCGGTTCGATGGACGCCTATATCAGGCTTTGCGAGGAATTGTTCAGCGCGGCCAAGACCGAATTCAAGCACATGGAATTCTTCTATTTCCACAATTGCCTTTACGAATCGGTGTGGAAGGACAATCGCCGCCGCCACAACGAGAAATTTCCGACTTGGGACGTGCTCCATAAATTCCCGCGCGATTACAAAGTGATCTTCGTGGGCGACGCGACCATGAGCCCTTACGAAGTCACCACTCCGGGCGGTTCGGTCGAGCACTGGAACGAAGAAGCCGGCGCCATCTGGCTCGACCGCGTGGCGCAGATCTACGAGCACGTCGTGTGGCTCAACCCCGTTGCCGAAAAGCATTGGGACTATACGCCGTCGATCGACCTGATCCGGCAGATCGTCTCGGATCGCATGTATCCGTTGACGCTGGCAGGCCTCGACGCGGCGATGCGGGAGTTGAACCGATAGGAATTGTCGTGCCGCAGACAAGTGGCGAACGGAGCGCGGCTCTATCTTGGCCGCATGCGGGGGCGGACGCCCGCGCTCCTTCCAATCCGCCGTTCCTATCTCTTGGTTGCGTTCCCCCAATAATTGAAACCGGCAAACCGCGGCGTGTCGGGAAGATACATCGTCTCCATTTCTTCGACATGAAAGCCCGCATCGGCAATCAGCGATGGGATGGGCCGGTCGAGATGACAGCCGCCGCAGATTGCGGCCCACCAAGGCGTCAGCCGTTCCTGCCAGCGCCGGACGCCTGCGTCGGGCGCTTCGCCATGCTCGCAGAAGATCATCCGGCCCGTGGGCTTGAGCACGCGGCGCATTTCGCCGAGCGCCTTCTTCACATCGGCAATGGAACACAGCGTGTAGGTGACGAGCACGGTGTCGGCCGTTTCGTCGTCGAGCGGGATTTGTTCGCCCGGCAGATCGAGGAATTCGAGCGCGATGGGGCTTTGCGACACGCGCTTGGCCGCGCGTGCCCGCATCCCGGCGGCCGGCTCCAGCGCCCAGATATGGCTGACTTTCGCCGCGTCATAGAAGGGCAGGTTATGCCCGGCGCCGAAACCGATTTCCAGCACGCGCCCCTCGGCCCGCGGCACCACCTTCTTGCGCTGAGAGGTAATCGGCCTGGCGCCCAACCCCGCCGACAACAGGGGGGGCAGGATATGGCGGTCGTAGAAACCCATGGGCGCGCTCCGTTGCTGTCGCGGAGAGGATACTACGAGCAGCGTTGGATTGTTACCTGCCGGGAGCCATGGCGCCGCGCGCGATCATCCTGCTGCGGCTTTCATGATAGCACCACGAGAGATGTGCGATAATCTGCGATGATGCCACCTTAACCCGGCGGTGCCTCAGGATCGATCCCGCAGATCACATCGTAAAGTTCCCGGCCATTTTTGACGACGTAAGGGGGCCCCATGGCGCCCATGTCTGCCGGCACATGCGCAAGAAACTCCCGGTTCGGCACGGCAATACTGCGGCCTTCTCCCGGCCACACAAAGAACGCTCCGGCCCTGTCCGCCAGTTCCCATAGCGCATCGAAAAATATGTTGCCGCCGAAATGGCTGAAGGTCACACTTTCGATATCTTCTTCTCCCCCAGAGGGATTGCGTATTTCCGAGCAACCGCCATCGCTGTAATCTACTTCGTAGAGCGGAAAATTCGGGTCGATCGCCTGGCGCCCCAGGACTTCTTCGAACAGCGCGCGTTTGAATGTGGCGGATTCGCCATTTCGCATGCAGATAAGAAAAAGGGTGAAGCTCATGGCATGCTCCTTGGGCGCGAGTTGTTCCGGCGGTCAGACGGGCTTTTTCCACGACCGTATGTACAGCTTGTTGAGCGGGTTTAACGCGTCGCGCAGGCTTCGTGCCGCCGCCATGTGCTCCGGATTGGCAACGTCAAAATCTTCCGCCGACGCGCTCAGCAAAACGCCGCCACCGGGAACTTGCTCGGTGGACACATCATTTGGAACGGTAATCATTTGCGCGAAAGATTCCGACAGATACGTCATCCACGAAAGCTCGAGCACGCGACGCGGCGAATCCCAATATTGTCGGATCGCGTCGGTATAGGCCTGGATGTAGGTGACATTCCAGATGGGCGCAAGCGCCACCATGATTGCCTTGAACACCGGATAGGCGACGATTGCGGGATCTGGCCGGTCGTTGAATTCGAGAGTCAATGATGCTGCGCACACACCGCGAAAGGAACGGCGGCCTGCGCCGATCACGCTAAAATTGGCATGCGATTCGGGCGATTCCAGCTCATGCACCGCGGCGACACCCCGAGCAACAATCTGGTCCAATTGTTCTTGCGCCTTTTCCAGCGGCACAGGCGTTCCGCCCGCAAGATCGAGTATCTTCCAGGAACGCAAAGCCGGACATATAAGACCGATTTCGGTCAAGCTTTCGCGCACGCGCTCGGCATGCACGGCGGCGCTGTCGGCTTCGGGGTCCCAGTTGCAATAGATAACGAATTCATTCTTGCTCATTTCTTGCGCCCCGGCCATGGTTTCCATTCTACGCGAATACCCTGCAGCCATTCATCCTTGCTGAACAGCTGACGCGCATAGTCGGCCGCCTCCTTGTCGGCAAAGTCCCATTCGAGCGGCCGTCCACCGCTCGCTTCCCATTGTCGTGTGGCCTGATATCGCCAATCGATCGCCATGATGTCTCTTCCCCATTGCTTGGCCATGAAGCCGGTGTAGTTGCCCTTGAATTCGAAAAGCCAACCTGTGCTGTGCTGACAATCATCGAGGACGACAGGCAGCCCGTCGATCCGGTTGGTTAGCCTATAGCCGAAACCGCGCGGCGTGGGAGGATCATTGATCTGCGCCTTGCGGAAGTCTTCGTAGTCCCTGTCCGCCCCGCCCATGACACCGCGTCCTCCGTTGTCGGGGCTTGAGGTTGGACACAGTTGGGGATGATCCGTTTGTTCCTCCAGCGAAGGCCATTCCGGAGGCAATGCTTTCAGGTCGAAGTCGATGCCGGTGGCCCTAAGATACCCGACCTTTAGATCGCGGCTGTCGATGAGCGCGCGCTTCGGTCCGAGCGTCGCTTCCAGTATGGGCTCCGGGTCTGCTCCGCGGAAGACGCGAAGCGTGCCCTCGTCCTCGGTCCAAGTGTAGCGAAGGTCGGGCCGGCCCGGTATGGTCCCCGAGACCGGCATTGTGCCCGCGGGAACCGTTGTCGCAAGCAACGCCGTGCCGACGGCCCCGACGCCACCGATAGCACGCGCAGCACCGGCAGCGACGCGCTCGGCGAATGTTTCGGCCGCGTCTTCTCCGACAACGCCTTCCGCTTCACCCGATGCCCACTCACCGCCTCCGACATCTCCCTTCGGATTGCGTGCTTCGTTCGGGTTATACAATTTCTCCAAATCATCGAGCGGTGTCGGATCGAATTCGAGCGCTGTCCAGATGTCGCGCGGGGCGACACCGTCCGCCATCAGCCCGTCGGCGATGAAAAGCCGTCGCGCAGCGTCCCCCGCATCGTCGAGTTTGCGCAAACCCGCAAGCGCGAGATGCATCGCCGCCAGACAATCCTCGCCCGCGCTCCATCGTTTCGAGGCCCGGCTTATGGCGCGGAGAATCGAAGCATCGACGGGGCGGCCATAGGCGACCGAGAGCAATGTGAGAAGCCGGGGCTCTTCGCCGTCGAGCCTCAGCCGATTGGTGCCGCTCGGATCATTATCGCGCGGTGCGAGAACAGTGCCGGCGCCCAGCACCAGCCCATCCTGTTCCAAACTCATGACCGGAAAGACGGACCGAAAGCGGCCGTTCTCCTGCCATCGCTTTTGAAGTTGTTCGATCATCACAGCCAACCCGCGCAGAAGACAGCGTCCGTCACCCGGTCAGACTGGCATGGCCGTTTTCCGCAAGTCAAGAACAAAACAGGAACATATATGCTGCGAACGGGTGCAAAGCCGCGTCCGCGATGCGACCAATGCGGCACCCCCGGCTTTGCAGCGCGGGCGTTGTCCCAATCGAGAAATTTACCGGATTATTCCGGCGCGACCGTCACCGTCAGCCCGTCGAGCTCCGGCGCGCAGACGATCTGGCAGGACAGCCGCGAAGTGGGCTCGACCGCAAGCGCCATGTCGAGCATGTCCACCTCGGCTTCCTTCGGGGGCGTGAGTTTTTCGTACCAATCGGGCGCGACATAGACATGGCAGGTGGCGCAGGCGCATGCGCCGCCGCATTCGGCCGAGATGTCGAGCCCGCCGTCGCGCAGAATCTCCATCAAGGTCCAGCCGTCGCGGCCCTCGAGAACGTGCTTGTTGCCGCTGCGGTCGATGGCGTTGATCTTCATGTGACACCCAGCTTCTTCTGCAGATTGGAGGAGGAGGTTGTGTATTGAAAGCGCAGCTTCTCGTTGGGCCGGCAAATGTGGAATGCGGCCTGTGCCGCCAGCGCCGCTTCGTGAAAGCCGCACAGGATCAGCTTCAGCTTGCCCGGATAGGTGTTGATGTCGCCGATGGCGAAGATACCGGGCGTCTCGCTTTCGAATCGCGCCGTATCCACCGGAATCAGATTTTCGTGCAAATTGAGGCCGAAATCCGCGATCGGGCCAAGCTTGATGGTGAGCCCGAAGAAGGGAAGCAAAACGTTGCACGCATGCTTCCATTCCTTCTTGTCGGCGCCCGAAAGCGTCACCGATTCCAGCTGGCCGTTCGCGCCGTGAAGCTCCTTGACGCTCGCGACATGGAACGCGACTTTCCCTTCGGCCACCAGCTCGCGCATCTTGTTGACACTGTGCTGCGCCGCGCGGAAGCCGTCGCGGTGATGGACGAGCGTCAGGCTCCTGGCGATCGGCGCAAGATTGATCGTCCAATCGAGCGCGGAATCGCCGCCGCCCGCGATCAGGATGTCCTTGCCCCGGAACGCGTCCATCTTGCGCACGGCATAGAACACGCTCTTGCCTTCATAGGCTTCGATGCCGGCGATCGGCGGACGCTTGGGCACGAAACTGCCGCCGCCTGCCGCGATCATCACGACGGGGGCCACGAGTTCGACATCGGCGTCCGTCGAGACCTTCCAGCGGCCGTCCGCCTCGCGGGTGAGCGCGCTCGCCATCTGGCTGAAATGGAATTGGGGATTGAACGGCTTGATCTGTTCCCTCAGCCTTTCGGTCAACTCTTGACCGGTGACGATGGGAAGTCCCGGAATGTCGTAGATCGGCTTTTCGGGATAGAGTTCGGTGCATTGCCCGCCGGGCCGGTCGAGGATGTCGACCAGGTGGGCCTTGAGGTCCAGCAACCCGAGCTCGAACACGGCAAAAAGACCCACGGGCCCCGCGCCGATAATTGCAACATCGGTCTCGATCCGTGTCGTCATCTCACCATTCCACGCAGTTTTTGTGTGTGACTGTTCAAAGTGGAGGTCTCTATATGTAGAAATCGGCCGCCCGGCAATCCAATCGGCCAGGCGGGAAAATATGCCGCGGCGCATCATTCGACCGTCCCCCCTTGTGCGGGCGTGGGCCAAGACCGAAAAAAAGCCCCTTCGCCGCCAATAATGCCGAGGACGAAAATCGGATGAGCCAGGAATCGCCAGCTACGCCGCCCGAAGGCTGCCGGGATATGCCCGAATTGCGCCGTGAAATCGACCGTATCGACCGCGCCCTGGTCGCCCTCCTCGCCCAAAGACAGCGCTATATCGAACGTGCCGCGATAATCAAATCCGAGCGAATACGTATCCGGGATGAAGAGCGGATTGCCGATGTGCTTGCCAAGGTGCTGGCAGAGGCCGCCCGGGCCGGCCTAAGCCCGGCCATCGCCGAGCCGGTGTGGCGCGAACTGGTCGAGCGTTCGATCGCCCATGAATTGGCGGCGTTCGATGCTCATTGTTCCTGATGTCCAAGATAGGCATCGACGAACAGCCTGACCATTTCGGCCTGGTGCTTGAGCTGCTGTAAGCTGTTCGCAGCGTCCTCCAGGCTCGCCGCCGGGTCAAACGCTTCCGCCGCCGCTGCGATGTCGGCCAGTGCGAACGCGCCGATCCCGCGCGCGCCGCCTTTCAGCCCATGGGCCGTATCCCGCCAAACCTTGGTATCCCGCGCAGCGAGCGCAGCGTCGAGACGCGCCAGAAGGACCGCGGTCTGGCTGGCGAAAAGCGTCAGCACCTCGGCGTTTAGGCCCGCATCGCCACCCGTGTAACGCGACAGATGGGCGAAATCGACGGGGCGGCCAACCGACATGGAATATTCCGAACGAACCAGCGTGCCGACAGTGCACAGACACGATCAAGAGCGCGTTAACGGCCGCCTGACCCCGCAGCTAAAACGGCATCCACCCATCGGGAAAAGGCGGGACGCCGCAGAGATGGGCGTGGGCGAGCGACCTTTGAAATAGCGGGCGATGGGCGCTCTCGGCGAACACCGGCAGAGCGCCGAACGGCTGGCGGGAGGTGCGGCCGGGTCGATGGCGTCGCGTGGCGCGTCCCATCGTTGCCTTTCGTTGTTTGCGATTTCGACTTCACGCTCCTCGCAATGCCAAACGATTTGCTAATCATTTCATACGGCAATGCTGGCGCGAATCGGAATTAACGCTAATATATGCCTGCATAGGTGCCGGGGAAGCAACGTGCCGATAATTGGATCCAAGCGCGGACAGACCGTGCTCCTGCAAGCCGCCGACGCCGTCAGCGAGGCCGACGACCGGCGCAAACCGCACAACGCGCCCGGTGGCGTCGGCGCCATCGTCGTCGCGGCCGGCCTGGGCGCTTTTTGGATCGGTGCGGCGGCGGCGTATCTATGGGGTTACCTCGGCCCCGCCGCGCTTGCCCAGCTCGATATTCATCTCGTAGCCCTGGTCGGCTTTGCGACTCTGATGCCGCCTTTTCTGTTGATTGTCGGCGCGTGGGCGTTCACGCGCGGCCAGGCGATGGCTACTGCGGCCGATGCGCTGGTCGACGCGACCGACAGGCTTTTTACTGCCGACGAAACGGCGGCGCGGACGGCGGCCCGTCTCGGACGCGTCGTGCGGCGTGAGCTCGATGGACTCAATGCGGGCCTCGACGGCGCCTTCGCGCGGCTTCGCGCATTGGAAAGCGTGCTGGAGAACCAGATTTCTGCGCTTGACGAAGCGGGTGCCCGGGCCGATGTCCGCGCCGAAGCTGCAGCATCGCGCCTCGCCAATGAGCGCGAGCGGCTGGATGCATTGGCCGGCACGTTAAGCGACGCCGCCGCACGCGCGAGCGAACTTGTCGCCGGACGGACGGCGCAGCTCAAATCCAACATCGAATCGGCGGAAGGCACACTCAAGGCGGCGGGGCTTGCGCTGGACACCCAGGTCTCGAATTTCCGTTCGGCCGCCGACGCGGCCGCTGAAGCCCCTCATGCGGTGGTCGTCGAACTCGATCGCCAGTCCAAACGCATCGAGTCCGTGGCCGACGCCGCCATGGCCCGCGCCGAATTTGTCCTCGGCCGCCATGAACGGCATCGCACCGCCATGGTGGATCTGCTCCAGCGCCTGAAGGACGACGGCGCGGCGTTCGAAAGCGCACTCGGCGAAGAGCGCAGTGCGCTGGAGGGTGCCGTGGCCGCCGTCGCTGGCCAGGCCGCGACCTTGGAAAGGGTGTTCAGTGACACCGATCGCCGCCTCGACGTGTTGATGGCAAATGGCGCTGTGCGCGCGCAGCAGCTGGCGGCGGAATTCGGTCGCGAAGTCGAACGCTTGAAGGAGTTGAGCGAAAGCGCCAGCGCGGCGCTTGCCCGTGTGGTCGAATCCTTGCGCGATGCCGGCGTGAGCGCCCAGACGCTGATCGGCGAAACCACGGCCGACGCGAAGTCGAGCGCGAAAATGCTGGTCGGCGATGCCATGGCCGAATGCGAACTGTTGTTGCGCACTGCAGGCCAGCTTGCCGTCGAGAGCAAAGAGATGAAGGAGACCTTGTCGGGCGCCGTGGACGAAATGCAGCGCCATCTCCTCTCCCTCCCGGGAATCGCCAAGCAGGAAGCCCAGCGCGTGCGCGACCTTGTGCAGCTGGAAACCGAAGAAATCCTCGATCTGTCGGCGCGCACGCTTTCCACCATCCATGCCCGCAGCATATCGCGGACGACGATGCGTCCGCAGCCTGGGGCCGCGTCGTCGGCAGAGGAGGCGGAAAGCGATGGCCTGCTGGGTCTGGCGCGACGCCTGACGCACCGCTCCAAGCGCAAGGAGTCCTCCGACTCCAAACCCTGGGAAATGAGCGCGCTGCTCGCTGCTGCCGAAACGACCGAGGCCAGGAGTCGCGAATTCAAACCGGAAGCGGCCGCGGCGCTGGGTGCGCTCCAGGCCGTGCTTGCCGATCTCGCGATCGATCTCGATGCGATGGGGACGGATCATGGCTCCGGCGAAGAGGATTGGCGGCGTTATCTTGCCGGCGACCGCGCGACCTTCGCGCGCCGTCTCGCGCAGGCGATCGATGACGAAGCCGTCGACCGCATCACGGCGCTCTATCGCGACAACGGCCGGTTCCGCGAGGCAGCGAATGTTTATATCGCCGAATTCGAAGCGCTGCTCGCGCGGGTGCGCGAAAGTGACGGCGGCGGGCTTCTCGCATCGACGGTCCTGAGCGCCGATACAGGCAAGATATATCTTGCACTCGCCTATGCGCTCGGCCGCCTGTAGGCGGTCCATCGGCTCGCGGCCCTGACGTGCTGAAGGTGCGATTTCATCCGGGCGGGTTCGGTCGAACTTCGCTGATGCAAAGCCGGATACCGTTGTACTATCGCGACCCCTGATATTCCGCGAGGGCGGTCTTGGAGCATCATGCTGAAGTCTTGAAGGGCGGCAGGTGGCACCAGCCTGTCCCCGGCTGGCAGGACTTGGTTGCTACGCTGCTTGTGCTCGCGACCGTGATTCTTGTCGGTTCCGGCGCGCGCCAGATGGCCGCGCCGTTCGTTGCCGCCCACCAGCCACCAATATCGCTCTCGCCCATCATGTTGCCGTATTACGCGTTGCGAACGACGATGCGCATGCTGGCGGCGCTCGGCGCCTCGTTTGTCTTCACCTTCACCTATGCGACGCTGGCCGCAAAAAGCCGCCGCGCGGAAATGATCCTGATTCCGCTTCTCGATGTGCTGCAGTCGGTTCCGATCCTGGGCTATCTTTCGTTCACCGTCCTGTTCTTTGTTTCGCTGTTTCCCGGCAATGCGATGGGCCCCGAGCTTGCCTCGATTTTCGCGATTTTCACGAGCCAGGCGTGGAACATGGCGTTCAGCTTCTACCAATCGCTGCGGACGGTCCCGCTTGATCTGGACGAAGCGGCCCGCGCGTTCCGGTTTTCGGCGTGGCAACGCTTTTGGCGGCTCGATGTGCCGTTCGCCATGCCGGGACTGATCTGGAACGCGATGATGTCGATGTCCGGCGGATGGTTCTTCGTCGTTGCCTCGGAAGCGATCGCGGTCGGCATTCTGCAAATCAATCTTCCCGGCATCGGCTCTTACGTCGCGCGTGCGATCGGACAGCGCGATCTTGCTGCTGTGGCATGGGCGATCGTCGCCATGACGATCACGATTGTGCTCTACGACCAATTGCTCTTCCGGCCTCTGGTGGCCTGGGCGGACAAATTCCGCTCGGAGCAGACCGCCCGCCAAATTGTGCCAAGGAGTTGGGTTCTTGATGTGTTTCGGCACGCCAGGCTGTTGCAATTCGCCGGCCACCCGCTTGCAACAAGTCTGGATATCGCCACGCGGGCCCGGCTCACGCTTCCGGTGCATAGACACATCTTGCCGCGCGTTTCCCTGCCGCGAAGCGTGGTCGATGTCCTGTGGTACGGAATCATCTTTGCCGGAGCAGGATACTGCATATGGCAATTGTTCCGCTTCGCCAGTCCGAATTTGTCGTTGAGCGATGCTGCAATTGCGATCGAAAATGGCGGGCTCACGCTGTTTCGCGTCATGGTGCTCGTCGCGCTTGCGACGCTGGTCTGGGTTCCGGTCGGCGTTGCGGTCGGCCTGCGGCCGAGGCTCACCGAAATGGTCCAGCCGGTGGCGCAATTTCTTGCCGCGTTCCCCGCCAACCTGCTTTTTCCGGTGGCCGTTTTTTTGATTGTCCGCTTCCAGCTGGCGCCGAGAATCTGGCTCGTCCCGCTGATGATTCTCGGAACGCAGTGGTACATCCTGTTCAACGTAATCGCGGGGGCGAGTGCGTTTCCGAGTGACTTGCGAGAAGCGGCCGCGAGCTTTCAAATCCGGGGATGGCGGTGGTGGAGTGAAGTGATGATTCCGGGAATCTTTCCCTACTATGTGACAGGTGCGATCACGGCGTCCGGTGGCGCCTGGAATGCGAGCATCGTTTCGGAGACCGTCAGCTGGGGCCCAACGAAACTGAGCGCGGGGGGCCTCGGCGCCTATATTGCGCAGATGACGGCGGCGGGCGATTTTCCTCGCATCGCACTCGGCATCGCCGTGATGTCGGTGCTCGTCATCGCCATGAACCGATTGCTTTGGCGTCCGCTCTATGCGTTTGCCGAGCGGCGGACCAGGCTCGATTGACGGAGACGATATGAGGGAACCGCCCGCCAAACCTATCATCGCGCTCCGCAAGGTTTCGATGGACTTCGCAAAGCCGTCCGGCGAGCCGTTGCCGGTGCTTTCGGACATCGACGTGTCCCTGGGCGGAGGAGAGATTCTCGGGTTACTCGGACGTTCCGGTGCCGGCAAATCCACGCTGCTGCGCATCATCGGAGGGCTCATCAAGCCGACAGCGGGTGATGTTCTCTATCGAGGCGCACCCCTGGCAGGCCCCGCCGAAGGCATCGCGGTGGTGTTCCAGACATTTGCGCTGTTTCCCTGGCTCACCGTTCTCCAGAATGTCGAGGCCGGTCTCGACGCGCTCGGATTGAAACGCGACGAGGCGCGCAAGCGCGCACAATCCGCCATCGACGTCATCGGGCTCGACGGGTTTCAGGCGGCATTCCCGCGCGAACTCTCCGGCGGCATGCGCCAACGCGTCGGCTTCGCGAGGGCGTTCGTCACCCAACCACTCGTGCTTCTCATGGACGAGCCGTTTTCGGCGCTCGACGTGCTGACCGCCGAGACTCTACGCACCGATTTCATCGATTTGTGGATCGAAAGCCGGTTACCGACAAAATGCGTTTTGCTGGTTACCCACAACATCGAAGAAGCGGTTCTCATGTGCGACCGAATCCTCGTGATGTCGTCCAATCCCGGACGCATCGCCGCCGAAGTCCGCGTAGAACTTCCTCATCCGCGGGACCGGTCGAGCGCCCCCTTTCGCGATGTCGTGGATGAGCTCTATTCCATTCTCACGTCGCGCACTCTCGCTTCGATCAAGAGGCAAGGTGCGATTCACGGTGGATTGGGCCAGGCGTTGCCGCGTGCAACGGTCAATCAGATGAGCGGGCTCATAGCAACGTTGGTCGCCCCTCCCTACGACGGCAATGCAGATTTGGCCGAGATTGCCCGCGCGCACATATTCGAGGTGGATGATCTATATCCGATCGCCGAAGCGCTGCATATTCTGGAGTTTGCAGAACTGAACGGCGACAAGCTCAAACTGACAGCCGCCGGCCGGGTGTTCGCCCAGTGCGCCACCACGGACGGGCGCAAGAAGCAGTTCGGCGAGCATTTGTTGAAGTTCGTTCCGTTGGTTGCGCATATTCGTCGGGTTCTCGAGGAGCGCGGCGGCCATCGTGCGCCGCGCACACGCTTCGAAACCGAATTGGAAGACCACCTGACGCGGCGCGAGGCGGAGAGAACGCTGCGCGCGGCCATCGCATGGTCGCGCTATGCCGAATTGTTCGTGTACGACGACCGCAAGCAAATGTTCGCTGCGGCGCCCGCTCGGTGAGGCGCAAGGGACTGCTCCCAATCAGTCGGCTTCGCCGCCCGCTTTGTGCAGCAGATAGCCGGCCAACGCTGCCGCTGCAATTTCCGGAACATGTTCGTGTTCGGCAATCGCCGCAACTTCGCCTTCGTCCAGCCCGCACATCGCCAAACAATCTTCCCGGGAAATCATTGCCGGCTCCTCCAAATAATGGAAGGGCTTATCCCCTTCGCTCCGGTTGGTCCAAATCCGGGCAGGCCGACGTCATTGACGCGGCGCAATGTATGATACCACTTTCTCAGGTCTATTTTTGCGTGTAATGCGATTCAACAGGCGGCGGAACGATGGAAGGCGAAATTTTCTGCCGCCCGGGCGCCGAGGGCGTTTGCAACGTGCGGGAGGCGCCGTCCGTGACATCGACATTATCCTTATCCTTCCTGGGCGCCGCCGGCACGGTGACCGGTTCCAAATACCTTCTCGCTCAGGAAGGTCATCGGCTTTTTGTCGATTGCGGGCTTTTTCAAGGTTACAAGGCCCTGCGCCTGCGCAACTGGGCGCCGCTGCCGGTCGACCCGCGCACCATCGAGGCCGTGGTCCTGACGCACGCCCATCTCGACCATTCCGGCTATCTGCCGCTGCTCGCCAGGCAAGGTTTTCACGGTCCGGTTTTTTGTTCCGAGGCGACGGCCGAACTTTGCAGCATCCTGTTGCCGGATTGCGGCCATCTCCAGGAGCGCGATGCCGAATACGCCAATCGCCACGGCTTCTCGAAGCACAAGCCGGCCCTTCCTCTTTATACGGAGGAAGAAGCCAGACTCGTTCTGAAATCCCTCGTCCCCATTCGCTTCGATGCGCCGCATGCCTTGCCGGGCGGCGCCCAGGTTTTGCTCCGGCGCATGGGGCATATTCTGGGTGCCGCGTCGGCGGAAATCGCCTGGGGCGGAAGCAGAATTGTGTTTTCTGGCGATATCGGCCGCTATGGCGACGAAATGATGGTCGATCCGGCTGCCGTCGAGGGGTGCGATTATCTCGTCGTCGAATCGACTTATGGCGATCGCCGGCATGATCGCACAAGCCCCGACGACGCACTTGCCGAGATCGTAGGCAAAACCGTGCGTCGCGGCGGCACGGTGGTCGTTCCCGCCTTTGCGGTCGGGCGCGCGCAAAGCGTTCTCTTCCATCTCGAAAAACTCAAAGCCGCGGGGCGTTTGCCCGCGGCTCTGCCTATCTTTCTCGACAGTCCCATGGCGATTGATGCAAGCGACATTTTCTGCCGCAATCCCAACGATCATCGTCTGACGCCGGCACAATGCAAAGCATTTGCTGCGGGTGTCCGCTATGTGCGCGACGCCGAGGAATCCAAGGCGCTGACCGCCGATCCGGTCCCCAAAATCGTCATATCGGCAAGCGGCATGGCCACGGGCGGCCGCATCCTGCATCATCTCAAGCAATATGCGCCGGATCCGCGAAACACGATTCTGTTCACCGGGTTCCAGGCCGGCGGAACGCGCGGCGCGGCGATGGTTGCCGGCGCGCCGAACGTCAAGATTCACGGCGCCTATGTTGCGATCCGGGCGGACGTTCACAATCTGGAGATGCTTTCGGCACATGCCGACAGCGACGAGATCATGCGCTGGTTGAAGGGATTCGAGAACCCGCCGAAAACGACCTTCGTCACGCACGGCGAACCGGCCGCTTCCGACGCGCTCAGGCATCGCATCGAGGAAGAACTGCACTGGAATTGCATCGTTCCCGATCAAGGCCAAAGGATCGAGCTTGCGTGAGCAGAAATCCGGCACCCCCACCAGAGCCGCTTGAAGGCCATCGCCTCAAGGCACGCCGCCTCGGCGTCGACACGCATTTCGAAGCCGTCGTCTTGATGCACAAGCAATGCCCCGTCTGCCGGTCGGAAGGGTTCACCGCGCATCGCCGCGTTCTGTTGCGCACGGCCGACCGTCATATCATCGCTACGCTCTATCAGGTGGATGGCGGATGGCTCGGCCTCGACGAGGCGGGTCTGTCGGATTCGGCGTGGAAGCGCCTCGGCCTCAAGGAAGGCGATGCGGTCGCCGTCTCGCACCATGATACGATCGATTCGCTTGGGCTGGTGCGCAGCCGCATCTACGGACAGACATTCCATGACGCTGCGCTGCGCGCTATCGTCGGCGACATCGTCGACGGAAAATATTCCGACATTCATATTTCCTCGTTCCTGACGGCTTGCGCGACGAAGCCGCTCGACCGATCGGAAGTGCTGGCGCTGACGCGCGCGATGGTCGATGTCGGCGATCGGCTGACCTGGGACAAGGATATTGTCGTTGACAAGCATTCGGTTGGCGGCCTGCCGGGGAATCGCACAACCCCGATCATCGTTTCGGTTGCCGCGGCGCTCGGGTTGACCATGCCCAAAACCTCGTCTCGCGCGATCACCTCGCCGGCCGGAACTGCCGATATGATGGAGACGCTGGCGCCCGTCGAGCTTGACGTGGATGCCATCCACCGCGTCGTCGATAAGGAAGGCGGCTGCATCGTGTGGGGGGGCTCGGTGAATCTCAGCCCTGCCGACGACATTTTGATTCGCGTGGAGCGCGCGCTCGACATCGATACGGAAGGTCAGATGATCGCCTCGGTGATGTCCAAGAAGATCGCCGCGGGCGCGACCCATCTCGTGCTCGACCTCCCCATCGGAGCGACCACCAAGGTGCGAAGCGAAAAAGCCGCGCAATCGCTGACGCAAGGCTTGCTGGCTGTCGCCGAGGTGTTCGGCATTCGCGCGCAGGTCATCCTCAGCAGCGGCCAAGAGCCGATCGGCCGCGGGCTCGGCCCGGCCTTGGAAGCCAGAGACGTTCTCGACGTTCTGCAATGCAAGAAGGATGCGCCGCTTGATTTGCGCCGGCGCGCGCTCGCTCTGGCCGGTCCTCTGCTCGAACTGGCAGGCGTGGCGGCCGAGGGCCAGGGGGAAGCGCTGGCCGCCCGCACGATCGATAATGGCGCCGCCTGGGCCAAGTTCCAACGAATCTGCGAGGCGCAAGGCGGGATGCGCGAGCCGCCCACGGCGCGGCATCATCACCCGCTTGCCGCCGCGCGTTCCGGCCGTCTCGCGGCAATCGACAATCGCAAGATTTCACGTCTGGCGAAACTGGCGGGCGCTCCGGATGCGAAAAGCGCCGGGATCGTACTGCATGTTCACCTCGAGGAAACTGTCGTCGCGGGCCAGCCCCTGTGCACCGTTCATACCGATGCGCCGGGCGAACTGGCTTATGCGCTGTCTTACGCCGCGGCCAACCCGGACATCTTCCGCATCGAGGACATATGAGCGCGTTGCTGCTTCTCGCCATGGAAGGCAATGCGGCCATCGCGTCGTCGCTGGCGGCAAAGCTGGGCGGCGTTTCCGGTTCCGTCGAGACACGGAAATTCCCGGACGGCGAAACCTATCTCAGGCTCTCCGGCGATTTTTCCGGCCGCTCCGTCGCACTCGTCTGCAGCCTCGATCATCCCGACGCAAAATTCCTGCCGCTCATTTTCGCGGCGGATACGGCACGCGACCTCGGCGCGGCGTCGGTCGGCCTCGTCGCGCCCTATCTCGCCTACATGCGACAGGATCGGCGGTTCCAGGCCGGCGAGGCGGTGACGTCGCGTTCCTTTGCCAAGGCGCTGTCGCAAAATTTCGACTGGCTGGCGACGATCGATCCGCATCTGCATCGCACCAAATCGCTTGGCGACCTCTACAGCGTTCCGGCGAAGGCCCTGCATGCGGCGCCCTTGCTGGCCGATTGGGTGGGCAGCAATGTCGAAAATCCCCTCCTCGTCGGACCCGATGGCGAAAGCGCGCAATGGGTGTCGGCGGCGGCGGCGCGCATCAAGGCTCCGTTCACCGTGCTCGACAAGATTCGCAAGGGCGATCGTGAAGTGGAGATCCGGTTGACGGATGCGAAAGCATTCGGCAACCGCACGCCCGTTCTGCTCGACGACATCATTTCCAGCGGCGAAACCATGCTTGCGGCCGTGCGCGCGGTGCGCCGGGCGAGCGATGTCCGCCCCGTCTGCGTCGCCGTCCACGGAATCTTTGCCGATAGAGCGGATGAAGCCCTCGCCCGTGAAGGCGCATGGGTCGTCACCGCCAACACCGTGCCGCATGCCACCAACGCCATCGACGTATCCGGCCTGCTCGCCGACGGCATTGCCGCGCTGTCGCAGGGGTTTTAGGACAGGGAATCCGGCGACATTACAAATTCGCCTTTAAGCGTGGGCCTTTGCCGTCAGCTCGATCCCGAGCGCCTTCATGACCGCGATCGTGGTTTTCAGCGTCGGATTACCGTTCGCGCTGAAGGAACGGTAAAGCTGCTCGCGGGAAAGGCCGGTCTCGCTGGCAATCTGCGACATGCCTTTGGCGCGGGCCACCACGCCAAGCGCGTGCGCGATATAGCCCGCATCCTCCGTCTCGAACGCATCGGCCATAAACGCCGCAATCGCCTCGTCAGAGGTCAGTCCTTCGGCTGGGTCGAAGGTGGTCAGTTTTTCAGCCATTTCATTCGCTCCATTCGCCCGCAAGCCGTTTCGCTATTTTGATGTTCGTGGCCTGGGTACTCTTGTCACCGCCGCAAAGCAGGACGATCACCGTCTTGCCCCGCTTGTGAAAATAAACGCGATAGCCGGGACCATAGTGAATGCGCAGTTCGCTGATCCCTTCTCCTACCGGCGTGACATCGCCTGCGTGCTCATAGGCGAGGCGTTCCAATCGCGCAAAAATCAAGCCTCGGGCGCGATCATCTTTGAGCCTCGTCCACCATTTTCGGAACGTCTCGGTCTGCTTTGGCTCGAACATAGGAAGGCGTAGTTTATAAACCACAACATGTCAATAACCGAAGCTTTGGGACCTGATCGCAGACTTTTCTAGAAATAGCGCCGCAGCTGAACATAGATTTGCGCCGGCGAAGCGAGCAACGGCGCGTTTCCCGGCGCGAGCGGCAACCCGCCGAACTCCGTATGGGCAGGCCCGATCGGCACCTGTATGCCGGCAATGAAGTTGAGATTGTCGCTGAGCGAATAGGTGCCGGCGAACAGCGCGAACAGGCTTGCGTCGTTCAGATCCGCGACGAATGTCGGGCCGATGTTCAGCAGCGGGTTGACTTCGAGTGTGAGCCCCGCCGCGAGATAATCCCGCCTGGTGTCGAACAATTGTCCGCGCGCCAGCCGGTCGACCAGATCGGGCGGCAGGGTGCTGAGATCGTAGCCGGTGCTGCCGGCGACGCCGAATCCGTTGTGGAAATACTCGGCGAAGACGGTTGCATTGCGGTTCATGAGCGTGATCGCGTCGCTGATATTGGCGAGTGCGGAAATGCGCGTCGGTCCGGTATCGAGAAAGGTCGGCAGGAACTCGAAGTTCCAAATCGCCCCGTCCAGCGCACCGTTGACGCCCAGAGCGCCGGTCCAATCGCCGTGATCGCGCGCGAGCAGCCAAGTGGTGTCGTGACCGAGCAGCGATGTCTGAAAGTGCAACGCGACGGAGCTGGCGTCGGACGAGGGGGCGGCGCCCAAGCGGGCGGGCCGCGGCACCACGACAAATTGCAAATCGGAACCGTCGGCGAACAGCCATTGGGTGTAGAGCATGTCGGTGCCGGGCTTGTATTCGGTATCGGTGGCGCTGAACGAAAACGGATCGAACAAATCCATCGGTCGAAAGACGAGGCCGCTGCCCCAGGTCAAGGCCTGGCGTCCGATACGCACGACGAAATCCGGCGCGGTATAGGCGATAGAAAGGCGGTCGATGCTCTGGGTGCCCAGAATCTGGCCGTGATTGGCGAAGGTCTCGGTCAGGTTGAACCATGTCGATGGCGGGGCCGGCAGGAGATTGGTCTCGGCGCGGACGAGAGGGACATTGCCCCCATCTTCGGTTGTCAGAACATAGTGGAACGAAAAGCTCCAGCGATCCCAACTCGGCTCCCATGTGAGTCTGAGATTGCCGAGAGTATTATTGGCATCCTGCTCGCCGAGTGCGGCCTCGATGCTGTCGCTATGGGCGAAGGTTCCGGCATCCTGAATTTCGAGACGTCCGTGAATGTCGTTGGTGTCGGCGCGCACTTGCGTGCAGGCGAGCGAACAGGCCGCTGCGAATATGCCGAGCCATACGCATCGTTCAGGCCGCAACGGGCGAACCTTCCCGTTCATCGGACGTGATCCTTCCGTCGATCATCTCGATGCGCCGGCGCGAATGCGCGATCACGCGCGCATCGTGGGTCGCAATCAGAAACGTTGCGCCCGACGCGGCATTCAGTTGCGCCATCAGTGCGATCAGTTCTTCCGCATTTTTGGAGTCCAGATTGGCGGTCGGCTCGTCGGCCAGCACGATCGAAGGCTTCGGGCCCAGCGCGCGGGCCACGGCGACGCGTTGCTGCTGGCCGCCGGAAAGCCGCGCGGGCCGGCGCATTTCGAGCCCTTCGAGCCCCACTTCGCGCAACACCTGTCGGGCGCGCGCGTCGCGCTCGTTGCGCGGCATGCCCAGCAATTGCAGAATGAACGCGACGTTTTCTTCCGCCGAGAGAACCGGGATCAGGCTGTAGGTCTGGAACACGAAGCCGATTCTGTGCAGCCGAAGATCGGCGAGGCGGTTCTTGTCCATGGTGGTGATGGACTGGCCGTCGACAATGATCTCGCCTTTCGTCGCGTGGTCGAGGCCGCCGATCAGGCTGAGCAGAGTCGTCTTGCCCGAACCCGAAGGTCCCGAAAGCGTCGCGAAGTCGCCGGATTCGATGTCGAGATCGATGCCCCGCAGCGCGGGCACGTCCACCGTGCCCTGGCGGTAGATTTTTTCGACTCTGCGGCAGCGGATGATCGCACTCATCTTTTTCCCCTCTTCAAACTTCGCCCATCGCCACGATCGGTTCGATCTTCGCCGCCATGCGCGCCGGCCACAGCGCAGCGGCGATGCCGAGAGCCCAGATGATCAGGCTGAAGCGGACGGCATCGCCGGGGTCGAGTTGCGGATAAAGCACACGGCCCGCGCCGAACATTTCCGCCCCCGCGGCAAGAAAGCCCAGATCGAGTCCGTTGCGGAACGGCAGGAGCGTCAGGATCATCAGCACGACACCTGCGGCCACGCCGATGCCGATCAACAGCGCGGATTCGAGCGTCACCTGGAGCAGGATCAGGCCGGGGCGCATGCCCAGCGCCTGCAGAAGTCCGAATTCGCGCGTGCGTTCGAACACCGCCATCAGCTGGGTATTGACGATGCCGATGGCCATCAGCACGAACATGATCGCCAGCCAGATCGCGATATAGGTTTGCGAGAACGTCTCCATGGCGTAGGCGAGCGGCGCCAGGACCGTCCAGGATTCGACGTCGCGCGAAGGCGCCGCGCGTTTGAGCGCAGCGACGACATCGTTCAGCGGCACGGCCCTGGCGCCGTCGAAGCTGATCTCGGAAATGTCGTCGCCGATGCCGAGCATCGACTGTGCCGTGTGGAGACCGGTGAAAATGAATTCGTCCTGCGCCGGCTTTGTGCCGTCGAAAAGGCCCACGATGGTAAAACCCGCCTCGGCGAGATGGCCGTCGGCGGCCTGCGCCATCACGATCACGCGCTTGCCGAGCCGCGTTTTCAGCCGGGCGGCGAGATCGCGCCCGATGACGATGCCGCTGTCGCCTTCGTCGCGCAGATAGCGCCCCGCGGCGATCTGCGAGGGCAGGTCCGATACCTTCCGCTCGCTGTGCGGCACAACGCCCAGCAGCGTGATCGCACGGCTGCGGTATTCGCTCTGCACGATCGCCGGCACGCGCACGCGCTCGGCCCAGGCGCCCACGATCGGCGAATTCAGCGTCCGCAGCAGCGCGCCGTCCGGCTTGTGCATGCGGTAAGTCACATTGGGATCGTCGAGGTAGCCCGTTGCGTGAATCTGTCCCTCACCCGTCAGAAGCCGCAGGCTCGCCTCGCGGCTGCTCGTCACCCAGGCCTTCAGCATCACGTCGAACGTCAATATGGACCACACGCCGATGGCCACGACCGCAAGGGTGATCAGCGTCCGCCGCTTGTTGCGCCACACATTGCGCCAGGCGATCAGGGCGAACAGCGAAAGACGCCCGATCATGCCGCCCTCATCGCCGAAGCCGCCGTCAGATGCGTGACGCGCAGATAGGGTACGATGCCGCCGACGGCGATTGCCAGCAGGATCGCGCCGGGCCCCGCCAGTGCGCTGATCGGCGTCAAGGCGGGATAAAATCGCGGCGGCAGGCCGAATTGCGCAAGCAGCTTGTCCATACCGGAAAATGCAATCCCGTGCCGTTCGAACAGCAGCGTGACACCGGCGCCGACGGCCAGGCCGGCGACGCACCCCAAAAGCGCGAGTCCCAGCAGCTCGATCCAGATCATCGTTGCGATCAGCCTCGGCTGCATTCCCAGCGCCATCAACATGCCGAATTCGCGTGTCCTTTCCAGCACCGACATCAGCAGCGTGTTGAGGATGATGAACGCCACGACCGCAATAAGCGTCGCATACATGAGCGTCCCGATCGCGATATCGAGCGCGATCGCTGCGCGCAAGGCAGGCTCCAGCGCGCCCCAATCGACCAGCGACGCGCCATAGCGTCGTCCGAGCGCTTTCAGCGCGGGGATCGCGTTATCGATCGCGCCGAGCGAAGGCCCGCCGAGCACGATCATGTTGGCGCGGCCGGCCATCGCGAAAGCGCTTTGTGCGCGCCGCAGCGGCATTTCGAGGATCGAACGGTCGAGTTCGGGGATGCCGCTGCGATAGATGCCGACGACCCGCAACACGTCGGCAGCGACCGAGCCGTCGCGTGCCTCGCCGAGCAATGTGACCTTTCCGCCGACCGAAAGCCCCAGATTGCGTGCCAGCGTAGCGCCGAGAACAGCGGCGTCCTCGTCGGCAGGGCCAAGATAGCGCCCGTCGCGGACGATGGCTGCAATCGATGAAATCTTCGCTTCCCGTTCGGGATCGACACCGATGACAGCCGCGCCGTAGCTGCGTTGGCCGTGGGCCAGAATGGCGAAAGCGTCGACGCGCGGCGCCGCCGCCGTCACCCCGTCGATGGCGGTTGCGTCCCGGGCAAGACTGTAGGGACGCGTGATCGCTCGGTCGAGCGCGGGGTCGGCAATAAAGCCCCTTGCCTGGAACTCGGCGTAGCCGTCGAAGATGCGCAGCGTGTTCTCCTTCATCGTGGCGTAGACGCTGAGCTGGAACGAAAGCATGAAGACGAGAAGCCCCGCGACCAGCGTGATGCTGAGAAGGCTCAGCAGCGTTCGCCGCGGATGGCGCCACAGATTGCGCCAGGCGAACGCAACCAGCAGCGTCAGGCGTCCCGTCATGCCGCCCTCATTGCCGAAGCCGCCGTCAGACGTGCAACCCGCAGATAAGGCACGATGCCGCCGATGGCGATCGAAGCCATGATCGCGCCGGGCCCCACCAGCGCGCTGAGCGGCGTGAGCGCGGGATAAAGTCGCGGCGGCAGGCCGTATTGCGCCAGCAGCTTGGCCATGCCGGGATAGACGATGCCGTGCTGCTCGAACCACAGCGTGGCGCCCGCACCGATTGCCAGACCGATTGCGCAGCCGGACAGCGCGAGGCCGAGCAGCTCGAACCAGACCATCGCTCCGATCATTCCGGGCCGCATCCCGATGGCCAGCAGCACGCCGAATTCGCGGGTGCGCTCCAATACCGACATCAGCAGCGTGTTGAGGATGATGAACGCCACGACTGCGACGAGCGTGAGGTAGAAGAGCATCGCGGTGGCGATCTTGAGTACGATCACATCGCGCAAGGCGGGTTCCAGGTCACCCCAGTCAAGAACCGCCACGCCATGCCGGTGCGCCAAAGCCTCGAGCGTGGGCAGCGCCGCGTCGACGCCGCCGAGCGAGCGCCCGCCGAGCGCGATCGTGTTGGCGCGGTCTCCCATCGCAAAAGTGTCCTGCGCGCGCGCCAGCGGCATTTCCAATATCGAGCGATCGAATTCCGGAACGCCGCTGTGAAAGATGCCGGCGACGCGCAATACATCGGCGGCGACCGAACCGTCGCGCGCCGCACCCAGCATCGTGACTTTTTCACCGACTCCAAGTTTCAGATTGCGCGCAAGGATGTCGCCCAGAACGGCGTCGCCGCGGTCGTTTGAGGCAAGAAAGCGTCCATCGCGAATCGTCGCGGCAATCGACGAAATCCTCGCTTCGCTTGCGGGATCGACGCCGATCACCGCGGCGCCATAGCTGCGTTCGCCATGCGCCAGAATGGCGAAGCCGTTGACGCGCGGTGCCGCGATCGCCACCCCGTGGACGGCGCTCGCTTCGCGCGCCAGAAGTTCGGGATGCGAAATCGTGCGATCGAGCGTGGGGTCGGCCGCGTATCCCTCCGGCTGGAATTGAGCGTAGCCGTCGAAGATGCGCAATGTGCTCTGGATCATGGTGGCGTAGACGCCGATCTGGAACGACAGCACGAAGACGAGAAGGGCTGCGGCGATGGCGATGCTGAGAAGGCTCAGCACCGTGCGCTGCGGCCGCCGCCACAGATTCCGCCAGGCGAGTGCGGCCAGCATCTCAACTCCTCGGATTTTGGAGATTCGAGAGCGTGAAAAAATAATCGGGAACGCCCGCGTCGAAGCGGCCGTCGGAAGTGTCGATGCGCGTCCATTGGTCGGGCGCATCCAGCGGATGCATTGTCATAATGAGGGGATAAGGCCGGCCGCCGAGCATCCCGATCCTGTCCGTCGTCATGCGGCGCGCGGGTTTCATGTCCTGGTCGAAGAAGGTTTCTTCGGTCACGACATTGTCGTCGCGAATCTTGAGCACGACCTTCCCCCACACGATGGGCGCGCCCGGTTTCGGGATCGCTTCGATCGTCCACAGCGTGTGGCCGCCCGCCTGTTCCGTCGCAATCACGCGATGGGTGTACTGGGTGATGATATCTTCGGATTTCGAAAGATCGTTGTAGGAAAAATCGGAGCCCATCCAGGATTGGCTCATCATGCTGGCCGGAAGCTTGATCACCTGATTGAGCTTCGGGTTATAGATCCAGGTGTCGCGGTCGAGTTTCAGCGTCGCGTTGCCGGCGTCCTCGGCGGGTGCGACGAAGCGGACGAGCGCGTCGTCTTCTCCGCGCGTCCACGCCGTCATCACGAGATGGCGTTCCCAATCCGGGCGGTGGACAATCATCGCGACGGTGGTTTGCGAACTGGTCGAGCGGTAATTATCGAAAGCCCGTTGCAGGATCGCATCGGCGTCCGGCGCGGTTGCGGCGAAGGCTCGCGCAATGGCGCAGATCGCGAGAGTTGCGATGGAGAACAGCAGACGCATTTTAATCTTACCCTCCCCTTGAGGGAGGGTCGAAATTTGCGCAGCAAATTTCGGGGAGGGGCAAGCCACTGTTCTTGACGGCAAGCCAAATAGCTTCGAGCGCATCCTGTTTGTTTCTCAGCAAATCCACGTTCGCAATGCGCAGCACGCGATAGCCCCGTTCTTCCAGCCATTTCGTCCGCGCCATATCATACGCGATCGCTTCACGAGTGTAGTGCTGGCCGCCATCAAGCTCGATCACAAGTTTCATTGCGGAGCAGTAGAAATCGACAATATACGGTCCGACCGGCTGCTGTCGGCGAAAGCGCAGATGCGCCATCTGCTTGCCGCGCAAAAATGACCAAAGCTTTCTCTCCGGTTCGGTTGCGTTCTTGCGTAGGTCTTTGGCGAGACCACGCTTGAGTTGCGAGCGTCTTTCCACACGCGTTTGCATGGCCCGTGGCACGCCCCTCCCCGAAAAATCTTTCCGCTACGCGTTGCTTCGCGGCAAGATTTTTCGACCCTCCCTCAAGGGGAGGGTAAATCTTGTTGGCGTCATATGCACATTAACGCCGTCCGAGACGCGCCAGCCTATCAGCAATACATCCAACACGGCAAAGTTCCCGGATGCTCGCAGGTCAATTCCGCCGCAGGCGCGCGGCGTAGAAGCCGTCCATTCCGCCGGCTTCGGCCAGATGACAGGGCAGCGTGCGTAAATCGCCTTCGGCGGAGATCAGTTCGGCCATGCCGAAAATGTCGGCAGGGCGTACGGGTTCGCGGCGAAACGCCGTGTGCCGGCGCAGGAAACGTGCGATCTGTTCGACGCCTTCTTCGCGCTCGAGCGAGCACACGGCGAAGACGAGAAGACCGCCGTCGGCCACCATCTCCGCCGCGGCGTCGAGCAGCTCGCCCGCAGTCTCGGTGCAGGCCGTCACATCGGCGGCACTTTTGATCCAGGGCAGATCGGGATGGCGGCGGATGGTGCCCGTGGCGCTGCATGGCGCGTCGAGCAGCACGAAAGGCGCGCGAGGCTCCGGCATGTAATCGCGCAAATCCGCCTCGACGATCTGAACGGGAAGTTTGAGCCGCGCGAGATTGGCGCTGAGCGTCGCCGCGCGCGCAGGCTCGCGCTCGATCGCCGTGACATGGGCGCCGCCCCGCGCCAATTGCGCCGTCTTGCCGCCGGGCGCGGCGCACAGATCGATCACCGTCCGTCCCTTCACGTCGCCCAGAAGCCGCGCGGGAAGCGTCGCCGCGAAATCCTGAACCCACCATTCCCCTTCGGAAAAACCCGGGAGGGCTTCGACGCGTCCGGCATCGGCAAGGCGCAACACGCCGCCGGGCAAAGGCAGTGCGCCGGGCAAGACGCGCAACGCCGAGCTTTCGTCGGCGCCGAGAATATCCAGCGGCGGGGGGCTGAGATGGGCGTGCGCGATTCCCCGCGCCACGGCCTCGCCATAGGCTTGCTCCCAGCGTTGCCAAAGCCAGTCGGGCGTGTCGAGACGCTCGGCGTCCTGAGCGGCGAGGATGGCCTTGCCTTCGCGTGCGATACGCCTGAGCGTCGCATTGATGAGCGGTTTGAAATGCACGGCCTTGGCGTCGTCCGCGGCGAGGCGGTTGGCGGCATCGACGGCGGCGTGGGCCGCGACGTCGAGGAACAAAAGTTCGCACGCGCCGGCAAGCAGGATTTCGAGCGTCGGGCCGGCGCGATGCGGCGGCGGCGTTTTGGGGACGAAGCGGCGCAACAGCGCATCGAGCTGACCGAAGCGGCGCAAGGTTTCGTTGGCGATGGCGCGGGCAAATCCCGCATCGCGCTGCGAAAGGTGAGCCTTGGCGAGCACGGCGTCGCTGACCGCATCGAGCGGCCGGCGCTTGCGCAGCACATCGCACAGAATGGCAAGCGCTGCCGCGCGCGCCGGCAACCCGCTCGACGTCTCGGCAGGTGCTGCGTTCACGACCAAGGGCCGGGTTTGGGCCCCTGCCCTTGCGCCGCAGCCATGGCTTGCAATCGCGCGACGCGTTCCTCGGTCGAGGGATGGCTCGCGAACAGGCCGGAAAAGCCGCCATGCAGCGGATTGACGATAAACATATGGGCCGTTGCCGGGTTGGCATCGGCGGCCGGATTGTCGATTCTTTGGGCGCCGGATTCGATGCGTTGCAGCGCCGAGGCGAGCCACAAAGGCCGCCCCGAGATTTGCGCTCCCATCCGATCCGCTTCGAATTCGCGCGTCCGGCTGACCGCCATCTGCACGAGCATTGCCGCAATCGGCGCAAGGAGCGTCACGACGAGCATGCCGACGAGCCCGAGCGGATTGCGGCTGCGCCCATAGCCGCCGAAGAAGAAGGCGAAATTCGCCAGCATGGAGACGGCGCCGGCAATCGTCGCCGTCAGCGTCATGGTCAGCGTGTCGCGGTTTTTTACATGGCTGAGTTCATGGGCGAGCACGCCCGCCAATTCCTCGTTGTTGATGCGCGAAAGCAGGCCGGAGGTGACGCAAACGGCGGCATGCTCCGGATTGCGGCCTGTCGCAAAGGCGTTCGGCTGCGGATTGTCGACGATATAGACCTTCGGATGCGGCAGGCCGGCTTTATCCGCAAGCTGTTCGACCAGATGCACGAGTTCGGGAGCGCTTTGCGCATCCACCGCGCGCGCGCCATAGAGCGACAGCACCATCCTGTCGGAGTTCCAATAGGCGAACAAATTGGTGCCGGCCGCGAACAGGAACGCGATGGCCATGCCCGCTTCGCCACCCACCAGGAAGCCCACGACGAGAAACAATCCCGTCATTGCCGCCATCAGGAAACCGGTCTTGATCAGATTGGCCATTGCGCACCTATCGTCGCTTCGTGCTCGCGTGTCATCTCGACAGCGCATGCCAAGGGTGATGTAAGCTGGGTGTCGTTGCCGTCAAGACGAAAGCGCCATGAGTTCTCCCGAGACCTTGCTATCCCCGGCCGCGATCGCGCAGCGGATTCGCGAAGCGGGCGAGCGGGCGAAAGCCGAAGCCGAGGCGCGCCGCGCGGCGGAAGCGGCCAAAAATCCTTTGCCGAGCGAGATCGGGGGTCGCAAGGGGCCGGAGCCGACGCGCTATGGCGATTGGGAGAAAAACGGCCTGATTTCGGATTTTTAATCTGCATCGCCGGGGGCGGACAGCCGACTCCGGGCTTGATCGTGCCGGTCATAAGGCCCATTTAGGATGTACTTTGGAACGAGTCCAAAGTACCCAGTTTTTGTAAGGTTGCTCTTGTAAGGTTGCGGGCCATGTTCATCCAAACGGAATCGACACCCAATCCGGCGACGCTGAAGTTTCTCCCGGGGCGCGAAGTCATGGGCGAGGGTGCCGTCGCCGATTTCCCGGATCGCGCCTCGGCCGGCCGCTCGCCGCTCGCCGACGTGCTTTTTCGCATCCCCGAGGTCGGTCGCGTTTTCTTCGGCGCAGATTTCATTTCCGTGACCAAGACGGATGGCGATTGGCGGCACCTGAAGCCGGCGATCCTGGGCGCGATCATGGAGCATTTCACCCAGGGCCATCCGTTGCTGGCGCAGGGTGCAGGCGAAGAGCCAGACAGGATCGAAGGTTTTCCGGAGGGCGACGCCGACATCGTCGATCAGATCAAGGAATTGATCGAAACGCGCGTCCGTCCCGCCGTGGCCGGCGATGGCGGCGACATTATATTCAAGGGCTTCGACGGCGCTGCGGGCATCGTGTTTCTTGAGCTGCGCGGCTCCTGCGCGGGGTGCCCCTCCTCCATGATGACGCTGAAGAACGGTGTCGAGAACATGCTGCGTCACTTCATCCCCGAAGTGAATGCCGTCGAGGCCGTGTGACCGGTGCAATTGCGCCGCCCGCCGTTTGCTCCTAAATCCTTCGCCATCAGGAATCCGGAGCCAGCCATGTCGCACGACGTCCATCACGCCATCAACGACGATGCCCTCGACACTATCTTCCGCGAGGCACGCACGCAGAACAAATGGCAGAACAAGCCCGTCAGTCCGGCGCTGCTGATGGCCGTCTACGATCTGATGCGCTGGGGGCCGACGAGTGCCAACATGTCGCCCGCGCGCATCCTCTTCGTCGTTTCCAAGGAGGCGAAGGCGCGCTTGAAGCCTTTTCTGTCCGAGGGCAATCTGGAAAAGACGCTTGCCGCACCGGCGACCGCGATCATCGGCTACGATCTGCAATTCGCCGAGCATCTGCCGAAACTCTTTCCCCATGCTCCCGATGCCAAGAACTGGTTCCAGGATCCGGCAGCGGCTCAAATCGCCGCGTTCCGAAACGGCACGCTGCAAGGTGCCTATTTCATCATTGCCGCGCGTGCGGTGGGTCTGGATTGCGGGCCGATGTCCGGCTTCGACAATGACGGCGTCGACCGCGAATTTTTTCCCGGCGGCACGGTCAAGTCGAATTTTCTTTGCAGTGTCGGCTATGGCGATCCGAGCGGATTGTTTCCCCGCCACCCGCGGCTCAGCTTCGATGAGGCGTGCCGGATTCTTTGACAATTCCCCTTCCGGTCGAAGGCCGGCGGGATGGCCCACACGATGAAACTTCTCGCCGTCGACACTGCATTGGGTGCCTGTTCGGTCGCCGTTCTTGACGGCGATACGGTGCGCGCGCATCGCTTCATCGCCATGCCGCGGGGCCATGCGGAGGCCTTGGCGCCGATGGTGGAAGAGGTCCTACGCGAAGCGGGCCTTGGGCTTGCCGGCGTCGACCGGCTGGCGGTCACCACGGGGCCCGGCACTTTCACGGGCCAGCGCGTCGGCCTTGCCTTCATGCGGGGATTGCGGCTTGCACTGAAACGCCCGCTCATCGGTGTGACGACGCTGGACGCGATGGCGGCTGCGGCGGTGGCCGAATCCGGCCGCTCATGGGCGGCCGTCCTCCATGAGGCCAAGCGCGGCGAAGTCTATGCCACCCTTGTATCGGCAGGGAAAACGGTGCTGCCCGTGCAGGTCGCCGGGTTCGCCGCCATGATGGCCGAGGTCGAGGCCGCGGCGGGAGCGGAAACCCTCGCTTTCGCGGGGACTGCCGCCGAAGCTGCCGCGAACTGGTATCGGGAACGAGGAGGGCAAGCCGCATTGACGTCCATTCGCCAGCCCGACGCATTGTGGGTGGCGCGCCTGGCGGCCCGTGCGGCAGAGCCCAGCGGCGTGCCCAAACCCCTGTATCTGCGGCCTCCGGACGCCAAACTGCCCCGGCAAGTCTTTGCCGCGTCCGGCGGTGAGGTCCTGTTGCGGCATGGCGACCGCCGCGACAGCTCTCTCCTGGCGGTCCTGCACGCGGCTTGCTTCGCCGATGCCTGGAGCGCTCCATCCTTCGAACAAATGCTGGATGCGCCGGGCGTATTTGTGAGGATCGCCGAGCATGACGGTCGGGCCGTCGGCTTTGCCCTCGGCCGGGCCGCAGCCGACGAGGCCGAGCTTCTGTCGATTGGTGTCCTCGAAGCGCATCGGCGGACCGGTCTCGGCCGTCTTCTGCTCGAACGAATCGCATTGCAGGCGGCCGAACTGGGTGCTGTGAGCCTGTTTCTCGAAGTAGCGCATACCAATGAGGCCGCACGGGCGCTGTACGACCGTCTGGGGTTCCAGGCGGTGGGGACGCGCAGGAGCTACTATCGCGAACCGCGGGGGGACGAACGGGACGCGTTCGTTCTTCGTGCCGCGCTGCCGCTCGTGATCCCCGGCTTGGGAAATGACCTGAAAATCGATTAGAGTTGCAACCGACGAAACGTAGTCTCGTGTAAAAGTGAAAGGATGATGCGTTGAACGGGATCGAAATGCTGTGTGCGGAAAAGGGCCTGCGGATGACCGACCAGCGCCGCGTGATCGCGCGCGTATTGTCGGATGCCCACGATCACCCCGACGCCGAAGAGCTTTATCGGCGGGCATCCGCCATCGATCCCCGTATTTCGATAGCCACGGTCTATCGCACGGTCCGGCTGTTCGAAGATGCGGGCATTCTGGAGCGCCATGATTTCCGCGACGGCCGCTCGCGCTACGAGGAAGTGCCCGACGCCCATCACGACCACCTGATCGACGTTAAAACCGGCCGCGTGATCGAATTCCGCAATGAAGAGATCGAAAAGCTGCAGCGGCGGATCGCCGAAGAATTGGGCTTCGAACTCGTCGATCACCGTCTTGAGCTCTATGGCGTGCCAAAGGGTGCCAAGAACGGCGAGCATTGATTCGCGCCATGCCGTCGCTTCGCGCCGCAGGACTTCTGACCGCTTTCCTCATCTGCACGATGATCGGAATTCCGTGGCAGGCTTCCGCGTTGCGCTTCCGCTTGGAGCGTCGCAAGACCTTTCCCCAGCGTTATCATCGCTTCCTCTGCTGGATGTTCGGCATCCGCGTGACGCAGATAGGCATGCCGGCCGATGGGCAGGGGGTGTTGATCGTGGCCAACCACACCTCCTATTTTGACATCCTGGTACTTTCGAGTCTTGCGCCGGTGTCCTTCGTGGCGCGGAGCGATGTCCTCGACTGGCCGCTTTTCGGCACGCTCAGCAAGCTCCAGGAAACCGTGTTTGTCGAACGCTCGCGGCGCACCCAGACAGGCGAAGCCCGCGACCAGATCCGCGAGCGGCTGTTGGCCGGCGACACGCTGGTACTCTTTCCCGAAGGCACATCCGACGACGGCAACTGCGTCCTGCCATTCAAGAGTGCGCTGATGGGCGCCGTCGAGGCGGAAATCGGCCAGGACGACAAGGGCGGTGTGCGCCATGTCACCGTCCAGCCAGTCTCGATCAGCTATGTCGGATTGCACGGGATGCCTATGGGACGCGAAAACCGGCCCTTTTTCGCATGGTATGGCGACATGGAGCTCGTGCCGCATCTGTGGGAAGCGATCAAGGCGGGCCCCATCGATGTGGTTGTCGAGTTCCACCCGCCGATAGATGTCGACAGCGCCGGCGGCCGCAAGGCGCTCGCCGTGGCGGCGGAGAACATCATCAGGCGGGGACAGACGCGCGCGCTTTCGCAATATCGGGGAAATTCCGCAGAACCTGCGGCGGCACCGGCCACGGACGACGCCGGAGCGCCTCAACTCGCCGAGGCGGTGGCTTGAGCGCCGAAATGACTCGCAATCTTGTCATTGTGCCGCCCATCGCACATAAGGCCGGTCCGGCGCGAGCGCTATGAAAAAGCTGTTCATAAAGACCTATGGCTGCCAGATGAACGTCTATGATTCCGCCCGCATGGCGGATCTGTTGGCGGGCATCGGCTATGCCCCGGTGGACGATGCCGACGGCGCCGACATGGTGATCCTCAATACCTGTCACATTCGTGAGAAAGCGACGGAGAAAATTTATTCCGAGCTCGGTCGTCTGAAACGGCTGAAGGCGAAGAAAGCCGAAGCGGGCGGCGCCATGTTGATCGCCGTCGCGGGCTGCGTCGCGCAAGCGGAAGGCAAAGAGATTCTGGCGCGGCAAGGCGCCGTCGATCTCGTCGTGGGGCCGCAATCCTATCACCGCCTGCCCGAGATGATCGCGCGCGTGGTGCGTGGCGCGGGCCATGCGCTCGAGACCGATTTTCCCGCCGACGAGAAATTCGATGCGCTTCCCGATGCGCGCGCCGCATCGGGGCCTGCCGCGTTCCTGACCGTCCAGGAAGGTTGCGACAAGTTCTGCACCTTCTGCGTGGTGCCCTATACGCGCGGCGGCGAATTCTCGCGTCCCGTTGGCCAGATCGAAGACGAAGCGCGTCGTCTCGTCGCTCGCGGCGTGCGGGAGATCACGCTGCTCGGCCAGAACGTCAATGCCTATCGCGGCACAGGTGCCGATGGCACGACATGGCCTCTCGCCCGGTTGTTGCGCCGTTTGGCTGGGATCGAGGGGCTTGAGCGCCTGCGCTACACGACAAGCCATCCGCGCGACATGGGCGACGACCTCGTTGCGGCACATGCCGAGCTCGACGCCTTGATGCCGTATCTGCATCTGCCGGTGCAGTCCGGTTCGGATCGCGTGCTGGCCGCGATGAATCGCCAGCACAACGCACAGGATTATCTCGATATCATCGCGCGGCTGCGCCGGGCACGGCCCGATCTTGCGCTGTCATCCGATTTCATCGTCGGCTTTCCCGGCGAAACGGATCGCGATTTCGCGGCGACATTGTCGCTTGTGGGCGAAGTGGGGTATGCGCAAGCCTATTCCTTCAAATACAGCGCCCGCCCGGGAACGCCCGCTTCTGCTGCAGCGAGGCAGGTACCCGAAGACGAGAAGCGCGCACGTCTTGCGGAGCTGCAATCCTTGCTCGCGGCGCAACAGGCCGCCTTCAATCGCGCCTGCGAGGGTCGGGTGATGCCGGTGCTGTTCGAGAAGCCCGGTCGGCGACCAGGCCAGGCCGTCGGCCGCTCTCCCTATTTGCAGCCGGTGCATGTCGAAGATGCGCAACGCCTGATAGGCTCCGTCCGCGACGTTCGGATCGATGCGGTATTGCCGAACAGTCTCAGAGGCACGCTGCAGGGCGCAGATGAAACGGCTCTTGCCGGCATGGCCGCAAATTGAGCCCGAAAGATACCCTCAAGCGCCGCACAGGCGCAACCAAGGAGCAGACGACGCTCGAATTCTCCGACAATGCGGTGCTTGCGGCGTTGGGCGGTTCGCATCAGCGCAATCTCGTTCATGTCGAACAGAAGCTGGGCGTGCGCGTGGCGATGCGCGGCAATCTGTTGTCGATCGAAGGCGATGTGCGCCCACGCGAACGGGCGTCGTCGGTACTGCGCTCGCTCTATGCCCGTATCGAAGGCGGCGAAGCCGTCGGCGTTTCGGAAGTGGACGCGGAAATCCGCTTTGTCCTGCAGGAGCCGCGACAATTGCCATCCGGCGATTTCGGCTTGCCGACGATCAAGACCGCATCGGCGCGTGTCGCGCGCTCGCGTTCGCCGGCACAGAGCGCCTATCTCGATCTCATGCGCACCCATCCGCTCGTCTTCGGCGTCGGCCCGGCGGGAACGGGAAAGACCTATCTCGCCGCCGCCTTTGGCGCGCATCTTCTCTACGAGCGCCGGGTCGAACGGCTGATCCTGTCACGGCCCGCCTTGGAAGCCGGGGAGCGTCTCGGCTTTCTTCCAGGCGATCTGAAAGAGAAGATCGATCCCTATCTCAGGCCGCTCTACGACGCGCTGTTCGATGTCATGGGCGAGCAATGCGTCAAGCTGATGGAATCGGGCGTGATCGAAGTGGCGCCGCTTGCTTTCATGCGCGGTCGCACGCTGGCGCGCGCCTTCGTGATCCTCGACGAAGCACAGAATTGTTCGTCCTCGCAAATGAAAATGTTCCTCACGCGTCTGGGCGAAGACGCGCGCATGGTGGTGACGGGCGACGCTTCGCAAAGCGACCTTCCGGGCGGCCGCGCCGAAGGCCTCAACAAGGCGCTCGACATCCTCGGCAATGTCGAAGGCGTGGCAATCGCGCGCTTCACCGAAAAAGATGTGGTCCGTCATCCGCTGGTGAGCCGGATCGTGCGGGCTTACGACGCGTCGGAGAGTTCGGAATCGGGCGATCGCGGCGGTGTCGAGCGCACGCTGCGTTCCGGGAAAGACGTTCGATGAAGCCGTCCGTGCGCGTAGAACTCGTCGTCGAGGAACCGCGTTGGCGCCAAGGGGGCGCGGGGCTTGTCGCCGATCTGCGCCGGGCCGCGGATGCCGCCGTGTTGCACGTGGAGCGCGCGCGCACAATCGCTGAGACGGGCACAAGGGCGGGCGAGACGCGCGCGCTCCCGGCCCCCTCTCCACGTGCGAGGCTTGGCCTTACGATCCTGCTCGCCGATGACGCCAGGCTCGAAGATCTCAATGCGCGGTTTCGCGGCAAAAAACGGCCGACCAACGTGCTGTCGTTTCCGGCCACAGGGCAGGATGCCGGCTATCTGGGCGATATCGCGATCGCCTATGGCGTTGCCGCCCGGGAGGCCGCAGAGGCCGGCAAGACCATGCGCGAACATGCCATTCATCTGACGGTACACGGCGTCCTGCATCTGCTAGGTTACGATCATGAAACGGTGCGCGAAGCGCGCATGATGGAGCCTTTGGAAATTACGATCCTGGCCGAACTCGGTATTGCCAATCCGTATCTCGTCCGTCCCGCGCTTGCAGCGACGGTCGATTGAAATGGCCGGCGAGCATGGCTGATTCCGATCATTCGCCGGACACCGAGAATGGCTGGGCGCCAACGCTGCTCAGGCGTTTGACCCAGGCGCTGCGCGGCGGCGGCGCGCGTTCGATTCGCGAGAGCCTCGAAGAGGTGATCGAGGAAAGCGAGCGGCAAAGTCCCTCGCTTACCGCAGAGGAGCGGGTCATGCTCGCCAACCTGCTGAGATTCGGCGAGCTCAGGGTCGACGACGTGATGGTGCCGCGCGCCGATATCGTCGCCATCGAAGAAAAGACGTCGCTGCAGCAATTGATCGTCGATTTCCGCCAGGCGCAGCATTCGCGGATGCCGGTCTACCGCGAAACGCTCGACGATCCGATCGGGCTGGTTCACATCAAGGACATTTTTACTCTGCTTGAACCGTCCGCGGACGGAAGCGTGCGCTGTCCCGACGTGCCCATCAGCCAGATCAAGCGCGAGCTGCTGTTCGTGCCGCCCTCCATGCCGGCGCGCGAATTGTTGCTCAAGATGCAGACCACGCATATCCATCTCGCGCTTGTCATCGACGAATATGGCGGTACCGACGGCCTCGTCTCCATCGAGGATCTGATCGAGGAGATTGTGGGTGACATCGACGATGAGCACGATGTCGAGGAAGCACCCCAGCTGCACGCGCTCGACGACGGTGGCTATGATGCCGATGCGCGCCTCGACCTCGAGGATTTCAAGGCACAGACGAATATCGATCTGGCGCCCGAAGACACGGACGAGGAAATCGACACGCTGGGCGGTCTCGCCGTCTCGCTGGTCGGCCGTGTGCCGCAAAGAGGCGAGATCATCCCGCTTCCTTCGGGTTTCCAATTCGAAATCGTCGAAGCCGATCCGCGCCGCGTCAGAAGATTGCGGCTGCGCCGCTCTCAACCGGCGACAGGTGCCGGTACCGCGCCCGGCGAGGAAACCGATGTGAAAGCGGACGCCAAGACGGGCGCCAACACAGGCGCCAACACAGGCGCCAATACAGGCGAAGGTCATCGCAGGCACGATGTTCGCGAGCGCTGAGGCTTTGCACCCAAGCGCGATTGCATCCGCATTGGCGCGGACGGGCGATTTCATCCGTACACTGAAAGGATGGCGGCGCGCCGGCGCCGCGTTCGGCGCGGGCGCATTGTCGGCATTGTCGTTCGCGCCGTTCGGATTATTTCCCCTCCTTCTCGCTGCAACCGCCGTTCTCGTTCTTCTGATCGATGGCGCGCAAGACAAAAAGCGCCCGCTCCTCAGTGCGGCATGGGTCGGATGGTGGTGGGGTTTCGGCCAATTTCTGATCGGTTTGTATTGGGTGGGCTACGCCTTCCTCGTCGATGCCGCAGCACACGAATGGCAGATACCCTTTGTCGAAGTGCTGCTGCCTGGCGGGCTCGCGCTGTTCTTCGCAGGGGTTGGCGTGGCGGCGTCGCTGTTCTGGCGGCCAGGCCCCTCGCGCATCTTCGTTCTGGCCGTCGCTTACGGGATCGGCGAATGGCTCAGGGGGCATATTCTCACCGGCTTTCCGTGGAACATTCCCGCCTATGGCTGGGGCGCTTTGCCTGGCGTGCTGCAAAGCACGGCCCTCTTCGGCAGCTATGGATTATCGCTCCTGACCGTGCTGTTCGGAGCGTCGCTGGCGCAGTTGACACAAACACAGGGCACGCGCGCCTGGCAATTGCCGGCGGTCTGCGCGGCGCTGTTCGTGACGTTGTGGCTGGGCGGCGACCTCAGGCTTGCGCTGACCGACCCCGGCGACGTTCCCGGTGTGCGGCTTCGCCTGGTTCAGCCCGATATCCCGCAAAAGGAAAAGGACCGTGCCCGGTTTCTCACGCGCAATTGGCGTCGCCTGATCGATTTGAGTCGTGCTCCTGCAACTGCTGTTCCTACCCATATCATCTGGCCGGAAGCCGCACTGCTCCCGGCCTACTTTCTGCTGACCTACGTGCCCGAAGCGCCCGACGACATCGCAATTCTAACGGGCGCGCAGCATGTACTCATGACGGGCGCAGTGCGGGCGATGGCGGCCCCGGACGGTAGTACCCGCTTTTCCAACAGCTTTTACATCTTCGCCCATGGCGGCGAACTGGTCGCGACCTATGACAAGTTTCATCTCGTCCCGTTCGGCGAATATATGCCGCTTGCCTCGTTCCTGGAGCGTTTGGGGATCGACAAGCTTGTCGAACTCCCCGGCAGCTTTATGCCAGGCGACGGGCCGCACACCTATGACGTTCCCGGCGCACCGCCCGCGGGTCCCCTCATTTGCTACGAGATCATTTTTCCCGGCGCGGTTATCGGCGAGCGCCGTCCGGGCTGGTTCGTCAATGTGACCGACGATTCCTGGTTCGGCCCGTCCTCCGGCCCCTATCAACATCTTTTGAGCGCCCGTGTGCGCGCCATCGAAGAGGGCATTCCGGTGGCGCGCGACGCCAATACCGGCATTTCCGCGGTGATCGATGCGCTCGGCCGGATTCGAGCGAGCTTGGGGCTGGGCAAGACAGGATTCGTGGATTCGGGGCTGCCCAGGGCGGTGCCGCCGACGCCCTATGCGCGGCTGGGGGATTGGAGCTTCGCGCTGCTGCTGCTGGCGTGCGTCTGGGGGGCACGCCGGCGGTAAGCAGCGGGCAACGACTGCGAAAATCCGTTTCGTCGTTGCAGAAATGCGGCTAAGGTCCGAGCCGGAAACGGATTTTTGCGTTAGTGGCTGTGCCCAAAAAACAAGCCAATCCGATTGATGCATTGGTCGGCAACCGTGTGCGTCTGCGCCGCATGCTCATAGGCATGAGCCAGGAGCGGCTGGGAGAATTGCTCGGACTGACATTCCAGCAGGTCCAGAAATACGAAAAGGGCGTCAATCGCATTGGCGCCGGGCGCCTTTATCAGATGGCGCATATCCTCGGTGTGCCGATCGATTATTTCTATGAGGGCGCAGCCGAGCAGGCCGGCGCGGTCAATGCCGATGTGCCCAACCCGCCCGTCATGGAATTCCTGTCAAGCGGGGAAGGACTCCAGCTCAGTCTGGCTTTCATGCGCATCAAGGATGGCAAGGTCCGCAAGCGCGTGATCGACCTGATCAAGAGCCTCGCCGACGGCGTGGACGGTACTCCAACATAGTCGTTCTCATCGTGACGCTTTTTCCGCAAGGCCCGAGCGGTGTGTACGCGCGTCGAGCGCACGGTAGATTTCGGCGGGTTCAAGCCCGCAGGCCGCCCACAAAACCAGCAGGTGATAGAGCAGGTCGGCCGATTCGGCGGCCAATGCCTCGGGGCCTTGCGCCACCGCGGCCAATGCCGTCTCCACACCTTCTTCACCGAGCTTTTTGGCAATCTTGAGCGTGCCCTGCGAGAACAGCTTGGCCGTATACGACGTCTCCGGATCGGCACCCTTGCGGGACTGGATCACGGCGAAAAGTCGGTCGAGCGTATGCACGTCGGTCATCGGCGATTCCTAAACCGATCGCCGCGACGTGTCACCAACGATCAATTGGCGCCGGGCTCGATCAAGCGGCGCGCAATGACCTGTGCCTGGATTTCCGCCGCCCCTTCGAAGATGTTGAGAATGCGTGCGTCGCACAAGACGCGGCTGATCTCGAATTCGAGCGCGAAGCCGTTGCCGCCATGGATCTGCAGCGCATTGTCCGCCGCGGCCCAGGCGACGCGTGCCGCCAGCAATTTCGCCATGCCCGCTTCGAGATCGCAGCGCCTTCCTTCGTCCTTCTCGCGCGCCGCGTGATAGGCGATCTGGCGTGCCACGGCGATTTCGACCGCCATCATGGCAAGCTTGTCGCGCACGCGGGGGAACCCGAAAATCGCCCGGCCGAATTGCTGGCGCTCGAGCGCATAGCGCAGGCCCAGATCGAGCGCGGATTGCGCCACGCCGACGGCGCGTGCGGCCGTCTGGATGCGGGCCGATTCGAAGGTCTGCATCAATTGCTTGAAGCCCTGGCCTTCCTCGCGCCCGAGGAGATTGGCGGCGGGGACTTCGAAGCCGTCGAAGCCGATCTCGTATTCCTTCATCCCGCGATAGCCGAGCACACGGATTTCGCCGCCGCTCATGCCCGTGGCCGGAAAGGCCTCGGTGTCGGTTCCCCGTGGCTTTTCGGCGAGAAACATCGAAAGGCCGCGATAGTCCTTCGTGTCCGGATTGGTTCGTACAAGGAGTGTCATCAAATCGGCGCGTGCCGCGTGCGTAATCCAGGTCTTGTTGCCGTGGACCTTGTAGAGGTCGCCCTCCTTCACCGCGCGCGTGCGAAGCGCGCCCAGATCGGAGCCCGTATTGGGTTCGGTGAAGACGGCGGTCGGCAATTTTCCGCCGCTGGCAATGAGCGGCAACCAATGGTTGCGCTGATCCTTGGTGCCGCCGCACAGAATGAGTTCCGCGGCGATTTCCGAACGCGTGCCGAGCGATCCGACGCCGATATAGCCGCGGCTCAATTCCTCCGAGACCACGCACATCGCTGTCTTGGAAAGGCCCGAACCGCCATATTCTTCAGGGATGGTCAGCCCGAAAACGCCGAGCGCGCCCATCTCGGCGATCACCTCGAGCGGGATGAGTTCGTCCTTCAGATGCCATTGATGGGCGTAGGGCGTAACCTTGTCCTGGGCGAAACGGAAGAACTGGTCGCGTATGAGCCCCATCGTTTCGTCGAGACCGGGATCGCCATGGAAAACCGCTCCCGGATGCTGTGCGAGACAGTCGGCAATGCCGCCGCGCACGCCGCGCGCGGTGCCCGCGGCGATCAGTTCGCGCACGGTAGGCGCGAGGAACGCCGCAATGTCGTCGGGGCCGAGGCCGAGATCTCCCGCGCGGACGATCTCGTTCTGACTCATCGGAATGCCGCCGGCGATCTGCGCCAGATATTCGCCGAATGCTGCTTCGAGAATCAGCCCTTCGAGGTCGCCAAGCCGCTTTTCGCGATCGAGCGCGCGTGCCCAGCGCAACATCTGGCGAAGTGCTTCGACGGTGGTAGCAAACCAGGCAAGCCCATGCGCGGCGCGCTGCTCGCGTTCGAGCGCTGCGGCATCGATGCGGCCGCTTTCCGAAACGCGTTCGCGCAAGGAGGCTTTGGCGTTCGCCAAGAGTCCTTCGGCGGCAAAGGCCGCTTCTTCGCAACGGTCGAGCAGGTGGGGTACCATGGTTTGCATCAGAATCTTCACTGAAAAAATCGGCAAAAGCTTAGCTGAGTTTGGCTCGGTGTAGCGCGGTTTCGGTCATACGATCGCCGCCGTCGCGAGCGCCGCACCATGCGCTTCGGCGCGGCACGCACACGACGCAGGTTCAAGGCGTCACGGCGACCGTGAACACGACATCGCTGGAGGAAGGAACAGGCGCGCCCGCCTTGAGATAGCTCGCCTTGAACGTGACCGTTCCCGGTGCATTGGTCGTAAAGGTGTAAGATGTCGTTTCCGGCGCGCCGGGCACCTCGACCGAAGTGGTCGTGCGGCCCGACAACACCAGTTCCGGCGTCAGGTCGGCATCCAACCGCCAATATTTCCCCGAGCCTCTGGAGCCGCTCAGATTGACGACCAATGGCGTTCCCATGGGAACGGATATCGTCTTGCCGGCATCCGCCTCGCTGGCGACGACGGCGTCGGCCGCGAAACTCTGTCCGGCGCAAGCGACGAAGAGACTCGCTGCCACGCCCGCACAGGCGGCGAATTGCCGAAATGTTCGTGTCGATGTCCTGTTCATGTTCCCTCCTGTGTGGCCGGTTATTTCGCGCCGGCCTCGATCACGTCCTCGAAGGTTCGCAAGCCCGCACGTTGCGCGTTGACGAGCACGGCCATGTTGCCGGGCAGATGCTCGTTCTTCCACATTTTCATGTGCGCGCGCGGAATATCGGCCCAAGGGAAAACTTCCGACATGCACGGATCGAGGCGCCGCTCGACCATCAGCCGGTTGGCCTGGCTCGCCTGATAGAGGTTGGCGAAATGCGAACCCTGGATGCGCTTCTGCCGCATCCACACATAGCGCGCGTCGAAAGTGATGTTGTAGCCGGTGGTGCCGGCGCAGAACACGACCATGCCGCCGCGCTTCACGACCAGACACGACACCGGAAAAGTTTGTTCGCCGGGATGTTCGAAGACGAAATCGACGTCGTTGCCCTTGCCGGTGATGTCCCAGATCGCCTTGCCGAATTTGCGCGCCTCTTTGGTCCACGCATCATATTCGGGCGTGCCGACTTTCGGCATCGCTCCCCAGCATTTGAATTCCTTGCGGTTGAGAACGCCTTTGGCGCCAAGCGAAAGCACGAATTCACGTTTGGTTTCGTCGGAAATGACGCCGATCGCATTGGCGCCCGACACAGCGCAAAGCTGTATGGCGAAAGAGCCCAGGCCGCCGCTCGCGCCCCAGACGAGGACATTGTGGCCGGGGCGCAGAATGTGCGGACGATGGCCGAAGAACATGCGATAGGTCGTGGCGAGCGTAAGCGTGTAGCACGCCGATTCTTCCCACGTCAGGTGCTTGGGCCGTTCCATGAGCTGGCGATCCTGTACGCGCGCGAATTGCGCGAAAGAGCCGTCCGGCGTCTCATAGCCCCAAATCCGCTGCGACGGCGAGAACATCGGATCGCCGCCATTGCACTCTTCATCGTCGCCGTCGTCCTGGTTGCAATGGACGACGACCTCGTCGCCGACTTTCCAGCGCTTTACCTTCGAGCCGACGGCCCAGACGACCCCGGCCGCGTCGGAGCCGGCGATATGATAGGGATTGCCATGGCCGTCGATGGGCGAAACCGGCGTACCGAGCGCCGCCCACACGCCGTTGTAATTCACGCCGGCGGCCATAACGAGAATGAGCACGTCATGCGAGTCGAGCGTCCAGGTGGGGACGATTTCGGTCTTCATCGAGCTTTCGGGCGGGCCATGGCGATCCTTTCGGATCGTCCATGCATACATGGTCTTCGGCACGTGTCCGAGTGGCGGAATTTCCCCGATCTCGTAGAGATCTTTGTAAACCTCGAACGCAGGCGTCAACTCGGCAGATTGCGCCATGATTGATCTCCCATTCGGTCCCCCTGACCGAATGGCCCGAATTAAGCCTGTCATCGGTGTGAGACGCAAGTGTCATTTTTGCAGTGCAGCAATCCCATTGACAGGAAGTAACCTTGTTCGAATAAATGACGTAATATAATTATAGAGAGAAGATAATTTTTGAATTTATATATGTCAATGAATGCGTCGCAACGCAAGCACAGGATCAAACGCTGTTTTGTAGTTAAAATCAGGCAATAATTATGGTAAGAAATTCGACGTGGCTTAAGCAGATGCCACGGCGATATTGCAGGAGGCCTCCATGTCCAATGACATCGTGCCGGGCGGCACCGAAGTGCTCCATGCCGCTTTAGGACAGATCGAGGCCCGCGTCGGCGAGAATGGAGAGCTCTATCTGCCGCTCAGGCAAGGCGGATTTACGTCGCTGGGTCTGAGGCCCGGGTCGACCGTCTACATCAGCCTCTCCCCTCCTTACGCCGGCCAGGCCTACGCCGCGATGGGGCAGCAGCCGATCATCATTGTGAGCGGCGATGCCAAGAAGACCGAAGAGAAAAAACCAGAGAAAAGGACATCGGAAGTCTATAAGCGGCTTTGATCGAAGCGCGCATTCCAAGAGGATAGGTCGTGTCGTGGGGCAATTTTAGGGGAGGGCTTTTCGTGAAAAATTCCGACAAGCCTCAGAAGGAGATGCGCGTAACCTGGAGGGTCGTTCGGGTAGACGGTCCGACCGCGCCTGAAGAAATGAAACCCGAGCCTTTGGGGGTCATCATCTCGACGGACGAGATGCTTGCCAAGACACAGACCCTGTTGTTCTGTCCGTTGATCAGGGGGAACAAGGGCGGCGTAGCCTTGCCGATGCTGCCGTGGCACGTCGAGGTCGAAGTCCAAAAGACCAACAATTCGGGTACTCCGGAACGTTGGGTCATGAGCACGAAAATCATCCTGCCGACGTCGCTCAATGAGATCGACACGGACGGTATGGACCGTGGCCAGCTCACCAAGCAGTCGCAGCGCAAGGCAAGCGAAAAGCTGAAGGAATGGCTGCCGTCGTTCCGCGATATCGCCCGCTGATCGGCCGGTAATTGGCATTCTCGGCCTCTGCGTCTTATGATGCGACGCAGCATTTCCATTCGGCCGCACGATAATGACGCCTCGCGACAAACCCTGGATTTTCCGCACCTATGCGGGCCATTCGAGTGCCAAGGCCTCGAACGCGCTTTACCGCACCAATCTCGCCAAGGGCCAGACGGGGCTCTCGGTCGCTTTCGATCTTCCGACGCAAACGGGCTATGACAGCGATCATGCGCTCGCGAAAGGCGAGGTCGGCAAGGTGGGCGTGCCCGTCTCGCATCTGGGCGACATGCGCGCGCTGTTCGCCGATCTGCCGCTGGCGCAGATGAACACCTCGATGACGATCAATGCGCCGGCCGCCTGGCTGCTCGCGCTCTATGTTGCCGTGGCGGACGAACAGGGGGCCGCGCGTTCCTCGCTCCAGGGCACCACCCAGAACGACATCATCAAGGAATATCTCGCGCGCGGGACCTATATCTTCGCGCCCAAGCCGGCGCTCCGGCTCACCTCCGACATGATCGCCTTCACCACGGCCGAAATGCCCAAATGGAATCCGATCAATCTGTGTTCCTATCATCTGCAGGAAGCGGGCGCCGACGCCGTCGAGGAAGCGGGCTTCGCGCTCGCCGCAGCCATCGCCGTACTCGACGCCGTGCGCGTGCGCCGCGCGATAGCGGACGAAGAATTTCCCAAGGCCGTGGGGCGCATCAGCTTCTTCGTCAATTCCGGCGTCAAATTCATCACCGAAATCTGCAAATTGCGCGCGATGGCGGAAATCTGGGACGAGATCGCGCGGGAGCGCTATGGCGTCGAAGATGCCAAATTGCGGCTCTTTCGCTACGGCGTGCAGGTGAATTCCCTGGGGCTGACCGAACAGCAGCCGGAAAACAACGTCTATCGCATCCTGTTCGGCATGTTGGGTGTCACGCTGTCGAAGAACGCGCGTGCGCGCGCCGTGCAATTGCCCGCCTGGAACGAGGCGCTGGGCCTGCCGAGGCCGTGGGATCAGCAATGGTCTTTGCGCCTGCAGCAGATCGGTGCGTTCGAGACCGACATGCTCGAATACGGCGACATCTTCGACGGCTCGCATGTCATCGCGCAAAAGGTCGGCGCGCTGGCGGCGCAAATCCGCGAAGAGATCGCGCGCATCGAAGCGATGGGCGGCGCCGGCTCGCAGGCAGCCCTCGAATATATGAAGGAGCGGCTGGTTCGTTCCAACGCCGCCCGCGTCGAGGCGATCGAAACCGGCAGCGACATCCGGGTGGGCGTCAACGCATATACCGAGACCGAACCATCGCCGCTGACCGCCGGCAACAGCAATTTCATCGTCGTCGACGAACAGGCGGAACGCAATCAGATCGCAGCGCTTCAGGCGTGGCGGGCGGCCCGCGATTCCGCGAAGGTCGCGCAAGCGCTCGCCGAACTCGAACGGGCCGCAAAAGACGGGCACAATCTCGTTCCGCCATCTATCGCCTGCGCCAAGGCAGGGGTCACGACGGGCGAATGGTCGGGAGCGCTGCGCCGCACCTTCGGCGAATATCGCGCGCCGACGGGCGTTGCCGCAACTGCGCCGGCACGCAACGACGAACGCATCGTAACCCTGCGCGACGAAGTCGATGCCGTGTCGAAAAAGCTCGGCCGCAAGCTCACCTTCCTGGTCGCCAAGCCCGGCCTCGACGGCCATTCGAACGGCGCCGAGCAGATCGCCATCCGCGCTCGCGATGTCGGCATGAACGTCATCTACAACGGTATCCGCTTCACGGCGGACGAAATCGTCGCCGCTGCGCGCGAGAAAGCTCCGCATGTGATCGGGTTGTCGATCCTGTCCGGCTCGCATGTGCCGCTGGCGGGCGAGGTGGTCGCCAAGCTCGCTGCCGCGGGCTTATCGGATGTGAAGGTAGTTGCCGGTGGCATTATCCCGCCCGAAGACGAGAAGCTGCTCAAGGCATCGGGCGTCGCCGCCGTGTTCAGCCCGAAGGACTACGATCTCAACGCGATCATGCGCGAACTGGTGGCGCTGGCGGCGGGAGAGTGAACACGATGGACGAAGTGACGGTTTTTATGCCGCTTCTTGATGAAGGCACAATCGTTTGGCGCCCGGTTCAAGCGCTGCATCTTGGTCGCGACCATTATCGTATTATCGGGAACGTACCCGCAGACGAAAAATGGACCTATGAACCAGGGTCTATAGTGCGCTGCGAACATAAGACTTTTGCGGATGACACGAAGGGTTTAGTGCCTGTCGAGGCTTTGAATCCGCGACCCTGACGAAGTTTGGCCTTGCCCTTGGCGGCGTCGCTGTGTAAAGCTGTGTGTAGAGGTACACACATGGCAACGAATCTCGCGATTGATCCCGATCTTATCAAGCGCGCGCTTGCGGTGAGCGGCGAGCGCACCAAGAAAGCTGCGGTTACCAAAGCGCTGCAAGAGTTTATTGCGCGGCGCAAGCAGAAGCGTTTGCTCGAACTCATGGGCAAGCTGGAGTGGGACGAATCGTTTGACTATAAAAAAGAACGAACACGCGATTGAGCCTGTTCGTTGACACGAGCGTCTGGTCGTTGGCGTTTCGGCGCGACGTCAGGCCCACGCTGCCAGAAGTAGGTGCATTGGTTCGCGCGCTTGATGACGGACAAATCGTCCTGACGACGGGTTTGATCGTCCAGGAGTTGTTGCAAGGCTTTGCAGGGCCAAAGGTGCGGGTGCAGATATTGGAGCACTTTGCGGCCCTCCCGCTCTTGATGCCCGATCGCCACGATCATGTTGAAGCTGCGGAATTGCGCAACAAATGCCGCCGCGCCGGTGTGCAGATCGGGACGATCGACGCACTGCTCGCACAACTCTGTATCCGTCATGACCTGACGATGCTCACAACGGACGGTGACTTCCAGCACATCGCCGGCCGTTGCGGACTCAAACTTTGGCGGGTTCGGACCTGACAATCCCATTTTGTGTTTTTCGCTGCGGCAAATGAAATTGTGGCAATCTCGCCGTAATCTCTGCCCAATTCCGGCCATTAACGCTGCGTTAACTATACTCTTGGCGCAGGCTCAATCGCGCCCGGGTGAAACCAAGCCGAAGCAGGGGGAGTGCCATGGTCGCTTATCTCCAACGCCGGGACGCCGACACCGTGCCGGCCGAATCGAAACCCGCCGGTCTCAAGCCGGCCGCGCGTCACGCGCTGGCCCGCGACATGTTTCATGGGCTGACCCCGGAAGAATTCCACACCGAAGCCCAATCCGTGGCCGACGCGGAAGCGGTAACGCCGCAGGTGCGCGCGCGGCTGAGGACGCAACTGGTCGAGCGTCTCAAGACGCCGATCGACACGCCGAGCTGGGGTCCGGACTGGATCAAACAGGGCGGCAAGCCTCCGACCGAAAGGAAGGAAGGCGGGTTGCGGCCGTCCTCGCTGTTTCCGCGGTTTCGCAGGGACGAAGATGCGCTGGATAACAAAGACGGCGGTGAAGAGGACGCCGTCCTCGACGATGTCGAGCAGGACGACGCCCTGGCGATCGCCCGCAACATGGAGAAGAGCCGGCAGGTTTGGCATTTCCGCGGCCTGTATCTGCTGGCGGCGGTCGCGGCGATCGCTATCGCGCTGCTCGCCATGTTCGTCGATTATCAGATCATCCGCGGCGACATCTGGACGCGCGCGCTTGCCAACGAGTTCATGGTGGTGCCCGCGAGCCTGCAAAGCACGCTCCTGTTCAAGAGTCTGCAAGTCGTCTTCGCGGTTCTCATTATCCATTTCATGCTCAAGATCACCGGCGTCTACGGCCGCAATGCGATGGTGACCGCCGCTTTCGTCTTCGCCCTGGTGATGATCGGCTGCCTCGGTTATCTCGTCGCCTACAACAACATGAGCGGCGGCACCTCCGTCACGCTGGAGCATCCCCAAGACGATGCGCCGGGGAACAATGCGATCGACCGCCTGTTCGCATCGATGGATCGCCACGGGAGCGCTGACGAAGCAACGGACCAGCCAGCGCGCATCATGGCCGCCAGCATGACGGGCGCCAAGAACAACGAACTGATCCCCAAGCCGTCGGCGCGCTCGCTCGCCAATGCCGATTCATGGTTCTGGCTTGCCTTTGCCAGCGTCATCTTCTTCATCGTGACGACGGTGGCGGCGCTCTATATGCAGACCTTCGAAAACAACATTCGCAATTTTCTCATCTCGCGGGATTATCTTCACCGGCGCAAGCAATTCGTACAGCTGCATTTGCTCGAATTGGCGGACAAAAAGGCGAAGCAGGGCGTGCAATGAACGCAATGCTTGCGGTGGCGACGGCCGTTGCGCTTATCGGCGGCGGTGCGATGGCACTCGATGCTGCGCATCGTGCGCTTCCTGTCGCAGCGATTTCCACGGCGGATGACGAGGCGGCACGCCCGGCCGAGCGCATCGTCATCGGCCTCGATCTCTCGAAGAGCAATCCGCTGATCGATGATCCGGCGTTTGCGGCGAAAGTGGGCGCGCGCATCGCCGCAATCGTGCGCCGGCTGGGTTTTGCCTCGGAAGTGCATGTGCGCACCTTCGGCAGTTTCGATGCGACAGCCAATCCGTTCTATTACGACACGCTGATTTCCGCGCGCAGCCGGCCGGAAGACGTGGCCGGCGAGATCGAACGTCTCGTCGCGGGCACGCCGGTCCTTGTCGCCAACGGCAAATGGAAAGCGCAAGGCCGCACCAACATTCTCGCTTTTCTCGACAATGTCGCGCGCAGCCAGGGCTGCGCCGGTCTGCCCACGACCGTCATTCTCGCGACCGACGGCATCGAGGATTCGCAATATGCGCGGCTCGACGATCCAAGCGATCATCTGCCCGACGCGCAAGGCAGGCCGTTCGCCGGCTGCAGCGAGTTGCAGATATTGGGCATCGGCGAAGGCACGCGCAGCCCGATCAAAACAGCGCGCCTGCGCAGCGAATGGACCCGCTGGGCGCATGAGGCAGGCTTCGCCAGGTTCGAGGGCCTCAACGATTGGTGAGACCGAGCTGCTTGCGGATATCGGCCGGCGTGACGCCGTCTTCGCGCAGCGCCCGCAACGTGACGGCAGAATCGCGCTTGGAGAATTTTCGCCCCTGCGCGTCGAGAATGAGCCGGTGATGGGCGTAACGCGGCGCGGGCAATCCCAGCAAGGCCTGCAGCACGCGCTGGACATGCGTCGCCGCGAACAAATCGTTGCCACGGGTGACGAGCGAAACATTTTGATAGGCATCGTCGACGACGGCGGCGAGATGATAGGAGGCGGGCGTGTCCTTGCGCGCCAGCACGAAGTCGCCGAACAGCAGCGGATCGACCGCAATCTCGCCATGCTCGCCGCCAGGACCGGCTCCCTCCTCGTGGAAGGTCAGTGTGCCGGTTTGCCGCGCGGCCTCTGCCGCATCGAGGCGCAACGCATAGGCCGCGCCCGTCGCGATGCGCGCGCTGCGTTCCTCCGCGCTGAGCGCACGGCAGGTGCCGGGATAGAGCGGTCCTTCCGGACCGTGCGGCGCCGCGACGGCGCGTGCGATTTCCGCGGCGATTTCGCTGCGCGTGCAGAAACAGGGATAGAGCAGCCCGTTGAGTCGATCGAGCGCGGCGCGATAGGCAGAAACCCGCGTCGACTGGCGTAAGGGCGGCGCGTCCCACCGCAGGCCCAACCAGGCCAGATCTTCCAGAATTGCAGCCTCATATTCCTGTTTCGCGCGCATGGAATCGATGTCCTCGATGCGCACGAAAAAGCGTCCGCCCGCGTCGCGCGCCCGATCATGGGCGACGGTTGCCGCATAGGCGTGGCCGAGATGCAGATACCCCGTTGGACTGGGCGCGAACCGCGTGACAATCATGGCGCCAGCATACCGGGTCTGTCGCAACGCGCGAACCGCACGGAACCAGCAATGGCTTTTGGAACACAGATGTTGTCCGGTCCGAGGCTTGCGCCGGCGCGCGGGCCCGCCAGCCATCTTGTCGTGCTGTGTCACGGCTATGGCGCCGACGGCAACGACCTGATCTCTCTGGCGCCGCATTGGCAGCGCCTGCTACCGACCGTCGCTTTTGTGGCGCCGAACGCGCCCCAGCATTGCGATGCCGGACAGGGCTATCAGTGGTTTCCGATTCCGCGCCTCGATCCGCGTGCCATGCGCCAGGGTGTCGAGGGGGCTGCCGCGACGCTCGACGCGTTTCTCGATGCCGAACTCGCGCGGCTGGGCTTGCCGGGCGAGCGCCTGGCGCTGGTCGGCTTCAGCCAGGGGACGATGCTGTCGCTCCATGTCGGTCTGCGCCGCAAGGCGGCCCCTGCGGCAATCATCGGCTATTCGGGTTTGCTGGCGGACCCGGAAATTCACCCGCTCCAGGACGGGTCGCCGGTTCTTCTCGTGCACGGCGATGCCGATCCGCTGATTCCGGTCGATTACCTGTTCGTCTCGGCGGCGGCCCTCGGCCGGGCCGGGCTTCCCGTCCAATGGCACGTCTCGCCGGGCACGCCCCATGCCATCGACGGGGCGGGGCTCGTGCTGGGCGGCAGTTTCCTGGCGCTCGCTCTGCGCGGGCTTCTCAAGCCCACCGGGCCGGTATCTTGTCCGTCAGGCTGAGGTCTGTCGCCAAACGGTCATCGCGAATCGGCTAAACTGGTGCCAAGCGGGGCCTTATTGGCATCGCGGGGCAATATCCGTAAAGTCCGGCCCCGAAAAACGGAGGGTTGCGTCTTCACAGGAGCGTTGTCGTGTTAAGCGCCGAACGTGTTCCCGCCAATTGTCCGGCGCTGGTTCTCAATGCGGATCACCGTCCGCTGAGCTATTTTCCGTTGTCGCTGTGGTCTTGGCAGGACGCGATCAAGGCTGTGTTCCTCGAGCGCGTGAACATCCTCGCCGAATACGAGCGCATTGTCCGCTCACCGAGCTTCGAGATGAAGCTGCCTTCGGTTGTTTCTCTCAAGACCTATGTGCGGCCCGCGCGCAATCCGGCGTTCACCCGATTCAATGTCTTCCTGCGCGATCGTTTCGAGTGCCAATATTGCGGGGCCGACGAAGACCTGACTTTCGATCACGTCATTCCGCGCTCGCGCGGCGGACGCACGACCTGGGACAATGTCGTAGCGGCTTGCGCGCCGTGCAATCTCCTGAAAGGCGGGCGTCTCGCGCATCAGGCGGGCATGCATCCGCGCCAACTGCCGCACCGGCCGACGATCAACGAGCTGCGCAACAATGGCAGGCGCTTTCCGCCCAATTACCTGCATGAGTCCTGGGCTGACTATCTTTATTGGGACAGCGAACTGGAGCCGTGAAGGGTCAGCCGCGCAGCTTGCTGTCGCCGAGCGAAGCGATGCCAAGTATTATATTAAGTATTTGATTATAAGTATATTTATAGGATAGCTTGCAAATTCGCGTATTATGCGCGAATTTGCAAGCATGATTCCCAGGTTCCTTAAGCCCACGCTCGAAACCCGGCTTGCGCAGTTTCCAGTCGTGGCGCTCTTGGGGCCTCGCCAATCCGGAAAGACGACGCTGGCCTTGCAGCTGGCCGAAGAACGCAAGGACGCAGCCGTCTATCTCGATCTGGAAAACCCCAGCGACCGTCGCCGCCTCGACGATCCGCTCGCGTATCTTCGCGCTCAGCGCGGACGTCTCGTGATCCTCGACGAAATTCATCGTCTGCCGGAAATCTTCGCCATCCTGCGCAGCGAAATCGATGCAAGGCGCCGGGCGGGAGAGCGATCGGGCCAATTTCTGATACTGGGGTCTGCGGCGCTCGATCTGCTGCGGCAATCATCGGAAAGCCTCGCCGGTCGCATAGATTTTCTGGAATTGATGCCGTTGCAGCCGCAAGAAGTTGTTCGCGTGGATGGCGCCGCAGCGGCCGACAAGCTCTGGCTACGCGGTGGTTTTCCCGGAAGCTATCTCGCCTCAAGCGATGACGCGAGCAGCCTGTGGCGACGCGCTTTTATCCGCTCCTATCTCGAACGCGACATTCCCCAGTTCGGCGTGCGCGTGCCGGCGGAAACCATCGAACGTTTCTGGACCATGCTGGCGCACACGCAGGGCGGATTATTCAATGCTCACCGTTTGGCACAAAGCCTCGGCGTCGGCTGGCACGCCGTCTCGCATTATCTCGACCTTCTGGTCGATCTGCTCCTTGTCCGTCGTTTGCCGCCGTGGAGCGCCAATATCGGAAAGCGGCTCGTCAAATCTCCCAAGATTTATCTGCGCGATTGCGGTTTGCTGCATTCGCTGTTGAACCTGCCGACGCTGCACGACGTATTGGGTCACCCGATTGCGGGCGCAAGCTGGGAAGGCTTTGCACTGGAGGCGATCCTCGCCACCGTGCCGGACGGCACGAAGCCTTATTTCTATCGTTCCGCGAGCGGCCATGAAATCGATCTGGTGCTCGAACTCTCCGCATCCCGGCGCTGGGCGCTCGAATTCAAGAAGTCACTTTCGCCCTCGCTTGAAAAGGGATTTCATGTCGCTTGCGCCGACATCAAGGCCGAACGGCGCATACTCGTTTACCCGGGACAGGACGCCTATCCGGGCGCGGGCGGCAGCGAAGTCATGCCATTGCTCGACGCGGTGCGGGCAGTGGGGTGCGCGAATTCGAAACCGGTGACGCGATGACGGTCTGATCGTCACGCTCTTCTATCTGCCGACATCGGAATCCCGGCGCGCCCCGCGTCCCGCCACATCGCCAGCAAAGGCGGCGCACCTGCGGGCGAAATGCTCTTGCGCACGACAAATCCATGGCGCTCATAGAGCCGCGTGTTCTTCGGGTTCGAATTTTCGAGATAGGCGGGCGCGCCTGCGGCATCGATGCGGGCGAGCGATGTCTCGAGAATGGCCGAGCCGAGCCCCATTCCCTGCAGTCGCGGCGCCACCGCGACGAAGGAAAGATAAAAATGGCTTTCGGTGGGATGATGGCGTTCCATCGCATCGCCAATGGCCGAGCCTCGCATGAGGCGCGGGAAGCCGCACAGCCTGAGAAACGTTGGCAGAAGCTGCAATTGTTCGGTCAGGCCGCCGGAATTCGCGGCCACGCCGGGCGGCAACCAGGCGGCGGCCGCACTTGCATCATCGGCCATCCACACCTCTCCGAACGGTATCGCACGCGATCGCAGTATCGAAAAAAAGAAACGTTCGAGCGCGCGTGCGCGCTTGGGCCCGTGTCGCGCAATCCAGTCGATGACGGGATCGTTGGCGAACGCGGCTGCGAAAAGACGCGCCAGCGGCGCGCTATCCGCTTCGCTCGCCCGGCGCGGATTGGCCGCCGCGCGAAGTCTTGCGTGCCGCTCGCCCGCCTCGCTCACAGGCGTTCGGAAATTTTGATCGCGAGCCGACAACCCGCCTTGACGGTTGCGGAAAGAAGCCGATAGGCCGGTGCCTGCTCGGCGCCGTGGGCGAGAGCTTCGTCGCGATGGGCAATCTCTTCGGCGCGAAACTTGACGATCTTGCTTTTGAGATCGTCGTCATGCTCGATACGTTCGATCTGACGCGCGTAATGCTGGTCGATCACCTCTTCGACGGCCGCGGTGCAGGCCATCGCGGCCTTTTCGCCGAGGAGCGCGCTCGCCGCTCCCAGCGCAAAACCCGCAACATGCCACACCGGCACAAGCGCGGTGGGCCGCACGCGGCGCTCATTGATCAGGCGGTCGAACGCTTTGAGATGTTCGTGCTCCTGTCGCGCCATCTTGCGAACCGCCTGCACCGCCTGTTTGGCGCCGGTGCGGCCTTCGAGCACGGCAAGTTGACCTTCATAGATGCGCACCGCGCCATACTCGCCCGCATGGTCGACGCGGATCATCGCTGCCATATCGTCGGCCGTCTTGATGCCGGGCGGTAAGGGACGCCTGCCGCGTCGGACGCTCATGATGTCCTCCTGGGTCTGGCGAGAAGACGCGCGCCCGCCAACGCGATGACGAACGAAAACAACGCATTATACCCTGCCAGCGAGATTCCGAAGAGTCGCCAGGCCGCGCGGTCGCAGCGAACGATCGGCGCGTTGAGATCCAGCGTTGCGCCAATCGATTGAAAGGCCGTGCCCGTGCAGGCTTGCGGCCCTTTCCACCATTGCCATTCGACGCCCGCGTGATAAACCCCGATCGCACCGGACACCGCGATCAATGAAGCGGCCAACATTGCAATGGCGATGCCCGCGGAAGCCGGCAACAGCTTCGTGCGTATGAGCAGAAAGCCGCCGATGCCCACAATTGCCGCGGCGAAATGCGGATAGCGCTGCCACATGCACATTTCGCAAGGCGGCAAACGGGCCAAATATTCAAAGCCGAGGGCGCCGGCAATCAGAGCGAGTGCTGCCGCACCGAGGAGCATGGCAACGAAATCCGGCGCGAATTCGCAGCGTGTCATCGTGCAAAGACCATTGCATCGTCGGCAAAGGCTTTGAATTCCAGCGTATTGTCGCTTGGATCATTGACAAAGAAAGTCGACTGCTCGCCTCTTTGGCCGGCGAATCGAATCTGCGGTTCGATGACAAAGCGCATTTTGTTGTCGCGGAACCGGTTTACAAGTTCGTGCCAGGCAGGCAACGAAAGGATGACACCAAAGTGACGCACGGGAACTTCCTGGCCGTCGACTGCATTATGCGCTTGGTGCTCGCATGCCGAAGCGGTTAAATGCGCCACGATTTGGTGGCCGTAGAAATCGAAGTCCCCCCAGTCGTTCGCCGAGCGTCCTTCGCGGCAACCGAGCACGGTTCCGTAGAAAGCACGTGCTTCGGCAAGGTCACGCGCCGGGAAGGCGAGATGGAAACGGGGCAGTGAATTCATGTGGCGATTCTCGAAGGGCCGAATGCGAGAAAAGCAAGGTTCGAGCGTAAAAGGAAGTCCCATGCGTCATCGACTTCGGTCCCAGCCCGCGCGTCGTGAATTGCTGCGAATAGACGGCGAAGCGGTGGCGGTGACCGTGCGCCACAATCCGCGGGCAAGGCGGATCATCATCAAGGTGCATCCCTCCACGGGCGAAGTGACGGTCGTGACGCCTTCGCGCCGGACATTCGACCATGCGCTCAATTTTGCCCGCTCGGAATCCGACTGGATCGCGCGCCGGCTGGCAAAGGTTCCACGCGGTATCGAATTGGAACTTGGCGCCATTGTGCTGTTTCGCGGCGAAGAACATCTCGTCACGCCCGGCGCGTGCGGTCCGGGTCCGGTGTGGATCGAACAGGCCGATGGTGCAAAGTTCATTCGCGTGAGCGGACGCGCCGAGCATGCGCCGCGCCGGTTGATCGATTTCTTCAAACGCGAAGCGCGCAAGATGTTGGGCGTGCGTACGGCGGAACTCGCCGAACATGTCGGTATCGCGCCGAAGCGCATCACGGTGCGCGACACGGTGAGCCGTTGGGGTTCATGTTCGACGGAACGTTCGCTGTCTTTTTCATGGCGGCTTATTCTCGCGCCGCAATTCGTGCTCGATTATGTTGTCGCCCACGAGGTCGCGCATTTGCGTCATATGAATCACGGCCCGCGATTTTGGCAATTGGTGCGCAAGCTGACGCAAGACGCTGACGCGGCCCAGGCCTGGCTCGCGCGCAACGGTCCCTTGCTGCACCGCTACGCCTTGCGCACGGGCGCGTAAGAACAGCTCACGTTCCGCCGACCAGGCTGTCGAGCATGCGATCGAAGGCGTCGGGTTGTCTGGGCTGGACGGGTGGCGGAGGCTGATCGGTGTCGCTGTCCGAGGTCTCGGCCGGTTCGGCAGGCAGCTCCGCCGGCGCGCCGGCCAACGGCCGGACCGGCAGGTTCTTTTCCGCCGCTTCCATGAACGCCTTGAAGATATGCGCCGGCAGGCCGCCGCCGGTGGCATGCACCATCGGGGTGTTGTTGTCGTTGCCGATCCACACGCCGCAAACCAGATCGGCGGTGAACCCGACAAACCAGGCATCGTGGAAATCCTGCGTCGTGCCGGTCTTGCCTGCGCTCGGCCGCTCGTCCAGGCGCGCGGCCTTGCCGGTGCCCGAATTGACGGTCGCCACCATCAGCTGGGTCAGCCGGGCGGCGTTCTCGGGTGAGATCACGCGGCCGATGCCGGATCCCGTGCGATCGTACAGCACGGTTCCCGATTTTGTTCGTATACGGAGTATACCGTAGGGAATGACGCCGTCCCCGCCATTGGCGAACGGCGCATAGGCGCCGGTCAGTTCCAGCGGCGTGACGCTCGATGTGCCGAGCGCCAGGGCGGGGACTTCCGACAGCGGCGAGGTGATGCCCAGCCGGTGCGCGGCGGCAGCGACGGTTCTCGCACCCACTTCCGCCGTCAATTGCGCCGCGACCGAATTCGAGGATTTGGCGAAGGCACGTTCGAGCGTGATCTCGCCTTCGTAATGGCCTTCATAGTCGCCGGGCTTCCAGCCGCGAATATCGATGGGCTCGTCGTTCATCATGTCGCTCGGGGTTCTCCCGTGTTCGAACGCCGCGAGATAGACGAAGGGCTTGAAGGCGGAGCCGGGCTGGCGCGAGGCGTCCGTCGCGCGGTTGAACGGGCTTTCGGCATAGGAGCGTCCGCCCACCATGGCGCGCACGGCGCCGTCGGGCGTCATGGCGACCAGAGCGGCCTCATGGGCATGCAGGCCGCGTCCCTCGCGCGCGAGCCCTTGCGCGACCGCGCGCTCGGCCTTCTGTTGCGTTTCGACATCGAACGTCGTCTCGACGACGATCGGCTCGTTGATGTCGCCGGCATAGCCGGAAATGCGCGAGATGATCCAATCGACGAAATAGCCGGAATCCGGCGTGCTGGTATTGCGAATGATTCGCGGCCGTGTCGCCTTCGCGTCGTCGCGTGTGCCATCGTCGATGAAGCCGGCTTCGGCCATTGCGTCGAGCACCGTCACTGCGCGGTCCTGCGAGGCGTCGGGATCGGCCAGCGGATTGAAGCGCGCCGGCGCCTTGACGCTGCCGGCCAGCATCGCGGCTTCGGGAAGCGTGAGCCGCGTTGCCGGTTTGCCGAAGAAGCGCTCGGCGGCGGCCTGGATGCCGAAAACGCCGGCGCCGAAATAGACGCGGTTGAGATAAAGCGTCAGGATCTGGTCCTTGCTGTAGCGCGACTCGAGATACAGCGCGAGCATCGCCTCCTGCACCTTGCGGTCGAAGGTGCGCTTGGGTTCGAGGAACAGGTTCTTCGCCAGCTGCTGGGTAATCGTCGAGCCGCCTTGCACGACATGGCCTGCACTCATGTTTTCCCACGCTGCGCGCAGCAGCCCGATCGGATCGATGCCGAAATGATGGCGGAAGCGGCGGTCCTCGATCGCGATGAAGGCGTTGGGCACATAGGAGGGAAGTTCGGCGACCGGAACGAGCGCGCCTTGCGAGAAACCGCGCCGGGCGATCTGCCGTCCGTTGTCGTCGAGCAGCGTGATGTCGTGCGCCGGACCTTTGTCGAGCAATCCCGTCGTGTCGGGAAGCTGCGAGATCCAGCGATCATACGCGACCGAGCCGAAAATGGCGCCCCAGGCGAGCAGCAGCACGATCACGTAAGGCCAGGTGCGCCGCGGCTTCGCTTTGGGCGGCGGCGGGCCGTCAGCGTGACGCTCGCGTGCCTTGGGTGGCGTTCTTCGCGACGGAGCCATGCCGGAGGCGACCTTCTGTCAACCCTTTGCCGCATGGGTTTTAGGCCCGAGTCGTTAACGGGAGTTAAACATCGATCGTTTCGGGGTGTCTCAGAGTGGGACGGGCGCGCTTGCCGTAGCGTTCAAGTGGTTCGCGTTCAGGCCGTAAATTCGGCTGAGACCCCAGGCCTCCGACTTGGGGTCATCCGAGGAATGTCGGGTAATGTATTTTGGCCGCTCGGAACGCTCGCTCTTGATCCTGATCAATGTGAGCGTGAAGCGGTTCACGTAACCTTACCGAAAATGGAGGCTGCAAATGCCGCACAGGGTCAATAGACATTTCTACGCCAATTGGGCGAAGGAACG
>JBAVOL010000018.1:0-8176 GCA_049692035.1 Rhizomicrobium sp.
GCCGATCTGGGCCGAAGTCAAGCCGCCGACCTGGGTAGTACTGAGGGCACCGAGATTGGTGGTGGTCAGCGCACCCAGCTGGGCGGTGGAAAGTTTTCCGATCTGGGTCGCGCTCAAATCGGAAAGCGCGGTGGCGGTGAGCCCGGCGATCTGGGTGGTGGTGACGCCGCTCAATTGGGTCGCGTTCAAGCCGCCGATGGTTGTGGCGTCGAGCGAAGAGAAGTCTGTCGCCGACAGCGCGCCGATCTGTTTCGAGCTGAGCGCTGCGATCTCGGTGTCTTGCAACTCGCCGAATGCGGTGGCGGTAAGCCCGGCGATCTGGGTGGTGGTGACGCCGCTCAATTGGGTCGCGGTCAAGGCGCCGATCGCAGTGGCGTCGAGCGAAGAGAAGTTGGTCGCCGACAGCGCAGCGATCTGTGTCGAGGCAATTGTCGCGATCTCGGTGTCCGGTATTTCGTCGATTTGCGTGCCCGTTAGCGCGCCGAATTGCTGGCTGCTGAGAACGAGAAGCTGAGACGGGCTGAACATCAATGAACTTGTCAATTGCGGAATCTGCGTTGCCGTAAGCCCCTTGACCTGGGTGGGAGAAAGCGCAGCCAATTGGGTCGCACTGATGACGGCGATGCCGCTGGTGTTGATCGCGCCGACCTGAGAAGAGCTCAGAGAGGCGATTTCCGTAACCGATAGGTCCTCGATGACCGTAGCCGGCAGCGCGCTGATTTGAGCATTTGTGAGGTTGGAGATCGACATCGTTCCCGCCGTCATTTGAGTTCTTCAAAATTCGCGAAGACGACCCGTCCCGAGATGCCTTCTCAAGCAACCTATGACACGAGGTGTTTATATAGCGTTACGAAGCCGCAATGAGCCGATCCGGAGGATTCAGCATAGTCGCGATCGCCACATCGATGTGATGCTTGTGCCGAAATTGTTAACCGTTCGCAAAATCGATACGCTCTATTAAGGGAACTTGTACGCCGACAGATCGGCAAAGAGCAGGTGATGGAAGGCCACAGCGGAGAAGGAAGAGAACATCATCGCTGCGCCAGGTACGCGACAGGAGTCTTGGCAACACCCATCAGCTCGGACATCCACGGTTTCAATTGCGGATAGTAGGCCAACATCGACGCAATCCTCATCAGGTGGGCTTGCGAAAAATATTCCTTTCCGCGTCCTCCGACCCCTTTGTTGTACTTGAGTTGCTCGCGTTCGCTCCGGGCGCGTTCCACGGATTCTTCGCACTTGCTTTTCGTGATGGAGAGACCGGAATGGACGACGGCTCTATGGAGGCAGTCAGCCGGGTCCTCACGGAACTCGTCATAGTGCAGCACGCAGATTCTCTCGGGAGCACAATCGACGTAAGATTTCCAAGAGGCATAATAGCTGACATACCAAGGCGCAAACATGTCGACGATAAAGTTGATTTTTGTTTCCCGATCCATATCAAGGAAGTCCGGAGGGATCACGCACTGGAATCCGTCTATGCGCAGTTGTTCCGTCGAATCCATCATATCGCAGAAAGAGGCGAGAGCATCGGGAATGCTACGGATCATGATCACCGGTTTCAGGTTGAAGGCCTCGATAAAGTGCCTGTTGGAATTGAATGCCTGCATATGGATATGGGTAACGGTGATGGGGCTCGATCGGTCCAGAAACGACACCATGATTGTCGGCAGGTAGAAAGAACCGTCGCGTCCTCCAAGTGCATAAGGCGTGCGCACATGCTGGCCGTCGACGGCGTAGGTCGCGGCCTGACAGAGGAAAGTGCTTGCGGCTTTCGGGGGAAACGCGAGGACGATGATGCGTCTGAGGTTGCTGATCCGCCGAGCATACTGAAGCAGAGCTCCTTCGAAGCAGCCGTCATGCCGCGGCTTGGCGAAAACTGCCTGCATATCGGTGCTGTCGATTTGCGCTGACATTTCGGTTCACCCCTCGAAGGAGTGCCGAAATTAGAGAGGCTTTGTGAACAGACTCTTACCCGCACGCCCCGCACAAGGAAACATCGTCAAGCCCTTCGCGTTTGGTGGACCACATCCTTCCCCTGCTCACGGCTTGGTCGGCGCTGCACCAGCAAATTGCGGTGCTTTCGCGAGGCATCAATGAACGCGCGAAGCACAGTCCGTGTGTCAGCCGCTGATGACAATACCCGGTGGTGGACCGCTGACATCGTTGGCCTTCTCGTCCGCTATTGACGATCCTGCCAGGTTTCCACATTCGGCAGGCGTTGATGCGTATCTGGGGCTGATGCCGCGGCGTTATCACGAAGAGAACCATGGCCCCGGCAGCGATAGCGACAGGATGGAGTTGACAAGGCAGATGCGATTAGAGAACCCCGAATTTATAACGAAGATCTGGGTCAGAGTCCGAACTGCAGGTCAGTTGGCCACGCGACTGCGGAGGACCCAGACGAAAGCGCGTTCGCGAATTTCGCCCTTTACCCCGAATTTCTCGTCGCAGCGGGACTATCGCCAGCTCCAGCGGCCGCTCAGCCAATGGTGGTCAGGCTCTCGTGGGCCGAACGCTCGATCATGCCGTAGGCGATCTGGTCGCCCCAGCGGTAGAGCACGCCGCTCTGCTGCAGGTTGAGGCCGCCAATGTCGGGATTGCCGACGCGGAAGGTGGAGAGCGTCGTCGAGCCCTCGATCCGGGTGCGCCCGAGCTCCGACTCCAGCTCCAGGGAGACGTCGTCGCCCGAGCCCACGATACGGCGCAGCCAGGGCGCCTTCACCGCCCTGGCCGGGATCATCCGGCCGTCCTGGTAGATGTAGCCCTCGTTGTAGGTCTCGGTCCCGTCGGGCTTGGGCGGATAGGTGATGTAGCCGAAGGCGCGGCCGTCGGGGAACACCGCCGACTGCCAGCAATGGCCGAAAAAGCCTTCGAGACGGCGGATGCTCTGCCGGTGAATGCGCAGGCCCGTCCCCCTGAAGGGGCGCTTCCCGCCGTCGACTTCGAAGACGCCTTCGGCCCGGAACAGATGCTCGAACCGGTAGCCCAGGCCCATGAGCGAGGCCTCAAGGGTTGCGTCCTTCTCTTCCGTCGCCTGGACCCAGGCGGGGGTGACCATGGTCATCTCGGCTTCCAGCTTCGCATGGGTGCGCCGGTTCGGATCTACGGTCCTGGCGATCTGGTTGCGCACATGGCTGTCGATCGCCGGGCCGTCGAAGCTCATTCGCCAGCGGCGGAAGGGCTCGATGCACTCGAAACGGATGGAGCCTGCGCCCAGCACGGTCGGGCGCCCATCGGCGCCAAACGGCGACGGCGCCGGGCCGCGGCCGGCGCCGTTGAGGATCCGTCCATCGGCGAACGCGAAGTTGGCCTGGAACAGCCGGTCTTCCCACGACGAGGCTTCCGCTTCGACGCCCATCCGGGGGAAGCCGAACGCGCCCGTCTCGTCGAACATCCAGACGGAGGTGCTTTCCCGCATTTCCGGGTGGGATGGCTTTTCCGGAAAGACCAGGTCCTGTTCGAGTTCGAGCCCGTTGCGCAGCTCGTCGAGCGAAATGGTCATGCAAACTCTCCCCGTTCTGTATCGGCTCAGGCCGCGGGCGCGACATTGAAGCGGTCCGAGTAGAATCTGAACCGTTCGCGCAGGGCGTGCAAATCGATGCCGAAGTCCGCAGGATCATAAGCGTGCGCGCCGTGCTTGTCGCGCGGCATGTTCGTTCGCCAAGCCTCCATCCGCGCCCGGGCCTCGTCGGTGAACTCCTCACCGAGGAAGGCGTAGAGCTGCTCCAGGATCGGGAACGGATCCTTCTGGAACGGCGCGAAGTGGATGTCGAAGAAGCGATCGTCGTGGCCGGAGTCGCGGAAGGCGATTACCCGGCGCAGCCCGAGCTCGGTCCACTCGGCGTTCTGGCGCGCGAGGAAGTGCTTGTCGACGGCATCGGAATAGGCCTTGGACAACTCGTAATAGAGGTCGCAAACCGAGGGCAGGACGCTGACGATGTCGCGGTGCGTCATCCAGAAGCGCGCATCCGGGAAGACTTCCGCCAAAGCGCCGATGAACATCGAGTGCGACGGGTTCTTCAGCCGCCAGCGGGTCGGCGGGCAACGCCACTGCAGCAGCTTCAGCACCCGCTTCACATAACGATAGGTCGGGACCAGATCGGCCTTGTGGTTGAGCCACTCGACATAGGTCGGGATCTGCGCGAAGGCCTGGAACAGCTGGGACTTGAAGTCATAGCCCATGAAGGTCTGGCACTCGGTAGGGCCGGTGGCCGTGCTCGGGACCATCGCCTTCATGCGCGGGAACAGCACGTCGCGCCGCGCCAGCGCCTGCTTCGCCACCTCGATCCGCGGGTCTGCGTGCTCGGTCGCGCTCTCCGGCGGCGGGCACGGCTGAAGCGCTTCCCAGTTGCGGATGAAGCGGACGGCGGGATCCTCCGCCAGCAGGCAAGACAGCGCGGTCGAGCCCGTGCGCGGCAGCCCCAGGCCGATCAGCGGCGCTGTGATCTCCTGATCGTCGATCTCAGGATGGCGCGCATACCAGTCTTCGACCTGCAGGCGGCAGGACAAGAAGTTGACGATCTGGGTGTCGAAGGCCGCTTTGCCCGCCTCGGTGAACCGCGCCTCGGCGTCGGCCGACGCAACCAGTATCCCCAGGCCTTCGCGGAACGAGTCCTCGCCGTAATTGTCCAGCGAAACGGCCGCTTTCGCTCGCTCGATCAATTCGGACGTCCTGCTCACGCGGCGCTGGGTGCTGTTCGTCGACATCCTTTTGCGTTCCCTTCGTTCTGCTGCGAAAATGGGGTTTGTCTAGCTGGTCCGCGCCCAGCTCCATCCAGTTCGTACCCCGCCCCCCAATTTCCTGCGCTCAACGTCGTTCAAGGGAGCTTTTCCTTGACGACTTTGTAACGCTGGGATTCGTTGATCAGGCGTTTGGGCACATGAATGCCAAATGTTGGATTCTAGAGTTGCTTGGGATTGGCGGCAATGTCCTCGCCCATGCCGCCAGAGACGATGAGCGTGGCGCCGGCGAACAAAGGTGGCGCGATTTGCGGTCAGGGGATTGGAATACCGGCATTGCCTCGGCCGGCGAGATCAAACGTCAATGTCCTTTCAACGCAAGATCGGGGTTCAGAGTCCGAACTACAGGTCAGTTGTGCGCGCGAATGCGGAGGATACAGACGAAAGCGGTTCGTGAATTTTGCAGGACACCGCGGACGCGGTTACGCAATCGCCTTGAGCACGTCCATCGTGCGGTGATCGATCATGGCGGCGCTGAAACGCGCCGTGTACGCCGTATTGATCGCTTCCGGCTGGTAAAAGGACTCGTTCACCATGAAGATGCAGAAGCCGAGCGCCAGGAACGCCGCATAGCTCTGCATCCAGGCGTCGAAGTCCGGCGGAGCGACGCCGTTCCGGCCGAGCTCGTCGAGATAATGCCGCACAAGCGCGCCTTCCCAGCGCGGCCGGTCGGCGGGATCGAGGGCTCCGGCGACGTGGTAGGCGACCTCGGCCACCGCAGGCGCGCGTTGAGGCTGAGAATCGAAGAAACCCGGCGTTCCATCGGGATCGATATAGAGATTTCCCAAATGCGTGTCGCCATGGATAACGCATTGCGGCAGGCGGCGTGAGAGGATGAACATGCGATCCAGTGCGTCGGCCATCCAGCGTGGATCATGGAAGCGTACCGACGCCGCAGCGCCCCGAGGCAGTTCCACGAAGCGGCGCCACGCGTTGGGCTCGACATATTGCTTCATATAGGAGGGAGCGACCGCCATCATCTCCGGGAGCACGTTCCAACGCCGTCCGGGCGCAAGCTCGGGGCTGTTCCAACTCTTGGCGTGAAACCGGGCCAGCATGGTAAGGCGGCGGGCGACCTGGTCATGCGTCTGCGGCTTGAGCGGATTGCAGAAGGTGACGCCTCGCGCCACCAGGTCTTCAATGATGACGATGCCTTGCTGCCGCTCCCGATCGTAATCGGCAAAGTAGCAGGCCGGGCTGTGCAGCCCCATCGCCGACAGAACGTCGCGATAGCCGCGCACTTCCATTTCATGCATGAAGCCCAGGCTGCGGCTATGACTCTCGAAGCCTCCCTTTAAGATGACCGTCTCCGGGACGCCTGCCCGCTTGCCCGCCTCGTCCATGTCGAACCGCAGCCGAATCTTGGTGCAAGTGCCGCGGTTGATGTCCACGATTTCAACATTCTGTACGCTGACATCCGGGCAGCGCATCCGCAAAGCCGCGACAAGCCAGTCGCGGCCGATCTCCTCGATGGTCACCGGTAGGGGACGGTGGCTCTTCTGCGCTTGAGGCATGGAATACTTGGTCCTCCGTCCCGGATTTCGCCGCAACGAGCAGGGATTCGTTGATCAGGCGTTTGAGCACATGAATGCCAAATATGAAATTCTAGAGGTGCTTGACGGTGGCGGCAATGTCCTCGCCCAATGGCTATTCTCTGCATTATTACGGTGATTATGGGCCTCACGCGACGAAAAGATGTTGCAGCCCCTCGAGAGAGGCGTTTCAATTCGTCGGCGGAGGTCCCCATGGACAAGCCACGCGATGTCGCCGTCATCGTCGGGAGTCTCAGGAAGGGCTCCATCAACCGGCAAGTTGCGGTCGCGCTGGCGGAACTCGCGCCGGCTGCGCTGAAGCTCGCGGTCGTCGAGATCGCGCATCTGCCGATCTACAACCAGGATGACGACGCCAATCCGCCGGCAGTGTGGACGCAATTCCGGGATGGGATCAGGGCGGCCGATGCCGTGCTGTTCGTGACGCCGGAGCACAACCGATCGGTGCCGGCCGCGCTGAAAAACGCATTGGATATCGGCTCAAGGCCCTATGGGGCAAATGTGTGGAGCGGCAAGCCCGGCGCCGTGGTCAGCGCTTCGCCCGGCGCGATCGGCGGGTTTGGCGCCAACCATCATCTGCGACAATCGCTGGTGTTTCTCAATGTGCCAGCGATGCAGCAGCCCGAGGCCTATATCGGCGGCGCCGACAAATTGTTCGACGCCAACGGCAAGCTCGTCAACGACGGCACACGCAGATTCCTGCAAGGCTTTATGCAGGCGTTTGCTTCGTGGATCGCCGCCAATGCCAAAGCATAGACGGAGCCGCCAGCGAACCCGACACCGCATCTTCCATCTGGAATACCGGCATTGCCTCGGCCAGTGAGATCGAACGTCAATCTCCTTTCAACGTCGGCGCGATGACCAGACGGTCGAGGATTTCGGCGACCTGTTCGATGGTGAAGTCGTTTCCCGGCTGAAGCCACCACGCCACAATCTCGACCGTCGAACAGACGCCGTAGATCACCTTGAGATCGTCGGGGAGCCATGTGCTGCTCTTGGAGGGCAAGGGCGGGATTTGCCGCGCCTGACGAATGAACTCCTCGCGCATCGTTCCGGCGGCGCCGCCGGTCAGCAGCGCAGACCACAGTTTGCGGCGCTCATCGACATAGCGGCAAAGGGCCCCCGCTGCGGCGCGCGAGTCGGTCTCGATCAGGACCGGAAAAGTGAGCTTGATCAACTCGCTGATCTGGTCGGCCGCCAAATCGTTCAGCAACGCCGCCTTTGTCTCGTAGTGCCGGAAAAAGGTGGCGTAGCCCGTGCCCGATTGCACGGCGATTTCGCGAATGGTGATCTGGTCGAACGGCTTGTGCTCAAGCAGGACGAGCAAGGCCTCGCGCAGCGCCGCGCGCGTGCGCACCATGCGGGGGTCCAAGGGTGTTGACGGATGCGTGCCAGAATATTTATGATCCATAATATATCATATATCGTTGGAACCTGTGGGGACAAACGCCGAACTATCCGCCGCTTGTCCTATCGACGCAAATCCGCTCGCGCCCGGCAATTTCCGGGCACGGAGCACAAAATCCAGAGCAATGAATAGGAACACTCGGCGCATAAGGGGGAAACAATGCTGAAACGCGCTTTGCCGTTATTGGTCGTCGGTCTGGTGGGCGCCGCGATCTGCACGATATCTGCCGCCGCCGGAAGCTTGGCTGTGGGCGCGGCCGCGAACTGGGCGAGCCATGGCGGCGACGTAAACGAGAGCGGCTTTAGCCGGCTCCAGCAGATCAACACCTCCAACATTGCGCGGCTGGGACTGGCCTGGTCGCTCGCCCTGCCCGGCGAAGCGACGCTTGAGGCGACCCCGCTCGCGGTCGACGGCGTGCTCTATTTCACCGGCAGCTACGCAGCCGTCTATGCGGTCGACGCCGTGACCGGCAAGC
>JBAVOL010000019.1:0-61456 GCA_049692035.1 Rhizomicrobium sp.
TAGAGAATCACAAATCCAATTTGCAAGAAATCGCCATCCCAACCCTTAATTTCCGGCAAATGCGATCCCTTCAAAAAAACCAATATCGCTTCAAATTCAATAGCTTGTGAATTCTTCACGGACGACGAATCCATTCCGCCCTCCCTCGAGGGAAGAGTAAAGCCGTTGCTCCCAAGCTAAACGTTCTCTTCGGTCTTCGGCTTCTTCGGCGGCGGCAGGGCTTTCGGCCTGGTATCCGTAATGAACTCGAAGGCGAGCTCGTCCTTGTCGCGGTCGAGCAGGACACGCACGGTGCCGCCATATTTCAGCTTGCCGAAAAGGATTTCGTCCGCCAGCGGCTTCTTGATGTGGTCCTGGATCACGCGCGCAAGCGGGCGCGCGCCGAACTGATCGTCGTAGCCTTTTTGTCCAAGCCACCGCGTCGCTTCCGGCGTCAGGTCGAAGGTGACGTCGCGGTCGGTAAGCTGGGCTTCAAGCTCGAGTACGAACTTCTCCACCACGCGATCGATCGTCTCGCGACCGAGCGGTGCAAACGCGATCGTCGCATCGAGGCGGTTGCGGAATTCCGGCGTGAACAGCCGTTTGATCGCTTCTTCGTCCTCGCCTTCGCGTTTTCCCCGGCCGAAACCGATTGCTTCCTTGGCGGCATCGGAGGCGCCCGCATTCGTCGTCATGATCAAAACGACATTGCGAAAATCGATCTTCTTGCCGTTATGGTCGGTGAGCTTGCCGTGATCCATCACCTGCAACAGGATGTTGAACAGATCCGGATGGGCTTTCTCGACTTCGTCGAGCAGCAGCACGCAATGGGGATGCTGGTCGATGCCGTCCGTCAACAGCCCACCCTGGTCGAAACCGACATAGCCGGGCGGTGCGCCGATCAGGCGCGACACAGTGTGCCTTTCCATATATTCCGACATGTCGAAACGCAGAAGCTCGACACCCAAAACGCTCGCGAGTTGCTTGGCCACTTCGGTCTTGCCGACACCCGTCGGACCCGAAAACAGATAGCAGCCGATCGGCTTTTCCGCCTGGCGCAGCCCGGCGCGTGCCAATTTGATTGCCGAGGCGAGCGCATGGATCGCTTTGTCCTGGCCGAACACGACGCGCTTCAGATCGTTCTCGAGGCTGCGAAGCGTCTCCACGTCCGTCTTGGAGACGGATTTTGGCGGGATGCGGGCCATCTTGGCGACGACCTCCTCCACTTCCTTGACGCCGATAACTTTCTTGCGCCGGGATTCGGGCAGCAGCATCTGCGATGCACCGACTTCGTCGATCACGTCGATCGCCTTGTCCGGAAGCTTGCGGTCGTTGATGTATTTGGCAGCGAGTTCAACTGCGGCCTTGATCGCATCGGCGGTGTAGCGGACCTTGTGATATTCTTCGTAATAGGGCTTCAGGCCTTTGACGATCTTGATCGCGTCCGGCACGGTCGGTTCGGCCACATCGATCTTCTGGAAGCGGCGCACCAGCGCACGATCCTTTTCGAAATATTGCCGGTATTCCTTGTAAGTCGTCGAGCCGATGCAACGCAGAATGCCGGCCTGGAGCGCAGGCTTGAGCAGGTTGGACGCATCCATCGCGCCGCCGCTTGTGGCGCCGGCACCGATCACGGTATGGATTTCGTCGATGAAAAGGATCGCCCCCTTGATGGCCTCGAGCTCCTTCACGACGGATTTGAGGCGCTCTTCGAAATCGCCGCGATAGCGCGTGCCGGCGATCAATGCGCCCATGTCGAGCGCGTAGATCGTGCAATCCTTGAGCACGTCGGGCACTTCGCGCTTGACGATCTTGCGCGCAAGACCTTCCGCGATCGCGGTTTTGCCGACGCCCGGATCGCCCACGAAGAGTGGATTGTTCTTCTGCCGGCGGCACAGGATCTGAATCGTGCGCTCGACTTCGACATCCCGGCCGATCAGCGGATCGATGCGGCCGGCCTTCGCCTTCTCGTTGAGATTGACGCAATAGGCTTCCAGCGCCTCGGTACCCTGCTTGGTCGCTTTTTCGCTCTCTTCTTCTTCCTCGGCGCCGCGCACCGACTTTTGCTGAGTCATGCCAGGGCGTTTGGCGATGCCGTGGCTCATATAGCTCACCGCATCGAGCCGCGTCATGTTCTGTTCCTGGAGGAAGTAGACGGCGTGGCTCTCGCGCTCGGTGAACAGCGCAACCAGGACATTGGCCCCCGTCACCTCGTCTCGCCCGGAATTCTGGACGTGCAGGACCGCACGCTGGACGACGCGTTGAAAACCCGTGGTGGGCTTGGCGTCCTCGCTATCCTCGATGACAAGGGTCATCAGGTCGTCGTCGACATATTTGCGCAAGGCCTGCCGGAGAATCTCGCTGTCGACGTTACAGGCCTTCAGCACCTGGGCCGCGTCAGGGTCGTCGATCAGGGCCAGAAGCAGGTGTTCGAGCGTCGCGTATTCGTGGTGGCGATCGCTCGCGAGTTTGATGGCGCGGTGCAGGGCCTGTTCCAGGCTTCGCGAGAGTGTCGGCATCGCCTCCCTACTCCTTTTCCATGGTGCATTGTAAAGGATGCTGATGTCGGCGCGCGAATTCAATGACCTGCGCCACTTTTGTTTCGGCAACTTCGTAGGTGAATATTCCGCATATCCCCACGCCGTGGCGATGGACCTGCAGCATGATCTGCACCGCTTCGTCGCGGCCCTTGTTGAAGAAGCGCTCGAGAATATGCACGACGAACTCCATCGGCGTGTAATCGTCATTAAGCAACAATACCTTGTACAGGCTGGGTCGCTTGGTCTTCGGCCGGGTCTTGGACACCACGCCGGTGCCCACGCCGTTGTCCTGGCCCGACTGGCCGCGATCGCCATTTTTCTCGGTCATTGCCGCTTGTTCATCCAGGTCGGACCGCAAAGATACGCATTTTCCAATTATAGCTTAACGGCATCATAGACCCGTTTGGCAAATCCCACGTCGTCAAAAAGTTCATAAATTCGGTTTGCCGAGGGTCCGGTCAGACTGTCGCAGGACGCGGTGCGCTTCGACCACAAGGCGAAAGAGCCCGCAGCGCTCTCGCGCTGCGGGCTCTTTCTCAATCGTTCCGCGAAGGGGGGAAGTCGCGGAACGGACTTTTCGATTTACGCCGCGCGAGAGCTCTGAACGATATCGACCCAGGCCTGGATGCGGCCCTGAAGCGGCTCGAACGTTCCCTTCGCCGTGGACGAAACGATTTCGCCCAGCTTCGTTACCTGGCTGACATAGGTGTCGAATGCGGACTTTGCGAAATCGGTCTGAAGCTCAAACGCCTCGTGGACGGACTTGGAGCCCAAAAGGGCCTTCGTCGCCGAGATGGAGTCTTCGACCGATTGCTTCGAATATGCATACAACTCGCTGTGAAGCGTTTCAACGCCCTTGCCTGCCGCATTGGCGGCCTTCATGTAAGCTTCGACAGTCTCTTTTCCGTAACCGAGCAACTGATCGTAATTCTGCACCGCCTTGTCGAATCCGGTCTTAAACGCATCCGAACCCGTTTTGATCGCGGTTTCAATGCCTTCCGTGCCGTTGATCTTCTCGCCGGCCGTCTTTGTCTTCGCTACCATGTTCATGCCCTCATCGTTCGGTGAAATGGACGGCGCACTGTCTTCGGGGGCCAGCGGCCCTATTGCAGTGCAACATGATCTATATGCGCTGCAATGAACATGTTGTCAAGGCACCCATGTTGCACCGCACAATGATTTTTGCTCGCCCAAAATGGCTCTCCGGCGGAGAGCGGCGACGCCATGCCCAATCGTTAACTTCTCCTAAATATCGGGAAGTTAAAGTGGATTTTGATTTGCCCTTGCACCGCGCACGGCAATTTGGTCTGATCGCGCGGGTTCGGGATTACCCGCGTTTGGAGTTGGCATGTCGGAACGAGCGCCTTCCGAAAAGAGCGTGTTGGCGCGGGTGGCGTTTATCGCATCCTTTACGGTTATTTCGAGCTTGGTTGTGTCCCTGTCTTCACAACCCGCGCTCGCAGCGATTCGGCACCATCATGGCAGCCACAGCGTGTTTTTCGCCGGATTGACGGACCCCGAGAAGGATGCGGCCCTGATTCTGGATGGAGCAACCGGCAAGGTGCTCTACGCGCGCAACCCCGATGCAACGCGCCATCCCGCCTCTCTGACCAAGATGATGACCCTTTACCTGCTTTTCGAGCAGCTCAAGAACGGCCAGATGACGCTCGCGACACCGCTGCCGGTCTCCGAACATGCATCGATCCAGCACCGCACCAAATTGTACCTGCGGCCCGGGACGACGATCCCGGTCGAATCAGCGATCAAGGCAATCGTCGTCTGCTCGGCGAACGACGTAGCTGTTGCGATCGCCGAAGCGATCGGCGGCAGCGAATCCCATTTTGCGGAATTGATGACCGCAAAGGCGCGCGCGCTGGGCATGGCACACACCTTCTACCACAATGCCTCCGGTTTGCCCGACGACCTCCAGGTCACTACAGCCAGAGATATTTCGATTCTCGCCCGTCACCTCGCCTATGATTTCCCCCAGTATTTCCCCTATTTCTCGACACAGACATTCACATGGCACGGCGACACACATAAGACGACAGATCATCTGATTGGCACCTACGAAGGCGCGGACGGCATTAAGACGGGCTACACCGAAGCCTCCGGCTTTAATCTCGTGTCGTCGGTCGTACGCGGCGGAGCTCACGTGATCGGGGTCGTGATGGGAGGGCGCACGGCCCACCGCCGCGACATGGAAATGGTCCACCTTCTCGACAATACCTTCGCGCAGGTCAGCCAGAATCCGAACCTCGTGGCACATGCGAACGTGCCGTGGCAGTCGATCGCGCAAAACACGCAGGCAAGCCCCATTATCGCCGGTTTCCAGATCGCCGCGGCGGGCGCGATGCCACGCGCCGGAGCGGCGGGGCAATCCGCCTCGGCCGCTACTCAGCAAAGCACGGGGAACGATCCCGAGGATGAGGATGCCGCCGAATCGCGAGTCGATCCCGATGACGGGCTGGCCGGCATAGCACCCATAACTGCGCCGCAACCGCATATCGCGGCCCCTGTCGCGCTGCCGCTTGCGACGCGCACGGTGATGCGTCCGCCGGTTCGAAGGGCTGCCCCGCAGCACATGCAAGCCGCAGTTACAAAGGCTGCCAAGGCAACGCCACAACCGATCCCGCGCCCCAGCATGCCCGTCCTGCTGGCCGCCTATCACCCGACGGCGACGCCCAAGCCGCGCCCGGGCGTCGTCGGCGAAGGTGCTGTCGGCAACGCCAATCTGGGCATCGCCCGCTCCGTCCAATCCGCGCAGGACCTCCGCGACTGGACGATCCAGATCGGCGCCTTTGCCGATGTCACGTCGGCCAAGGCTCAGCTTTCGGCATACGCCGAACGCTCGATGGACGTGCTCGGCCAGGCCGCGCGCATCGTTGTGCCGTTCCAGGGGATCGACGGACATACGCTCTATCGTGCCCGCTTCGGCCCCTTCCCGGAACGCGAAGCGCGCGAAGTCTGCGAGCGCCTGACGGAGCGCGGCCAAACCTGTTTCGCGGCTATCGCCGAGCGCTAAACCTGGCCGGCGCTGTGAGCCACCCCAGGCAATTTCAGCGTTTGAAGCAACTGGCGCACCTCCTGGCGCGCGGCGACGTGCGACATCGAGAAGGCGATGTCGAGCCCCGGCTGAGGTAGGTCAAGCATGGTCAATCCCGTGGGAAACAATTCGCGAAAGATCACTCTTTCGCCGAAGCCCGGCGCCACGCGAAATCCGATTCTGGCGGACAAATTGTCGAGCGCCTTCGAAAGACGGCGCTTGTTCCGTGCTTCGGTCGACGAAATGCGATTGCGCATTACCACCCAGTCGACCGCAGGCCGGCGCGCGATCAGGCGCTTCTTGCGACACTCCCAGACGAAATCGCTGTAGAGGCTCGGCGCCTTGATTTCGAACGTTTCCGGATCGATGCGGGCCAGGAGATCGAAGTCGACGAAACTGTCGTTCAGCGGCGTCACCAGCGTATCGGCGGCGGCATGCGCATGGCGCGATAGCCAAGTGTCGTTGCCGGGCGTATCGATGACGATGAAGTCGAACTCCTTTTCCCCCTCGTTCAAAAGTTGAGTGAAACGCCTGGCTTCGTCGGCCGCAGCGTCGTCGAGCGATGCGGCTTGCGATCGGACGAAGGCGAGCGTTTCGGGCATTGCAAGATTCTTGGCGCCACGCGCGCACCAGCCCGCACGGTTCTCCAAATGGCGGGCAAAGCTTCTCTGCCGCGTGTCCAGGTCGACGGCAGCAACCCGGTGCCCCATCCGTGCCAGTGCCACGGCGACATGCATCGCCGAAGTCGTCTTTCCCGAACCGCCCTTTTCATTGCCGAACACAACGATGTGGGCGCGCGTCCCCGTCATCTCCCGCGCATCCTTGCTCTCATTTGCACTTGTCAATCACGCTCGCTCGAAAGCAACGCGGCATTACCGCCCGCAGCCGTCGTGTTAACCGTATAAGTGCGTTCGCGGGCAAAACGCAAAAGATAGTTCGGACCACCGGCTTTCGGCCCCGTGCCGGACAAGCCCTCGCCACCGAAGGGCTGCTGGCCCACGACTGCGCCGATCTGGTTGCGGTTGACGTAGACATTGCCGGCGCGAATCCGTGCCCGCACAAAGCACATGGTTTCCTCGATTCGACTGTGCAGGCCAAGCGTCAACCCGTAGCCCGTCGCGTTGATCGCGTCGCACACCTCGCCCAGACGATCGGACGAATAGCGCACAACATGAAGTATCGGACCGAATACTTCGCGTTGGAGCGCGGCGATCGACGAAATCTCGAAGACATGTGGCGGGAAGAAGACCCCGCCGGCATGTTCGGGGCCGAGCGGCAGTCTGTGCAACAAACGCGCCTCGCGCGTCATCCGCGTCGCATGCAGCTCCAGTGTCTTGCGCGCCTCCTCATCGATCACCGGCCCCATATCGGTGTCGAGCCGCATCGGATCGCCGAGCTTCAGTTCGTCCATCGCACCCAGGATCAGATCGAGCATCTTGTCGGCGACGTTTTCCTGGAGATACAGCACGCGCAGCGCCGAACAGCGCTGGCCCGCACTGTCGAAAGCCGATGCGATGACATCGCGGGTCACCTGCTCGGGCAACGCCGTCGAATCGACGATCATGGCGTTCTGCCCGCCGGTCTCGGCAATGAAAGTGGCAATCGGACCGTCACGCGCAGCGAGCGCGCGGTTTATGGCAGCGGCGGCCTCTGTCGAGCCGGTGAAGGCGACGCCCGCAAGCCGCGCGTCGCCGAACAGCGCGTTTCCGATTCGCGGGCCATCGCCCGGCAACAGATGGAGCACATCCGTCGGCACGCCCGCTTCATGCAACAACGCGATCGCCGCCGCTGCCATCAGCGGCGTTTGTTCCGCCGGCTTCGCCACCACCGTATTGCCGGCGGCCAATGCGCCCGCGAGCTGGCCCGTGAAGATTGCCAGCGGAAAATTCCACGGCGAAATGCAGGCGAAAACACCGCGCCCATGCAACGACAATTGATTGTCTTCGCCCGTCGGTCCCGGCAGGACTGCGGGGCATTCGAACTGCGCGCGCGCGATGCCCGCGTAATAGCGCAGGAAATCGACCGCTTCGCGAACTTCGCCCAGCGCATTGGGAAGCGTTTTGCCGGCTTCGCGGACCGCGAGCGCCATCAGTCGCGCGCGATTGGTCTCAAAGAGATCGGCGGCGCGTTCCAGGATTTTCGCACGGGCCTCGCCGCCCAGCCTGTCCCACGCCATGTACGCGCCGTGGGCGAGCGCAAGCGCATCGGTGCAATCGGGCGTATCGGCCTCGACCACCTCCCCCACGATGCGCGTCAAATCGGAGGGATCGCGAACGTCGCGCGCTCCACCGCTTCGCTCGGCACCACCCACCACCGGCACGGCGCGTTGGCGTGTCTTCAGGAAATGCGCCATGTCGGCCAATATGGGCTGCGCCACCGCGGGGTCGTTCCAGAGGAATCCAGTCGAATTGTGCCGGCCGGGAAACAGGTTCTCCGGTTTTGGGATGTGGGCGCTGCGTCGCGGCTGATGCGTCATGAGCAGGTCGACGGGATCGGCAATGATCTCCGCGATGGGGGTTTCCGCATTGGCCAGGCGATTAACGAAGGAGGTATTGGCGCCGTTTTCGAGCAGCCGCCGTACAAGATAGGCAAGGAGGTCTTCGTGGGTTCCGACCGGCGCATAGACGCGCGTGCCGGGGCCGACATGCCCCGCCTTCTTCACATCGCGATAAAGCTGGTAAAGCGTTTCGCCCATGCCGTGCAGGCGCTGATATTCGAAATCCTTGCGGCCGCCTGCTAACACCTGCACCGCCGACAGCGTATGCGCGTTGTGGGTCGCAAATTGAGGATAAATAGCCGTCTCGTCCGCGAGCAAGGCGCGCGCGCACGCCAGATAAGAGGCGTCCGTCGCCGCCTTGCGGGTGAAAACGGGATAGTCGCGCAGGCCCTGCTCCTGCGTGCGTTTGATCTCGGTGTCCCAATAGGCGCCCTTGACGAGACGCACGGGTATGCGCCGCTGCTGGTGGCGGCCAAGCTCGCCCAGCCAGGCGATGACGGGCAGCGCGCGCTTCGAATAGGCCTGGACCGCCAAGCCCAAACCCTCCCAGCGCCACAATTGTTCCGATTCGCCCATCGCTTCGAATACATCGAGCATCAAATCGAGGCGCTCGGACTCCTCCGCGTCGATGGTGAAGCCGAGATTGTGCTCGCGTGCCTGCGCCGCCAGAACGACAAGCCGCGGCACAAGCTCGTCGAGAACGCGGTCGCGCTTGGCCCATTCGTAGCGCGGATGCAGGGCCGACAATTTCACGGAAATGCTTGGCCGCTCAAAGGCTGGCGCAAATTGGTCGGTCTGGGCTGCAGCGATCGCCGACAATGCATGCTGGTACGAAGCGTAACAGCGCGCCGCGTCCTTCTGCGTGTAGGCGGCCTCGCCCAGCATGTCGAAGGAAAAACGATAGCCGTCGGCCATGGCACCACGCGCTTCCTTGAGCGCTTCCTCAATGGAACGGCCAAGCACGAATTGGCCGCCCAGGATGCGCATGGCCAACGTCACGGCCTGGCGAATGACCGGCTCGCCCGCGCGCGCGACGACCTTCTTCAGAATACCGTCGAAATCCCACTTCGCGGCGTCGTCGCGATTGATCACGCGTCCGGTCAGCATCAGCGCCCAGGTCGAGGCGTTCACGAACAGCGAGTCCGATTTGTTGAGGTGGCGCGCCCAATCGCGGCTGCCGACCTTGTCGCGGATGAGCTTGTCCGCCGTCGCCGCATCCGGCACGCGCAGGAGCGATTCGGCGAGACACATCAGCACCACGCCCTCCTCGCTCGACAGGGCGTATTCCTGTGTGAACGCATCGATGCCGCTTCGCTTGTCGCGTGCGGCGCGGATGCGGGTGACAAGCTCCGACGCCAGGGCATCGGTCGCCGCGCGCTCGCCATGCGTCAGACGCGCGCGCGGGATCAGCGCATCGACGACGGCATCCTCGTCGGCAAGCCAATGGTCGGAGATCGCTCGGCGGAGGTCGGTGAGGGTCATGAGAGGCCTTCCAGCGGAATCGCGCGGCCTGATTGTACCGCCTTTTTGCCGCCGGCGGCCCGCAGCAGGTAACACTTTCTTGTGGTGCAATTGCGCCGCCCGGACGGGTGTGTTGCACCCCAGCCGTTGATTCCCCACGCCACACACTCTCTAATCGCTCCATGACCCGCCCAGACATCGCCACCAGCGTTTCGGATTTGCGCACCCGCCTTGGCGTATGGCGGCGCGACGGGGCAACCGTCGGCCTCGTGCCGACCATGGGCGCGCTGCATGACGGCCATCTCAGCCTGGTGCGCGAAGCGGGGCAGCGCACGCAGAAGGTGGTCGTCAGCATCTTCGTCAACCCCGCACAATTCGCGCCGCACGAAGATTTCGACCGCTACCCGCGCGCCCTCGCCGACGATGCGGCAAAACTGGAGGGTGCAGGCGCCGCCAGCCTCATCTTCGCGCCAAGCGTGAACGAAATGTATCCCGAAGGGTTCGCAACGCGGATCGAAGTGGAAGGCCCGAGCGCCGGTCTCGAAACCGATTTTCGTCCGCGTTTCTTCTCCGGCGTTGCGACCATCGTCGCCAAGCTCCTGATCGCGACCATGCCCGACATCGCCGTCTTCGGCGAAAAGGATTATCAGCAGATCCTCGTCGTCCGACGGCTGGCGGCCGATCTTGGCTTGCCTGTCAACATTGTCGGCGGCGCTATCGTGCGCGAAGCGGACGGGCTCGCCATGTCCTCGCGCAACGCGTATCTCAATCCGGACGAGCGCAGAATCGCGGGCCAGCTCAATCGCGTTCTGAAGGATGTCGCGGCGCGCGTGCGGGCGGGCGTCAATATCTTCGATGCCGAAGCGTGGGGCGCTGCGACACTTCTCGCCGGTGGATTTGCATCGGTCGATTACCTCGCCGTGCGCGATGCGGCGACCTTGGCACAGATCGAGACGCTGTCGCGGCCCGCGCGCGTGCTCGCCGCCGCAAAGATCGGCGGCACAAGGCTGATCGACAATATGGCTGTGGAAGAACTTGCGTGAATATCACTGGAAAGACCGAGCAGAACGACGCCGGGGTTCAGAGGAGTTCGATAAACTCTTCTACCGTGAAGCCGGTCTGACGAATGATCGACCGAAGGGTGCCAGGCTTCAAGTCACGCTTACTATGGACGGGCACCGTCACGGTTCGCTTTGGGTCTTCAGGATGTGTAAGAACGTGGTGACTACCTACAACCGGTTCCGTGACAAAACCCGCTCTCTGCAATGCTTGTATAACTCGTTTTCCACTGACAACTGGAAGCCGTCCGCTGCTGATATCAGGCGGCTACCGTTACGCGGCGAACCTCCGGAAGCGCATCGGATGGAATGGCGATGTCATGGTCCCGCCGGTAGGCAAGGACCGCACGGATCGCCTCCTCGGCATTGGCGAGAGCTTCGGCTTCGGAATCCCCTTCGGTCACGACCTCCGGCAGTGCCGGAACCAGCACGGTGTACCCGCCGCCTTCCTGCGGCTCCAACACGATAGAGAAGCTGTAATTTGCAGCCATCACCCTACTCCTGCACGCGCTCAAAGACAGACTATCAAATGCGCTCGCAAATCCCCAATGAAGGCGACCGCGAATTGGACAATCGCTCTTTCGCCTTAACATCGCTCCCGCCTAACGAATGTGCTCTGTTCCGCAGATGACCGATCCCGTTTCCTTCGTCCACGCCAACACGGTTCTCTCCGTGCCCTCGCTCGTGCCCGATATCCGTCTTCATCTGGCGACGGAAATACTGCCCTTGTGGAGCAAGACGGAGGCCGAAATCGAAAAAAGCGGGCTACCCCCGCCCTATTGGGCGTTCGCCTGGGCGGGCGGACAGGCGCTGGCGCGCTATGTGCTCGATCATCCCGAAATCGTCCGCGGCCGCTCCGTGCTCGATTTCGGCTCCGGCTCGGGGATCGTTGCCATTGCGGCGGCGAAAGGTGGTGCGGCTTCGGTGCTCGCCGCCGACATCGATGCGTTCGCCGCCGCGGCGATCCGGCTTAACGCAACCGCCAATGCCGTCGTGATCGACGTGCGGCAAGACGATGTCCTGGACGGCGCATGCGTGTGGGACACCGTGCTGGTGGGCGACATGTGCTACGAGCGCCCGCTGGCCGAGCGCTTGCTCGAATGGCTCACAAAGGCCGCTCGACGCGGCACGGCCGTATTGCTCGGCGATCCCGGCCGCAGCTATTTTCCAAAGTCGGGCATCGAAAAGCTCGCGCGCTATCAGGTGCAAACCCTGCGCGACCTCGAAGATCGCGACGTGCGCGAAACCGCGGTCTACCGCTTGCTGTCGCGTCCCAGCCCCGGATAGGCGTAGCGAGCCCGCATTATTAGACGGCAACTGGGGAAAGGGCGCTTCGATACTATCGGGGTCCGCTTAGTGCGGATAATCCATAGGCGCCGGCTCGACACCGAGAGCCGGCTCACCTTTTCCGAGTCTGGAATTGCGGTAGCCGAACCCAGCATAGATCAATGCGCCGACCAGGACGTAGGTCAATAGGATATCGAGCGCAACCGGGTCGCGTTGGAATTTCGCTTCGGGCGAGCCGAACAGCGATCCCAGCAAATCCTTGCCAATGCCTTTACTGATGATATCCAAAAGGATCGGCGCGACCATGAAGGTGATGCAAAAGACCGCGCCCAAAATCGGTGTCAGCGGATAGAACGGAACTTTGAACGGTCGCACGAGCCCAGGTTCGTGGCGGCGCAGATAGATGACGCTGATGCAGACGATTGAAAAGGCGAGCGCGGTGCCCAAGCTGACGAGATCGTTCAACACACTCAAAGGAAGTATGGCGGCGGCAGCCGCGATGACGGCGCCCAACAGGATCGTGCCGGCCGCTGGCGTCCGGAAGCGCTTGTTCACAAGGCCGAATACCTTCGGTATCAAACCGTCCTTCGCCATTTGGTAAAAGACCCGCGTCTGCCCGTAACAGAGAACCAACATCACCGAAGTGAGGCCGGTAAACGCGCCGATCTTGATGAGGAGCGAAAAAATATTGAGTGTGCCGGATCTCGCGAAGGACCAAGGCACGATCGCCCAAGAGGGGTTCATGCGGTCCACAGCAATCGCGATCGGATCAGGGACGCCTAGCTTCCGGAACGGAACGACACCGGTCAGGACGGCGGCCACCAGTATATAGATGATCGTGCAGATGAAGAGCGATCCCAAAATGCCAATGGGGATATCCTTTTGGGGATTGCGTGCCTCCCCTGCCGCAGTCGAGACGGCCTCGAAACCGATATAGGCGAAGAAGATAAGGGAGGCGGCGCGAAACACACCCAGCCAGCCATAATGGAATCCCCCTTCATTGGGCGGAAGGAACGGCTTCCAGTTGGCGGGATTGATATAGGCCGCGCCGATCACCACGAAAGCGATAAGAACCGTGACCTTGACCACGACGATGAGATTGTTGACCTGCGCCGACTCGTGGATGCCGATCACGAGCAGCGTGGTCACTAGGCCGATGCCTATGGCACCTACGATATTGACGCTCGCGGTCATGCTCAGCACGCCGCTTTGGTATTGCAACGCCGACTGCGAGACCGATGCCGGGACGTGAATGCCGAAATCGTTAAGCAGGCTGATCACATAGCCCGTCCAGCCGGCAGCGACGGTCGAGGCCGCAACGCCGTATTCGAGGAGGAGAAGCCAGCCCATCGTCCAGGCGAAGACCTCGCCTAGCGTTACGTAAGAATAGGTGTAGGCCGAACCAGGCACCGGCATGGTCGATGCGAGTTCGGCGTAGCAAAGACCCGCAAAAGCGCACGCCGTGCCTGCGATGATGAAGGACAGAAGAACGCCGGGTCCCGCAAAATTGGCCGCTGCCGAACCGGTGATCACGAAGATGCCCGCGCCGATGATGCAACCGATGCCGAGCGTGACGAGATTGAACGGCCCCAACGTTCGTTTGAGCTCGGATTGCGCGAATTCGGCGCGCACATGATCGACCGGCTTGCGCGCCAACAACCGTCCACCGGCCATCGAATAGCTCCCTCAACCGCGCCAGCTCCGTGGCGCCCCTAAACGAGCCTATAGAGGCGAATTCGTTCGAGCAAGCAGCGCTCTATCCGCGCCCGTGGCGCGCTTGCAATTCATCCTTTATCGTTGGGACTGTACGCTCTTCCGGCCGGACGAGCCGATTTTGCATGGTGCCTTCCGGCCTGCACACTGGCCGTCATTCACCGAAGACGATGAAACGCCGATGAACGACGACACATTTCTCATTCAGCCCAACCCAATCGTGGCCGAGGAGCATCAGCTCCACCGCGCATTGGGGCCGGTCAGCCTGATCATGATCGGCATTGGCTCGATCATCGGCGCCGGCATCTTCGTGATTGCGGGAACCGCGGCGGCCGAGCATGCCGGCCCTGCCGTTCTGATCTCCTTCGTCATTGCGGGCCTCGGCTGCCTGTTCGCCGGGCTGTGCTATGCCGAATTCGCGTCGATGATTCCGGAATCGGGCAGCGCCTACACCTATGCCTATGCCACCATGGGCCGCTTCATGGCGTGGTTCATCGGCTGGAACATGGTGCTCGAATATCTGGTGTCGGCATCCACGGTCTCGGTCGGCTGGTCGGGCTATTTCGTCAGCTTCCTGCAGAATCTCGGCTACGCCTTGCCCGCCGTCTTGACCAACGCGCCGGTCGCAGGCACCGGCTTTCACGAGCTGCATTTGACCGGCGCGTGGATCAATCTTCCGGCCGTCCTGCTGATCGTCTTTCTCACAATGTTCCTGGTGGCCGGCGTCAGCGAATCCGCGCGGTTCAACGCTGGCATGGTGATGATCAAGACGGGCATCGTCATCCTCGTCATCATCTTCGGCCTGCCTTACGTGCATGCGGCCAATCTTCACCCGTTCATCCCGCCGAACGAAGGCAGTTTCGGGAGGTTCGGCGTCACCGGAATCCTCGCCGCGTCCGGCATGATCTTCTTCGCCTATATCGGGTTCGAGGCGGTATCGGTGGCGGCGCAGGAGGCGAAAAATCCCGCCCGCGATCTGCCGATCGGCATTTTGGGCTCGCTCGCCATCTGCACGGTGCTTTACGTGGGTATGGCGCTGGTGCTGACGGGAATCACCAATTGGCGCACACTCGACGTCCCCAATCCGGTTTCCTTCGCACTCGGCAAAATTGCGGCGCTCCAGTGGATCGTCATGCCGATCAATATCGGGGCGATGGTGGGGCTGGCGTCGGTCGTTTTCGTCTCGTTGTACGGACAATCGCGCATCTTCTACTCGATGGCGCGCGACGGCTTTCTGCCGCCCGTCTTTTCCGCCGTGCACGCGCGCTTCAAGACGCCCCATCGTGGCACGATCATCACCGGCGTCGCGGCCGCCATTATCGCAGCGGTCTTTCCGCTCGACATCCTCGCCGACCTCGTCTCGATCGGCACGCTGCTGGCGTTTGTGGCGGTGTGCGGCGGCATCATGATCTTGCGGCGCACGACGCCGAAAGCGCGCCGCCCGTTCAAGACGCCTTTTGCCTGGTTCGTGGCCCCGGCCGGCATTGTGACCTGCGGCTTGATGATGTTCAGCCTCGCCGACGGGACCTGGGTGCGGCTGGTGGTGTGGACGGCACTCGGGATCATGATCTATTTCGTCTATGGCGTGTGGCACGCCGCACCGTCCAAATGGGTTGTCGTGAACGAAATTTGACATGACCTACCGCTCTCTCCGCGAATTCATCGCCAAGCTCGAAGCCGAGGGCGAACTCGTTCGGGTGTCCGAGCCGGTCTCGACCGTGCTCGAAATGACCGAGATTCAGACGCGCCTGTTGGCCGAGGGCGGGCCGGCCGTCCTGTTCGAAAATCCGCTCAAGTGCGACGGCACGCCCTCGCCCATTCCCGTGCTCGTCAATCTGTTCGGCACGGTGAAGCGCGTGGCGATGGGCGTCACCATGGGCGGCGTCGAACGGCGCGATGCGCGGTCGTTACGCGAAGTTGGCGAGCTTCTCGCCACCTTGCGCCAGCCCGAGCCGCCGCGCAGCTTTTCCGAGGCGATGGACCTGTTGCCGCTCGCCAGGACCGTGCTGTCGATGAAGCCCAAGAGCGGGGGCGGCATTTTGAGCGGCACGCCGCCTTGCCAGCAAATCGTGCTCAAGGGCGCGGATATCGATCTGGCACGTCTGCCCATCCAGACCTGCTGGCCGGGCGAACCGGCGCCGCTTGTCACCTGGCCGCTGGTAGTGACCAAAGGCCCCAGCGATTCCCGCGAGGACAATTACAATCTCGGCATCTACCGCCTGCAGGTGCTAGGCCCCAATCAAACGCTCATGCGCTGGCTCAAGCACCGCGGCGGCGCGCAGCATCATGCGCGCTGGGCGCAACAAAAGAGCGAACCGTTTCCCGCCGCAGTGGTGCTGGGTGCCGACCCCGGAACCATCCTCGCCGCCGTGACGCCGGTTCCCGACACGCTGTCGGAATATCAATTCGCAGGGATTTTGCGCGGTGCCCGCGTCGAGCTTACCGATTGCGTCAGCCAACCGCTCAAGGTTCCGGCAGAAGCCGAAATCGTGCTGGAAGGCGAAGTCTCGCTCGGCGATTACCGCGACGAAGGGCCGTATGGCGACCACACCGGATATTACAATTCGGTCGAGCGCTTTCCCGTCTTCACCGTGAGCGCGATCACCATGCGCCGCGATCCGATCTATCTTTCGACCTTCACCGGCCGTCCGCCCGACGAGCCCTCGGTCCTTGGCGAAGCGTTGAACGAAGTGTTCATTCCGCTGCTGATTCAGCAATTCCCCGAAATCGTCGATTTTTGGCTGCCGCCCGAAGGCTGTTCCTACCGCATCGCTGTCGTCAGTATACGGAAGGCCTATCCCGGCCACGCCAAGCGCGTGATGATGGCGGTTTGGTCGTATTTGCGCCAGTTCATGTACACCAAATGGGTGATCGTGGTGGACGACGACATCGACGCGCGCAATTGGCGCGACGTGATGTGGGCGCTGTCGACGCGCATGGACCCGGCGCGCGACATCACGCTGATCGAGAATACGCCGATCGACTATCTCGATTTCGCCTCGCCGGAATCGGGTCTCGGTTCCAAGATCGGGCTCGACGCGACGAACAAATGGCCGCCCGAAACCAGGCGCGAATGGGGCCGGCAAATCCGGATGGACGACGAGATCGTGCGTGCGGTCACGGAGAAATGGCCGAAACTGGGCCTGCCCGGAAGCGGCAAACCGATCTGGCGGTAATCAATTACTCACCATGGCCGGCCTTGAGCCGACCAACCAGCCGCCGCGCGTCAGCGGGGCGAATGACTCATCGCTCGCAGACACTCGCGAACTGGGTGGGCGGGTCAAGCCCGCCCATGGTGACGACAGCGAATGCGATTGCGTCAACGCAATCTGAAAACGCACCCATCGCCCAGCTTCACCTTGTCTTCCAGGTGAGGTCGGGATTGAACTCCGTGATGGACGCCGCGACTTTTGCCGTGTCGGGTCCGAGGTTCTTTTCATAGACGATGCCGTCCTGGTTGACGATGAAGGTCGTCACGCCGGAATTTCCATACGTCGCCGGGAAAGCGATCAGGGCGAATCCCCCGGTCATGTGCCCATCAGCCATGTAGTCGCGGACGCCCCCGGGCGCCGCCGCGCCCTGGCGCGTCAGGATTTTGTAGAAATAGCCGTGATACGGAGCGTGCACGCCCTTCGCGTGATGGCCGTAACCCTCGGCGCGGGCATGCGCCATCAGCGGACCCATCGGGCTTTGTTGTTCGCCCTGTCCGACGGGCCAATAAAGGCCATCGTGTCGACCGGGGCTGCTGACGAATTTCTGCGCGTATTCCACCGGTTTCTGTGCGCTTTGCAGATCGGCGGCGTAGTCGCGTTGGGCGCGAACGTAGTTTCGGCATATCCTGATCGCATCCAATTCATTGCGGCCGACCCGCCGATCGAGAATCTCTTCGGCGCCGGCCGGGGAATCGAAATGCCAAACGCCGGCCTGCCGCACGATTGGAATCGGAAACGGCCATTCCTCGGCGCCGACAAGCAGCGTCGCCTTGTCGGCGGAATCACGCAGGACTTTGCTGCCCTCGTCGTAATGGCCGACAAATCGGGCACGGGCTCTCCGGTCCTCGATTTTGTCGCCTGAGCTGACAAGCTCCTGCCCTGCGGCGCCGAATATCCTGAGCATTGCCGCCGGATCGTTGTTGCGGGCGGCGGCGACAAGCGCGTCGGCCGCCTGTTCGGGGCTGGCAAAGTTTTCAGGCTTGTCAGCAGCTGCTGTTGCTGACGTTGCGTTCGAGCACATGGCGATAATGCCGAATGCCAGAAGGAGATGCTTCATATTGGCCAGAGCCTTGTCCATAACGGTGTGATCCTCGTGAGTGAGAAGCCGACGCGTTGTAGTGATCACGGTCTTCCATGCCCCCCGCTGCTTCTTCCGCCTCCACCAAAACTCCGAGGCGCGCTGCCGGAGATGACGCCGCGACTGCTCTGTCCGCGCTCCGATTGCATTTGGATTTCTCGTCCCGATCCAAAATTCTCGAACGCGGGCGGCGACGGGCGGACGGATTCGAACGGTTCGCTATCGCGGCCCTCGAAGCCGCGGAAAGATTGATGATCGTTCTGCGCGGGCTGAAATTGTTGAGCGTTGCGCAGATCGCGATAGGGAACGCCGACACGATGGGCCGGATTGTGCTGCCATACATCCCCGGGTGCCTGGTGATCGGGCACCGCCGGTTCATGTCCGGAATGAAACTGATCGTAACGATCGCGATTGATCCGGAGATGATGACCGTGCCAATCGAAATAACCCCAATCCCAATATGCGAAGGGCAGGAAAAGACCGGCGTCGAAGGCGATCGCGTAATCGTCCGGGGCGCAATAGCCCGGCCATGGCGCATAATAATAGGGCGGATAAACCTGATAGGGCCACGCGCCATAGGCGCACCACGCATTATAGGTCGGGACGTAAATCACTTCCGACGGCGGCGGTGAAATCGTGACATCGTCGCCCTCGCTCGCCACTGTTTGTTGCGGCGAGGATGTGAGCGTGCCGGCCATTTCGGCGCGGTGCCGCAACCTCTGCACCGCATCCATGATGTCGCCCTGCTGCGCGAGAAACGCTTCGCCGAGTTGCTCCGTCCAGTCGAGGTGGCTGTCCATCATCTGGAGTACCATGGGGAAAGGCACCAAGGCCTGGATGCTGGGAGCCCAATCGTGGGCCGCAAGCGCGGCGCTCAACGCGTCGCCCTTGAGCGCGGCGTTCGCCGGATCGCTGACCCAGCGGTGCGCTTCGACGACTTCGAGCGGATAGGTGGAAGCCGTCAGCACGTCGGCGAGCAACGGGTCGGGATAAAGCGCCACGGGCGCCACCAGCTGATCCAGTTGCTGTTGCGTCAGCGAAGGCGCGGTAGCCGCAGTCTGCTGGACTGGGGGCGGAGCATCCTGCGCGACGCTGCCCGACGAAACGATCGCTGCGGCACTCATCAACACCGCGATGGCGTGCAGCCTGGCTGATTTCATGACTTGGCCTTCCTTGTTCGCCCTCAAACGGCGGGACTCAACGGCGATGCAATGCAACACGCTCGCATAGTCGATAATCAGTCGCGTTGACAGATATCAACTGGACCGGCCGCGCCTCTTGAGAGCTTTTGATACAATTAAACGAAGCGCCGAACCGCATTTGGAGCGGTCCGCCTCGTTTGTTAGCGGGAGAAACGCGTGACAGCAGCGTGTTTCATGTCATAAACTGGTTTAATATAGTGCGGCATGGAGCAGCGCATGGAGCGGTCTCTTTCCGTTTTAAAACGTGCGAAGGCATCGGATGTGTGCTTCGAGCCGTTCCCGCACCTGATCGTCAACAATGCCCTGCCTGATGATCTCTATGCGGAGCTGGCCGCGAGTTTTCCGCCTGAAGCCAGTCTCGGGGTCGACGTCAGCCTGAACAACGACCGTTGGAACTATGACGCCCGCAAGGTGGCTGCGGACGCTGCCATTCCGCCGATTTGGAAGGACATGATTGCCTATCACGCTTCGGGCCAGTTTTTTCAGGAGATCGCCGATCTGTTTTTCGAATCCATCCATCGCTGGTATCCGCTCCAATTCCCGAGCCGCGCCTACATGGCGGCGATGCGGGCGGGGGTGCGCAAGATCGACAATTTCAAAACTGCCGACGTCCTGATGGACGCCATGATCAGCGGCAACACGCCCGTGCGCTCGCCCGGTTCGGTGCGCACCACCCATGTCGACCAGGGGCGGAAACTTTTTTCCGGCTTGTTCTACATGCGCCGCAACGATGACGATTCCGTCGGAGGGGATCTCACGATCAGCCGGTTGCGCCCAGAATATCGCGAACCGCGGACGCGGCGGAAGCTGTTCAAAAAATCCTATGTCGACGACAAATATGTCGAGACCGTGAAGACCGTTGCGTATGCCGCCAACACATTAGTGCTGTTTATCAATACGCTCGATTCTCTGCATGGCGTGACCGTCCGTCAGCCGACCGCGCACGGCCGCTACTTCATCAATCTGGTGGGCGAGGTAAATCCGCGGCTGTACAGGGTTCCGAAGATATCCCACGGCACGGGAAGCTACGGAAGACTGTTGCGCCCCGCCGGCGAGCCTCGCCCCCTTTCCGTCAGGCTGTTCGAGTTGGTACGCAACCTGTGACGGGAACGATCGGAAAACCACGCCTCACTTCATCATGGATTGCCGCATCATGAGCCCTTCGCGAGCAAAAGGTGCCGAACCTTCGGACCTGTCGCCGATCGACATTGACGCAATAGGGCGCACGGACGCGTGTCACGCTCCATTTCCCCATTTGATTGTTCCGCATTTCATCCGGCGGGAAGCATTTTCACGCATAGAGGCCGATTTCCCGAAGATCGAGCACAACGGAAGTTTCCCCCTGACGACTCTCAATTATGGGCCATCCTTTGCCGAGCTCATGGCGGCGATTGAGCGCCCGCAATTTCGCGCCGCCATGGAACAAAAGCTCGACGTCGAACTCGCAGGACGGCCGACGATGACGACGGTTCGCGGAATATGCGTGCCGAAGGATGGCCGAATTCACTCCGACAGCCGGACCAAGATCGTAACCGTCCTGATTTACATGAACGGCAAATGGGAAAATCCAAACGGAAGATTGCGCCTCTTGCGCTCGCCCACCGACCTCGACGATGTCGTCGCCGAAGTGCCGCCCGACGAGGGTACATTGCTGGCGTTCCGCAACGACAGGAATGCCTGGCATGGCTTCGAATCGTTTGCGGGGCGGAGGCGGGTGATTCAACTGAACTGGGTCAATGATTCGAACGTCGTCTGGCGCGAGCAGACACGACACCGCGTGAGCGCCTTTTTCAAGCGGCTTTACGCGCCCGCCTAGCGCTGTGGCGTCACCCCCTTGTGGCTTTTGCCGCCCGCCTGTGGTTAGCTTGATATTGGAGGGCGTCCATCTGTTGAAGAGGAACGCTCATGCGATCTGCTAGAGCATTGCTTGGCGGTCTTGTTGTGGCCGCAGTTGTCGCTGCGCCGCTTTCATCGGCGTCGGCGGGTTGGCACCACCACCATGGCGGCCGCGGCGTGGGATTGTTGGGGGGCCTGTTTATCGGCGCCGCAACGATCGCGACTCTCCCGCTTGCGATTGTGGCGGGGGCTGCCGGACCACCACCGACACGACCCTACTATAACGCGCCGCCACCGGCCTATTACGGCCCTCCACGCGGCTATTACGGGCCACCGCAGGGTTATTACGGCGGTCCCCCCGGATACCTGCCCCCGAGACCGCAATATTACGGCCCCCCGCCAGGCTACTGAGCGCGCAGGGATCGATTGGAACCGGGCGCCCGGCGGCTCCGCGCCGGGCGAAACGGTGCCTGTCTGCGGGCCTTATCCTGCTTGACCGCAACGGAATTCCGCCTACACATGGCGGGCCGCCAAACGAGCCCTTTGGCGGCCTCGAAGGGGTCTCGAATGTCTTTGCTGCTGCAGTCTTCCCTCTATGCGTTCGGCTTTTATGCTGCCCTGAACGCGTTCATCATGCTCGTGCTGAGCATCCTCGTGGTACGGGCGCGGGTGGTCACCCAGACCGAGATCGGCGATGGCGGAAAGCCCGCCATGGCGGCACCTTTGCGGGCTCATGCCAACAATGCCGAATACGTTCCGATGGCGCTCATCCTCATGTGGGCACTGACTACACCGCTCGGCACCTCGATCTGGCTCATTCACGGCCTCGGCGTCCCGCTGACGCTCGGCCGTCTCCTGCACGCGATAGGGCTGTCGCGCTCCACGGGGGTCTCCACGCTGCGTTTTCTCGGCATGATTCTGACCTGGATCGCCTTCGTCATCGGAATTGTAGGGCTGATCTGGGGCGTCTTCTTCGTGCAGCCGTCAGCGTCATAATATCATGACGAAAACCGCCGACCCGCAAAACATTCTCGAGCATCTGATCGCACAGGCGCGTTCAGCGGGCGCGGATGCGGCGGATGCCATCGTGTTCGAAAGCGTCGCGTCCAGCGTGTCCTATCGCCTCGGCAAGCTTGAAGATGTCGAGCGGGCCGAATCCGCCGATCTGGGGTTGAGGGTTTTTGTCGGCGAACGCGTCGCCTTCGTATCTTCGACGGATTTGACGCCGCGCGGCGTCGCCGAGTTGCCCGAGCGTGCCGTCGCCATGGCGCGGCTGGCGCCGGAGGACAAATTCGCCGGCCTTGCCCCAGCCGACCTCCTGGCCACCAGCTATCCCGACCTCGATATCGAAGATTTGAGCGAACCGAGTGCGGAACTCCTGATCGAACGGGCGCGTGCCGTGGAAGGTGCCGCCATGAGCGTGCCGGGCGTCACCAATTCGGAAGGCGGCGGCGCCAGTTTCGGCCGCTCGGCCATCGCGCTGGCGACCAGCACGGGTTTTTTCGGACGCTATGCCGCCACCCAGCACAGCATCGGCGTTTCCGTCGTGGCCGGCGAAGGCACGGCGATGGAAACCGACCATGACAGCGCCAGCGCCCGTCACGCGGCAAATCTCGAGGCACCGGAAAATGTCGGCCGGCGCGCCGGCGAGCGCACCGTCGCCCGCCTCGGTCCGCGCAAAATGAAGTCGCAGGCGATGCCGGTGATCTACGATCCACGCGTTTCTGCGGGGCTGCTCGGCCATTTTGCTTCCGCCATTTCCGGTACGTCGATCGCGCGGGGCGTCAGCTTCCTCAAGGACCGCATGGGGGAGCCGGTCTTCGCACCGGGCATCACCATCGTCGACGACCCCCATCGCTTGCGTGGGCTACGCTCGAAGCCGTTCGACGGCGAAGGCGTGCGCAACCGCAAGATGGCGCTCATCGAACAGGGCGTGCTCAAAACCTGGTTGCTCGACTGCGCCAGCGCCAAACAATTGGGCCTCACGACCACCGGCCATGCCGCGCGCGGGACGGGTGGGCCACCCTCGCCTTCGACGACCAATCTCTACATGGAGCCGGGAACGGTCGCGCCGCAGGCGCTGATGGCCGACATCGCCGAAGGCCTTTACGTCACCGACTTGATGGGCATGGGCATCAACGGTGTCACGGGCGACTACAGCCGCGGCGCCTCCGGCTTCTTCATCGAGAACGGCAAGATTTCCTATCCCGTCGCCGGCATAACGATTGCCGGCAATCTCAAGGACATGTTCCGCGACCTCGTGCCCGCCAACGATCTCGTCTTTCGCTACGGGACCAACGCCCCTACTCTGCGCGTCGAAGGCATGACGATTGCCGGTGCCTGACGACCTCGCCCTCATCGAACATGCCGTGCGCGGCGCCGGTGAAATTGCCCGATCCTATTTTGGCGGCGCATACCGCCGATGGGACAAGGGCAAAGGCCAACCGGTGACGGAAGCCGATCTGGCTGTCGATCAATTCCTGCGCGAAACGCTGACCGGCGCACGTCCGGACTATGGCTGGCTGTCCGAGGAATCGCTCGACACGGCCGAACGGCAAGGGACGCTCAAGACGTTTGTCGTGGACCCGATCGACGGCACCATTGCCTTCCTCAAGGGCCACCCGCATTTTACGATTTCGATTGCCATCGTGGAGTACACAAGGCCTGTTGTCGGTGTCGTGCTCAATCCGATCACGCAGGAGTGCTTCAGCGCATCGGCCGGCCGCGGCGCCACGCTGAACGGCGCGCCCATCCACGCCAGCGATTGCGACCAGATCGAAGGATGCCGCATGCTTGCGGCAAAATCGCTGTTCGATCATCCGAGCTGGGCAGTGCCGCCCAATCGGCCATGGCCGCCCATGCAGATCGAGCAGCGCAACTCGATCGCCTATCGTCTGGCGCTGGTGGCTTCGGGCGGATACGATGCAACGCTTGCCTTGTCGAGCAAGCATGATTGGGATATGGCAGCGGGCGATTTGATCCTGCATGAAGCCGGCGGACGGCTGACCGACCATCTGGGCGGCATTTTACGCTACAATAATCCGACGCCGATTCAGCGGTCTATGGTTGGCGCCGGTCTGCGGCTTCATGCGCTCCTCATCGACCGCGTCCGCCAAGTGAAACTGCCGGAACACTGAGGACACCGTATGGAAGAACCTGCCCCCCAACAGCTGCTGCATCTCGTTTTTGGCGGCGAGCTCGTCGCGCCGGACAAGCAGGAATTCAAGGATTTGAGCAAAGTCCAGGTCGTCGGCATCTATCCGAATTACCAGGCGGCCTACGACGCCTGGCGCGCTGTCGCCCAGGCGACGGTCGACAATGCCCAGATGCGGTATTTCATCGTCCACCTGCACCGTCTGCTCGAACCCCAAATAGCAGCCCGGGATTAACCATTGCGGCGGCCCTCGCCCCCCGCCTCGGCGCTGTGCTAGACAGGTCCGCCCATGACCTTCACCCGAGCACCATCCCCGGCGAGCATTCCCGATAAGTCCCGTCCGCGCACCAATGAAGCGCAGAGGCTTGGAGATTACGCGGTCATACGGCGGCTCGTACGGGACTATCTGGGACGCCGATACCTCCTGCTCGCAGCCTCCATCGCCTGCATGGTGCTGGCGGCGGCCATGAGCGCAGTCCTTCCTTTGCTGCTCGGTCCGGTCGTCAAAAAGATTTTTCTCGCGAAGGATCTCCATATGCTGGTCGTTCTGCCGCTGGCAGTCGTCACGGCGGTTACGGTCCGAGCCTTCGCGAGTTTCGGCCAGGACGCGATCCTGACCGGCCTCTCGGAAATTGTGATCGCCGACGTGCAGATGGATATGTTCCGCAGCCAAATTCGGCTGGACATCGCGGCGCTCAACAATGTGCATTCCGGCGACCTCGTCTCGCGGTTTCTCTACGACGCGACCCTGTTGCGCGGCTCGATCACCCGTGGCGTTCCCACCCTGGGGACACAGCTCCTGACATTGATCGCAATGGCCGGCGTGATGATCTACAACGATTGGCAGCTCGCGCTGATCTCCGTGCTGCTGCTGCCGCCCGTGGCCTGGGTAACCGAGGCACTGGGTCGCTCGCTCAAGAAGTCCTCCACGCGCAGCATGGAGGAAACGAGCAGTCTGTCGCGCTCGCTGAGCGAGGCGCTGTCGGGACGCCGGATCATCAAGGCCTATAATCTCGAAGACTACGCCGCGAAGACTGCGGAAACGCGCATCCATCAACGCCTCAAATACATTCTGCGCGCGGTGCGCTCGCGCTCTGCCGCCGTGCCCGCCACCGACCTGATCGGCGGCATCGCGGTCGCGCTCACCATCGCCTTCGCCGGTTATCAGAGCTTGCACGGCGAACTCTCGATCGACAGATTCGCGTCCTTCGTCGCGGCAATGGTGATGGCGCAGCAGCCGGTGCGGATGCTGAGCCAGCTGTGGACGGTTTCGACCGAAGGACTCGCGGCGGCCAACCGCATCTTTTCGCTGATCGACGCCAAGCCAAAAATCGTCGATTCTCCGGGAGCGGTTCCCCTCGTCGTCGCACCCGTACCCAAGGGCGGCGCGATCCGCTTCGAGGATGTCGTATTCACCTATCACGGGGACGATGCCTCGCCGGCGCTCGACCACGTGACGCTCGACATTCCACCCGGCAAGAAGATCGCATTGGTCGGTCCGTCAGGCGCCGGCAAGAGCACGGTCTTCAATCTTCTGTTGCGCTTCTACGATCCCGATTCCGGCACCATCACCATCGACGGCCAGGATATTCACAACGTCACATTGGAATCGCTGCGCGAGAACATTGCGCTGGTGACGCAGGAATCGATCCTGTTCGACGAGACGATTGCCGACAACATCGCATTGGGACGGCGCGGCGCCACCCGCGAAGAGATTGTCGAGGCGGCCCGCAACGCCGCTGCCGACGGATTCATCGGCGAGTTCACGCAAGGATACGAAACCCATGTCGGCGAGGGTGCGCTCAAACTTTCGGGCGGCCAACGCCAACGCGTGGCCATCGCCCGTGCCATGCTGCGCAACGCGCCGATTCTGCTGCTCGACGAGGCGACCTCCGCGCTCGACACCGAAAGTGAAAGGCAGGTACAGGACGCGCTCGCCCGGTTGATGAAAGGGAAAACGACGATCGTCATCGCCCACAGGCTCTCGACCGTTCTCGACGCCGATCGCATCTATGTGCTCGATCGCGGGGCCGTAGCCGAAGCCGGCACGCATGCCGAGCTGATGGCGCGCAGAGGGCTTTACGCGCGTCTTTACCAGCACGATCTTCGCGACACGGACGAACCCCGAGATGCAGAACCGATTGCCGTCGGCGCCTGAATGATGCCATCGATACCGCTTTCCCTGCGCGCCTACCGCTTGGCGACTTTGACATTGGAGCCGATCGTTCCGTTGGCGCTGCGCCGGCGCGCGCGCCGCGGCAAGGAGCAGCTCTCGCGTCTGGGCGAGCGCCTCGGGATCGCGGCTCGCTCCCGCCCCGAAGGCGAACTCATCTGGATCCACGGCGCAAGCGTCGGCGAATGCCTGTCAGCCCTGCCGCTGATCCACACCCTGCTTCAGACGCCGGGGCGCTCGGTGCTGGTGACGAGCGGCACGGTTACATCCGCCGAGTTGATGGCGGAGCGATTGCCGCCCCACACCTTTCACCAATTCGCACCCGTCGATACGCCGGGCGCCGTCGCCCGTTTCCTCACACACTGGCAGCCCGATGTCGCCCTCTTTGTCGACTCGGAAATCTGGCCGAACATGCTCACAACTGCGCATGAACGCGGCATTCCTCTCGCCATCATCAATGGTCGCATGTCGGCGAAATCCTTTGCCGCATGGCGGTATGCTCAACGCACGGCGACGGCAATCCTGTCTCTCTACGAAGTCTGTCTGGTACAGGACGACGAGACGGCGCAACGGCTCAAGGCGCTGGGGGCGCCTGCGGTGCAGGTGACGGGAAACCTGAAGGCCGACGCGCCGCCGCTGCCCGTGGACGCGACCGCACTCGCAGGATTGCAATGCACCATCGGCGAACGGCCCGTTCTTCTCGCCGCCAGTACCCATCCCGGCGAGGATGAAATCATCCTTCCTGCACACGACGCGTTGCGCCAGCGATTTCCATCGCTGTTGACCGTCATCGTTCCCCGCCATCCGGCACGCGGCCCCGAAATCGCCATGTTGTGCGGAACGCGGGCTGTGGCGCGGCGCACGCAAATGCCTCAGCCGGATGACAATGTGGCGATCTATATCGCCGATACAATCGGCGAACTTGGTCTGTTCTATCGCGCAGCCCCCTTTGCGTTCATTGGCGGAAGTCTCGTGCCGCATGGCGGCCAAAATCCACTTGAGGCGGCGCGGCTGGGCACAGCCGTGCTGGCAGGTCCGTATACGGATAATTTCCGCCAGCCTTACGACATCATCTTCGCAAGACAGGGTCTGGGACGCATCGCCTCGTCGGCAGACATTGTGACGCTTGCGGCGCGCTTTTTTGGCGATTCGCAAGGCGTACGCACGATTGGCGAAGCGGCGAGAAACGCGGTCCAGTCATTGGGAGGCGCGGTCAGCCATACAAGTCTCGCCATCGAATCGATCCTGAGTTCGCATGCGCGCGCCTGATTTCTGGTCGCGCTGCGACTGGACGGCGCAGGTCGCAGCAAATGCCCTGGCTCCGCTCGGCTGGCTTTACGGCGCTGCAACTGATTGGAAACGCAGGCACACGCAGCCCTACACGGCCCACGCGAAAGTCATTTGCGTGGGAAACCTGACAGTCGGCGGCTCCGGCAAGACGCCCGTCGTACTCGCCATCACCCGCATGCTGCAGGCGCGGCAATTGCAGCCGGTAATCCTCTCGCGCGGTTATGGCGGGCGCGTGGTGGACGCAATGTTCGTCGACAGGGCCGTGCATCGTGTTGCCGACGTGGGCGACGAGCCCTTGCTCCTCGCCGCCGCCGCGCCGGTCATCGTTGCACGCGACCGCCGCCGTGGCACCGCACTCGCCGATGCACACGGTGCGGACGTGATCGTTATGGACGACGGGCACCAGAATTTCGCGCTCGCGAAAAATCTGTCGATCGTTCTCGTCGATGCCGTGTCCGGTTTTGGAAATGGCCGGATATTGCCCGCCGGGCCGCTTCGCGAATTTGTCCGCAACGGGCTTGCACGGGCCGGTGCAGTCGTGCTCGTTGGCGAGGGCAGCCCGGCGCTTCCGGGATATTCCGGGCCGGTGCTCCGTGCGCGGCTGGTGCCATCCGATGGAAGCGTATTTTCCGGCCGAAAACTGGTGGCGTTCGCAGGCATCGGACGGCCGGAAAAATTCTTTGCGACGCTGCGCACGCTTCACGCCGATCTGGTCGGCACGATCTCGTTCGGAGACCATCACGTTTTTCACGCCTCCGAAATCGCGCGCCTCAAGGCAAAGGCAAGAAACAACAACGCGATGCTGATCACCACGGAAAAAGATTATGTCCGCCTCACGCCCGTCGAACGCGAAGGCATTTCAGTCCTCCCCATACGAGCGCAGTTCGACCAACCCGATGTCCTGCAAGGCCTGCTTGACGGCGTGGTGCAAAAAATTATGAAGAAATCCGCATGAACGACACGCTTCCACCCCTGCCGCCGATGACGGCGATCGAAAAGCTTCGCTACGGCGGCGAAGCCGCATTGTTCTTCGCCTTCATTGGGCTGTTCCGCATCCTGGGGCTTGACGGCGCCTCCGCCGTCGGCGGCTTCATCGGGCGCAACATCTTTTACCGCACCGGCGTATCGAAGCGCGCACGCTCCAACCTGCGGGCCGCCTTTCCCGAGATGAGCGAGGCGGAGATCGAGGGCATCATCGTCGAGATGTGGGACAATCTCGGGCGCACGATCGCGGAATATGCCCATCACGACAAACTGTCCATTGACGGCCCGGACCCGCGGATCGAGATCGTCAACGGCGAGTATGCTCAACAGGCCGATACGTCCGGACAAGGCGCGATTTTCGCCTCGGGTCATTTCGCCAATTGGGAGGTGCTGCTCCATGTCGCAAAGCAGCTCGACCTCCACGGCGCCGCGGTCTATCGCCCTATCAACAATCCCTATGTCAACCGTTTCGTTCTCCGTCAGCGGACGGCCAATGGGCCGAACGAGCATATTGCCAAAGGCGCGCAGGGCACGCGGCGCATCTTCACGCTGCTGCGCGGCGGCAAGTCGATCTTTCTTCTGGTCGATCAGAAAACCAATGAAGGAATGCCTGTGTCCTTTTTCGGGCGCGACGCAATGACGACGCCGGCGCCCGCGGCGCTGGCGCTGAAACTCGGTTCGATCATCCTTTTGGCCACCAACGAGCGGATGAGAGGCGCACGCTTCCGGGTCGCTTTTCATCCCATCGAATTTGTACCGAGCGGCAATCACGATCGCGATGTGCTGGCACTGACGACGAAGCTCAACGCGGCGATCGAAGCCGCCGTCCGTAAACGTCCGTCGCAATGGCTGTGGATTCATCGGCGCTGGCCGAAGCCGGGCGACAAACCCCACACACGCCGTGGCCGCGAGGCTCAGGCTCTGGGTGGGGCCGGTGCGCGGGTCGAACGCGACGGATCGAGCTTGACCTGAAACCAGTTCATCGCCCAGTGCAGATGCGGCCCCGTCGCGCGGCCCGTTTGCCCGATCAGACCGATTATTTGCCCGCGCGACACGTGCTCGTTCTCCTTCACCAGAAGCTTGCTCTGGTGAATGTAGCAGGTGGACACGCCGTGGCCGTGATCGAGGATGGTGATGCCGCCATCGAGGTAGAAGTCCGGCTTGGCCAGCGATACGATCGCATCGGCCGGTGCATGGATCGGGGTGCCCGAGGGAGCAGCGATATCGACGCCGAAATGCGGCGCCTTCGGCTCACCATTGAGAATGCGCTGACTGCCGTAGACGCCGCTGATGATCCCGGGGGCTGGCCAGTCGAGGCCATCGGCGAACCACGTCTCCCCTGTATCGCGCCTGCGCGCATGAGCGATTTCGACCCCTTCCTGCTTGATGCGCGCCAGCACGTCGGGCGGAGGTGAGACGTATTTCTCCGGCAAGCCGGTGATGCGCTGAATCTCGTAAAGCCGGGGCTTCGGCGTTACGGCCTGCGTCTCGCTTGTACCATCGGGGTAACGCGCGACGATCGTCGTCGATTTGATCTGGTCGTAGGCAAATCCAAAAGCGAAGAGGCCCTGCGGCGACACCCGCACGGGCATGCCGTCGACAGCGATCGTGGCGCGCGCATCTGTTTTTCCGATGACGAGGCTGCCCTGTTCCAGTGCACCCGACAGCGAGAAACGCGATGGCGCGGCCAGTGCCGCACGCGACAAGGCAATCACCGCGGCAGTGCCGGCGATAAATCCGCGTCTGGCGATCACTTGGGCGTCCGTCCCGTTTCCTCGAAGCGCCGGAGCGCCAGCGCCGGGGTCGCATAGGCCTCCTGCAGATCGACGCTCCAATAGCGCAGGGCTTCAAGCGGAATTTGCACGCCGCTGAGTGCACACAGGACATAGGAGCCCGACTTTATAATCCGATATTCGCCGTCGAGATATTCGACTTCAGCGAGGCCGGCCGGCCGGAAATCGCGTTCGATCTGGTTCATGCGGTCTCCTTCTGCACCCCGAGCCTAGCGCGACGCCCGCTACGACGCGACAGATTTCCGCTCACAGGAGCGTGCCCTGCTCGCCCGGCGAACGCCGTGGCCGCACCGGCTTGACGGCCCCAGGCTCCACGGCGGCGTTGGCGTCCACGTCACCGTCCGCAAAAGCCAAAGTGAGCTTTTCGCCAGGGGTGACTGTTGCGGCGCGTCGGCGCACCCCGCCGTCGGCTCCCCGGACCAAGGCAAAGCCCCGCTCCAGCGCCGCGCGGTAGGAGATACCATCGAGAAGCCGTGCGAGGGAATCGAGGTGCTGGCGCTCGCGCATAAGCCGGGTCTGACAGGCCTGGACCAGCCGGCTGGCGAGAAAGCGGACCTGTTCGCCATCGCGTGCCAGCTTGGTCGTCAATGTTTGCGGGCGCAGCAATGTGGCGGTCTCGATGAAAGCGCGCCGATGCTCCTGGAGGTTGCGCCGGAGCGCATGGCGCAGCCGCTCGCAGGCGACATCGAAGCGTTGCCTCGGCTGCGCGAAGAGTTGATCGGGACGCGGCAACGCCCGTGCGAGTCCTTCCAGCGCCTTGCGCTTTTCCGACATCGCTCGTGCAAAGCCGCGCAAATTGCGCCGCTCCAGTTCCAGGGTCTGGGCGAGCAGGTCGGTACGCACGGGAACGGCCATTTCAGCCGCGGCCGTGGGCGTCGGTGCGCGGGCATCGGCAGCGAAGTCGATCAGCGTGGTGTCCGTCTCGTGGCCGACCGCCGCGATCAGGGGAATGGCGCTTTCGGCGGCCGCCCGCACGACGACCTCCTCGTTGAACGCCATCAAATCCTCAATCGATCCCCCGCCGCGTGCGACGATCAGAATATCGGGCCGGGGAACGGCGCCGCCGGGCTGGAGCGCGTTGAAGCCGCGGATGGCGGCCGCCACCTCCACGGCCGCCCGTTCGCCCTGCACGGCGACAGGCCACAGCAGGACATGCCGGGGGAAGCGCGCGGCAAGACGGTGCATGATATCGCGGATAACTGCTCCCGTCGGCGAGGTGACAACGCCGATCACGTCGGGCAGATAAGGCAGCTTCTTTTTCCGCTCCGCCGCGAATAGCCCCTCGGCCGTCAAGCGCTTCTTGCGCTCTTCCAGCATCGCCATCAGCGCGCCCAAGCCTGCCAGTTCGACCTGCTCGACAATGATCTGGTAGCGCGACGAGCCGGGATAGGTCGAAATGCGGCCCGTGCAGACGACCTCGAGCCCCTGTTGAGGCTTGGTCTTCAGCTTTTGGGCGGTGCCGCGCCATATCACGGCATTGAGGACGGCCTTTTCATCCTTGAGGTCGAAATAAACGTGGCCCGAGGAATGGAATTTGAGCCCGCTGATCTCGCCGCGTACCCGCACGAACGGAAAGCTGTCCTCGACCGTGCGCTTGAGCGCGGCAGCGATCTCGCTGACGCTGAATTCCGGCAGATTGGCGCGGGTGGCTTCACTCATGACTCGCAGATGATATACGAAGCCAAAGAGCGACGCTGCTGATTCCGGTTTCTGCCTTTTGCGGGCAACCTGGAGGAGAACTGACGGCATGAATGTCCTTCTGGTCGGCTCGGGCGGCAGGGAGCACGCGCTCGCGTGGGCGCTCTCGGCAAGCCCGATCGTCTCCAAGCTCTATTGCGCGCCTGGCAACGCGGGCATCGCCGCGGTCGCCGAATGTGTCCCCATCGCCGCGACCGACCTCGACGCGCTCGTCGCTTTCGCGCTGGCGCAGAGAATCGCGTTTGCCATCATCGGCCCCGAGGCCCCTCTGGTGGCCGGACTGTGGGATCGTTTCGAGGCGGCTGGAATCAAGGCGCTGGGTCCCAGCGCGGCAGCCGCACAGTTGGAAGGCTCGAAAGGGTTCGTGAAGGACCTTTGCACCGCCCACGGCATCCCTACCGCCGCCTACGGCCGCTTTACGACTGCTGAAAACGCGCGGGCCTACGCGGAAAATCAATCCATACCTGTGGTAATCAAAGCCGACGGGCTCGCGCAAGGCAAAGGCGTGGTGATTGCCCAGACGCATGAAGAAGCCGCGCGTGCGATCGACGGTATGTTTCAAGGTACATTCGGCACAGCGGGCCACGAAGTCGTCGTCGAAGAGTTCCTCGGTGGCGAAGAAGCGAGTTTTTTCGTCCTCACCGATGGCGTGCACGCCCTGCCGCTTGCCGGCGCGCAAGACCACAAGCGTGCGTTCGACGGCGATGTGGGACCCAATACGGGCGGCATGGGCGCCTATAGCCCGGCCCCTGTCCTCACCGCCGAGGTCGCCGCAAAGACCATGGACAGGATCATCCGCCCGACGATCGCGGCCATGAAAGCGCGCGGAACGCCCTATATCGGCGTGCTTTATGCCGGGCTGATGATCAAGGATGGCGAGCCGAAGCTCATCGAATACAATTGCCGGTTCGGCGATCCCGAATGCCAGGTGCTGATGATGCGGCTCAAGTCGGACCTGGCGACGGCGCTCCTGGCGGCTCGAGAGGGCGTGTTGGACGGGCTCGATCTGCGCTGGCGCGATGAGGCGGCACTGACGGTGGTTATGGCGGCAAAGGGCTATCCGGACGCCTATGACAAAGGCTCGGCAATCGGAGGGCTCGACGAGGCCGCCAAATTGCCCGGCGTGGAAATCTTCCACGCTGCAACCGCCCGCCGGGGTGGCCGGCTCGTGGCCGAAGGCGGACGGGTCCTCGATGTGACGGCGCTCGGCCGTACCGTCAGCGAAGCGCAGAGCCGGGCCTACGCGGCCGTCGATCGCATCGACTGGCCAGGCGGCTTTTGCCGGCGCGATATCGGCTGGCGGGCCGTCGCACGCGAAAAGAACTGAATGCGCTTGTACCACCTGCCGGGGCCATCCAAAATTGTGCAATCGATATAAGCCGCCAGGGAAAATGTCTGTGACAGACGCGGGAAGCGACGATCGCCAGGAAAAATTTTCCGGCACGAAAGACGTGGCAGAGGCCTATCGCTTCGACGTGAAGAAGCTCGAAGCCTATCTCGCCGGGCGGATCCCCGGCTTCATGACGCCGCTCGAAGTGCGCCAGTTCAAGGGCGGTCAATCCAATCCCACCTATCAGCTGATCACGCCGAACCGCAAATATGTGCTGCGCCGCAAGCCGCCCGGAAAACTTCTGCCCTCCGCCCATGCCGTCGACCGCGAATATCGCGTCATCGCCGCATTGCATCCCACCGGGTTTCCGGTCGCCAAGCCCTATCTGCTGTGCGAGGACGAGACCGTCATCGGCACGATGTTCTATGTGATGGATTGCGTCGAGGGGCGCATCTATTGGGATCCGCTGCTGCCCGATTGTTCGCCCGGGGAACGCACCGCGATCTACGAGGCGATGAACAAGACGCTCGCGCGCCTGCACTTGCTCGATTACGAGAAGCTGGGGCTGTCCGATTACGGCAAGCCCGGCGCCTATATCGCGCGGCAGATTTCGCGCTGGACCAAGCAATATCAGCTATCCGAGACGGAAACGATTCCGGAGATGAACAAGCTGATCGAATGGCTGCCGGCGCATCTACCCCCCGAAGGGCGCCCGTCCATCGTGCACGGCGATTACCGCCTCGACAACATGGTCCTGCATCCCACTGAGCCGAAAGTGCTCGCTGTGCTCGATTGGGAGTTGGGTACGATCGGCGATCCCATGGCCGATTTCACCTTCCATCTGATGCAATGGCAGATGCCGCCGGGCGGCACGTCGGGCGGAACGGGTTCGCTTCTGGGAGCCGACCTGAAGGTGCTGGGCATTCCGTCGATGGAGGAATATGTCGCCCTGTATTGCCGCAACACCGGCCGCACGACGGTACCCAATATGGATTATTACGCGGCCTACAATTTCTTCCGCCTTGCCGGCATCCTGCAGGGCATCGTCGGGCGCGTGCGCGACGGCACGGCAGCCAACGCGAATGCCACACGCAATGCCGACGCCGTGCGTCCGCTCGCGGAGCGCGCCTGGTACTTCGCGCAGCGCGCCGGCGCGGTTGGCTGAATTTCGCGGTTAATGGGCGCTTAACGCCACAGAAATTTCGCGCTCATCGCGTGAAAGCGTTGTTAACGCCCGCCGGTATAGATTTGCGGGGCTAGAACTAATCCGGTTGGGGCCTGGGACGCCGATGGCAACAGGAGCAGAGCGCGGCGATGCTCGGGCGCACATTGCCGGATCAGAACCAGACCTCAGGAACGAGCGCGCCGCACATATCGGCTATTGGCGCATTTGCGTGGCCGACGACCACGTGACCTGGTCGCCCGGACTTTTCCGGATGTTCGCTCTCGAGCCCGGTTCGCAAACACCTCACAGTCAATGGCTGTTCGATCGCATCGAACCGGATGATGCGAAGGCGCTCCGCGAAAAGATCGATATTGCAATCCGGACACGTTTGCCCTTTTCCCATCGCAGTCGCGCGCGCTGCATCGAGGGCACCGAGTTGATCGTCGATACCCATGGCGAGGCCGAAATCGACTCCGAGGGACGCGTCGTCTCGGTCGTCGGTGTCACCAGTGACGTCACGCAGCATGTCCTCGCAGAAGCGGAGCGCGCCAAGGCGCGAGACTACTACCGCATCATTATGGAAGCAGCCTCCGACATCATTATGCTGCACGGCAAGAAAGGACGCGTACTGTTCGCATCCGCTGCACTCGGGCGCATTCTGGGACGGACGCCGCGTGAATTCGACGGCAAAGGCTATCTCGACATCGTACACCCCGACGACCGGGCCGAAGCGGAAAAACTGGCCAAGAGGCCGCCGCCCGGAAAAGCGCTGACGGCCACCTACCGTGCGCGGCACCGCGACGGCCATTATGTCTGGATCGAGGCCACGACGCGCTCCGTATACGACGAGGCGTCAGGCGAATTTCGCCACACCGTCGTCGTAACGCGCGATGTGAGCGAACGCAAAGCCCAGGAATTGGCGATGCTGGCGGCGCGCGAAGCAGCCGAAACCGCCAACCGGGCAAAATCGGCTTTTCTCGCCAATATGAGCCACGAACTGCGTACGCCGCTGAACGCCATCATCGGCTTTACCGATGTTATGCGCAGTGAAATGTTTGGGCCGATCGCCAACGCGCGTTACCGCGAATACCTGTCGCTCATCCACAATTCCGGAGAACTTCTGCTCTCGATCATCAGCGACATTCTCGATATGGCCAAAATCGAAGCCGGCAAGTTTGACTTCAACTTCGAACAAGTGAATCTCGCCGAGATCGTCGATGAATGCACGCATCTCATGGCCGAGCGTGCCGGTCATGGGCACGTGCTTGTCAGCACATCGATGCCGCCGCAAGGTCTCGTCTGCACCGTAGATCGGCGCGCCGTGAAGCAGATCATCCTTAATCTGTTGTCGAACGCGATCAAATTCACGCCGCCGGAGCGCCATGTCGACATCGCCGCACGAGTCCATGACGATCTGGTCCGCATTGAAGTTCGCGACCAGGGCATAGGCATCGCCTCCGAGGATTTGCTGCGCCTTGCCAATCCGTTCGAACAGGTTTGCACCGATCCAAATCTTGCCAAAAGCGGCACCGGGCTTGGACTGGCGCTGGTGCGCGGGCTTGCCGAGAAGCATGGCGGCCATGTGGAAATCGACAGCCTGGCAGGACAAGGCACGACCGTGACGGTCGAATTCCCGCGCAGCGGCACCGGCCGGGCCGACGCGGCATAATCGCAAGAACGGCCGAGCCCCGATTTCATGTTCTCAAAAGGGAAAACCTGCGGAGTTTTGCTCCGCAGATTCTCCCTCCCGTTCGCGACACAGGAACTATTCGGCCGCAGCCCGGCGCGGCAGATTCATGTACTTGCCGAATTCGAGGCGCGCGATGGTGCGGTTGTGCACTTCGTCCGGCCCGTCGACCAGGCGCATCGTGCGCAGGGAAGCATACATGCGCGCGAGCCCCGAATCGGTCGTCACGCCTGCGCCGCCCCAAGCCTGGATAGCGTCGTCGACGATCTGCAGGGCCATGCGCGGCGCCGCCACCTTGATCATCGCGATCTCGGTACGCGCCACTTTGTTGCCCACCTTGTCCATCATGTCGGCAGCCTTGAAACACAGCAGGCGGCTCATATCGATATTGGTGCGCGCCTCCGCCACGCGTTGCTCCCATACCGAATGTTCGGCGATCTTCTTGCCGAACGCCTCGCGCGCCAGCAGGCGCTTGACCATCGATTCGAGCGCCCGCTCGGCGGCGCCGATGGTGCGCATGCAATGATGGATGCGTCCCGGTCCGAGGCGCCCTTGCGCGATCTCGAAGCCGCGGCCCTCGCCGAGGAGCATGTTCTCGGCCGGCACCTTGACGTTCTCGAACAGAACTTCGCCATGGCCGTGCGGCGCGTCGTCATAGCCGAACACGGGCAACATGCGCTTAACGGAGGCCCCGGGCGTGTTCATCGGTACGAGAATCTGGGATTGCTGGTGGTATTTGTCAGCTTCCGGATTTGTTTTGCCCATCACAATCATGATCTTGCAGCGCGGATCGCCGACGCCCGACGACCACCATTTGCGGCCGTTGATCACATAATGATCGCCCATGCGCTCGATACGCGTCGCGATGTTGGTGGCGTCCGACGAGGCGACGGCCGGCTCGGTCATGATATAGGCCGAGCGGATCTCGCCGGCGAGCAACGGCTTCAGCCATAGTTCCTGCTGCTGCGAGCTGCCGTACCGCTCTAGCACTTCCATATTGCCGGTGTCGGGAGCCGAACAATTGAAGACCTCCGAGCCAAAACCCACGCGGCCCATCATTTCGGCCAGCGGCGCATATTCGAGATTGGTCAACCCGGCGCCGTGCTCGCTATGGGGCAGGAACAAGTTCCACAGGCCCTGGGCTTTGGCCTTGGTCTTCAGTTCCTCCAGGACCGGCACGACGATCCAGCGATCGCCTTTCTTCGTGGCCTCGTCCATCTGTGCGGCATAGATCTCTTCTGCCGGGTAGACATGCTGGTCCATGAAGTCGCTGACGCGCTTGATCCACTCCTTCTGCCGGTGCGAATAGTCAAAATCCATTGGTCTCACTCCCAAAGCGGTGGAGGCATGAACCCCCGGTTTCAATAGCGACGGAGCGAGATTAGACCTTGGAAGGGATGCTCACCAGCATGGCGATCCGGTGTTCACCCTGTCCCGCCGGGCCTATGCGCGCGCGATTACGCCGCGCGCACGCGTTCAACGACTGGCCGCTCGTGGTCGATCATCGCTTTGAACGACGGCCTCGCAAGTATCGCGCGCACATAGCGGGCCAGTTCAGGCCAGCGTTCGGCATCCACTCTCTCTCCCGCATGTTCGATGTTCACGAAAGGCGCAGCGACCGCGATGTCGGCGATCGAAAAACCGCCGCCGACCAGATAGGATTTCGAACCCACTTCCCGTTCGAGATAATCGAAAATCGGCGGCAGCTTGTCGTTGAGAGTCGCGGCGACAATGGCCTCGTCCGGCGTTTGGCCCATCATTTTTTTCACGATGCGCTCGAAGAACAGACCGGGGCCGGCAGCCTGGAACAGAGCCGTATCGGCGTATTCTTCGTACCACAACGCGCGGGCGCGCGCGAACGCGACGCGCGGATAGAGCGAGGGGGTCGGATATTTGTGTTCGAGATAATCGGCGATAACGGAGGAATCCGGCACTGTGTTGGGTTCCGCGATATCGGTATCGCGCAAAACCGGAATGCGTCTCAACGGGCTGATTTCGACAAAAGCAGGCGGCGGCGCGAATGGATTGATCTGTTCGAGCTTGTATTCAATACCTTTCTCGAACAGCACGACCCGCACCTTGCGCACGAACGGCGAAAGCGAACCGCCATAGACGATCAATGCCATGATGTCCTCCCGGTGTGATCGCGTCGCGGCGGGCTGACTGTTTCACATCTTTCGGCGAATTGGGAGACAACAGGACGTCGTCCGAGTCGATAGCAGTTCGTCGATATTTTGCGCGAAGATCGAGCAATTGCCGCCACCGAAATTCGGCGTGCGACGAGCGGGAGACGCCGAACCAATCACCGCCGCGCCTTGAAAAACACCCTGAGCAGATCGCCGGCAGCGGCTGCATCGCCCGCGCGGGCGACTTGCGGGCGATGATGGCAGGTGGGTTGGGCGAAGAACAACGGACCATGCAGCACCGCCCCGCCCTTCGGGTCTTCCGCGGCGAACGCCAGCCGCGCTACCCGCGCGAAACTGATCGCGCCGGCGCACATCGCACAAGGCTCGAGCGTGACGTACAGCGTCGTCCCCGTCAGCCGCTCATTGCCGAGCGCCTTGGCACCCGCGCGCAATACCAGCATTTCGGCATGCGCAGTGGGATCGCGACGCTCCAGGATGCGGTTGCCGTCGCGCGCCAGGACCGTGCCCGTCTCCGACACCAGCACCGCGCCCACCGGCACTTCGCCCCGCTCGGCCGCGGCTTGCGCCTCGGCCAGCGCCAGCCCCATGAATGCGTCGTCGTCCATCGCCCGCTTGCCAGGACCGCGCCCACACAGTACCCCGTGTCACCCACGAGATCGAAGAGCTCCTTTTGGCCGAAGACGAAGTTTTAACCGGCGATCGCATCGCCAAAGTGATCGCGCGGGCCGGCATCTGTTCGCGGCGCGACGCCGAGGTGCTGATCGCGGAGGGCCGCGTCACACTCGACGGTGAGAAAGTAACGACGCCCGCCATCCGCGTCACCGCCGACCAGGTCGTGGCGATCGACGGCAAGCCGCTCGCCGAGCCCGAAGGCACGCGGCTGTGGCGCTACCACAAGCCGTCGGGCCTGGTGACCACCCACAAAGACCCGGAAGGCCGGCCGACCGTTTTCCAGAAACTGCCCGCGTCGTTGCCGCGCGTCATCTCGGTCGGGCGGCTCGACGTGAACTCCGAAGGCCTGCTCATTCTCACCAATGACGGTGCTCTGGCGCGGCGGCTCGAATTGCCCGCCGCCGGCTGGAACCGCAAATATCGCGTGCGGCTGTTCGGCAAAGTGACGCAAGCCGAACTCGAAAGCCTGGCGACCGGCATCACCATCGACGGCGTGAAATACGGACCCGTCATCGCCGATCTCGAACGCACCAAGGGGATGTATTCCTGGGCGCAAGTCACCCTCAAGGAAGGCAAGAACCGCGAAGTGAAACGGCTGATGGAGCATTTGGGCCTCAAGGTCGCCCGCCTCATCCGCATCCAGTTCGGGCCGTTCCACCTCGGCCATCTCGAACCCGGCCACGTCGAAGAAATCCCCGCCAAGGTCTGGCGCGAGCAATTGGGCATGGGGCGCAAGAAACGGCCGGAGCGGTGAGAGAAGACGGTCAGTCCCGCCTCAACCCCGAACGGCGCCGCGCGAGGCTCTCAGCCGACCATCCCTTCTTCGCGTCGTAATAAACCTCGAACGCGCGCGTCCGGCTCACACGTGCTGGCCGCCATTGATGTGGAGTTCGGCGCCGGTAACGTAGCTCGATTGATCTGTGCACAGATAATAAATCGCCTTGGCCACTTCCTCGGGCAGGCCCAGCCGGCGCAACGGAATCGTCTGCACGATGCGGTCGGTGCCGGGCGAGAGGATCGCGGTGTCGATTTCGCCGGGCGCGATCGCATTCACCCGCACGTCATAGGGGCCGAAATCGGCCGCCATCTCCCGCGTCAGCGCCGCCAATGCGGCTTTCGATGTGGCGTAAGCCGCACCGGCAAACGGATGGACGCGGCTCCCCGCGATCGAGGTCACATTGACGATGGCACCTTTGGCCCTGGCCAATTCCTCGAGCAGCCCGCGCGCGAGCCGGATGGTCGCAAACAGATTGACTTCAAAAACCTGACGCCACATCTGCATCTCGGTCGAGAGCGTGCTGAGCCGTTCGCCGTTCGGTCCCTTGGGCGAGATGCCGGCATTGTTGACGAGCGCGTGCAGAAGCCCGTCATTGAGCCGCTCGCGCATTTCGCCGATGGCACGCATCGTGTCGTCGGGATTGGACAGATCGACCTGGATATGGTCGTCAGGACCGGCCGCCCAGGGGCAATTCTCCGGAAAGGCGTGCCGCGAACAGGTGATAACGCGCCAGCCCGCGCTCGAAAACCGTTTGACGGTCGCATGCCCGATGCCGCGGCTCGCGCCGGTCAGGATCATGGTGCGCCGCAATTCGTTGGCGTTTTGCATCGAGGTATTGGTCATGAGCGCAGTCTAGCAACTGGCCGCGCGAATTGCGAATATATGGAACCGCCTCTTCACGCGCCACGGCAAAGCGTCTGCAAGCCCCGTCTAGCTCCGGGCCAAAGGCGTCGGTGTCTCCAACCCTGCCGGATCCTGGTGGATGATGACCTCGGCGTTGGGATAGGCCGCTCTGATGTCCGCTTCGACGGCATCGCTGAGCTCATGGGCTCGCGTGAGACTGATCTCCGGATCGAGTTCGATGTGGAGCTGGATGAATGTCGCGATCCCGGCGGCGCGGGTACGCAAATCATGCAGATTGCGAACCTCCCTGCGCCGCATCGCGATGGCCTTGATCCGCTCGCGTTCGGTCTCCGGAAGCTCGCGATCCATCAGCTGGTCGTAGCTGCGGCGGAACACATGCCAGGCACTCCATGACAGAATGCATGCAATGATGAAGCCGACGATGGGATCTGCCAGCAGAATGCCGAACTGCATTGACAGGACAATGCCGACAATGACGCCGAGATTGGTGAGGAGATCGCCCAGATAGTGCAGCAGGTCGGCACCGATGGCGAGCGAGCCCGTGCGGGAAACGGTGATCCGCTGCACCATGACAAGCAGTCCAACCGCGACAATCGAAACCGCCATGACGACGAGGCCGACCGCACCATGGGCGATGGTATGGGGCAAAATCAGCCGGTTCGCCGATTCGATGATGAGGAAGGTCACGGAACCGGCGATGAAGGCGCCTTGCACGAGGCCGGCGAGCGGCTCAGCCTTGCCGTGACCGAAACGGTGCTCGGGATCGGCGGGCGCCAGCGCTTGGCTGACGGCAAGAAGGTTGATCGTCGAACCGAACAAATCGAGGCCGGAATCGGCGAGCGACGCCATCATGGCTATCGAACCGGTAATCACGTAGGCGGCGGCCTTAAGGACGATGAGGATGCCCGCCACCGCAACGGCCGCCCAGGCGGCATGCCGCATGAGGCGCCCATGCGCTCTGATGATGAGCGGGTCGGTCATGGGTACAGCCGCTCGCTCTGCCAGGCCTTGTCCGGCGCGCTGCGGCGATAGACCAGCCGTTCGTGCAGGCGGAACGGCCGGTCGCGCCAGAATTCGATCTCAAGCGGCGTCACGCGCAAGCCCGACCAATGGGCGGGGCGCGGAACCTTGGCCAAGGCGTATTTGACGGCGTATCTGGCGATCTCGCGTTCCAAAACGAAACGCCCCGCCATCGGACGTGACTGGGCCGAAGCCCAGGCGCCGATCTGGCTGTCCTTGGGCCGCGAGGCAAAATAAGCATCGGCTTCCGCATCGCTCACGGGGCTCACGGGCCCGCGTATGCGGATTTGCCGGCGCAGACTCTTCCAGTGAAAGCACAGGGCCGCGTCAGGCCGGTTCTGCAATTCCTGCCCCTTGGCGCTTTCGAGATTGGTGTAGAAGACGAACCCCCGCGCATCGGCGCCCTTCAACAGCACCATGCGCACGTTGGGACGACCTTGCGCATCGACGCTGGCGAGCGCCATCGCGTTGGCGTCATTGGGCTCGGATTGCGCCGCCTCGTCCATCCATGCGGCAAACAGTGCCATCGGGTCATCCCCGGGGCGAATGCCGCCATCTTCGTTCGAACCGCCGGTTTCGCTCATGCCTGGCGCTTAGCATTTTTCCGGCAGTAATTGCCATGCCGAGCAACAAGTCGCTGATAACACGCGATCGCATGTATTATCCCTTAACGCGCCCCAAATCCGCTCCCTATATTGTGGCGGGCCGCGACTCGGGGTGAGCCGGCGGCAGGAGATACGATGCGCGATCCATATTCCGTCCTGGGCGTAGCCAAGACCGCAAGCGATGCCGAGATAAAAAAGGCATTCCGAGCGCTGGCCAAAAAGCACCATCCCGATACCAAGGGCGGCGATCCCGCCGCGGCGAAACGCTTCCAGGAAATCAGCGGGGCCTACGACATCCTTGGCGATAAGGAGAAACGGGCAAAATTCGACCGTGGCGAAATCGACGCCAATGGCAATCCGCGCTTCGATGCCCGCGCCCAGGGCTTCGAAGGTTCGCCTTACGGCCGGGGCGGTGCGGGACCGCAGGAGTTCAACTTCAAATGGGCGAGCAATAGAGGTGACACAACCGAGGGCTTTCGCGCGGAGGATATCTTCTCGGATTTGTTCGGCGGCGGCGGCAGGCGGCGCCCTCAATCTCTCAGGGGCGAGGATTTCGAACTCGCCATCACGGTCAGCTTCGACGACGCCGCGCGCGGCGGTTCGCGTCGCGTCACGCTTCCCAACGGACGCGAAATCGATGTCCGCATCCCCGCGGGGCTTAAGGACGGCCAGCAAATCCGCCTCAAAGGCCAAGGCGGGCCGGGCGCCAGTGGCGGGCCGCCGGGCGATATTCTGCTGACCGTGTCGGTCGCCCCCCATCCCTATTTCACACGCGAGGGCAACGACCTCAAGCTCGATTTGCCCATCACGCTGCGCGAGGCGGTCCTGGGCGGCAAGGTCACGGTGCCCACGCTGACTGGCCCAGTAGCCCTCACCGTGCCCGCCAATGCCAGCAGCGGCGCCATCCTCAGGCTCAAGGGCAAGGGGATACAGGCCCACGGCTCGCGCTCAGGCAGCGAACCCGCCGGTGACCTCTACGTCAAGCTTGTGGTGACGCTGCCGGAGAAGGGCGACGACGCTCTCAAGGAATTCGTCTCGCAATGGAAAACCGACTACGACCCGCGGGCGAAATTGCGTTAGACATTGCCCCAGGATTCGATGACGGATGCGTCACGAAACGTGGGGGACGTCCATTGTACCTGTGTCCTTGATTTCTTTGGCAAAGCACCGTAGCCGAAACGGGGATTCCGGTTCTTCGTTCCAGGAGCAGTCCATGTCGACAAGCGGCCTCATGAAAGGCAAACGGGGCCTCATCATGGGCGTCGCGAACGATCGCTCCATTGCCTGGGGCATCGCGTCGGCGCTGCATGAGGCCGGCGCAGAACTCGCGTTCACCTATCAGGGCGAGACCTTCAAGAAGCGCGTTGTTCCGCTGGTCGCGCCGCTCAATCCGGCGGCGGTCATCGATTGCGATGTCTCCGAACAGGGGTCGCTCGATGCAACCTTTGCCGAGCTCCGGCGCAAATGGGATACGCTCGATTTCCTCGTCCACGCCATCGCATTTTCCGACAAGAACGGACTCCAGGGCCGATATATCGACACAACGCCCGACAATTTCGCCATGACGATGAACATCTCCTGCTATTCGTTCACCGCCGTGGCGCAGCGTGCCGCGAAGATGATGCCCAAGGGCGGCAGCATGGTGACGCTCACCTATTACGGCGCCGAGAAAGTAATGCCGCATTACAATGTGATGGGCGTCGCCAAGGCGGCGCTGGAAGCGAGCGTGCGCTATCTCGCCGAGGATCTGGGCAAGGATGCAATCCGCGTCAACGCGATTTCCGCCGGTCCGATCAAGACGCTGGCCTTCGCGGGAATCGCCGATTCGCGTTACATCCTGAAGTGGAACGAACTCAATTCGCCGTTGCGCCGCTGCGTGACGATCGGCGAAGTAGGCAACGCCGCCTTGTTCCTGCTGTCCGATCTGGGATGCGCCGTGACCGGCGAATGCCTGCATGTCGATGCAGGCTATCACGTCGTCGGTATGAAGGCGGAGGACGCGCCCGATATCGCCGTCACCAAGTCGGACCAATAATGTCCTTGTTTCACGCGCTCACGCTCTACGTCGTGCGCCATGGCGAATGCGAACACAATGCCGAAGGACGGATCGCCTCGCAAAGCGACTCGCCGCTGACCGCGAAGGGCCGCGCCCAGGCGCGCGCCAACGGCGTGTTGTTGAAGGAGCTTGCGGGCGATCTCGAGCGGGTCGACTTCTTCGCCAGCCCGCTCCACCGCACCTGTAACACGATGGAATTGTTGCGCACGGCGGCCGGTCTTCCACCGACCGGGTATCGCGCCGATCATCGCCTGATGGAACTGCATTGCGGCGACCAGATATGGCTGCGCTGGAGCGATATTCCGCAGGAAGATCACGCACGCTACGGCGCCGACCCCTGGCATCTCGCCCGCCCCGGCGGGGAAAGCCAGGCCGCGGTCTTCGCACGCGTCGGGGATTTTCTGGCCACGATGAGGCGCGATTGCGTGATTGTGACCCATCAAATACCGACACGGATGATCCGCGCCCATTACCTGGGGCTTACGCCGGAGGAAACTGTGCGCTACGTACAACCGCATGCGGGCATCATGCGGCTGTCCGCCGGATCGGAAGCCTATTTCGGCGAGTGACGGGCGATGTCGTTCAACAGTTTCGGCCATCTGTTCCGCGTGACCACCTTCGGGGAGAGTCACGGGCCGGCACTCGGCTGCGTCGTCGACGGCTGCCCGCCCGGCATCGCGCTAAATGAAGCCGACATTCAGGCCGATCTCGACCGGCGCCGTCCCGGGCAGTCGAAATTCGTCAGCCAGCGCAAGGAGCCCGATCGGGTACGGATTTTATCCGGCGTGTTCCGGGACGAGCGCATGAGCGAACAGGTGACGACGGGCACGCCCATCGCGCTGCTGATCGAGAACGTCGATGCCCGCTCCAAAGACTATACGGATATCCGCGACGCATTCCGTCCCGGCCATGCCGACTACACCTATTGGGTCAAATATGGCGTGCGCGACTATCGCGGCGGCGGGCGCCAATCCGCACGCGAGACGGCGGCGCGCGTCGCTGCCGGCGCCGTTGCGCGCAAAGTGCTCGACCATCTTTTCGGTAAAGTTGCGATCCGCGGCGCATTGGTGGCGATGGGCACGCAAACCATCGCCCGCAAACGCTGGGATTGGGACGAAGTCGCGCGCAACCCGTTCTTCTGCCCGGATGCGGAAGCGGTCGTTCCGTGGACGGAATATCTCGAAGCGTTGCGCAAGAAGGGATCGTCGTGCGGCGCGGCCATCGAGGTAATGGCCGACGGCGTGCCGGCAGGGCTCGGCGCACCCGTCTACGGCAAGCTCGACGCCGATCTCGCGGCTGCGCTGATGAGCATCAATGCGGTCAAGGGCGTGGAGATCGGCGACGGCTTCGCCTCGGTCGCACTATCGGGCGAACAGAATGCCGACGAAATGCGCAGGGGCCGCGGCCGCAAACCGAAATTCCTGTCCAATCATGCCGGCGGCATCCTCGGCGGCATTTCAACCGGACAGACGATCGTCGCGCGCTTCGCAGTCAAGCCGACCTCGTCGATCCTGACGCCGCGCAAGACGATCGACATCGAAGGCAACGAAACCGAAATCGTCACCAAAGGCCGCCACGACCCCTGCGTCGGCATTCGCGCCGTGCCTGTCGGCGAAGCAATGATGGCGTGCGTCCTCGCCGACCATGCGCTGCGCCATCGCGGGCAAACCGGCGGATTTTCAACGTAGAAAATTTCGCCGCGTCGGACCACGGCCATCCTGCCCGCGGTTCCAGTTAACGCCATTTCGGCAGCGACGCCGACGCCTTCGCGCCGATCCACAATTGCGGGTCGGATGGCGGGCTTAAATGTTCCTTTTTCTCGCGCGCGGCGATGCAGCCGCGCGTCTTGCGGCCGAGGGCGGGAAAGTCGGCGACGACGCCCCACGATTGCAGAACGCATTGATCGAAATAGGGGTAACGGTCGGTCTGGCCGCAGCCGAAGGATGTCCGGTCGCGGCGTGCCGCGGTGAGGATCATGCGGTTGGGCGCTTCGAGCGGCGGCAGCATTGCGCCCGAAAAGCACGCGGAAATGATCACGACAGTCGGCCGCGTGCCGCAGCTGTAATCGACGGTTTGCGCCAGCGCCCGCGGCGGAACGATCCAATCGCCGACCACCAGACCGTCAGGCGCGCCGTGCGAACTGAAATAAAGAAGGCACCCGCCACTGGTTCGCTGTGTCAGGCGGGATAGTGCCCGGCCAATCGCGCCCGGTCGCGTCATGAGCAATTTTTCCGTGCGGTATTTGCGCGGTGTCACTGAGAATTGGACGAGATTTGCCGGTGAAAATCCGATTCGCAGCAGATCGCGCGACACGTCGCGCCGTGCGTTGTCGAAGCCCTCGGTGGGATTGTCGTCGGCATCATAATGATCGCCCGCCACGATGACCGCCGCCCAACTCGCGAAAGGGCGAGGTGCGGCTTGCGCCGCACCGCACGACAGCACCAGCGCGATGGCGGCAACGCGCGCAAAATACTCAGCCATCGTTGCGGCGCTTGCGGCGTGCGCGATCCGCTTTTTTCCGGAAAACGGAAATTTTCGTGAGATAGGCGATATCGGTGGACTCGCGCACCAGCCGTGCCGGCGCAAACAGGGCGTCCAAATCGCTTCTGGCGAAGCCGGCGTAATAGGGTTCGTGCAAGAGCTTGGGAAATGCGTCGATGAGGCCGTCGAATTGCGGCAAATCGCCATATTGGATCGTATCGCCGAGCACGAAAACGCCGCCCGGTTTCAGCACCCGCGCAATCTCGCGCGCGGCCTGGCTGCGGATCTTCTGCGGCAATTCGTGGAACAGATAGATGCTGACGGCAATATCGACGCTCGCATCCGGCAGTGGAATGGCTTCCGCCGCACCTGCGATAAACCTCGCATTCGGGAATTTTCCAAGGGAGGCGCGCGCCCGCGCGAGATAGGGTTCCGAAAGATCGAGCGCGACCGTTTCCAGTTGCGGCTGCACCGACTTGAGGAAAGACAGGAACCGACCGGTGCCCGCGCCGATGTCGAGCAGGCTCGTCTTGCGCCGATTGCGCCTGGCGAGAAACCGGGCAATCGGAATGTAGACCCGCCTGCGCATGGCGTCGGCCGTGCCGGCAAACAGCGCCTCGACCTGAAAGTCGTACAGTCTGGCGGAGCGATCGCTCAAATAGCCGTCGGTCTGAAAATGAAAGTTCTGGCGGTAATAACGCGGCAATTCCGCAGCCCCTTCTCCCACCTCGCTGTGGTCGCGCCGCTTCTGGCGGTTTGCCACACGCGGGATGTCGGCGAGAAATCTGAGGCTTGCGGCTGCCCGGCGCGTGTCGCGCGCAAGATCGATCGGCATGGGATAAAGACCCGCCTCCACATTGGCCCAATCCTGGGCGAACAACTCTCGCATCGATTTCAGCATGGCGCGGAGCGAGGGCATACGATGGCGCAGCCCGTCGATGCCCGTAAAGGCATCGCGGGCGACGATCCGCGCGGCCAGATAATGCGCCCCGTAGAAGGCAACGCGCGCCGTCTGCGCCGCCGTGTAGGTCAACCGCCCGACCCTCGTTGCCATTTCAATCCCGTTTGAAAACCGCCACCAGCTCAATATGCGACGACCAGAGAAACTGGTCCACCGGCGTCACACGCCCGATTGCGTAGCCCCCCTCGACGAGAAGGCGCGCATCCCGGGCGAAACTCGCCGGATTACAGGAAACATAGGCAATTCGGCCGACCCGGCTTTTGGCAAGTTCCCTTGACTGGGCGGCAGCACCCGCGCGCGGCGGATCGAGCACGATGGCGTCGAAGCGCGCGAGTTCTGCGGTCGTGAGGGGCCGCCTGAACAGATCGCGCCGCTCGGTGGTCACCGGTTTTAGCCCTTGCGTCGCACGGGCCGCGGCCTCCAGCGCATCCAGCGACGGCCGATCCTGCTCCACGGCATGGACGCGTGCTTCCTGCGCCAAGACCAGCGCAAAGGTGCCGCAACCCGCAAACAGATCGGCGAGCGTCTTGCTCCCCCTGACAGAAGCGGCGACCCGGGCTTGCAACACCGCCTGACCGGCCTCGGTCGGCTGCAGAAAGCTGCCAGGCGGCAGCGTCACACGCGCTTTGCCGAAGGTCGTCATTGGCGCGGCAAGCGTGGCGAGCGTCTCGCCATTGGCAGTCAGCCGCGCAAGCTTCAACGCCGTCGCCTGGCGCGCCGCCTCGGCAATCAGCGCCGGGCTCGATGCCCGCTTCCACTGGATCGAAAGATCGGGGCCATTCGCCGTTTCGGTCACGAACAATTCGCATTTTTCACCGTCATCCAGCAACGCGGCCATCATCGCGCGCAACCTCGGGACGAGCGCCCATAATGAAGGCGTCAGCAGACGGCATTCCAGCATATCGACGATGTCGTGCGATGCGGCGGCATGAAAACCCAATTGGGTAAGGCCGCCCCGTTTCACCACCTTGAACGCGGCGCGCCGCCGGGTTCCAGGCCCGATTTCCACGATTTCGTCGATCTGCACGTTTGCGAGGCCCGCAAGCGCTTGCACGACCTGATCGCGCTTGAAGATGCGGTACGCGTCGTCCGCCATGTCCTGCCAGGCACAGCCGCCGCAGATGCCGAAATGCCGGCACAGGGCTCCGGAAGATGGAACCGCGCTCACGGCCTCCTCGCCGCGACAAGAAATTCGCGGTTGCCGTCGCCGCCCGGAATCGGACTGTCCATGGCCCCTTCGACCGTCCATCCTTGTACGGATGAAAGCCATGCGACGATCATGTCGCAGGCCGACCGAGAATCGGCTTCGTCGCGCACGATGCCGCCTTTTCCGATGCGCGCGCGCCCCACTTCGAATTGCGGCTTGACCAGCGCCACGAGCCAGGCACCGGACGCGGCCACAGATAGCGCCGGCGGCAGCGCCAGCTTGAGGCTGATGAAGCTGACATCGGCGGTGACCGCTTGCGGCATTGCGATCAGATGAGCCGCCGTCAGTTCACGCACGTTCAAGCCCTCGGCGATGGCGACACGCGGATCGGCCGCGATCCTGGGGTGAAGCTGACCATGGCCCACATCAAGGGCTATGACTTTGGCAGCACCGCGCGCCAGCAGCACCTCGGTAAACCCGCCGGTCGAGGCGCCGACATCAAGACAGACCAGCCCTTGCGGCGACAGCGCGAAATTGTCGAGTGCGGCTGCGAGCTTCAGCGCACCGCGCGACACATAGGGATGGGGCGGTGCATAATCGATCCGCGCGCCCGCGCTCAATCGTTGCGACGGTTTGACGATTGTTTGGCCGTCAGCATGGACCAAGCCACCCGCGATCGCAGCCTGCGCCTCGGCACGCGACGCAGCGTATCCTCGTTCGACCAGAAACACATCGGCGCGTTGGCGCGCACCGCTGATCGTCACGTCGTCACGCGCGTTCGCCGGCCACGTCCGTTTCATGACCGAGTGCTTCAAGCGCCACAGCAACGATGGCTTTGGCGTCGAGCCCTGCGGCTTCGTACATTCGCTCAGGCGTGTCGTGCTCGATGAAGCGGTCGGGCAGCACCATCGGACGCACCTTGAGGCCGCGATCCAGCAATCCCTCCCAGGCCAGGAACTGCATCACATGCGAGCCGAAGCCGCCGACCGCCCCTTCCTCGATCGTGATCAGCACTTCATGCTCGCGGACAAGCCGGCGGACGAGTTCGGTATCGAGCGGCTTGGCGAACCGTGCATCGGCAATTGTCGCCGACAATCCGTAAGCGGAGAGCTTTTCCGCCGCCAGCAGACTTTCCTGCAGCCGCGCGCCGAAGGAGAGGATAGCGATCGAATTGCCTTCGCGCAGAATGCGACCCTTGCCGATCTCCAGCGGCGTTCCCACTTTCGGCCGTTCGAGGCCCCATCCCTCACCGCGCGGATAACGCAGCGCCGAAGGACGATCGTCGATCGCCGAGGCGGTCGCCACCATGTTGGTCAGTTCGACTTCGTCGGCAGCCGCCATGATCACGAAGCCCGGCAATGTGCCGAGATAGGCGACGTCGAACGAACCTGCATGGGTCGGACCATCCGCACCGACGAGACCGGCACGATCCAGTGCAAAACGCACTGGCAGGGACTGAATCGCCACATCGTGCACGACCTGATCATAGGCTCGCTGCAGGAATGTCGAATAGATCGCGGCAAAAGGCTTGAGCCCATCTGCGGCAAGCCCGGCCGCGAAGGTTACGCCGTGCTGCTCGGCGATGCCCACATCGAAGCAGCGCTCCGGAAAACGCTTGGCGAAAAGATCGAGCCCGGTGCCTGACGGCATGGCGGCCGTGATCGCGACGACGCTCTCGTCACGCTCGGCTTCGGCGATCAGCGCTTCGGCGAAGACCTTGGTATAGCTTGGAGCCTTGGCCGGCGATTTGTTCTGTTCGCCGGTGAGGACATTGAACTTGACCACGCCGTGATATTTGTCGGCCGAGGCTTCGGCGGGCGGATAGCCCTTGCCCTTTTGCGTCACCACGTGAACGAGGATCGGGCCGTTCTTCGTATCGCGGACATTTTCGAGGACCGGGATCAGGTGATCGAGATTGTGGCCGTCGATCGGACCCACGTAATAGAAACCCAATTCTTCGAACAGCGTACCGCCCATGGCGATGCCACGCGCATACTCCTCGGCGCGCCTGGCCGTCACTTCCATCACGTGCGGCAGCATTTTGGCAACCTGTTTGCCGATTTTGCGCAAGCCCCGATAAGGTCCGCTCGATATGAGGCGCGCGAGATAGGCGCTCATGGCGCCCACCGGCGGCGCAATCGACATGTCGTTGTCGTTGAGCACGACGATCAGCCGCGCATCCATGGCACCCGCATTGTTCATGGCCTCATACGCCATGCCGGCGCTCATCGCGCCGTCGCCGATGACGGACACGACATTGTGCCTCTTCTTTTTGAGATCGCGCGCCACCGCGAAGCCGAGGCCCGCGGAAATCGACGTCGAGGAATGCGCGGCGCCAAACGGATCGTAGATGCTTTCGGCCCGCTTGGTAAAACCGGAAAGCCCGCCGCCTTGCCGCAAGGTGCGTATGCGCTCGCGCCGCCCGGTCAGAATCTTGTGCGGATAGGCCTGGTGCCCGACGTCCCAGATGAGCTTGTCTTCAGGCGTATTGAACACGTAATGGAGCGCGACGGTCAGCTCGACCACGCCGAGTCCGGCTCCGAGATGGCCACCGGTCACGGCGACGGCGTCGATGGTCTCCTGCCGCAATTCGTCCGCCAATTGACGAAGGTCGCAGCGAGCGAGAGAGCGCAAAGCTTGCGGCTCGGCGACTTTGTCCAAATAGGGCGTTTTGGTTAAGAGACTCATGGCAATTACTCCGTAGACTATACTCACGCGCGCCCAAGCTAAGCCTGTAGAGGGGCCCCCTCGGAAGGGTTGACTCTTTCGTCGGACAAATCAAGATAGTGTATTCTAAGGCTTGAAGCGTTCAGCCGAGGTCCATCGGCTCAACCCCCTCCGCTCCCTTGGCACCCTGGACGATCTTTTCGAGCCGGCCTTCTGCCGCCTTGAGCTTGCCGTCGCAATGTGCCTTCAGTGCCTGGCCCCGCTCGTAGAGCGTGATCGAATCCTCAAGGTCCACCTCGCCCTGCTCTAGCCGCCCGACGATAGTTTCGAGCTCCTTGAGTGCGGCCTCGAAGGTCAACTCACCGACCGGAACGGCTTGCGGCGTCGTTTTTGCGGGCATTTCTTACGCCTCCATCAGCGCGCGGACATGGGCTGCAGCCGACCGCGCCAGTGCATCGAGGTCATAACCGCCTTCCAGGACCGAGACAACGCGGCCCCCGCAGCAGCCTTGCGCAACTTCGCAAATAGCCGACGTGATCCAGGTAAAATCGGCCTCATCAAGCCGCAATTGCGCCAAGGGGTCGGCACGGTGCCCATCGAATCCGGCCGAAATAAAGATGAAATCCGGTGCGAAGCGCCCGAGGGCCGGCAGCACTTCGCGTTCATAGGCCGTGCGGAATTCGCCGCTGCCGGCGCCCGCCGGGAGCGGAACGTTGACGATATTGTCCGCGACGCCGTGCTCGGAGGCGTGACCGGTACCCGGATAGAACGGCGATTGATGAGTCGAAGCATAGAACGCGCAATCATCGGCAAAAAAGATGTCCTGCGTTCCATTGCCGTGATGCACGTCGAAATCGACGACAGCGATTCGCTTGCGACCATGCACGGCGCGGGCGTGAAGCGCGCCAATGGCCACATTGTTGAACAGGCAGAACCCCATGGCACGGCTCCGTTCGGCATGATGGCCGGGGGGACGAACCGCACAGAACGCATTGCGCAGCCGCCCCGCCTGGATTTCGTCAACGGCCGCGACGACTGCGCCGGCGGCACGCAAGGCCGCTTCGGCCGAACCCTCCGACATCACCGTATCGGCATCGATATGGATGGTCCCCTGCTCGCGGGCCTCTGTGGTGAGGCGCACGACTATCGCTTCGACATGGGCCGGTGTGTGCGCCCGCAGAAGGGCGGCCTTGCTGGCGCAAGGCGCTTCAATCCGAACCAGGTCCTGGAATGCGCTTTTTTCAAGCGCCCTGAGGACGGCACGCAGGCGATCCGCGCTTTCCGGATGGCCGGGCGGCGGCAAATGCCCGAGGCAAGCAGGGTGGGTAATCAGCCCTGTCCACATGTGTCCGTTATTTGTTTCAATGCCTTAGCGCGTCTCGCAGTGCGTGGAGCGAACCCCACGGATGGCTCTGCGTTACGTCATTACCCCACCTCGTCATCCCTGGCGAGCGAGGAAAGCGATGACAGAGCGCCATTCGACACCCTATTCCGCCGGCAAATTGGTCGCTCGCATTTCTACACCGCCCCGCGGAGCCTCACTGACCGCCTGAATAAGCTCGCGCGCCATCGGCGCCTGTTCGATCCGGGTCAGACCCTGCATCGCTCGCACGCCCGCCACCGTTCCGCCAAAGGCCTCCTCCAAGGCGGCAAAGAACCCTTTCTGGCTCGGGAAGCGCTTGAAGACGACGCGTTCGCCGGCGCCGATTCCGGCAAGCTTCCTGACATCGGCAACCGCCGTCCAGAAACCGCCGAGATCATCGACAAGACCGCGCGGCTTGGCGTCGGCGCCGGTCCACACCCGCCCCTTGGCTATCTGCTGCACCTGCGCCAGCGGCAGCTTGCGCCCCGCCGCCACCTTGCGGGTGAAATCCGCATAAATCACGTCGGCCTGTTCGTTCAGCGCCGCCCATTGGTCCGGCGTATAGGGCGAAACGGCGGAGTCGAAGAGTGCGTTCTTGCCGACGCCGATCTGGTCGGCGTCCACGCCGATCTTGGCAAGCGTCTTGCCGAGCGAAACCTTGCCCGTGAGCACACCGATCGAGCCCGTCAACGTTCCCGGCTCGGCCACGATCCGGTCGGCCGAACACGAAACGTAATAGCCGCCCGATGCCGCCAGCGCACCCATGCTGACGACGACCGGCTTGCCGGCAGCCTGGGCCTTTTTCACGGCGTCGAGGATTTGATCGGACGCACTCACCGACCCGCCCGGCGAATCGATACGCAACAGGATCGCCTTGATGGTTTTGTCCGCGGTCGCGGCACGGATCGCGTCGGAAAGATCATCGCCGGCGATGACATCGTCGCTGCCCAACAGGCCGCCATGGCCCAGCGTACCGTCGACAATCTCGCCAGACGCCTCGATCAACGCGATGCGGCCGCCACCGCCGAATTCGTTGGAATTCTCGGTGGCCTTCCAATATTCGCCGACCGACACGGTCTTGGCGTCGTCGCCGGCGCGGCTGCGCGCGGCGTTCTCCGCTTCGTCATCGAAACCAAGCTTGTCGACCAGCTTCTCGCGCAACGCATCGCCGGCGAATTGCGGACTCGCTTCAAAATCGGATGCCAGCGTCTTCGCATCGAGCCGGCGCTCGTGCGCCGCCGCCACCGTCGCGTTGTCATACCAGGATTGCAACAACGCCGTCGTCTGCTCCCGATCCGGTGCGGTATAATCTTTCTCCATGAACATATCCGCGGCGCTCTTGTACTCCGAGCGCTTCGCAATCTGCGGCTGCGCATCGATCTTGTCGAAGAAGCCACGCAGGAAGATCGCGCTGGCGCCAGCACCGGACGGGCCGAACACGCTTTGCGGTTGCATCCATATCTCGTTCGCGCCGGTTGCGGTAAGATAACCTCCTAGTCCCGCCGAATTGAATCCTTGGGCATGGGCGATGACGAATTTTCCCGTCGCCCGAAAGCGTTGCAGCGCCGCATCGATTTCCTCGGCTTTCGGAACCGAGATTTCCGCGCCGCCCAAGCGCACGAACACGCCTTTTACACGCGGATCGCGGCCTGCCTGATCGAGGGCCAGTACAATGTCCATCACCGTGGGCGAATGTTCGCCAAAATCGAGCGGACTGGCCTCTGCCGAATCCTTGAGTGGCGAGCGCAGATCGAGGGTCAACAATATCTTGCCGGGCAACCCGTCGCCCACGGCCAGACCGACGCCGAGAAGGACGACGAACACAAGCGCTGCGAAAAACACAAGCTTCGCACAGGCGTTCAACGTGCCCACGACTATCGATTGGGCCCAACGCAGAAAGGCGACCATCAGGCAAGTCCTCTTGCTTTGCGTAAATTCAATTCTCCCGCCTCCGGACAGGCAGGATTTGGACTATAAGGGAATTCGATTAAGGAACGCCAATCACCGCCCATTCCGCTCGCACAAATTCAATGATCGATTTAACCATATGATTAATAAGGGAAAATTCGCAGATTCGCCAGAGGGGAAACTTTCTCATTGGCCAAAATAACAATCCGGGCAGAGAATGCGTCTCGCAACATCCAATCATGCTATTGACAGGCAAAGATGCCCCATCTGAATGCCAACGGCATTTCGCTCGCCTATGACGATGTAGGCCCGCCCGGAGCGGAGCGCTGCATCATCCTCATCCACGGCTTTGCGTCGAACCGCAATGAAAACTGGCGGCGTGTGGGCTGGTGCGGCGCATTCGAACGACGGCACATCCGCGCCGTCGCGTTCGACGTCCGCGGCCATGGCGAAAGTGAAAAGCCGCATGCGGTCGAGGCCTATGCGGTTCCTGTTCTCGTGGCGGACATCTTTGCGATAATGGACGCACTCGGCATCGGGTCGGCAGCACTGATGGGCTACTCCATGGGAGCAAGGCTGGCGCTGTCGGCCGCGCTGTTACGACCCGAACGTTGCGACCTGCTTGTCCTTGGCGGCGTTGGCGGCAGATTGTTCGACCCGCCTTCGTCGGGCAATCCCATGGCCGATGCCATGGAGAAACAGAGCGCCGAGGACATTACCGAACCGTTTCTGCGCAGCTTCCGCCAGTTTGCCGACGCGCAGGGTGAGGATCGCCTGGCGCTAGCTGCCTGTGCGCGGGCGCGCGGCACATCCTTTCAACCCGGTGCACTGAGCGAACTTCGCGCACCGACGCTGGTTGTTGCCGGTGCCCGCGATTCGCTCGCTGGCGATCCCGAAGAATTGGCGGCTGCGATCCCGGCCGCGCGTGCCGCAACATTACCGGGCTGCGATCATTTTTCCGCAATCGCCCATTTGCTCCACAAGGCCGCGGTGTTCGATTTTTTCGACGAGATGCCAATTTAACTCGCCGTTTGAACCCATACGGCGATTTAGGGGAGATCGACGCCACACCCGTCGGACTTCCCTCCTGTGATCGCGTGATCGATCCAGGCGAAGAGTTCGGTTTCCCCGACCGGCTTGCGAAGAAGCCCTAACGCGCCGGCACGCTCTACCTGTTCGGCCAGGGCCTGGTCGCCGCCCCCGGTCACGATGATCGCCGGAGCGCTGTTCCCACGCTCACGCAAGGTCTGGAGGAGCACCAGCCCCGTCATCTCGGGCATGTGCATATCGATCAAAAGACAATGGTAATCGTTGATGCCCGGTTCGGCGAGAAAGGACGCGGCGGAAGCGAACGTCCGCACACCCAGCCCACGCGTTACCAGCAACACGTGCATGGAATCGCGCACGGCTTCATCGTCGTCAACAATGCATATGGTCGGCCGCGAAGTCGACATCGAAAACCCGGATTACCAGTTGGCAATTTAGGCAAAAATGCTAAAGCCCGGGCCGGCTCGATGATATACGTAATTCCTCATATCCGCCCCAACCGCCACCGTGCTGCAGTGCCGAAAACCACCGCCGATCCATTGCTCGAAATCGGCGTTGCTCGGGGTCAATGGGTGGAATGCGGCCCGCTGCGCGCGTTCAGCAGCGGCAGCGTTATGCGCACAAGTTCGGCCACGCTGCGCACCAGCATTTTGTCCATTACGCGAGCCCGATGCAGTTCGACAGTCCGAGGAGAGATCGTCAGATGATAGGCGATCATCTTGTTGGCGTGCCCCTCGACGATCAATTCGAGAACTTGCCTTTCACGCTCGGTCAGGGTTGCCATGCGTTCCTCGACCTCCTTCGTCGCAGCCGAGCGGCCCGCGGCGGGTTTCGCCGCTTCCAGGGCACGATCGATGCTGGCGAGCAGCGTTGTGTGATCGAACGGCTTCTCCAAAAAATCGATGGCGCCGGCCTTCATTGCGCGAACCGCCAACGGCACATCGGCGTGTCCGGTGACGATGATGACCGAGAGCGACGTCGAGCGGCGTGCCAGTTCCTCCTGAAGTTCGAGCCCGTTCATATCGGGCATGCGGACGTCTGCAATGACACACCCATTGAGGTCCGAACCGCCATAGGCCAGAAACTTCGCCGCCGATTCGAACGTCTCGGCCGCATACCCCGAGGAGACCAGCAGCGTTGCCAATGAGTCGCGTACGTCAGGGTCGTCATCGACGACGAAGATGCGGGGTTCGACGGGCATCGTGCTACTCATCGTTCAAAGGCAAAGTGAAACGAAAAACGGTTCCGCCCCCTTCGTTCGGCGTTGCCCAGATGCGACCGCCATGGGCTTCGACGATCGAACGGCAAATGCTCAGCCCCATACCCATGCCCTTCTCCTTCGTCGTAACGAAGGGCTGAAACAGGCGCTGGTTCACTTCGTCCGACAAGCCGGTACCAGTGTCCGATACGACGACCTGAATGAATTCCCCGTCGAGCATCGAGGTTGAGACCGTCAGCAAGCGCCGTGCGCTTTCTTCCATCGCTTCCGCCGCATTGCGCAGCAGATTGACTGCCACCTGTTCGATCTGGATCTTGTCGATGAACAGGGGCGGAATATTCTGCGCCAATTTGACGTTCAGCTTGATGTTGGCATCCGCAGCGCCCACCAGCGCCAATGCGACCGAGTCCGACACCACCCGATTAATGTCCTCGCGCGAATGATTCGATTCCCGCTTTTCGATGAATTCACGCAGGCGCCGAATGATTTCTCCTGCCCGCACAATTTGGCCCGAAGCCTTTTCCAGCATTTCGCGAGCCAGCGTGGCCTGGGGAGCGTCGATCGACTCGAGTGTGCGCCGCGCCGCATTGGCGTAATTCGAGATGGCCGTCAGGGGCTGATTGAGTTCGTGGGCGAGCGCCGAGGTCATCTGCCCCATGGCGGTCAACCGGGTCACGTGGAGCAACTCCTGCTGCAACTCGCGTATATGCCGGTCGTGCGCGTGCCGCTGCGTAATATCGTGAACGATACCCACAAAAATGCGCTGGCCTCTGGCAACACCTTCCCCGACCGATAGGTACATCGGAAATGTCGTGCCATCCTTCCTGCGGCCCACAACCTCGCGTCCGATGCCAATGATTTTTTTCTCGGACGTCGCCCGGTAGTGATGGAGATAGCCATCGTGCCCGGTGCGATAAGGCTCCGGCATCAACATATTGACATTCTGGCCGAGGACCTCATCGGGCGCGTAGCCAAACAAATGCTCGCACGCCGGATTGTACACTTGTACAATCCCCATCTCGTTGATCACCATGATGCCGTCGACTGCCGTACCTATCAATGTACGGAACAGCGCGTCATTATCGGCGAATTCCGGCTGATCGCGTTTCGCCTCTGTCATGGAATCGCCGCCTGCCTCTTCTGCCATCCAGAGTATCATTGATTAGCCAATCCGGTCCCAGGTTCAACCAAAATCAGGGACCGCCGAACCGTTGTACCGCTCTTCTGCGCGCCGGCGGTCACCACTACCACCGGTTGTTAACCATCGCATGGAATTCGCGCCGTAGCCCACCCCACGCTCCGGGAAACCATTGCCGCAATACCGATCGGCCGGCCGTGCAAGGCACATACGAACCCATGAAACCTGGCGGGCCTCCCCTTCGCCGGCTTCGTCCCCTGTCGCGGCGTCGGACGAAGCAGGCCGCCGCCCAGTGATAGCGGACCGTTAGCCTAATCGTTGATTCCGATGTGATTGCGGACCTTGGGATAGATTTCTCGCTGCCAGCGCGCGCCGGAAAAGACACCGTAATGGCCGACGCCGGGCTGCAAGTGATGCTGCTTTCTGTGCGGTTTGATCGATGGGCACAGATCATGCGCCGCGAGCGTCTGTCCCGGCGCGCAGATATCATCGCGCTCGCCTTCGACGGTCAGGAGTGCGGTGTGCACGATCGCCCGCGTATCGAGGCGGTGCCCGCGCCATTCGAACAGGCCGCGTGCCAAATGATATTTCTGGAACACGCGTTCGACGGTCTCGAGATAGAATTCCGCGGGCAGGTCGAGCACCGCAAAATATTCGTCGTAAAATTTGCGCGTCGCGTCCGCTTTGGCCTGATCGCCCTTCACAAGATGCTCGAACAGGTCGAGATGGGCGCGGACATGCCGCGACCAGTTCATCGACATGAAAGCGGAAAGTTGCACGAAGCCCGGATAGACCCGCCTGTGCGCGCCGCGATAGCGCGCCGGAACCGCCGCAATCAGGTTACGCTCGAACCATTGGATCGGATGGGACGTGGCAAGTTCGTTGACCTTGGTCGGGTTGATCCGCGTATCGACTGGCCCCGCCATCAGCGTCATGCTGCGCGGGATAGCGGCATTGCCCGTCTGCGCCATGAGCGTCACCGCGGCCACGAGCGCATTGCAGGGCTGGCACACCGCTACCACATGCGCGCCCGGACCAATCTGTTCCAGGAAGCGGACTATGTGATCGACATATTCGTCAAGACCGAAACGCCCGGCGCTCCGCGGAACATCGCGCGCATTGTGCCAGTCCGTGATGAAAACGTCGTGCTCGGGCAAGAAAGTGCAAATCGTGTCCCGCAGAAGCGTCGCAAAATGGCCAGCCATGGGTGCCACCAGCAGCACCCGAGGCTGGACGACGTTGGCGTCCTTCCTGAAATGCAGGAGCGTGCCGAACGGCGTGGCGAAGGCGGTCTCTTCTGCGACTTCGACGTCGCGATCGCCGACCGCTACGCGGGCTATGTGGTAGGGTGGTCGGGCATGCGTCAGACGCGTCCGGCAGGCGAGTTCCGCCCCGGCCGCCGCGACCCGCACCGTAAAATTGCCGAAGGGCCCGGCATAGGGCTCTTTGAGCAGCGCCCCGGCCACGTCCGCCGTCACCCGAAGCGGCGCGAGCCAGTCCTGCCGTGCCTGATAAAGCTGATAAATCATGCGCTCCCAATGCGTTACTCAGGATTTCGGCATCCGGCTGCCCCCGCCCCGACAAAAGGCTAGTGCATTTTCTGCTGCGGTGCGAAATACTTTATTTGCGAAGGCAGAAAGAACCCGGCATGGCCAATACCGTCCTGACGATTTCCAGCAAGAATTATTCGTCCTGGTCACTCAGGGGGTGGCTGCTGTGCCGCATGGCCGGGCTCGATTTTACCGAGGAGGTTCTGCCGAGCGACGATCCGTCGATCCGCGCCGAGCTGCTGTTGCTGTCCCCTTCCTTTCTGGTGCCGCGTCTGACCCATCGCGGTATCAAGGTGTGGGATACGCTGGCCATCGCCGAATTTTTGAATGAACTCTACCCGAAGGCCCAGCTGCTGCCTGCAGATCTCGCGGCCCGGACTCACTGCCGCGCGATCTCGGGGGAGATGCATTCGGGATTTGCCAACCTCCGTTCCGCGCTGCCGATGAATCTCAAGGCCCATTATGCAGGCTTCAAGATATGGGCTGGCGCCCAGGCCGATATCGACCGCATCGCCGAAATCTGGCGCGACTGCCTCAAACGCTATGACGGTCCCTACCTTTTCGGCGAAAAGCCGACGCTGGCGGATGCGATGTATGCACCGGTTTGTACCCGTTTCCGGACCTACGATGTAAAGCTTGACCGCTTGCTCGCCGATTATTGTGAAATGATTCTCGCTCTGCCCGACATGGCCGAATGGATCGAAGACGCTCAGGCCGAAAACGACGCGGTGGAAGGCCTCGAAGCGGAGTTTTGACGGGTTCGGTCCGTCGTGGCGGTCGGCAGGTCTCATGACCAGATCAGCTACAGGCACAGAAAATTCCGATTCCAGTTTGCAATACATCCCAGCCTGGAAGCCGGCTTTCCGGCAATCTCGATTTCTTCATCGCAGCCGTTTCAGGCTTCTGATCAACGGATTAGGAATTCTTCGAGCGCCCTACTGACTTCAGCCTTCGAGCTGCGCTGCCGGGCAGATGATGCTGGTCGCGCGTCTAAGTTGGTGTTACATTCTACAGCGTTTCAAAGGTATTTGCTCTACGGGAGTAAAACGATGAAAACGCTGATTGGATTAGCCGCGACTGCGGCCTTGGTGGTTGGGTATTCTTCAGCGGGCGTCGCCGGCGGTACGGTAACAATCCCACACGGTTCCACAGTCGGTCCGCAGATCATTAGCGGTCCCAGCACGACGGCCCTCATCAACAATGGAACGATTCATGGTGGAACAAGCCCAGGCGTGACCGCTACGGGCTCGCCCTCGCCGACGATCACCAATAACGGCACGATAACTTCGAATACGGTGGGTGTTTCGGTGTCAGGAAGCTCGTCGAGCACGGTCGTCAATAAAGGCACGATAGGTGTAACAAACTCGACGACGGACGGTTCGGCGAACGCGACGGGTGTCAGCGAAACCAGCGGCCCCTAGTCGGTGCCTGCTGGTTGAGGTGTCTTGCCCGGCTTCTTTTCTGCAGGCCGCTAGCGGCAAGCTAGTGTCGGATTTTTGCTGGTCCGAATCCCAAGTCTCAATCAGTCGTCCGTGAAGAATTCACAAGCTATTGAATTTGAAGCGATATTGGTTTTTTTGAAGGGATCGCATTTGCCGGAAATTAAGGGTTGGGATGGCGATTTCTTGCAAATTGGATTTGTGATTCTCT
>JBAVOL010000020.1:0-53790 GCA_049692035.1 Rhizomicrobium sp.
TATTGAAAGTGATGCGGCGATATTTCCACAGGCATTGCAGCGTGCCATAGGCCCAGCGGAAACGCTGCCGTGCCAGGCCCGCGAAGGTATTGGGCGCTTCGGTCCAGGCGACCGCCGTGCTGTCGAACCGCACCCGGTAGCCTTTGCTCTGGAGGTGGATCGTGAGGTCCTGATCCTCGGCCAGCGTGTCGGTGGGATAACCGCCCACCTCGATCAAAGCGGTCTTGCGCCACGCGCCGACGGCGCCCGGCACGACGGTCAGGGTTTCGAGTGCGGCGAGGGCGCGCCGTTCGAGGTTTTGCGCGACGATGTATTCAAGCGCCTGCCAGCGCGTGATCATGTTGACCCGGTTGCCGACCTTGGCATTGCCCGCCACCGCACCGACCGTGGGATCGGCGAACCAGCGTACCAGCCGTGAAATCGTATCGGGGGCGAATTGCGTGTCGGCGTCGAGCGCCACGATGATCTCGCCTTTGGCCCGTGCGACCCCCGTATTGAGTGCGTTCGCCTTCCCGCCATTGGCGGTCCGGATCAAGGCAACGCGCGGATCTTCGCCGAATTGCGTCCGTACGACGCCTTGTGTGTTGTCCTGCGAACCGTCATCGACGACGATCACTTCGAGATTGCGATAGTCGCTGCCGAGGATCTTCTGGACAGTCGAGACGACGACGCGCTCTTCATTATAAGCCGGCACGATGACCGAAACGAACAAGGACTGGTCCGCAGACGGCAGCGCCCTTTCGCGTCCGGCGTTGCGCCAGCGATTGACGGCACTCAGACCGGCCAGCAGGAAAAGGCGCAGGATGCCGAGCCAGATCGCGGTCAGGAAACAAACGTACAGGCATTTGCCGAATGCGTTCAACGTCAGAAACACGATCCGGTCCATGAAGAGGGTGAGCGTCGAACCGAGCTGCGGCATCGCCTGATCGCGCGTGAGCCCGGCCAGATCGGAGACGAGGACGAAGCGGTATCCTTGCGCCCGCAGCCGGTCGATCAACAGCGGCAGCGCCGCCACAGTCTGCGAACGGTCGCCGCCGGCATCGTGCAGCAATATGATGTTGGCGGGCATATCCGGCGTGCTGCGATGCACCTGGTCGAGCACGCGCTGGACGATGGTCTTGACCCCCGGCAGTGCCCAATCGACCGGATCGACGTGTTCGCCGACCGTGAGGTAGCCCATATCCTGGGCAACTTCGACGGGCGCGATTTCGTCGTCGTCGGTAGGCTCCGCGTCGCCCAGATAGGGCGGCCGGAACAGACGCAACGAACGGCCCGTCAACGCCTCGACCAGACGCTGGGTCGCGTTGAGTTCGAGCATTACGGCCTGCGGCGGCGTGTCGGCGAGATTGGGATGGGTGTAGGTGTGATTGCCGAGTTCGTTGCCATCGGCGAGGATGCGCTGCACGATTCCCGGATTGGCTTCCGCATTGCCGCCGATGACGAAGAACGTCGCCGGCACGTGCTTCGCTTTCAGGATGTCGAGAATTTGCGGCGTCCATTCCGCATCCGGTCCGTCGTCGAATGTCAGCGCGAGCTCATGCTGTGTGACGCTATATGATCCGTTGACGTATTGCCGGATCACATATTTGGCCGTCGGCAATCGCGTATAGGTTTCGTCGTCGATGTCGCCGGTCTGGGGGTCGAGTTCGACGCGGCGCGCACCCGAGCTCGGATTAACGTCGACACGCAGGATTTCGCCCTGGCCCTCGAAATCGATGGGTTCGCTCGCCGGAATGTCGAGGAGCCCCTGGGGTGCGGACGCCCCGTAAGGACGGCCCATCACGGTCCAGATCGACGGGTCCTCCCAACCGAGCTTCCACAGCGCATATCCTGCCGGTTGGTAGATGTCGGCTGCGTGGATTTCGTTGAACGCCGTGGCGCCGTCGAGAAACCAGATATCGTGCCTGATGTTGCCGTCTTCCATGTAGGAGAAATGCGGATTGTTCGTGGCGTCGTCGAAGTCGATGGTTGCACTGGCATCCTGTGCCGCTTCCATCGCTTCTTCGAAGGTCGGGTTGTCGGCGGGCCCACCGTTCCAATCATAGCCATACCCCCCGATGCCGATGATCGTGCGGTCGGGCGCAAGAACCTTCATGCGTTTGTCGAGTGTCGTTTCGTACCAGGATTGACCGGCGATGCTGCCCGGCTCGTCCGCGTCGTCATGTTGGTCGTAGGCCATCAGGATGGTGTAATCGACGAGTTTTGCGTCTGCGGCGTAAGGCCATTTTTCATCGTCGAACGGCGCTGCCATGGCGATGATCCAGCCATGGGGCGCGAACTGGCGTCTGAGCTCCCGCAGGAATTCCTGCAAATCGCCCTGTGTGTTGTCGGGCAATTCCTCGAAATCGACGACGACTCCCTGAAGCTTGTGCGCGGCGAGGAACGCGCCAACCTGGCTTTCAAGATCGTGGCGGCGTTGCGCATTGGCAAGAAGGTTCGCCAGTCCCGGTCCGTCCCATTTTCCTCCGCTGACGTTCTGCAGGGTGGGAAGCACGGCAACGTTAGGCTTCGTCGCGCGGACATAGCCGAGCATGCGCGTGTCGAATGCATCGAGCCCGGGCTTCAAGTCGAGATTGGGTTCGTTGAGGTTGAGCCAGGTCGGGATGACCCAGTCGAGCGCGGGCAGCGCATGCTTGAGGTCGGTAAATATCTGCTCACGCCGATCGGAGGAGCCCCAGTTCGGATAGAACGCGATGGATAGCGGCCGTCCGGCGGGCGCGCGCAGCGCGGAGGCAGGAAACTGGCGCGCACTCTTCGTGCGCCAGTTGCGCGCGATTTCCGCGCGCCTGGCTTGGGCTGCTGCGGCGAGGCGCGCTGCGGAGCGCAGCAATGCGGGAGCTTTTGCTTTCGGTTCGAGACTGGTGAAATTGATCGCCGTCAGCTGGCCGGGCAACCGCAATTGCGCCATCCGCGGCGAGGCGAACAAAGTGGCAACAAACACAATGCTCAGGACCGTGCTGACGACAGCGACGACCCAGCCAACCACCGACACACGTGCGGCCCGTCGCCCGGTGGCGTCGAAGAAAATCGGCTTGTTTTCCATGCGTGATGGTTGCCCGAACTACACTCAGAGTTTCGAAAATAGGGGGGCTTGTTAGCAGAATTAAGGCCTGCTTGCCGAATTGAATTTGGGGGCCGGCCGCGACCCTCGCCCGGCCGGTCGTGACCGGCCGGCAGCGAATGGCGCCCATCTTGCTTCAGATGACGGCTTCAATAAGCCTGGGGCCGCGTCCTTTCATGGCGCTCGCGAACTGGTCGGCGAATTCTTCCGCCGTCACGGCTCGCGAGGCTTCGACACCCATGCCGTGCGCCAGACTGACCCAATTGAGCTCCGGATTGTGCAGATCGAACAAGGACAGGGCCTTGGGCCCGGGATTTTCCGCACCCACCCGCATCAGCTCGACGTTGAGGATCGCATAGGCGCGGTTCGCAAAGATTACGGTGGTGACGTCGAGCTTCTCGCGCGCCTGGGTCCACAGGGCCTGCAGCGTGTACATTGCGCCGCCGTCGCCGTTCAGGCAGACGACCTTACGGTCGGGGCAGGCGACGGCCGCCCCCGTCGCCACCGGCAGACCCTGGCCGATCGCACCGCCGGCGACCGACAACAGATCATGAGGATTGGCGGTTGCGGTGTACATGGCGATCGCGAGGCCGGCGGTCGCCGCTTCATCCGAAATGATGGCATTGTCCGGCAGGTAGTGACCGATCGCCTGTGACGCCGTGTAGGCGTTGAAGGTGCCTTTAGGCAAGTCCGGCCGCGCCAGAGCGACGCGATCGGCGGGCGCGCGCGGCGCGTGCAGCGTTTCGGCCAACGCTTCGAGGGCACCTACGCCGTCTTCATGGGGGTGCGCGAGATAGAAAATCCTGCAGCCCTCAGGGACACACCAGCTGGGCTTGCCGGGGTAAGCGAAAAACGACACCGGGGGCTTGGCACCGACCAGGATCAGCTGCTCTACACTCTTCAGAAAATCGACGATCTGTTCGGCGAAATAGGGAATGCGCTCGACCGCGACGAGGCCGGCGCCGCGTACTTGCCGTGGCGCGAAGGTATCGCATAGGAGCCGTGCGCCGGATTGGGCACGGATGCGTCCCGCCGTTTCGATCCCGGTTGCCTTCAAGACCGTCCCGCGCAGCAGGATCGCCGTCCGCTTGCCGTTGCGGAGCAACCGCGCGGCGTCGTCGATCGCGCGATCGGATACGCTCGCAGCTTCCGCAATTGGCAGAGGGGGGGCCGCGCCGTCGGCTTCGAGCCATGCGGTGTCGGCCGGAAGGATCAGGGTTGCGATCTGGCCGGGTGCAGCGCGGGCCGCCTGAACCGCGCGTGCGCCGTCCGCCGCAATCGTTCTGGAACTCATGCTCGTGTGCACCCAGGCCGAAACGGGACGCGCAAAACCGACGACGTCCGAGGCGAGCGGCGCATCATATTGTGCATGATAGGTGGCATGGTCGCCGACAATATTGACGATCGGCGTCGCGGCGCGCCTGGCGTTGTGCAGATTGGCGAGGCCGTTGGCGAGCCCCGGCCCCAGATGGAGCAGCGTCGCCGCCGGCTTTTCCTTCATGCGGCCATAACCGTCGGCCATTCCCGTGACGGCGCCTTCGAAGAGGCCGAGAATCGCGCGCAGACCCACGTTGCGGTCGAGCGCCGCGACGAAATGCATTTCCGACGTTCCCGGGTTGGTGAAGCAGACCTCTACCCCGGAGGCGACCAAGGTTGCGACCAGACTGTCGGCGCCGGTCATTCGGGGTATCTCCCTTGATTTGTCGGCAGCGCTCGCCATCTCAACGTCAAATCTTCTTTACCCGCCGCGGGCGTAGTATAAGCGGCCGCGCGTTTCTGCGTCATTATCGCATCCTTCCCAAGGAGATGAATTCGCCATGACGAACCCGATTTTCCGGGCGATTTCCCGCACCGGCGCGATTTTGCTCGTCCTGGCAGGGCTGGCCGGCTGCGGCATCAACGACGCCCCGCGTCAGAACGAAAATGTCAAAGCCAAATGGAGCGAGGTGTTGAACCAATATCAGCGCCGCTCCGACTTGATCCCCAATCTGGTCGCAACCGTGAAGGGCTACGCCCATCAGGAACAGACGGTATTGACTGCGGTCACCGAGGCGCGCGCCAAGGCGACACAAACCACCATGAATTTGCCGCCGGACGTTCTTTCCAACCCGCAAGCCTTCCATCAGTTCGAGCAGAGCCAGGCCGAGCTCGGCAATCAGCTGGGCCGCCTTCTGATGGTGACGGAGAATTATCCCGATCTCAAATCGAACGAGAATTTCCTCGCGCTTCAGGCGCAGCTCGAAGGCACCGAGAACCGTATCGCCGTCGCGCGCCGCGACTACATCGACGCCGTTCAGCAATACAACACGACGCTCGAGACGATCCCGTCGGCCTGGATCGCGCACATGCTCTATCCCGACCTGAAAGTGAGACAAACCTTCACCATCAGCGAGCAGGCCCAACAAGCGCCGCAGGTCAAATTCTGACCGTGGCGCGCTCACACACAATGCGATCGGCGGCACGGCTTTTCTGGACTGCGTTTGTCGGTGCGTGGTTGTGCTTCGCGGCAGCGGTGCCGCTCCAGGCCGCCCCGAGCTTTCCACCGCTCACCGGCCGGGTCGTCGACGACGCCGGCATTCTTTCGCCGGACACCCAGGCGCAGCTGACCTCCATGCTGGCGCAGCAGGAAAAGCAGACCGGCGTGCAGGTCGTCGTCGCGACGATGAAATCGCTGCAAGGCTATCCGATCGAAGAATATGGCTATCAGCTCGGCCGCTATTGGGGCATCGGGCAGAAGGGCAAGGACAATGGCGCCATCCTGCTCATCGCGCCGGCCGAGCATAAAGTTCGGATCGAAGTCGGATATGGTCTCGAAGGCCAGCTGACCGATGCCCAAAGCAAGGTCATCATCGATCGCGTCATCACGCCGGCCTTCAAGCGCGGCGATTACGATACCGGCGTGATCGAGGGCACGGCTGCCATCCTGCGTACCATCGGCGGCGCCACGATTACGCCCGGGCAGGCGGATTCGTCCCCGCCGCAGGATGGGGGGGGCGGCGGCCAGATACCGATTCTTTTGATCGTCTTCCTGCTGTGGATCGTCTTTGGCCGTTTTTTGTGGCCGCTGTTCTTCCTGGGTGGTTTCGGCGGCGGACGTGGCGGTCCCTGGGGTGGAGGCGGCTTTTCGGGTGGCGGTTTCTCGGGCGGCGGCTTTTCCGGCGGGGGCTTTTCCGGCGGAGGCGGTTCATTCGGCGGCGGAGGCGCATCGGGCGGATGGTAGGCGCTCTCAAGGATCTCGCGCCCGCCGAGCGCGACAGAGTGGCGGCGGCGGTTGCGGCCGCCCAGGCGCGCACCGACGCCCGTTTTGCGCTGGTCGTCGTTCCGGCGAGCGATCGCTATCACCTCTATCCCGTCGTCTGGGGTGCGGCACTGGCGTTTGTCGCGGCCGGCATCATGGCGCTTGCCTGGCCGCACCTGACCCTGCGTCTTGCCTTCTCGGTCGAAACACTTGTCTTCGTGGTCGCGAGTCTGTTGCTTGAATGGCGGCCGCTGCGTTTTCTCGTCGTACCGAAGCGGGCGAAGCACGAGCATGCGCGCGCGCTCGCCCATCGAGAATTCGCCGCACGAATTCTCGCCCATCCCGAACATGGCGGCGGCGTGCTGTTCTTCGTTTCGCTGGGCGAACGCTATGCGCAGATCATCGCCGATCACGCTTTGCACGCGAAAGCGGGGCAGGCGGCGTGGGACAAGATCGTCGCGGATTTCGTCACCGCGGCAGGGCAGGGGCACATCGCCGAGGGCTTCGTCGCGGGCGCGAATGCCTGCGGCGCGCTCCTCGCGACGCACGCGCCGAAGGCGTAGGCACGGACGTCGGTTGCGAGACCTTCACTCCGCCGGAAGTGCCGGCGTTACCGCGGCCACGCGAAACGGATGCTGGGCGCCGTCGGGCTCGGTGACCGTCACATAGTCTCCCGGCTCGAAACGGTGCCGGTCGAGCTTGAACACCGGTTCTTCGCCGGCGTCGCGGCTGGCGCCGTAGAGGAAGCACCAGCCGTGCCGCGTATGGGCAAGGAGCCCGCGCTGCTCCGGCTCGTCGCCCCAGAAACGCAGGACATGACAAAGCTCCTTCACCGTGGGCCACGCCTCGGCGTCGACATGACCGTCAGCCGTCAATGGCGCGACGAGTTCATAGCCGTGCGACGCACTGCCTTCGGGAAAATCCGGTGTACGGGCATGCTCGAGGCGAATTCGCTTGAGAGAGACACCGTGCGTCATGATCGTGGCTCCTGGTGTGGCGTTGAATCCGAAATTCGCCGCGTTTCAAGCAGGGCCGGAAGCGAATTTCGACTTCGCCACATTAGCTTGCGCGACAGCTCAATGAAACATCAAGACGGGCAGCGATGCATGCCAGCGCACATGTTGGGTAACGCCCCCGAACAAGGTTTCGCCCAGATGGCTGTGGCCATAGCCGCCCATTACCAGAAGATGCGCGCCGGCTTTCACAGCCTCTTCCAGCAACGCTTCGCCGATTCCACGTTTTCCCGGATCGATCACCTCTTCGCTGCAGTATAATCCGTGCAACGCCAAATATTCTTCGACATCGTCGAACCGGGCTTTGCGCGATCCGGCTGGATGGCAGGAAAGAAGCGTGATCTTGCCGGCCTGCCTGAGGAACGGCATTGCGCCGACCAGCGCACGCGCCGCAACCGCGCTGCCGTCCCAGGCGAGTGCGACCGTCCCGCTCAGCGACGCGGGCACCTCTGCCGCGAGCAGGACGGGACGTTCGCTCTTGAGCAGGGTGTCGAGAAAGGCTTCGGCGAGGTCGGGTCCATCGGCGGCGGTGACAGGTCCGAAGACGATCAGGTCGGAGAGAAGTGCCTCCTGCGCCACGCAACGCGGGAAAAATCCCACAACCTCGCGGAACGAGCAGCTTGCCGACGCCGTCTTGCGAGGCGAGGCAAGGATTTCGACGCCGGCCGCTTGGGCGATACCGGTCAGTGCCGCGCGGGCAGCCCTGGCCGCGGCCTTGTTCATCTCCTGCACTGAATCGATGATACCCTCCACGACATTGGGCGACAGCGGCGCGCCTATATAGGGAACGGCAAGCCGTGGATCGGGGCGCACATAGAGCGCGACCACATGCGCCGAAAATTGCTTTGCAGCGACGAACGCTGACGCCAGAACCGTCTTGTCGCGATTGCCGCCGGTCAGCGGCGCGATAATCTTGGCGATGGACATTGCAATCCTCCCTTGGAAACGGAAACGCTACGGCTCAGGCGTCTCCCGTTGCGATATCGCGCAAACTCTCCAAGCTGCGGATCTTGACCTGCGCGCGGTTCGATACCGCCACGATGCGGGCGCGCTTGAGTTCGCCGATCGCGCGGCAGACGGTCTCGATCGTGAGGCCGAGATAGTCCGCGATGTCCTGGCGTCCCATCGGGATATCCAGCGTATCGCCGTCCCTGGCACCTTTGCGTTCGGCGAGCGCCAGAAGGAACGAGGCCACGCGTTCTTTCGCATTTTGGCGGCCCAGCATCACAAGGTGATTTTGCGCGGCCCACAGATCGCGCGACAGGAACGTCATCAGACGACGCTGCACGTCGCGCTGCTCGTCGCGCAGGCGGTCGAGGCGCGTGCGCGCATAGCGAATGACGGTCACCTCCGACAGGGCCTCGGCAGTGAGCGAATAGGTGCCCAGCCAATCGAAGCCGAAGAAATCGCCGGGCAGCACAAACTCTGCAATCTGACGTCGCCCGTCGCTCATCAATTTGCACAGGCGCACCGTTCCGCTCACGACCTTGTAGGCATAGGCAGCTTCGTCGCCATCGCTGAAGATCGTTTCGTTGCGCGCGAAACGCGCTTGCATGCCGATCGCCTGAAGCGCCGCGAGGCTGTCATCCGGCATTGCCGCGTTCGGTGCGCGTGCGACCGTGCGCATGTCGAGCGCGCGAACGGCTGCATAGGACGGCGTGGTGTGCGACTGCGATATATCGAGTGCTAGCGACATGACGGCCCCTTTCATGAGTTTCGATGACGGGAAACTCGCGCCAAAACGCAAAAGTTAGAATCAGGATTTTCACTTACGGGAAAATACGTACAGCGCTCGATCAGTGAAGCGGGGACGCGCAAGCGAGCGCGATGTGATCGAGCAATTCGTCGTCCGCGACCGGCTTGATGAGAAGGGCCGAAAGTCCAGCATTTTTCAGACGCAAAGCGAGATTGGGGTCGGCATTGCCGGTGACCATGACAGCCGGAACGTTGACCTCTCTGGCGCGCAATGTTTCGAGCAGTTCAAGGCCGTTCATCGCCGGCATATGGAGGTCGACGACAAGGCAGCGGCATTCCCTGGCCGCGCTGCCGCGAAGAAAATCGGCCGGCGAGGCGAAGTCGCGGACCTGCATGCCATACGATTCCAGCAGCACCTTCAATGAATCGCGCACCGCGTCGTCGTCGTCGACGATACATATCGTGCGCGCATCATCCTGTGTCGTCATTGCAGATAAAACTCCCATTTTGTAGAATCAAATAAACCCATGCCGCGCTGAACGAAATGCGCAATAGTACCTAAGGCAAGGCGTATGGGCGCAGTCCCGCGGCACGGCAGGAAGAAGTGGGGAATATTGAAAAGAAAAATCGCACGGTGCAGCCTGAGCGGGCCAGGGATGATCGCGACGGGAATGACAACGATGGCAGCACCAATCCACGAGTCGAAGAAATGAGGGGGGAGATCGGAGCGGTGTTGCGGCGGCTGGCGCTAGCGGTTCTCGTCGCCGCTTTATTGTCCGCCGTCTTCGATTGGGCAATGAAAGCGGACGGATTGCCGCTCGGCATGCAGATGATGGCGTTAGGGTTTGCGTTCGCTCTTGCGGCGGCGATCTATGTTTTTTTGATTCCGATCCTCTACTTCGTTGCGCTCGGCGCCGACACTATCGGAATCGCGCGTTGGATCGTGTTTCCAATTCTCTTCGTCGCACTTGACGCAGGGTATTCGTATGTCTCGCTGTCGGGTTTCCGCCGCTATGAGATCGGCGCCGGAATCCTGGTCATGGGAGGAAAGCTCACCGCGCTCGGCTGGACATATTGGGAGCAGAACGTCGCCGGGACTGCGGCCATCGCGCTGATCGTCGATATCATATTGTTCGGGTGGCCATCGCGGTGGCTGCGCAACGGCGCGGGTTCGTGAAGTTTCGCGATACTTCGCGTGATTCCCGGCGAGCGCTGCAACTCCGTACGCGCAGGCGGTTTCGTTTGCTCGGGGCCGCCGCGCGACGGCTTCAGGGGTGTCAATTTTCAAATTGGGACACAATCCGCTTCCCACCATCATTTGTCCCTTCGCCCCCGCCGTGCTAACCCTCCGCCGATGAATCACACAACATATCAGACATGACCGCCCCGCCCCTGCTGCGGCTGCGTCCGCGCGAAGGCCGCCGCGCCCGCGCCGGCGCGCCGTGGGTTTTCTCCAACGAGGTTGCGCTCGACGCGGTTGCGAAGTCGCTCGCTCCGGGCAGTTTGGTGCGGCTGGAAGGCGATGACGGCAAGAGCTTCGGGCTCGGTTATTTCAATCCGCAAAGCCTGATCGCAGTCAGGCTGTTCGAATGCCCGGTGGATACCAGGATCGACCGCGTGTTTTTCGAGAAACGCCTGGCGCGTGCCCTTGCCTTGCGCACAGCGCTTTATGACCGGCCCTTTTATCGTTTGGTCCATGCCGAAGGCGATGGGTTGCCGGGCCTCACCATCGACCGCTTCGGCGAGACCTGCGTCGTGCAGATCACGACCGCCGGCATGGAGCGGTTGCTCGATCACATCCTCGCCGCTTTGAAAGCAGTCGTGGTGCCCGAATGCATCGTGTTACGCGCCGACACCCCGATCCGCGCGCTAGAAGGTCTTGAGACCTATGTCCGCGCGGTCGAAGGCGAGGTGCCGCATCGCGTGGGCGTCGAGGAAGGCGGCGCGCGCTATTTTGCCGATCCCGCGAGCGGCCAGAAGACGGGCTGGTATTACGACCAGCGCGACAATCGCGCGTTTCTCGCGCAGATCGCAAAAGGCAAGACGATGCTCGATGCCTATTGCTACACGGGCGGTTTCGCGATTGCCGCGGCGCGTGCCGGCGCCGGGGATGTGACCGGCATCGACTCTTCGGCGCCGGCGCTGGCGCTCGCCGAGGACGCAGCGGCTGCCAACGGCGTTGTCAACCTCTGCCGCTTCCTCAAGGCCGATGTGTTCGAAGAGCTCGAACGGTTGTCGGCCAGGGGCGAACGCTTCGGCGTCGTGTCCGCCGATCCGCCGCCTTTCGTCAAATCGCGCAAGGATCTCGAAGTGGGTGCAAAGGCCTATCGCAAGCTTGCGCGGCTCGCTTCATCGGTCACCGCGGAAGGTGGCTTCCTGATGCTCGCGTCCTGTTCGCACAATATGCCGCTCGAACGCTTTGCGTCGGAATGTGCCATCGGCATCCTGCGCAGCGGACGGCGCGCAGCGTTGATCCGCCAGGCAGGCGCGGGCCCCGATCATCCCTCGCATCCGCTTCTGCCGGAATCGGCCTATCTCAAGGCGCTCGTCTTCGCACTCGATTGACGTCAGATCGTAACCTGGGTTCCCAATTCGACGACGCGGTTGGGCGGCAGATGATAGAAGCGGGCGGGCGAGAGCGCGGTCGAGGCCAGCCGTATATAGAGCCAAGTGCGCCATTTGCCGAGGGCGGGGTTGTCGGCCGGAACCAGTGTTTCGCGGCCGACGAAGAATGTGGTCGCGTCGACGTCGACGGCAAGTCCGAACTGCCTGGCGCCGGCGAGCGCCTTGGGCACGTCGGGCGATTCGAAGAATCCGTGATGGATGCTCACATCGTAGAAGCCCTTGCCGAGCTTCTTCACTTCGAGCCGCTTCGGATCGGGCACGATCGGCGTATTGTCGACGATCACGTGGCAGAGCACGACGCGTTCGTGCAGAACCTTGTTGTGCTTGAGATTGTGCAGCAGGGCGCCCGGTACGACGTCGGCCCGTGCAGTGAGGAATACCGCGGTGCCTGCCACGCGCACCGGCGTTTTTTCGGCGCGTTCGAGGAACAGGTCGAGCGGCAGCGATTCGTTGCGGATTTTCTCGAGATGAACGCGCCGGCCCAGACGCCAAGTCTCCATCATGGCGAAGATGGTGGCAGCGATCGCCAGCGGCAGCCACCCGCCTTGCACGATCTTGAGCGAGTTGGAAGCGAGGAATGCCATGTCGATCAGGCCCAGGCAGCCGAAGACGGCGAGGGCTATGTACAGGCCCCAACCCCATTGGCGCGAGGCGACGATGGCCGCAAGGAACGTGCTGATCGCCATCACGCCCGTCACCGCGATGCCGTAGGCCGCGGCCAGTGCATCCGAGGTGCGGAAGATGAGCACGATGAGGACGACGCCGACGCACAGGATCACGTTGGTGCGCGGCACATAGATCTGGCCGAAATCGGTGGCCGAGGTGTGGCGGATTTCCATGCGCGGCAATTGGCCGAGCTGCACAGCCTGTCGCGTGATCGAGTAGACGCCCGAGATCACGGCCTGCGAGGCGATGACGGTGGCAACCGTCGCCAGGAGCACCAGCGGATAATGCGCCCAATGCGGCGCCGTGGCGAAGAACAGGAAGTCGGTGTCGTCCGGGTGGCTGAGGATCGTCGCGCCCTGGCCGAAATAGTCGAGGATGAGAGCCGGCAGGACGAGATAGAGCCAGGCGCGGCGAATGGGGGATTTGCCGAAATGGCCCATGTCGGCATAGAGCGCTTCGCAGCCGGTGACGGCCAGGACCACGGCACCCAGCGCCACGAACGCCGTGCGCGGCGCGTGCACAAACAGCAGCGCGCCATAATAGGGATTGAGAGCCCACAGAATACGAGGCGTCTGCGCAATGGCAAAGAGCCCGATCACGGCAAGGACCGCGAACCACACCACCATGACAGGTCCGAACAATCCGCCGATCTTGGCGGTGCCCCTGCTCTGCATGACGAAAAGGCCGATCAGGATGATGAGCGTCGCCGGGATGATGAAGGGCTCGAAGGCACTGCTTTCGGCGCGCAGGCCTTCGACTGCGCTGAGCACGGAGATGGCCGGCGTCAGCATCCCATCGCCGTAGAACAGCGCGAGACCGAGAATGGCCGCCACCCCGATCATGGTCTTGACGCGTCGTCCCAGGCCGCCGGAGCGGCGGGCCAGTGACGCCAGCGCCAGTACGCCGCCTTCACCGTCATTGTCGGCGCGCATGATCAGCACGACGTATTTGATCGTGACGACGACGACCAGCGACCAGAAGATCAATGAAAGCGCCGCCAAGACGGCCTGCGATCCCGGCAGGGCGCCCGCTGTCGCTTCCACTGTCTCGCGCATGGCGTAGAGAGGGCTCGTGCCTATATCGCCGAAGACCACGCCGAGCGCGCCGAGCGTCAGGGCCGCCATCCGGCCATCGAGCGCCGTGTGGATCGACAGGTCACCCGCTTCATGCAGCGGCAACGGGGCCGCCGCTTTATTCGCGCGGGAGGCCGGCGTCATGCGTTGTGGGTCGCTCACGATTGTGTTGAAACCGGCTTCGTCCGTCGCTGGGCGCGCGAACAGCCCGAGGATAACGCGCGGCGCCCGGCCTGGTCGCCGTGGCGGGCCGCGACCATAGGCAGCCGCCGTCGCATACAAAAGAGGGGCGAGGCAGAATAGCGCATGGTCCTATCTAACCAGTTGTCCTGATTAGCTGATTTTTCAGTACAGGGCGATCCGATCGGAGCCGGTAGCCGGGCTCGGACCGATGAATCCCTCGACCAGATAGACACGCGTACCCCAGGCCCGCGTCCGTGCATTCCAGACGCGCACCCTGCTCCAGTCATTGTTGGAGCTGACATCGACGACTGGATCGTCGACGTAGATGTTCCCGTCGTTCAGCCAATTGGCATGATCGATGCGGATTTCGCGATCCGAAATCAGCTGACTGACGACGCCCAGATGATTGCGGCCGTCGCTGGCATATCCGGTGAGCACCATCACGGCGCCCAGCAGCGGGGCGGCGCCGCGCATATAGCGCCCGTACGCTTGGGCCCACCACGTGTTGGCATCGCCATAGAGCGCCAGCCCAGAGCGCGCCCGCGCGTAGGGCACACATTGATTGGGTGTGTCAGGCTTTTCGATCGTGGCGCCATAGGACGGGCGCTCCCCGTAGCCCGAGAGGCGCACTTCGGGTGAAGTCGCGCAGCTGGCAAGTGCCGCTGCAAAAAAAGCCGCCGCCGCGAGCCGTATGAGAGACCCCACCATCCCAAGCCTCTGTTTTGCCGCTCCAGCGGCGGCGGCCATGGCTGGAACCCTATGCCCCAAGACTCCAAGACCGCGTTAGGCCAATCGTTCAAATTTGAATGATCCGGATGAACAGCGGAATTTGAATCAGTTTTTGGTGTTGTTGGCAATGGCGGCATCCCGGGCGGGAACCCGGCCCGTTCCGGTCCAGCCCATGGCCCCGATCGACAGCAGCCCGGCCGCCGCAAATGCGAAGAAGGGCGCGCTCCAAGCCTGCTCGGCGAAGGCAAAAACCGGCAGCAGGAGGCCTGCGACCAGTTCCGGCCGTCCCCGCCAGGCGCCTGCGTATGCCGCGCCGGCCTTGGGCGTTCGTACAAATACCATGCTGGTATTGGAAAATGCGTCGAAGGTCGCGCGCGTATTGGAGAGAATAAGTCCGCTGGGGAAGATGATGGCGAGCAGAAGCGCGCGTGCGAACGAGGATTCGTCCTTGCGCTGGAGCAGAACCTGCCCCGAATAAAGGTAGACAATGCTGGCGGACAGGCCGAGGACGGTGACCGCTGCGCCGAGTTCCGCCACCGATTGCAGGTAGACGACGCCCATGGCCATCAGCGTCAGGCTGATCGCAGCACTTGCCGCAGCCAGGGAATAGAACGCGAACTGGCAAATCTGCAACGTCATGGCAACCCGTTCCCACAGCGGCCGGTTGCTCTTCCAGATGACGGGCAGAAGCTTGCGCGCCACCTGGGCGTGGCCCTTGGTCCATCTTGCCTGCTGGGCGCGCCAGGCGGCTGCCGTCTCCGGCAGTTCTCCGGGGACTTCGAGATCGGAGATCATCGCGGCACGCCAGCCCTTGAGGGCGCAGCGGATGCTGAGATCGAGATCCTCGGTCAAGGTGTCGCCGGTCCAGCCGCCGCCGGCTTCGATCGCAGCCCGGTTCCAGACCCCCGCAGTGCCGTTGAAGGAAATCGGCAGGCCTGCCCTGAATCGCGCTTCCTGTTCGATTGCGAAATGGCTGTCGAGGAGAAAGCCCTGGGCGCGCGTCAGCCAATTCGCAAACCGGTTGGCATGACCCCAGCGGGCCTGGGCAAAAGCGAGCCCGGTATCGGCAACGAGGGCCGGGACCGTGCGGCGAAGAAAATCGGGCGGTGGCACGAAATCCGCATCGAAAATCGCGACATAGGGTGCATTGGAGTGCTTCAGGCCAAAGGCGAGATTGCCGGCCTTGAAACCGGCGCGTTCGCCGCGATGCAGAACCCTGACCGTAACATCCTCGGGCAAGGCCTCGGCGACGGCCTCGGCCAAGGCTTCGTGCTTATGAGAGGGGCCATCGTCGAGAAGCTGGATCTCCAGCCGGTCCCGCGGCCAGTCCAATCGAGATGCTGCCGCTGCCACGCGCAACGCCAGATCGCCTTCGTCGCAGACGGGGAGCTGCACCAGCACCTTGGGCAGGGCTTCCTCCGGCAGCAGCGGCACGCGAACCCCACGCGGCGGGCGGAAAAACCGCAACAGGGTGAGCGCGCTCAGCTGGGCCGATAAAAGGGCCAAGAGCACGAGGACGCAGGCTAGGGCAGATTGCAGGCTCAAAGACAGGCCGGACATGATGAACCGTTCGGACCCCCCTCACCGGTGATGGCTCCGTCAAGAAGACGGTCGCCGGGCACAGGTCGCGTGCCAAGAGAACGCAGACCGCTTGGATTAAAGACGAGCCAATGTGCGGTGCGGCGCGTCGTTTCGCAAGTCCCGAGGGGGTTGTCTAGTCCAGAGTTCGGCGAAAGCGCAGGAGCGCCGCCGTCCCGACCACGAACAGAGCGAGAATGAGAGGCCACAGATCGGGCCAGATTTCGACGAAGCCGTTGCCCTTGAGCAGGATGCCGCGGATGATCCGCAGGAAATGCGTGTTTGGAATCACCTCGCCGATCCACTGCGCCCAGTCCGGCGGCCCGCGGAACGGAAAGGCGAGCCGACCGGTTGGTTACAATGACAATTTCGGCCGCGATTTTTGTTAACGCACTTTATGGTGTTCAATGATTCAGGTGGACATCCCCTTCTGGAGACGATGATGGCACGCAATTTACTCGCATCCGTGAAGCTCTTGGCTGGCGCTGCTGCATTGGCGGTCTTGGCGGGGTGTGCCGAGCAAGCACCCTATTTCGGTCCGCTGGGGCCGGACCATTCGACCGGTTATACCGATCAGCAGATCGACCAGAACCGCTTCCGGGTGACCTACACAGGGGACTCGACCACGCCGCGCGAAACAGTCGAAAACTTCTTGTTGCTACGCGCCGCCCAGGTGACCCAACAGGCGGGTGCCCGCTATTTCATCTTCGACACCCGCGACACCAAGACGAAGACGTCCTACTTCTCCACTTTCACCGGCTGGCCCGGTTGGGGCGGCTATGGCGGTTACTGGCACAGCTGGGCCGGACCTTATGACGAAGAAAGCGAAACCCGCCCGATCACGCGCTACGAGGCCTATGCCGAAATCGTTCTCTTGAGCGACGCTCAGGCCAAGACGGAACCGCGCGCGCTTGATGCGCAGTCGGTGATCGAACATTTGGGGCCGCTTGCCGCGCCGCCTCCACCGCGATAACGCGGCCTTGCCAAAACTCCGCTGCCGCCGATCAAATCCATCGAGGAACGCTGCATGCGATCAAGCAGGTCGCCTCAGCCTTAGCCGGACAGATTTGCCTTCTGCGAACGTCCCCAGCACCTCATAACCCTCGTCATGGCACATATGCGGCACGTCCACCGGTGCCATCGGATCGTCGACCCACACTTCGATCACAGTGCCGGGAGCGACACGTTCGAGCGCCCGCCGCGCGAACAGTGCCGGCAACGGGCATTTCAATCCTCTGAGGTCCAGCATTTCGTCCTTCATGGCGGCGCCTTGACGGCTTGAAGTTGCACCCTATCCTCGCGCCCGCATCTGCGAAAAGGCCGGCCGCCGGATGGAATGGTTTGCGGGACTGAGACGCGAAGCGATTTATATCTCGAGCGTCGGCCGCTCGCTGTTCCGTATGCGACAGGTGAAGCCCGATTCGCCGATCACGATCGTGGACATCGTGGAGCACTATGCGCGGACGACGCCCGCCGCTCCGGCGATTCTCTTTCAGGACCGGATACTCACCTACGAGGATTTCGACGCCGCAGCCAACCGCTATGCGCATTGGGCGCGTGGCAACGGTATCGTCCGCGGCGAAGTGGTGGCGCTCCTGATGGAGAACCGGCCCGACTACCTGATTGCATGGCTGGGGCTTCTCAAGGTCGGCGCCACCGTGGCGCTCTTGAATACGAATCTCAGGGGCATGCCGCTCGCCCACTCGATTTCGGTGGCGCCGCCGCGCCATCTGGTGCTCGGCGCCGAACTGTTCGACTCTTTCGCCGAGACGCGTGCATTGCTGCCGGCCGGGCCCACCGCTTGGATCACGGGCGCCACCGCCCCGGGCTGCGAGGATTTGGATGCGGCGCTTGCGACCGCGCCCCCGGGTGCCGCCGATCCGGCCTGGCGCCAGGGCGTCGTCGGCCGTGACAAGGCCTTCTACATCTTCACGTCAGGCACAACCGGCCTGCCCAAAGCCGCCAACATCAGCCATATGCGCATGCTGTTCATGATGTACGGCTTTGCCGGCGCGTTGAACGCCCAAGCCCGTCACCGCATGTACAACGTCCTGCCGCTCTATCACTCGACGGGCGGTATTTGCGCGGTAGGAATCGCGTTCACGGCGGGCGGTTCGCTGGTCCTCAAGCGCAAATTCTCGGTGCACGAATTCTGGCGGGATTGCGCGGCATACAAGCCGACCTTCTTCCAATATATCGGCGAGCTTTGCCGCTACCTGCTGAACGCACCGCCCGACCCGCTGGAGCGCGCGCATGTCTTGCGCGCCATCACCGGCAACGGTTTGCGGCCGGAAATCTGGCCCGCCTTCCAACAGCGCTTCGCCATACCCAAGATCATCGAGTTCTACGGCGCCACTGAAGGCAATGTCTCGATGCTCAATTACGACGGCAAGGTCGGCGCCGTGGGACGCGTGCCGCGCTATATGCGCAAGATCATGACAACGCGCATCGTGCGTTTCGACATTGAACGCGAAGTTCCGATCCGCGGGCTCGACGGGTTCTGCATCGAATGCGCGGACGGCGAAGTGGGCGAGGCGATCGGCCTGATTGTCGAAGAGCCCGGAAAGGATTTCGAAGGTTATACGCGCGCGGCCGATACGGCAAAAAAAATCCTGCGCGACGTGTTTGCCTGGGGCGATGCGTGGTTTCGCACCGGCGATCTGATGAAGCGCGGCGCGCACGGCTATTTCTATTTCATCGATCGCATTGGCGACACGTTTCGCTGGAAGGGCGAGAACGTCGCGACCAGCGAGGTGGCCGAAGCCCTGGGCGTGGTGGAGGGAATCAAGGAGGCCAATGTCTATGGCGTGAGCGTGCCGGGTCAGGAGGGACGCGCCGGCATGGCCGCTCTCGTGGTCACGCCGGGTTTCGACCCGGTGACACTTGCGGCCAAGATTGCTAGCAATCTGGCCCCTTATGCGCGCCCCGTCTTTCTGCGCCTGCTGCCCGAGATGGAGATCACGGGCACCTTCAAGCTGCGCAAGGTTGAACTGGTGCAGGAGGGTTTCAATCCGCAGACGATCCCCAATCCGCTTTACATGCTCGATTCCGCAGCGGAGCGCTACGTACCGCTCGATTTCGCTCGCTACGACGATGTCATCTCGGGCAAGCTGAAGCTGTGACTGAATTTGGATCAAGCAGACTTTCGGGACGGCCAGCCAGCAGCGGGGTCGTATGCCCCGATTGACGACGCGGCGGCGCAACGCTTCGCGCTTGCCTGCGCAATATGACCGATGCGGCGCCGCGCCGAAAATGGTAGCATATAGAAAATTTCGAACGAGAGAATGTCGGATAAAGGGAGGCCCAAATCATGGTCCATCATCGGTGGTTGCCGATCTGCCTTTTCATGCTGGTGGCGACGACGACAGCGGCTGGAGCACAGCCCGCTTCACCATCGAAAAATCAGTGTTTTTACATCAACCAGCTTGAAAGTTGGCGCGCGCCGGACGCGAAGACGATCTATATTCGCGTCCAGCTCGACAACTATTATCGCCTCGATCTGGCAGGTGCATGTCCGGCAATCATGTGGCCCGGTTCTCACCTCATCACCAAGACGCGTGGACCGGATACGGTCTGTTCGGCAGTCGACTGGGACTTGTCTGTATCGGAAGAACCGCACGGAATTCCGGAGCCTTGTATCGTCAAGTCGATGACGCGGCTCAGTCCGCGAGAGGTCGCGGCGATCCCCAGGAAGTTCAAACCCTGACCCCCCTTGGACCGTCGCCCAGCCGTGGCGGCATGCATTAGCCACGACGTAAGCACGGATGCGGTATCGCCTGCGAAGGACGGAGGATTGGTATAAACTTCTCCGGCGGGGACCTCGGGACATAAAGAGATGTGGCGTTTTGGACTAAGGCTGGCTGGCCGCTTCGGTGCGGGCCTTCTGGGTGCGACCCTTCTGGCGGCCTGCGTTTCGGCGCTGTCGGCAAAGGGCGCGGGCGTCCCCGCTTTCGTCCATACCGTTTTGGTGCGGCTTCTGGCGATCGGCCAATTCGATTTCGGGCAGAGCGCCATCAGCGCGTCGCCGGCGTGGACGGAGCTTGCGCGAAGCCTGCCAGCCACGCTCGAGCTGATGGGTTTCGGCAGCGTGATCGCGCTTCTCATCGGTGCGCCGGTTGGCGTTCTGCTGAGCGCGGGAAAGGTGCTGCGGGCGGGGGCGCCGTTGATCCAGGTCGTTGCGGCCGCGCCTGTGTTCTGCGCCGGGCTCGGTCTGTTGTGGCTTTCGGAGCGGGTGCTGCACTGGACGGGGGCGCCACGTGCGATGTCGCTGGTGGCGGCTATCGGCCAGGGCAACATGACCGAGATCGAATTTGCAGTGCGGGCAATCGCCCTGCCGGCTCTCACGGTGGGAATAGCCGGTGCGGCCAGCGTGCAACTCGCGCTTCGCCGTGCCATCAACCGCGCACTTGGCGAGCCCTACCGGCGGGGCTTGCGCGCCATGGGGCTTGGGCGCCTGGAGGTCGACCGCCTCTACCTGACGCCCAAGGTCGCGGCGAGCCTGCTGCTGAGCCTGGGCGAAATTGCATCCTCACTGCTGGCAGCCGCAGCGGTGGCCGAATGGGTCTTCGGCTGGCCGGGCGCCGCGGTCCTGTTTCTCAAATCGGTGGCGCTGCGAGATTGGACCGTTGCGGCGCTTGTCTTGCTGGTCTTCGCGGCGCTTACACTGAGCGCCGAGTTCATTGGCCGGTTCTGCGCCCATCTCCTTGCGCATACCGAGACCGCCGCATGAATTTGGCCATGCCAAGCGAAACTGCCCGGAGCGCGCCGGCCTTGCGCGCGGCAATCCGTAGTGCCGGCTTCATCGGCCTCGGCATCATCGGCGTTGCGGTCGGCCTCAGCGACGTTCTCGCGCGCGCGCCGGCCGATGCGACGAATGTCGGGCCACCGCTCCTCGCGCCGTCGACGCATTTCCTCTTCGGTACCGACATTCTCGGTCGCGATATGGCGAGCGAAACGTTGCATGCGCTCGCGATGACGGCGACTTCAGCCGGAGTCGGCGCCATCGTGACGGTTCTCGCCGGGGGGCTCCTGGGGTTCGTCGCGGCTCGCCTGACCTGGGGCGTTGGCCTCGTCCTGCGCTGGCTGGCGGGAATCCTTGGCGCGATCCCCCCACTTCTGCTTGCGATCCTGTTCATCGGCCTGACCGACCGCAATTTCGCACCGCTGGCAGCCGGCCTCGCCGCGGCGCCGCTCGCCTTCGCCCGGGCCTTCGATCGGGCGCGCGAACTCAGCCGCTCGCGGCATGCGGACTTTGCCCGCTCCACCGGCATTTCGGCGAACACGCTCATGCGCCGCGACCTCGCCTATGAATTTCGCGACGCGTTTCTTGCCAATGCTACGCGCGCGCTTGCCGCCGTCGCCATCATCCTTTCGACCGTCAGCTTTTTCGGCTTCGGCGCGGTACCGCCCCATCGCGATCTGGGATTGATGATCGCGGCCTCGCGCGAAACCTATTTCGATGACTGGTGGACAGCTGCGTTTCCCGCACTGGCGCTGGCGCTGCTTATTCTATGTGCCCGGCTCGCCGCGGCGCTCGATGAAGGCGAACGCCCATGAGCGAGCCAGAGCGCCTGCTGACGATCAAGGACCTTAGTGCGGGGCGTGCGGGGGCGGCACGGCCCGCGCTCGACCGCATCTCGCTTGCCGTCGATGTCGGGGAAACGGTCGTTGTCCTCGGCGAAATCGGTTGCGGCAACGACACGCTCTTGCGTGCGTTGGGAAAAACACTGGAGGACGACGAAAGCGTCGGCGGTGCAATACGCTTCGGGGCCAACAGCGCCATCGATGGTCCGCGTTTTGCGCACACCGGCCTTCGTATTGCCTATCTTCCAGGACCTGCCGCCCGGCCCTTGAGTCCGCACGCATCCGTACTTTCGCAACTCGCGCGGGTTATCGCACGCAAGCTGGGCGAGCCGATCATGAGCGGGCGTGCCGAATTTGCGCAGGAGCTCGAACGCCTCGAGGGAGCGCCGCCGCTCGTGACCTTCGAAAAGCGCGCCGCCGACCTCCCGCCCGAAACGCTGGCCTGGAGTCTGCTTGCGGCAGCCCTTGCGCAAACGCCGGACTTGCTGCTGGTCGATCACCTGTTCGAGGGGGTGGCGCCGAAACAGTCGCGGATGATCGAAGCGGCCTTGTTGGCGGCCAAGGCGCGGCTGAAATGCACCATCCTCTGCGCCACAATGAACACGGATACCGCAGTGAGACTTGGCGGCCGTTTGGTCGTGATGCGTCAGGGGCGCATCGTGGAAGAGGGCCCAGTGGCGCGCCTGGCGAGTGCGCAGGCCCACGCTTACACGCAGATGTTGTTCAAGGACGACATACCGCGCGCCCGTGGGGCGATGCGAGGGCAGCCCGTGGTGCAGGCCTTTGGTGTCGGGTTCGGTCCGCAGCCGGGTCCGCGCGACGAGTTCAATTTCGAATTGCGCCGGGGCGCGTCATTGGCACTGATCGGCGAAGCGGGATCGGGCCGGCACGCGCTCGCGCGGATGGTGTTGGGCGTAGAGCCCATCCCGTCCGGCCGAATCGTCTTCGATGCCGTGGACATCGGCATATTGTCGCCGCCGATGATGTTGCGCCTGCGCCGGCGCGTGGCCATCATTGCCGGCGCGGATGACGTACTCGATCCGCGCATGACGCTATGGGAGACGGTGGCCGAACCCCTGCACGCCCATCTGCGTCTGCCGCGCGACCTGGTGGCGAATTACCGCGATGCGGCGTTGAGGCGGGTTGGGCTCGCGTCGTTGCCGGGCCATCTCACCACGGCGGAACTGTCGGCATTCGATCGCCGCAGGCTGCAGGTGGCGCGCGCGATCGTCACGGCACCCGTTCTCGCCATCGTGGACGAGCCCTTTCGCGGGCTCGACGCCTTCGCGCAATCGGTCATGCGCGACCTGTTGCAGAGCTTTCGTGCGGAGGAGGGCCCAGCCTTCATCGTCGTCACCTCCGACGTTGCCGTCGCCCGCGCACTTGCCGAAGAGGCCATGGTTTTCCGGGGCGGCCGGATCGTCGATCGGGGCGCGCTTGCCGAAATCCTGCGCGCACCCAAAAACGCCTACACCAGGACGCTCGTCGATGCGTCGCGGCCCCCAGACATCGCCACCCTTTCGCCGACACTTCCCGGGCGCTAGAAAAGCCCCCTCCGACGCGATATTCCCAATGGTGAGGTTGCCTATGCTGAAGCTGAAAGATTCCGCGCTCCTGAAAACCGAAGGCTATGTCGATGGCGCCTGGATCGGGGGTAGTACGGCTACACGCTTCGCGGTCACCAATCCGGCGAACGGCGAGGTGCTGGCACAGGTCGCCGACCTCGGGGAGGCGGGCGCGCGCGGCGCGATCGAAACGGCGGCCCGCGCCTTGCCCGCCTGGCGCAAGAAGACTGCGAAAGAGCGTGCGCAAGCGCTGCGGCGCTGGTTCGAACTGATCATGGCGAACCAGGAGGACCTGGCGCAGCTGATGACGGCGGAGCAGGGCAAGCCGCTCGCCGAAGCCCGCAGCGAAGTGGCCTATGGCGCCTCGTTCATCGAATGGTTCGCGGAAGAGGGCAAGCGTGTCTATGGCGACGTGATTCCGGCCAATCAGGCAGGTCGGCAGATTCTCGTGCTCAAGGAACCCATCGGCGTCGTCGCGGCGATCACGCCGTGGAACTTTCCCAACGCCATGATTACGCGCAAATGCGCGCCGGCGCTGGCGGCGGGTTGCACTTTCATCATCAAGCCGGCGCAAGAGACGCCGCTTTCGGCGCTGGCGCTGGCCGAGCTGGCGCACCGGGCCGGAATTCCAGCCGGCGTGTTCAATGTCGTGCCGTCGAAGCAGGCTGCGAAAGTGGGCGGCGAAATGACCGGCAATCCGCTGGTGCGCAAATTCTCGTTCACCGGCTCGACCGAGATCGGCAAATTGTTGATGCGCCAATGCGCGTCGACGGTGAAGAAGGTGTCGCTCGAACTCGGCGGCAATGCGCCCTTCATCGTATTCGACGATGCCGATCTCGATGCGGCCGTCGAAGGCGCCATGCTGGCGAAGTTCCGCAACATGGGACAGACCTGCGTGTGCGTCAACCGGTTCCTGGTGCAGGACAAGGTCTATGACGCGTTCGCCGCAAAATTGGCGGCTCGCGTCGCTGCGCTCAAGGTGGGCGACGGTGCCGCGGACGGCGTCGTGCAGGGCCCTCTCATCAATCGCGCCGCCGTCGAAAAGGTCGAACATCTGGTCGACGACGCGGTCGCAAAAGGCGGCCGAATCGTGCTCGGCGGCAAGCGCCACAGCCTGGGCGGCACGTATTTCGAACCGACCATTATTCGCGATGCAACGCCGGCCATGGCCTGCGCGCGCGAAGAGATTTTCGGTCCTGTCGCAACGCTGTTTCGTTTCGCTTCGGAGAACGATGCGATTGCGCTTGCCAACGACACTGAATTCGGCCTCGCCGCTTATTTCTACGCGCGCGACGTCGGCCGCATCTTCCGCGTGGCCGACGCGCTCGAATACGGCATTCTCGGCATCAATGAGGGAATTATCTCGACGGAAGTGGCGCCCTTCGGCGGCTTCAAGGAATCTGGCCTCGGCCGCGAAGGTTCCAAATACGGCATCGAGGATTATCTCGAAATCAAATATCTGGCGCTCGGCGGGTTGGGAACCTGATGCGAAGCGATGGGATGGGCGTGTGTCGTCGACATTCTCCTGACAGCCTCGGCTTGCGCCCAATGCTTCCGCGCAATCTGCAATCGGAGTGCCCTGACCAATGATTCCCCGCTACGCCCGCCCCGAGATGACCGCGCTGTGGTCGCCGGAAGCGAAATTCCGCATCTGGTTCGAGATCGAAGCGCACGCCGCCGATGCGCTTGCGGAACTGGGCGTCATCCCCAAATCCGCTGCGAAGACGATCTGGGAAAAAGGCGCCAAGGCTGAGTTCGATGTCGCGCGCATCGATGCCATCGAGCGCGAGGTCAAGCACGATGTCATCGCGTTTCTCACCCATCTCGCGGAATTCATCGGCCCCGATTCGCGCTTCGTTCATCAGGGCATGACTTCGTCCGACGTGCTCGACACCTGTCTTTCGGTGCAGCTCGCACGCGCTTCGGATATCCTCATCGCGGATGTCGATTCTCTGCTCGCGGCGCTCAAGCGCCGCGCCTTTGAATTCAGGAACGCCGTCACCATCGGGCGCAGCCACGGCATCCATGCCGAGCCGACCACTTTCGGTGTGAAGCTGGCGGGCTTCTATGCGGAATTCGTCCGTGCACGGGCGCGGCTGGTCGCGGCGCGCGCCGAAATCGCCGTCTGCGCCATCTCGGGTGCGGTCGGAACGTTTGCCAATGTCGATCCGCGCGTCGAAGAGCATGTGGCGGCCGCCTTGAGGCTCGGCGTGGAGCCGGTATCGACGCAAGTGATTCCGCGCGACCGCCATGCCGCTTTCTTCGCGGCACTCGGCGTGGTGGCAAGCTCGCTCGAACGGCTGGCCGTCGAAATTCGGCACCTGCAGCGTACCGAAGTGCTGGAGGCGGAGGAATATTTCTCGGAAGGGCAGAAGGGTTCTTCCGCCATGCCGCACAAACGCAATCCGGTGCTGAGCGAAAACCTCACCGGTCTCGCGCGCATGGTGCGCGGTTATGTGACGCCGGCGCTGGAGAATGTGGCGCTGTGGCACGAGCGCGACATCTCGCATTCCTCCGTCGAGCGCTATATCGGACCGGACGCGACGATCACCCTCGACTTCGCGCTGGCGCGCGCGGCGGGCGTCGTCGACAAGTTGATCGTCTACCCTGCGCGCATGAAAGAGAATCTCGAACGCACGCGTGGGCTCGTGCACAGCCAGCGCGTATTGCTGGCGTTGACGCAGGCCGGTGTGCCGCGCGAAGATTCCTATCGTCTCGTGCAGAAGAACGCGATGCGCGCCTGGAACGGCGAAGGTGCGCTGCTCGATCTGTTGAAAGCCGACATGGATGTGACCGCGAAGGTGCCGCCTGCCGAGCTCGAAAAACTGTTCGACCTCGACTACCACCTCAAGCACGTCGACACGATTTTCCGGCGCGTGTTCGGGTGAGGGCGGAGTCCCGGAGCGCATTCACGATGGACGGCATCGAAAACGCTCGCCATGACCGGTCCCGGACCGGCCAACCGGTTCCTGCGCGTCTGCGCGGCGAACGCCTCATCGCTCGCTTCGGAATCGATCTGTCACGACGGACCGGGCTGTTTTTTCCGCCTCGCTTTTTCAGCGAATTTTTTCGTTTGTGCGGGTCCGATGAATCTCCGGCACCATCAGGTCGAATAACAGGGAACAGATTTAAGATGCGCGTTTTGCTGATTGCTCTTGCAGTGTGGGCAGTGCTGATTTTTGCCGCAGGGCATTTTGCCGACGCTCCGGTCGCACGTTTCGTCCATACGCTGCCGTGGTCATCCGACATTCGGTTGCCGGCGCTGGGTTTGCCCGTGCTCGTTACGCTATCCGGCATTGCCATTGTCGTCGGCGCGGTTCAGGTTGAAACGGGTCATGCGTTGCGCAATCTGGTGGAGATATTGGTCATCGCATCCTTCAGCCTGACCTCGTCGGTTTGCATCGACGAGCTGATTTTGAAACGCCTCTTTGGCCGCGAAACGCCGGACGAATTTCTGAACAGCGGAATCGATGCATTCCGCTGGCTTCAAGGCACGTCACAGAATTCCTTCCCGTCGGGGCATGCCGCCCAGATCGTGTCTGTCGGCATCGTGTTTTTGATGACATATCCGAAACAAAGGCCGGCATGGCTTGCGCTTATGGGTATCGGGCTGACCTGCCTTGTTCTGGGCAATTGGCACTTCGTGAGCGACGTGATTGCCGGCGCCGGGGTGGGCGCTATCGGCGGGACGGCCACCACGTTGCTGTGGCGCCGGAAATCGGAGCGGACGGCATAGAGGATTATCCGTGAGTGCCGCGGGCCACCACTGCGCGGTCATGCTGGAGAATCGAACCCCCATCCGCTAGATAGCGGGCGGATCTGCGCGGGCGCAGCCGAATATCCTGTCGTCGAGGAAATGGTATGACAATCAGGGATGGCGATTTCATTCTGATCGTGAAATGCCCGGACACCAAGGGCATCGTCGCGGCGGTCGCGGGCTATCTTGCCGACAATGACGCGTCGATCACCGAGTCGAACCACTTTAACGATGCCGTCACCGACCAGTTTTACATGCGCGTGGCCTTTCGCCGGGACGGACCTCACATGCCGCCCATGGACATGCTGCGTGACGGTTTCCGGCCTATCGCCAATCGTTTCGACATGGATTGGAGCCTGCACGACACGCGCGTCAAGCCGCGCGTCCTCGTGGCGGTTTCGAAATCCGGACATTGTCTTTACGACCTCCTGCATCGCTGGCGCGCCGGGCTGCTCCCGGTCGAGATAGCGGCGGTGCTCTCCAATCACGACGAGATGCGATCTTTCGTGGAATGGAGCAAAATCCCGTATCACCATCTGCCGCTGACCCATGGCAAGGAGGCGCAGGAGAAACAATTCGGTGCGCTCGTCGACGATCTGAAGATCGATCTGGTCGTGCTGGCGCGCTATATGCAAATTCTTTCGCCGGCGCTGTGCGAGAAGCTCGCCGGGCGCTGCATCAATATTCACCATTCCTTCCTGCCGAGCTTCAAGGGTGCGAAACCCTACCATCAGGCTTTCTCCCGCGGCGTGAAGATCATCGGCGCGACGGCGCATTATGTGACGACCGATCTCGATGAAGGCCCGATCATCGAACAGGATGTGCAGCGCGTAAACCACAGCCATACCCCCGAACAGCTCATCGCTCTGGGGCGCGATGTGGAATGCCGGGTATTGGCGCGCGCCGTCACCTGGCACGTCGAGCGGCGAATCATCTGTACCGGCTCGAAGACGATCGTGTTTTCGTGAAGGACGGTGCCGGAGTGACGGCATTTCTTTGCCGTCACTCCAACGCGGCGATCCCTGCTTCACCCGCCTTCAGCGGGCGGGCTCCAGGATCAGAAGCTTTGTGGAACCCGGCACATACGCATAATGCGGCCCGTGCCCCGGTGCGGCGGGCGGCTGGGTTTGCGCCAATTCGGCCGTAACGAGGAAAATTCGGCCGGTCTTCGGATCGAGCGCCATGGTGCGCGCGCCCGGCGCGGTCTCGATGTTTCCCAAACCGACAAACTCGTTCGCTCCGCGTTCGGCGATCACCGACAGTGTCCCTTCGCCGTTCGAACTGAATGCGAGCTTGCGCTCGGGGTCGAAGGCCGCCGCATCGGTGCCCTTGCCGATCGGCAGATTGGCAACCACCGCGCCATTCAGCGCATTGACCACCAGCATGCGCGCATTCACACAGCTGACGAACAGCCGGTTGGTGACATCGTCCATCGCCATGCCATGCGGTTTTTCGCAGGCCGGCACGGGCCAGCGCGCCGTGATCGTCAACGTATTCGTATCGAACGCCACGATCTCGTTGGTGCTGGCGATATTGATGAACAGCTTGCCGCGGCCGTCGGCTGCCGCGGATTCGGGCGCCCCGGCAAGCGGCATGGTTTTCAAACTCTTGTCTTGCGCCGCGTCGATCGCGGTCACGCTGTTGCCGTTCGCGTTCATGACGAAGACACGATTGGAAGCGGGATCGAACACCATCGCGTCGGCGTCGGTGTCGGCCGCGGCCGTCGCGATGTTCGCCAGCGTCTTCAGATCGAAAACGGTGACGCTCTCGGTTGCGCCGTCGTCGGCGTAGCCGCGCCCCAGCGACGGCACGGTGACGACACCATGGCTTTGGCCAATGCCGGGAATTTCCCCGACGACCTTGCCCTGGGCGACATCGACGACGTCGATTTGCGTGCGGTGCGAGACGTAGACCCGGTTTGACGATGGGTCAAAAAACACAAAATCCCATTTGTCCGGCGCGCCGAGCGGCACCTCCTTGACGATCTTGTATGAAGGCGGCACGGCATCGGAAGCCATGGCGGGCGTATGCAACAATGCGGCGGCCAGCAGGACGACCGACGAATTCATGACGCAATGGAACAGCTTCATGGCGTTTCCTTACAGGGTTGAAAAATCGCTTGAACGGAACGGACCTATTTCACCACGGCAAACAGCGGCGTCATGCTCACAACGCCTTTGTCGCGGTCGGCGGCATGACCGACAAATTGATCGATGCCCAAGCCGGCCTCGATCGTGCGCAAGAGAGAATAATGGTTGTACGGCGTCGGATCGTCGAGATGGCGCGGTCCGCGATTGGTGATGACGATCGTCGTAATCCAACCACCGCCGGGGCTGCCGGGTTCATTCGGCCCGGAGCCGCAGCAGCCGTTCGGATGCGAATCGGGCCTGTCGTCGTCGTTCTCGTCGAAGGTGACGACAATTGCATCGTTTTCCGGCCCCTTCCACATCGCAGATCCGGTAATGGCACCGACGATCTTACCGACCGTGCGATCGGCGCGGCCGATCAGGCCGGCGCTGGTCTTGCCGGTACAATCGTCCGGTACGTCGTGGCCGTGCAGTCCGTGCATGTCGTTGCACTGGTTAGGGACGATGTGGGCGAAACGCGGCAGCGTTCCCGCCGCGATGTCGCGATAAAGAACGCCGAAGCCGACGATTTTCTCCGCGCGCCGCGGATCGTCGTGGACGTTCTTGAAGGCCATGAAGCCGTTATGCTTGGCCGCATAGAGCGAGTCCGGCTTTCCCGCTGCCGGCTGCTGCGGCGACGGCCAGCGATAGACCAGCGACCCGGGCTCCGGAATGTCCTCGAAATAGCCCCTCCAGCTGATGCCGCGGGAGTCCAATTGCCGGGCCAGGTTCGGCGCATCGACCGTGTGATCGACATAGCCTGGCTCGGCGGATTTGCTGCAGCCCCACTGCTTGGCGCCCGGCTTGCAATAGTAGGCGTCGTCGTCGGCGATGCCGAAGGTGTCGCCGCCCACAAGCGCTACATAATTGGGTTCGCTCGGGTGGCTGATCGCGTAATAATTCGACGCGAAGCCGTATTCCCTGGCAAGGCGGTTCAGCTCGGGCGCCGCACTGTTGCCGCCGATGATTTCATCGGTCGAATGATTTTCCAGGATGATCACGAATATGTGGTCGTATCGGGGCATGCGATCGGCAGCGAGGGCCGCGCCGGCGGCGTTTACCGCCGCCAACGCAATCCCGGTTGCCAATGTCCGAAACATCTTACGCATATGGAACGCTCTCATTCTCAGAAGTGTGCGCGAATGCCGAACAGATAGTCGGCGTCGTACAACTCGCGTTGAACCGGATAGGCCGTGCTGGGCGTTTGGGTGAATTCCAGCTTGGTGTTGGTGATGTTCTTCACGTCGACATACCACTCGATATTTTCCGTGATCGCGTAGCTGCCGCCGAAATCGAGCCGGAAGCGCGGCTGCGAGTAAAGGTCCTGGGTAGCATCGCTGCCCACCGCCCACAGATTTTTCGAAACAAACGACGCGCCGAGCCGCAGATCGAGCCCGTATTTCTCGTAATATAATGCGGCGTTGTAATTCCACGGAGAGGTTTGCGGCAAGGTGTGTGTCTCGCCCGGGCGGATGTCGCCTTCCGAATCATTATAGGTGACGTTGCCGTCGAAGCCGAAGCCGCTCCACATGTCGGGCAGAAACACAAATTGCTGCTGGTAATTGAGTTCGACGCCCTTGACGGAGGCCGAACCGATATTGGCGAAGCTGTTGAACTGGGCGGTCGTGCCGCTGAATGGCGGGTTGGTGACGGGATAGTCGTTGTTCGTCGTCGGGATGATGTAGTTGCTGAAGGATTTGTAAAACAGGCCGCCCGACGCGATGCCGCCTTTCGGCAAATAATATTCGGCGGTCAGATCGATATTGTCCGCCGTCGTTGCTTTGAGGCTGGGGTTGCCCTGGGAAATGATGTCATTGTCATAGTCATACGTCTTTGCAGCCGTGATCTGGTTGAAGCCCGGCCGTGCAAGGCTGGTCGTGAACGCGCCGCGAACCAGAAATTCGTCGGTGACCTGATATTTGGCGTTCAGGTCGGGGAAGACGTTCGTGTAATCCTGCTTGTTGACGCTGGGGCCTATCAGATTGTCGTTGCCGTCGACGAGATTGGCGTTGTAGGTCGCGTTGGTGGTTTCGACGCGCACGCCACCCAGCAGGCCGAGCTTGCCGATCGTCGTCGTGTATTGGATGTACTCCGCATAGATGTTTTCGTTGTCGTGCTCGTAGGTCGAGGGGTCGACTACCTGGGCGCTTTCGGGGACCGCGGCAAGCGCCGCGAGGTTCGCCATCGGACCGATATTGTAGAGGCCGTCATAGTAGATCTGGTCGGCCGACCCGATGTAATTCGACAACCCGCCAACCGTCGCCGAACCGGCTTCGGTGGCGATCGCGCGTTTGATGCGGGCACGCACGCTGGCGCCGAATTTCAGATCGCCGTCATGATCGTCGATCGGAAGCGGAACCGAGAAATTGACGACGCCGCCCACTTCCTGGTCCTGATTGTCCGATCCATCGACCTTCAACTTTCCCTTGGTATAAATCGACGGGTCGGCCAAATTTAATGGGCTCGCGTCAAACGTCGGATGATTGGGATCGCTCGTGTCGTTGTAAGTCAGCGTGAAGTCCTGCGGGCCATTGAAGGTGAATCCGTAGCTCCAGGGCACAACGTCGTCGCCTTCCGTCCACGATGCGCGGAAATCGGCCGCGATGTCGCCGCCGAAAACCGTGTGGCCGCCGAATTCGGCGAGCTTGTTCTGGATGGTCTCTTTCGAGTCGGTATATACTTGCTTCGCGGCTGCGTCGTCGATCGTGAACGAACCGTTTGCCCCCGCAACCGGTACGCTGTTATCGGACTCCACGTTGAGATTGTCGATTTCGAGGCGGTGCTTGTTCGCATATTCCGTGTAGCCGGCATCGAACGCGCGCGCATAGAGCGTCGTGCTGCTGTCGACATCCCAGCTCAGGCTGCCGCCGAGCCCCTGCCGGATGCGGTGATATTCGTACCAGCGATATTCAAGGTCAGGGTCGGCATAGCCGGTGAAGGGTGAAGACGGACCGGAATTTTCGATGTCGTCGATGCCGCGATGGTCCTCGTGGTAGGTGTAGGAAATGATCGCGGTGATCGAATCGCGGGGTCCGAAGCGCCCGCCCACCGTCACTTGCCCGTCCCATACCGGCGAACCGCGCAGCGTTTCGACGCCGCTGCCCAAAGAAGCGTCGAGAAGCGTCTCGCGTCCTTCCGGCATCGTTCGGGGCAGGAGGTTGACGACGCCGCCGAGACCTTCGGCATCGATGTCGGGCGTCAGCGACTTGATCACTTCGACGCCACCGAACAGGCCGGACGGGAAGGCGTCGAATGCGACCGCGCGCGCGCCGCCCTGCGGCGAGGACGCATTCGATGCCGTCAGGCGGACGCCATCAAAGGTGGTGCCGTTCAAATCGGCATCCATGCCGCGAATGTTGATGAAGCGCCCCTCGCCGGAATCGGTTTCCAGCGAAACGCCGGGAACGCGTTGCAACGCTTCGGCGAGGTTCACGTCCGGCAATTTCTGGATTTCGTCGACCGGACGGATGTCCAATACGTTGGGAGCGTCTTGTTTGACTTCTTGCGCCTGAAGACGCGTCCCCGTCACGACGATGGTTTCGACGCTGCCGGTGTCGCCGCCGACAGCCGTTTGGGCCATCGCAGACTGCGCCATGCCGGCGAGAAACAGAACCGATGCGCTTGTGCCCAGAAGGCGTGCGCGAACATTTTGACTTGCCATGCTTATATCCCCACTCGCGGATTGCAACACAGTGGGGCGCGCCCGCTGCCTCGCCGCCCCCCGGCACATCAATCGACCCGAAAGATTGCGCGAAGGAATCGAATCGATGAACGTTCGGCAAAGTAAGATTATAAATACCCAACCTGTGCGACGCGTTCCCGGCGCGCGAAAAAAGCCCGGAATTCCGGCGCCCGGACGCACTCATTCCAGGGCCGGGAACCTCACGACAACGCGAAGGCCGGGATGATTGTCGAGCAATGAAATTTCGGCGCCATGCAGATCGGCAATGGCTGATACGAGCGCCAGTCCCAGCCCGCTTCCCGGCGTCGTGCGGCTCTGTTCGCGCCGGAAAAAGCGGCGGAACACCTTTTGCCGGTCTTCAACCGGTATGCCCGGTCCTTCGTCCGTCACCGCGACCGTGGGTTGGGCACCGTCCATCGCCGCAATCAAACCGACGCGCGCGCCCCTCGGCGTATGATGGACCGCGTTGTCGAGCAGATTTGCGAGCAGCTGGAGCAGCAATTGGGGGTCGCCTCGCACATGAGCACATGAGGACAACTGGATATCGAACGGATGACCGGCATCGTCCATGAGCGGCTTGTACAGATCGCCGACGCGCGTCAGCAGCGCCGCGATATCCACTTCTTCGATTCCCGCCTGGCGGGCGCCCGCTTCGATCTGGGCAATGCGCAAGAGCGCCGCGAACATCGCAAGGAGTGTGTCGGAATCGGCAATCGCCGCATCGACCGCCGCTGCGTAGTCATCCGTGCTTCTGGCTCCGGTCCGCGCCTGCTCCAGACGGTATCGCAGATGCGCCAGCGGCGTGCGCAGATCGTGCGCGATGTCGTTCGAGACCTGACGCAGGCTTTCCATGAGCGCGCCGATCCGATCCAGCATATCGTTGATGGTGGCGGCCAGTCGATCGAGTTCGTTGCGTGTGCCGCGCACCGGAATGCGGTCGCCGAGCCTGCCCGCCATGATGCCGCGGCAGGTGTCCGTAATGGCATCGACACGCCGCAGGAAGCTTTGGCTCAACAGCAATCCGCCCGCGGACGCGGTGACGAGGCTGGCCAGCAGGACCCAGCCGAAAATGCGCAAGACGGCGGTTTCTGCTTTCTTCGCTGCGTATAAATCGCGCCCCACAAACGCGTAGAGATCGCCGGCCAGAAACTCGCCGCGTCCCAGAATCGTGTGTTCGTTGCGCCCGCCATCGTCCGACGGCAGCGGGTCGGGAAAGCGCAATATGCCCGGCTTCGGTGTCATCACCGGAAGATTGCCGGCGATCCGCGTGCGCGTTCCTTTCTGCAACAGAAAAACGTCGGCCGTGTCCGTCGCGAGCAGACGATCGTCGATCATTTCCTTGGCTTCGTGGATGGCCTTGCTCGGCCTTTTCGCGAGCTCCGCGACATAGGCCCTGCGGATCGCGGCGAGATCGTCATCCGAACCGCGCAGGAGATCGGCTTCGAACGCATGCGCGACGATGAAATAGACGAGGGCGATCAGCACGACCATCGAGCCGACGAACAGCCCCGCATAGATCGCGGCAAGCCGGAAACTTTCCGTCTGAAAAACCCTAATCCGCACGGACGACATACCCGGAACCGCGAATCGTATGGATCAATTCCGCTGCAAAGCCGCGGTCGACTTTCGATCTGAGGCGGCTCATATGCGACTCGACGACATTGGTGCCGGGATCGAAGTTCAAGCCCCAGACTTTTTCGAGCAGCATGGTGCGCGTCACGATGCGGCCGGCGTTCTGCATCAAATATTCGAGTAGCTTGAATTCCTGGTGTTGCAATTCGATGGGCTGGCCGTTGCGTGTGACCGTGCGCGAAAGCAGATCCATCTCCAAATCTCCGGCACGCAACCGCGTCTGCGTGCCGGTGTCGCCCGAGAGGTTCGTGCGGCGCATGATCGCATTCGCCCGCGCCACCAGTTCGGGCATGGCAAAAGGCTTGGTGAGATAATCGTCGCCGCCGGCATCGAGTCCTTCGACGCGGGCGTCAAGATCGTCCATCGTCGTCAAAAACAGAACCGGCGTTTGAATATTGTGGTCTCTGAGGTTCCTGACCAGCGTCAGGCCATCGAGGCCCGGCAACATGCGGTCGACGATGATCAGCGCGCAATCGCCGCCCCGCGCCTGTTCGAAACCGTCCGTCCCCGTCGGCGCCCAGCACACGGTATGCCCGAGCTTCTGCAACTCTTCCGTCACATAAAGGGCTGTTACCGGATCGTCTTCGACGATCAGTGTTTTCACGATGCTGCCGCCTGTCCAACGCCGCAGCACGAAACACAATTGCCCTTAAACAATCTATCCGATTTTTATGACAATACGACGCTGCCGCATCGCATCACGGCCCGAGCTTGCACTCTGCGATCGCATCCCAGCTGCGCAGGCGCGCTTCATTGGGCGCATGCGCGACATGCGGCGCGCCGTCGCCGACGATCATGGTAGGGCGCGCGGGCGTTTCGTAGCACGGCCACACGCCGCTTGCCGGGGTGGATGGATCGCCGGTCCGCGCGAATTGCGCCCAGGCGTCCATCATGTCGCGGGCAAGCGTTTCGGCCTGGGCACCGGTGCCGAAGAATGCGCCGGCGAGTCTTTGATTGTGGGTGCCGAACGTGAAGCCGATGTCGAGCGCATGACACGCGCCCATAAGCCCGCCGAGGAAATTCGAGCGCCAATCGAAGCGATAGGCGAAGACGGGCGCGACCGCACTTTGCGCCTCCAGCAACCGCGCCGCGGGCACCGTGAAGGTCTTGTCCGTCATCAACGCATTGAAGCGTTCGAAGGACGAGCTTTCGCACTCATAGGCAGCGAGCAGGGCGGGGGCGGCATCGCGCACCAGCCCTTCGATCCGCTTGGTGAAATTCCTGGCCGACATCAGTCGCATCCGCGGATCGGCGGCCGTGAATAGCTTCCATTCCTCACGCGTCGTGCCGGTCAGCAGCGGAATTCCTTTCGCCGCGCCTTCGCGCAACCGAACAATCGGGCGGGCAGGGATGAGCGCGCCGTCGATGGCGGGCTGAAAAGGCAACGTCCCCAGCTTGCGCGTGTCCTTGCCGGCATTGGTCTTGGCGAGCAGCGATATTTGCGCCGCGATGAGGGCGCTGTAGGGCGCGTCAACCGCCTTGTGCCCCTCGTTCTGCGCGAGGCCCATTTCTTCGAGGAATGCGCGCGCGACGCGTGCGGCATGCTCGCTGTCATGAGCGATATGTGCCGCGCCCGATTGCGCGATCGCCTTGTGAAACAGCCCGCGCGCCAATGGGCTCGCCAGCAGGGCCGCGACGCTCATGGCGCCGGCGGATTCGCCGAAGATGGTGACATTGCCGGGATCGCCGCCGAACGCCGCGATGTTGCGCTTGACCCAATCGAGCGCGGCGATCTGATCGGCGAGGCCTTCGGCACCGCTGCCGGGCGCGCGGCCCCCGGTTGAAGACGACAGCGCCAGAAATCCGAAGGCGCCGAGGCGATAATTGATCGTCACCACGACGACGTCACGCGTCGCCAGCCGCCTGCCATTGTAAACGCCATGGCTGCCGGCGCCGAGCACGAACGCGCCGCCATGAATCCACACCATCACCGGCCGCTTGGCGTCGTCGCAGGCCGGCGTCCACACATTCAGATAAAGGCAATCTTCCGACTGCTCGCCCACCGCCATGCCCATCAGGGCTTCGAGTTGGGTGGGGGCCTGGGGACAGGTGGGCCCGAAGCGCGTGGCATCGCGCACGCCCGCCCAGGGTTCGTTTGGCTCGGGCCAGCGCCAGCGCAAGGTTCCGACAGGGGGCTTCGCGAACCCAATGCCCTTGAAGCTCGCAACGGCGCCCTTGCGCGCGCCCGCCAAGCGCCCTAGCGGCGTCTCGATCGTGATCGGCTCGATATTATCGGTTTCGCGATCCATCGCCGGCCTTTTGCGCATGGCAGCCGCCAAGGCTCGCAAATCGGATACCCAAAGTCGATTGCCTTGGCGACGCCGCGTCCTGCACCGTCTGTGACGGGCGGGAATTCGTCATTGCGCGTTCACGATCGCCTGGCAGGAGCCCCGCGCAGGATGTCGGCAAGCGAAGGCAATTTGCTGGTGCGCGCACGAATTTGCGCCTTGAACCGTTCGAAACGCATCACGTCGTCGATGCGGTGCGCCAGAAACGCTTCGGTTTCCGCTTCGTCGTCGCTGTCGTCGGTGAACCAGCGCATCAGCGTGGCCGAATAGACCGCGGCGAGGATCGCGCGCTTGGTGTAGAAGTTGAAATCGGTGGAGGTGTCGCCCGCCGCGCGCCAGATCGCGTCGACGGTGCGGTAGAGGATCGTCATGCCGCGTGCCGCATGGGGCGGCAGGGTGAGGAACGCCGCCGCGCGCCGCGCCGCCTCCTTGTGCGGCCGCAAGATGTCGATGCGCGTCCGAATCGCCTTGGCGATGCGTTCGCGAATTTTCATGGCGCCAAGCCTGGCTTTTGCCAGACGGGTTTCCATCTCGCGATCGGCGGCTTCGGAGAGCGCCTCGACAAGGCTGAGCGGGCCGTCGGGAAAAAGGCGCGGTACATCGCGCGCATCGACGCCTGCCTCGGCGGCGGCATCCTCCAGGACGGTGTCGGTGAAGCCGTCGAAAGGAACATGCGGCAGCGCCGCTTCGATTACGGCCGCTTTGAGGCTCGCATCGTCCCGCATGTCCCGGCTCGCTGCTTTGCGGCGCGGGCGCGGTTTCGTGGGCCTGACCCTGGTGTTGGTCATTTTGCCTGCTCCTGCTGCAGCCAATGGCGCGCTTCAGACTCGAAGATCAGCCTGGTCAGATCGCGCATGCGTTGGGGATAGAGAATGCCGTCGAGATGATCGCATTCGTGCTGCACGACGCGGGCGTGAAAGCCCTTCGCCGTGCGGGCGATGGCGCGGCCATCCGCATCGAAGCCGCGATAGCGGATATGGGCGGCCCGTTCGACGAAGCCGCGCAAGCCCGGCACCGACAGGCATCCTTCCCAGCCGCCTTCGGTTTCCGTGCCGACGATCTCGATTTCGGGATTGATGAGGATCGTGAGAGGGGCGGTGTGATCGAAACGCTCCGCCGCGGACATGGTCGGATCCGAGCGTTCGCCGGGGGCTTGGAACACCACGATTCGCAGCGGCACATGCACCTGGGGTGCGGCCAGCCCTGCGCCGTCGGCATCGATCATGGTCTCGACCATGTCGGCGACCAGGCGGCGGATCTCGGGTGATCCCGGGTTTGCAACCGGCTCGGCACGCCGCACCAAAACCGGGTGGCCCATGCGGGCGATTTTGAGGATGGCCATGGATACAATATGGTGTCGGCTGGCAGCTTGGTCAAAGCGGCGGATTGGGCGGTCCCGGGGTGGACAGCCCCAAGGGCTTCTGATATTTAGCCGGCCCTCCCCGAAACCCTAGGGAAACCGGAGCCGCCTTTGCAGATCATCGTTCGCGACAACAATATCGACCAGGCGCTGAAGGCGCTGAAGAAGAAGATGCAGAGAGAAGGCATCTTCCGCGAGATGAAACTCCGGGGACATTACGAAAAGCCGTCCGAAAAGCGGGCCCGCGAACGCGCCGAGGCGATCCGCCGCTACCGCAAGCTGCAGCGCAAGCGCTTGCAGCGCGAGGGCGTGTTGCCGCGCTGAGTTTTCCGCACGAAGCGCAAATATCCCAAGGCCGCCTGTCCGGGCGGCCTTTGTGCTTTCAGGACGTCATCCCATCAAAGCGCCGCGCAATCGGCGCAAACGGCGATTTCGACCGTGACGTGGCTCAAATCGGGATAGTGGGCGCGCAATGCCGTCTTGACCGTTTCCGCATTGGTCGCATCGGGGCTGACCAGCGAAACGATGAGCCCCTGATGTCCGGGACCCAGCCGCCACAGATGCAAATCGGCGACGCGCGCGCCGATTTCGGTTTCGATCATGTTGCGGATATCGCGGGACAGCGCCGGGTCGGCTTCGGCATCGAGCAGCACAAGCCCGCTGTCGCGCATCAGGCCATAGGCCCACGAGCCGATCACTCCGGCGCCGATCACGCCGACCAGCGGATCGAGCCAGCGCACGCCGTACAGGAGCCCCATCGTAAGCGCCGCCAACGCGAGCAGCGAAGTCGCCGCGTCGGCCAGGACATGCACATAGGCTGCGCGCATATTGTGATCGACGCTTTCGTGACGGTGGTGGTGATCATCGTCATGATCGTGCGCATGGCCGTGATCGTGATCATGCATATGCTCGCCGCCGAGAATGAACGCGCAAATGAGATTGACCGCGAGGCCCAGCCCCGCGATTACCAGCGCGTCGCGATAATCCACCGCCACTGGTGCCATCAGCCGCTCGACCGATTCGACCGCCACGCCAAGGCCGGCCACGCCCAGCACGATGGCGCTGGCGAACGCCGCCAGGTCGCCGAATTTGCCCGAACCGAAGGTAAAGCGGGAATCGCTTGCATGCCGCCGGGCGAGCCAATAGGCGCCTGCTGCGAGCCCCAGCGCCCCCACATGGGTCGCCATATGGACGCCATCGGCCAGCAGCGCCATGGAACCGAAAGCAAAGCCCGCCGCGATCTCGACCGTCATGAAGACCGTCGTCACGATGGCGGCCAGCCGCGCGCGGCGCTCGGATTGTGCGTGGCCCTCGCCCAGAAAGCGATGGTCGTGGGTCCACAGGCCGTGGTCGTGGGTCTCGCCGATGGTCATGGGGCGAACCTAGCACATGCCTTTCGAATATACCATAGGGGGTATATGTGGGGCAGTTACTGGGACCGCGGGAGTCCCGCCCGCATCCCGTCAGATTGCACCGCCTTGCGGGCAAGATGCCCGCGGCCCCATTCCGGCGCTCGCGCCTCACCCCATATGCTTGACGATCTCTTCCGTCATCTTCTTGGCGTCGCCGAACAGCATCATGGTGTTGTCGCGGAAGAACAGCTCGTTCTCGATGCCGGCATAGCCCGAGCCCATGCCGCGCTTCACGAACAGGACGGTCTTGGCCTTCTCCACGTCGAGGATCGGCATGCCGAAGATGGGCGATTGCGGATTGTTCTTCGCCGCGGGATTGGTCACGTCATTGGCGCCGATCACATAGGCCACGTCGGCTTGCGCGAATTGCGAATTGATGTCTTCGAGCTCGAACACTTCGTCGTAAGGCACATTCGCCTCGGCGAGCAGCACGTTCATATGGCCAGGCATGCGCCCCGCCACCGGATGAATGGCGTAGGATAGCTTGACGCCTTCCTCTTTCAGCAGGTCGGCCAATTCGCGCACGGCGTGCTGGGCTTGTGCGACCGCCATGCCGTAGCCCGGAACGATGATCACCGAGCCGGCATTCTTCATGATGAAGGCGGCGTCTTCCGCCGAGCCGATCTTGACGGGCCGGGTCTCGGCTTTGCCGGCGGCAGCGACTTCGCCGCCGAACCCGCCCAGGATCACCGAAACGAACGAGCGGTTCATGCCCTTGCACATGATGTAGGAGAGGATCGCGCCCGACGATCCCACCAGCGCGCCGGTGATGATCAGCGCGGTGTTTTCGAGCGTGAAGCCGATGCCAGCCGCGGCCCAGCCCGAATAGGAATTGAGCATCGAGACGACGACGGGCATGTCGGCGCCGCCGATCGGAATGATGAGCGTGATCCCGAACACGAAGGACAGGACGGCGATCGACCAGAACGTCCAGTGCGGCTGCGTCATCACGAAATAAACGATCAACGCGACGATCGCGCCGAAAATCAGAATGTTGAGGAGATGGCGCAGCGGCAACAGGATCGGTGCGCCGCTCATATTGCCGTTGAGCTTGGCGAACGCGATCAGGGAGCCGGCAAAGGTGATCGCGCCGATGGCGACGCCGAGGCTCATTTCGATCAGGCTCTGCAGCCGAATCGCGCCCTCGTGGCCGATGCCGTAAGCATCCGGCGAATAGAGCGCGGCGCCGGCGACGAGCACCGCCGCCAGGCCGACCAGACTGTGGAACGCGGCGACCAGCTGCGGCATCGCCGTCATGGCAATGCGGCGCGCGATGATCGCGCCGATCAATCCGCCGACCGCGATACCGCCGACGATAAGGCCCCAGGTCAGCTGGTCGACGGCGCCCGAAACCCACAGTGTCGTCGCGATCGCCAGCGCCATGCCGAGCATGCCGCGCCGGTTGCCGGTACGCGACGTGGTCGGCGAGGACAGCCCGCGCAACGCCAGGATGAACAACACGCCGGAAACGAGATAGGCGAGCGCGGCAAGATCGGCCTGCAATCCGGCGCTCATTTCTTGTCTTTCTTCTTATACATGGCGAGCATGCGTGAGGTGACGAGGAAGCCGCCGAAAATGTTCACGGAGGCGAGGATCAACGCGACGAAGCCGAGTCCCTTGGAAATCCACGAACCGTTCGACAGCGCGGGCACCGACACCGCGATCAGGGCGCCGACGATGATTACCGAGGATATCGCGTTGGTGACGCTCATTAGGGGCGTATGCAGCGCCGGCGTCACGCTCCACACCACGTAATAGCCCACGAATATCGCCAGCACGAATATTGAGAGGCGGAAGACGAACGGATCAATGGCTTCCATGAAGCGCTCCATTTTCCTCTCCCGCTTGCGGGGCTGTCCGGGGACACGCAGCAACATCACAAAACTCTTCCACCTTCCCCTTGAGGGAGGGTCGAAAAATCTTGGAGCGCAGCGAAGAGATTTTTGGGGGAGGGGTCTGCGCGGAACGATATGCAGCGCCTCGATGCCGGAGGGGGATCGGTTCCTGCTTCGCACAATTGTCTTCGCTGAAAGACCTCGCTGACCCCTCCCCGAAGCGCTTCGCGCTTCGACTCTCCCTCAAGGGGAGGGTGGCGGTTCGGGAAGAATGCTTCGTGGTGTCCACGAGTCTCATGACGCGCCCTTCAACGCCGGATGCACGATCTGTCCGTCGCGGGTCAGCCCTGCGCCCTTCACGATTTCATCGTCCCAGTTGAGCGCGAGCGCGCCCGTCTTCCTGTCGACGATGAGGCTGACGAAATTGAACAAATTGCGGGCGTAGAGGCTCGACGTGTCGACCGCGAGGCGCGCCGGCAAATTGGTGTAGCCCATGAGGGTCACGCCATGGACTTCGATCACTTCATCCGGCTTGGAAAGCGGGCAATTGCCGCCTTGCTCGACCGCCAGATCGACAATGACCGAACCCGGCTTCATGGTCTTGACCATCTCCTCGGTGACGAGGACGGGCGCCTTGCGGCCCTGGATCAGCGCGGTGGTTATGACGATGTCCTGCTTCCGAATCGTCTCGGCGATCAGAGCTGTCTGCTTCGCCTGATACTCCTTCGACATTTCCTTGGCATAGCCGCCGGCAGTCTCGGCCTGTTTGAATTCGTCGTCGATGACGGCCACGAAGGTGGCGCCAAGCGATTCGACCTGTTCCTTGGTGGCGGGGCGCACATCGGTCGCCGAAACGATGGCGCCCAGCCGGCGCGCGGTCGCAATCGCCTGCAACCCCGCCACGCCCACGCCCATGATCAGCACGCGCGCCGGCGCGATCGTGCCGGCCGCCGTCATCATCATCGGCATGGCGCGCCCGAATTGCGCGGCCGCATCGATCACCGCCTTGTAGCCCGCGAGATTGGCCTGCGACGACAACACATCCATGGCTTGTGCGCGGCTGATGCGCGGAATGAATTCCATAGCGAAAGCGCACGCGCCCTGCGCCGCGAGCTTCGCGACCGCATCTTTCTCCGTATAGGGAGCCAGCAGGGCGGCCAGCACCGCGCCTTTTTTCAGCTGCGCGATCTCGCTTTCGTCGGGGCCGCGCACCTTGAGCACGATGTCGGCGTCCGCGAGTGCCGCGTCTGCATCATTCGCGATCATCGCCCCCGCCGCGGCATAATCGCCATCGGCGAAGCGCGCAGCCGCGCCCGCGCCGGTCTCGACGGCAATGTCGAGGCCAAGGCCCTTCAATTTTTTGACGGTTTCAGGTGTCGCGGCGACACGCGTCTCGCCCGCGCGACGTTCTTTCACAATGGCGAGTTTCATGGCGCGTGCCCGACCGGGCTTTTCTCAGCCATGCGTACGGAAAATTGCGAGAAATATGAGGAGCGCGACGTTACCCACGATGACCCATTTCACGAGCGTGAGAAAACCGTTCCAGGTTTTCACATGGTCGCGGATGTCCATCGTGCCTTTGTCCGAATCGTGTCCTGTATCTGCCGCCATGTGATTCCCCAAGGGCCTGATTTCAAAGCGGCGCGACTATAGCAAAGGCGCTCCCATGGGCAACCGGGCATCGCACGCCCTAAGAGCCGGCCGGGCGGCGTGGCGTCGAATGCTCCCAATCGGCCAGGAGAGCCCGCAGCACCGCCGCTAAGGCGAGGGGCTGATCCAGCATCACATGGTGTTGGGCCTGCGGGATCGCGATGACGGGCGCGGCGCGGCCCAACAGTTCGAACATTTGTTCGCCGACCTCGGTCGGCAGCCGGGCCGAGTTTTCGCCCCGGCAAACCGCAATCCGGCATTTGATCGCTTTGAGCCGCGACGCCGTGTCGCCCATGGTGAGGCTCTGCGAGAGCCCCGGGTCGAACTTCCAGCGATAGCCGCCCTCGACCTGCTTCAGCGAGTGTCGCGCGACCCAATCGAGCAGGTAGAGATTGTCGCAAGGCTGCGGCGGCAACAGCCAATAGCGGGCCAACGCTTCGGCCTCGGTGGGGTAAATTTTGTGCGGCCTTTGTTCGCGGGGCGGAAGAATGCGGCTCGGCGGATTGACCGACGCATCGACCACGATCATGCCCGCCAGGCGTTCGCCGTGAAGCGCGCCGGCGAGAATGGCGACGAGGCCGCCGAAACTATGTCCGATAATGACCGGCGGCCGGTGTGCTGCGAACATGCCGGCATCCTCGCAGACGGCGAATTGTTCGCGCGCGAAAAGCTCCATCGCATAGACGCTGCGCCAATCCGAATCACCCATGCCCGACAAATCCATCGCCGCCACATTGTAATCGCCGGCGAGAAAGGGCGCCACGAACGACCACCAATGGGCATGCGCGCTATAGCCGTGAACGAGCAGCACGCCCGGGCGCGCGCGGTCTCCCCAGCGAAGATAATGGATGCGCGCACCTTCGACTTCGACGGAATTGCTCTCCGGCGCGTTCGCGATTGCTTGCGCGAACCAGGCGGGCGCGGGCGGTATCGCGCCTGCCAGCGGCGCCAGCGGCCCCTCCGTCACACGCTGGTAGTACTGAATCGGCTCATTCATGCGCACATTCCTTTATTGCTTTGGCCGCGGCGGGCAGCGGCTCGTGACCGTCATGCCTGCCATTCCAGCCATGTGCCGTGTGGGTGGGTTTGAGCGAGTGTCTGGCTCTCGATCGTTCCGTCGCGATAGTGCGAGAGCGTCAGCCAATAGGTCCAGTCGCCGTTCTTAGCCTCGCCTTCCATCGCCAAACGCCAGATCGGGCGGCGCAGGCCTGCCACCGTCAGGATGTCGTCGAGCGCGGCGCGCATCTCATGACTGAACTGATAGGTGACGATGGTGTGATAGACGCACAGGGGCTCGGTTTCGGGAACGGCGCGCAAGGCATCGGGCAGCAATTCCAGCGCATCGCCCGAGCGGATTTCGGGACGCGCTGCGCGAAACAGCGCGATGGCACAGTCGAGCCGTTCGAGGCGGGCGGTCTGATCGGCGAATATCAGCGCGCGCAGCCAGTCGCGATCATCAGGCTTCTCCAGATCGACGCGATCGCGTTCGAGGCCGATGCGCCGCTTGATTTGCGGCGTGCGCCCCGTGGGGATCGTTTTTTCGCCGCGCAATTCGCAGGCAATCCGAAGAGGCGAATCGTCCGCGGTCTCGAACCGGCTGCCGTCCGCTCGGTGGTATTCTATGCCGTAGCTGTCCCAGATCATGTTGAGGCCGGCGCTGGGGCCGATCTCGATGAGATTGAGCGGTTCGCCCGCTTGCGCGGCGGCGGCGCGGAACCCTGGATGAAGAACCGCGGAGCGGCCGACTTCGTTGGTGTTCGTCACATGCGCCGCGATCAGCTTTTCCACTTCGGCGCGGTAGGCGAGACAGAAATCGCGAAAGGCCGGGAACGGGTCTTCGTCGACCGCGGCTCCGCCCATCGTTGGATAAAAACGCTTCAGCGGATGATCGGCGCCGCGCAGAAGCAGAAAATGCACTGCTGCAAGAATCATGTTCGCGTGCGGCTGACCCGCTCTGGCGTGTGCGGCGATCGCCTTCATATCCTCGTCGTTGCCGATACCTTCGGCGATGCGGGCGTAAAGCGGTGACCCAATCCTGCTCGCTTCGCGGGCGAACCACGTCCAATAGTCCATCGGCGTGTCGTTCATGTTGCCCCCGGCAACGGCACGCCGGCATCCTTGAATGCCTTGCGTTGGCGTTTTGCCAATTCGGCCACTTCGAACGCGGCGATTTCTTCTTCGAACAAGCGATGGAAATTAAGCCGTGCGCCCAGACGGATGAGCGCGCCGCCGAGCCCAATCGCCGCGCGATCCATGAACACGAATTCGCGCGGCGGCTTCACGCCGCCCAGTGCTTTCAGTTTCGCAAACACTTCCTGTGCCTGCTTAAAGCCGTATTCCGCGGCCGGCACGCCGTCGTCGACGACGCGAACACGATCGTCGAGCAACGGCGAAAAAATGAATCGCGCCCACAGATTGAGGATTTCAACGCGCTCGGCGCTCAGGCCGGAAAACCCCCACGCAGTATAGGCCTTTGCCGCCAGCGTGTCGTTGCGCTTTTGCAACGCGCGATAGAGAGCGATGACCCCTTCGACGAAACCCGGTGCAAATGTGCGCACGCAACCATAGTCGAGCAGATTGATACCCCCGTCCTCGCGGATGGAATAATTGCCGAGATGGGGATCGCCGTGAATGACGCCATAGCGGGCGAAGGGGCGCCACCAGGCCTTGAACAATGCGGTTGCAACAGCATTGCGCGTCTTGAGATCGGCGTTCTCGAATTGGCCGAAGGGACGTCCCTCGAGCCACGTCATGGTGAGGAGGCGTTTGGTCGAAAGGTCGGGCAACGGTTCGGGCACCGCGATATCGTCGCGCCCGGCGAGCATAATGCGGTAAAGCCGCATATGGGCCGCTTCGCGTTCGTAATCGAGTTCTTCGGCCAAACGTATAGCGACCTCTTCGCCGATCTCGCGCGTGTCGATGGTACCATCGAAGCCGCGCTGCAGGCGCAACGCCGCCTTGAACTGCCGCACGTCGGAATCCACCGCCGCCGCCATGTTGGGATATTGCAGCTTGCAGGCGAGCAGGCGCCCGTCCTTGGCGACTGCGCGATGGACCTGGCCCAGCGACGCGGCCGCTGCTGCTTCGCGATCGAAGCGCTTGAATTTTTTCTCCCAATCCGCGCCCAGTTCCGCTGCCATGCGCCGGCGCACGAAGGCCGCCCCCATGGCCGGCGCGCTCGTCTGCAGCGTCAGCAGTGGTGCGGCCACTTCGGGCGGCAGCACGCCCGGCACCGTCGCCACGAATTGGGCGACCTTCATGACAGGACCGCGCAGATTGCCCAGCACTTGCGTCAGATCGGCGGCGTTCCTGGCGCTGACCATGTTGGTGCCGGCGAGCGAACGTGCGGCGCCGCGCGCGGCAACGCCGGTGAGCCCGACCGATACACGCGCGAAGCGCGTCAGGCGGCGCGCCAGGCCATTTTCGCGGTCGTTGTCGCTCATGCGTGCGGCCCGCACGGAACATTGATGCTTACTTTCGTGCAGGCGTCCGCCTTCATCCTTCTTTCACCATAAGGCAAGCAATCCGCGCGACTTTCGGCCGATTTCCGCCCGCCGTCCACTCGCGGTCCTGTCGCAATCTGGGACTTTAATCTGCCCTTTACCGCTTCGGCGCAAACATCCCGTAAAGGACCGAGGGCCGATGGCGCAGACAATTCTCATCGTCGACGACGATCCGGTGCAGCGCAGGCTGCTCGAAGCGGCGATCACGCGAACCGGCATGCATGTCGTGACCGCGCCGGGCGGACAGCCCGCGCTCGATCTCCTCGCCGGCCCGCGCGGCGATCAGATTTCGCTCGTTCTGCTCGATCTCGTCATGCCCGACATGGATGGGCTGACCGTGCTGGCAAAGTTGCGCGTTACCCACGCCGAATTGCCGGTGATCGTGCTCACCGCCAAGGGCGGCATCGATTCCGCGGTGGAAGCGATGCGCGCCGGCGCCAGCGATTTTCTCGTCAAGCCGGCTAGTCCCGAACGCATCACGGTTTCGATCCGCAACGCGCTCAAGATCGGGACCCTCTCCGGCGAGGTGACGAGGCTGAAGAAGAAGGTCGAGAACCGTCTCGTCTTCGACGATCTGATCGGCAGAAGCGCCGAAATGCGGCAGGTGATTCGCCTCGGCCAACGCGCCGCGCAATCCAACATTCCGATCCTGATCGAAGGCGAATCCGGCGTCGGCAAGGAATTGGTCGCGCGCGCGATCCAGGGGTCTTCCGAACGCGCCGGCAAGCCTTTCGTCACCGTCAATTGCGGCGCCATCCCCGAAAACCTCATCGAGTCGATTCTGTTCGGGCATGAGAAGGGGTCGTTCACGGGCGCCACCGACAAACATCTGGGCAAGTTCCAGGAAGCGGACGGCGGCACGCTGTTCCTCGACGAAATCGGCGAATTGCGCCTCGACATGCAGGTCAAGCTCCTGCGCGCCCTGCAGGAAGGCGAGATCGATCCGATCGGCTCCAAGCGGCCGGTCAAGGTCGATGTGCGCATCATCTCGGCAACCAACCGCGATCTCGCCGAGCGCACGCGCGAGGGCCAGTTCCGCGAGGACCTTTATTATCGCCTGAACGTCTTTCCGATCGTGGTGCCGCCGCTGCGCAAGCGCCGCGAAGACGTGCCCCTGCTGGCGCGCCATTTCATCGCGCGGTTCGCGGCGGAAGAACACAAGGCCGTCGCCGGCCTGACGCCCGAAGCGAGCGATCTCATCGAACATTTCGACTGGCCGGGCAATGTGCGCCAGCTCGAGAACACGATCTTCCGCGCGGTCGTGCTGTGCGACGGCACGACGCTCGACGTCTGCGACTTCCCGCAGATTGCGGCGGCGATGGGGGTTGATGCGCGCGAGCGCCGCCAAATCGTCAATGCCGAAACATTTCCCGCGCGCCCGCCGGCGAAAATCAGCCCGCCCGCCGCTCACTCGCCCTACGCGCTGTCCGCGACCGCCGTGGACGGCCATATGCGCCGGCTCGCCGATATCGAAGCTGAAACCATTCGCCTCGCCATCGGCCGCTACGAGGGCCGCATGTCGGAAATCGCGCGCCGGCTCGGCATCGGCCGCTCCACGCTCTACCGCAAGCTCAAGGAACTCGGCCTCGAACATTACGGCGAGGAACCGGTGGAAGAATTGCACCAGGCAGCGGTGTAGGGCTGGTTTGGACAGTTCGATGAAGCGGCGTCCCTGCCCGACAGCGAACGCCATACGAGGATGCCGTTACGGCGCGCGGTTCGGCGTGCCAAGCGCTCGGAAATAGGCGATTGCGGCGGGATCGTCCCATGCCAGCGGCCCCGAGGCGCGGGCGATTTCATTGCCCCTGGCATCGATCAGAACGCTGAACGGCAAGCCTTGCGCGCCGAAGGCCAACAGCAGCGCCAAACCGCTATCGCGGTAGACGGCGAGGTTGGCGGCCCCATGGGCACGCAAAAACGCCGCACTGCCCGCCGCATTGTCCCGTCCCTCATCGATTGCAACGATTGTAAGCCTTTCGGGGCCGAGGGCCGCCGCCAGCCGGCCGAGCGCCGGCAATTCGCGCACGCAAGGCGCACACCATCTTGCCCACAGATTGAGGATCACGACATGGCCTTTGAAAGAGGCCAGGGAAACCGGCCGGCCGGCCGCATCGCTAAACGTTGCGCTCGGCGCGGGTTTGGGCACGGAATCGGGTATCATGGCCGAAAGCGAAGGTGGCGGCGCCGCCGCGCTCACATGGACAGGACTTGCTCGGATCACATATAGAACGATCAGAGCCGCGCCTGTGACGAGCGCGCCGCTCGCGAGAACTCCCAGGTGAACACGAGGCATCGTTCGGATCCTATGACTGCAAACAAAATGTGGGGCGGACGTTTTGAGCGCGGCCCCGCCGCCATCATGGAGGAGATAAACGCCTCCATCGGATTCGACAAACGCCTGGCCGAACAGGATCTGGCGGGCTCGCGGGCGCATGCAACGATGCTCGCCGCGCAAGGCATCATTGCACAATCCGACGCCGACGCCATTGTCGCAGGTCTCGACCAGATTGCCGCCGAGATCGCCCACGGGCATTTCACCTTCAAACGCGAATTGGAAGACATCCATTTCAATATCGAAGCACGGCTGACGGAGATTGCCGGACAGGCGGGCGCCAGGCTGCACACCGCACGCTCGCGCAACGATCAGGTCGCGACCGATTTCCGGCTGTGGGTGCGCGAGGCGTGCGAACGGGCGGAAGCCGGCCTGCACGCTGCGCAGAAGGTGCTGCTGCTGCAAGCGGGCGCGCACGCCGCGACCATCATGCCGGGCTTTACGCATCTCCAGCCGGCGCAACCCGTCACCTTCGGCCATCATTGCCTTGCCTATATCGAAATGTTCGCGCGCGACCGGCAACGTTTCGAAGACGCGCGCAAGCGGCTCAACGAATGTCCTTTGGGGGCGGCGGCCCTGGCCGGCACGCCTTATCCGATCGACCGGAGCGCGACGGCGAAAGCGCTGGGCTTTTCGGGTCCGATGCGCAATTCGCTCGACGCGGTTTCGGCGCGGGATTTTGCGCTCGAATATCTTTCGGCCGCGACGATCGCGGCGACGCATCTGTCGCGCCTGGCCGAGGAGATCGTATTGTGGGTTTCGCCTTCCTTCGGCCTTGTCAAATTGAGCGATGCGTTCACCACCGGTTCCTCGATCATGCCGCAAAAGCGCAATCCCGACGCGGCGGAACTGGTACGCGCCAAGGCGGGGCGGATTCTCGGCCAGTTCGTGGCGCTGGCTGCGGTCATGAAGGGATTGGCGCTCGCCTATGCCAAAGACCTCCAGGAAGACAAGGAAGCGGTTTTCACGGCAGCCGACGCGCTCGAATTGTGTCTCGCGGCGAGCGCCGGAATGATCGAGGATTTGCGCCCCCAGGACGACGCCATGCGCCGCGCCGCCGAAGCGGGATATCCAACGGCGACCGACCTCGCCGACTGGCTGGTGCGCGTTTTGAACAAGCCGTTTCGTGAGGCCCATCACATCGCAGGCGCGATCGTGAAACGCGCCGAAGAGCTCAAGCTCGCGCTCGACAAGGTCCCGCTCGCCGACATGCAAAAGATCGAGCGGGGCATCACGGCCGACGTCTATTCCGTGCTATCTCTGGAAGCCTCGGTGAATTCGCGCACGAGCTTCGGCGGCACCGCACCGGAGCGCGTTCGCGAGCAAATTCTCTTCTGGCGGGAGAAACTGGCATGATGCTGCGCGTTGTCTTGGCACTCGGCCTCGTCCTGATGGTGTCGGCGTGCGGCACCAAGAGCGCTCTCCTGAAGCCCAACGGCGAGCCCACGCCCAAGTCCGAAAAAGATCCGTCTCAGCCGGACAGCCCCATTACGCGATGAACCACTTTTCCTATCGCAACGGGCGGCTCGCGGCCGAAAACGTCGATCTTTCCTTGATCGCCGAAGAAGTCGGCACGCCGTTCTATGTCTATTCGACGGCGACGCTCGAGCGGCACTACCGTATTTTCGCGGACAGCTTTCCGGCTACCAGCCTGGTCGCATTTTCGGTGAAGGCGAACGGCAATCTCGCCGTGTTAAAGACGCTGGCGCGGCTCGGCGCGGGCGCCGACGTGGTTTCGGGCGGCGAACTCAAGAAGGCATTGGCGGCGGGAATTCCGCCCGCGCGCATCGTCTTCTCCGGCGTCGGGAAAACGCAAAGGGAAATGCGGCTCGCTCTCGAAGCCGGCATCCATCAATTCAATGTCGAAAGCGAGCCGGAGCTGCTGGCGCTGAACGCCGTCGCCCTCGATATGGGAAAACGCGCGCCGATCACGCTGCGCATCAACCCGGACGTCGATGCGCGCACCCACGCCAAGATCACGACCGGCACGGCCGAAACGAAATTCGGCATTCCGTGGAACCGGGCCCGCGGCATCTACGCTGATGCGCGCGATCTGGCCGGCATCGCAATCGTCGGCGTCGACGTCCATATCGGCAGCCAGATCACCGAGCTTGCGCCGTTCGAGGCGGCCTTCGCGCGGGTGGTCGAATTGATCCGCATGCTCAGGGAAGACGGCCATGTCATCACCCGTGCCGATCTCGGCGGCGGACTTGGCGTGCCCTATCGTCTCGACAATGCGCCGCCGCCGGATCCGGCCGCCTATGGCGCAGTCGTGGCGCGGCTGACGCGCGGCCTCGATGTCGATCTCATCTTCGAGCCTGGGCGGCTGATCGCCGCCAATGCCGGGATACTCGTCTCGCGCGTCATCTATGTGAAACAGGGCGACACCAAGACGTTTCTGATTATCGATGCAGGCATGAACGACCTGATCCGCCCGGCGCTGTACGACGCCCATCACGACATCATGTCCGTCACCGAGCCGCGCGCAGATATGCCATACGCGCGTTACGACGTGGTGGGGCCGGTGTGCGAAACCGCCGACCTGTTTGCCCGCGACCGCGCCCTGCCGGTGCTTCAGGCCGGAGATCTGGTGGCAATAATGACGGCCGGTGCCTATGGCGCGGTGATGGCTTCCGCCTACAATGCAAGGCCGCCGGCGCCCGAAGTGCTGGTGAAGGCCGACGCATGGAGCGTCGTACGGCCGCGGATGAGTGATGACGCCCTTATTGAACTGGATCGCCTCCCGCCTTGGCTTCAAGGCTGACAGAAGCGAGCGCTATATCGCTCTCGCGCGCCTCGCGATTCTGTGGGAGCGCGTGTGGCCGGCGCTGTGGCCCGCCAGCGGCGTTCTCGGCCTGTTCGTCGCGGCGGCGCTGTTCGGTGTCCTGGCGAGCATTCCGAGCTGGCTGCACGGGCTCCTGCTTCTCGGCGTATTTGCCGGCGCCGGCGCCCTCCTTCACCGCAATCTTAAGAAGTTCCAATTTCCGGGCTGGGAAGAAGGCGCGCGCCGCGTCGAACGCGACAGCCTGCTGGTTCACCGTCCGATCACCGAAGGCCATGACCGGCTTGCGGCCGGCGATCACGATCCGTGGACGCGTGCGGTGTGGCGGGCCCATCTGCGCCGCCTGCTGGAGCGCATCGCCAATTTGCGCGTTGCGCTGCCCGCGCCCGGTCTTGGGAGCCGCGATCCCTACGCACTGCGTTTCGTCGTCCTGCTGTTGATCGCGGCCGGCTTCGCCGTGGCGGGATCGGACTGGAACAGGAGACTGGCGTTCGCCTTCACGCCCGACACCGGTGCAGGCACCTCCAAAGCGATGCTCGATGCCTGGATCAATCCGCCGGCCTATACCGGCGAAGCGCCGATCTATCTGCAGCGGACGAATGGCGGCGATGGTCCGCTCGCCGTGCCAGCCGGCTCCGAACTCGTTTTGCGTGTGCATGAGGCAGCAGCGCCGCCGCGCCTGCTGCTCGACCCGGAAGCGGATGGCGTCCAGCCCAATTTCACCGGTGAGGCGGGCGAATACGGCGCCGGCGCGAGGCTCCTCCACAATAGCGACGTGCGCGTGCTCGCCGATGGGCGATTGCTCGGGCGCTGGCACATCACCACGATCCCCGACACCCCGCCCGTCATCGCGTTTGCCCAGCCGCCGTCCAGGACCGAGCGCGACGCGTTGAAGATCGTCTTTACCGCCGCCGACGATTATGGCGTGACCAGCGCGCGCGCGATCATCCGTCCCATTGCCGCAAACGCGCACGCGGTTCTTTCCATCGATCTGCCGCTCGCCGCAACATCGGCCAGGACGCTCATCCAAACCGTCTATCGCGATCTGACCGACGAACCGTTGGCGGGTGTCGACGTCGAGATCGTTCTCGAAGCGAAGGACGGCGCAGGGCAGACAGGCCACAGCAGACCGGCGCGCATTCGCCTGCCGGCCCGCGTTTTCACCAATCCGCTCGCCCGCGCGCTGATCGAGCAACGTCAGACCCTTGCCGTCGCGGCGCCTGATGCGCGCGAAAAGGCGGAGCGCACGCTCGACGCGCTGGCGCTGGCGCCCGATCGTTTCTACAACGACCAGCCCAACGTCTATCTCGCGATCCGTGCTGCCTATTGGAGCGTCGTAAATGCCCACGATGCATCCGACATCGCGGGCGTGCAGCAGCTCTTGTGGGATACGGCCGTCGCGCTTGAACAGGGCGGGTTATTGTCCGCAGCCGCGCAGCTGCGCCAATTGCAGCAGCTTCTGACTCAGGCTCTCGCACAGGGCGCGCCGCAGGACGTGATCGACGCGCTCCTGGAACGTTATCGCAATGCGCTTGCGCGTTATCTGCAGGCGCTGGCGGCGGCCGGTCCGCAAAAATCAGCGCCGTCCGCGCCGAATGCGCAGACCCTGCGCACTGAAGATCTCGATGCGATGCTGAAGGCCATTCAGCAGATGTCGCAAACCGGCTCGCGCGATGCTGCCGCGGCGGCCCTCGCCATGCTGGAGAACATGATCGAAAATCTCCACGTCACCCAAGGCGGCGCGCCCGGCGACAAGGCGCTCGGTGACGCGATCCAGGGGCTTAGCGATCTGATCGGCCGGCAGCGGCAATTGCTCGACAAGAGTTTTCGTCAAGGTCAGGGCGCGGGCGATCCGAAGGATGGCGGCGGCCGCGGATTGGCGCAGAGCCAGGGCACGCTGCGCCAGGACCTCGACAAGATCACCAGGGGATTGAGCGACAGCAAGAAAGCAGTGCCGCATTCGCTGGGCAAAGCCGGCCACGACATGGGCGAGGCGCAAAACCAATTGGGCTCCAACGCGTTCGACAGTGCCGGACAGGCGCAGAAAAATGCACTCGACGCGCTGCGCGACGCGGCCGGCGAACTCGCCAAGACGCAGCTGAAAGAAAGCGGTCAGGGGAGCGGTCAGATTGGAGAGGGTCAGAACGATCCGCTCGGCCGCGAACAAGGTCAATCGGGATGGGGCGCCGATGGTGGCGGCACCAAGATTCCCGACCGCGATGCGTTGCAACGCGCTCGTTCCATACTCGAAGAATTGCGCCGGCGCGCCGCCGAACGCGGCCGCCCGAAGGAAGAACTCGACTATTACGATCGTTTGTTGAAGGAATTCTGAGCGGCGCAAGCCTCGCGTGTTCCTACTTTACTGGGACCGCGGGCGTCCCGCCCGCATTTATCAGATTGCGCCGACGGTGCGGGCGGGACG
>JBAVOL010000021.1:0-32380 GCA_049692035.1 Rhizomicrobium sp.
CGTTGTCCACATGCCCACAGCCGTAACAGCAGAAATTGCAGCTTGATGATGGTAAAAGAAAGGAACGGCCGCGTTTCCAACTAACAGCCCGGCTATTGTGGTCCTGCCAACAGGGTCCACTTTACTGGGCCGTACGCGTTCGGACCGCTCGTTCCCTCTACGCAATACCAGTAAATTACGAGAATCCAGCCGACGATAGGGATCAGGCCGATGAGTATCCACCATCCGCTGCGGCCAATATCATGAAGGCGGCGCACGGCAAGGCCGAGGTTGGGCAGAAGCAGGGCCACCGCCAGCAGGCCTGTCAAGACACCGTAGAGGTGCAGAATGCTTTGGATGATGCCGAGAACAATCGCGATAATGAAGTAAGCCAGAACAAAGTACCAGAAGGTCGCCCGGCGGGCGCGGCCTTCGAAGTCGAAATAATGCTGCGTCACGATGTTACGAAAATTATCGATGATGGCTTGCGGGTCCATGAATTGCTCCTGATCGAACAGGCCTGCGCCGAAAGGCTGCAGCAAGGGGAAGACGTTGGGGGCAACGCCACCACTCGTGGCGCCACAAAATGGTACCGTGCGAATCGCGAGCAAATCCGAGCTAAGAACGGGCAAGAAGACCTGTCAATCGTGGCGCAGTGACGGGAAGATGGGTATCCGGCTTCGACAAGCTTACGGGTTTACCGGCGGTGGCGCGGGGAATCGCAAAATCGTCCCGGAACGGCTATAGGCAAGCCATGACCGCTAAAATTTTCATTGACGGGGCAGTCGGCACGACCGGGCTCGAAATCCGCGAGCGGCTGGCCGCGCGTTCCGACCTGTCGCTTCTCCAGCTGCCCGAGGCCGAGCGCAAGGATGTCCGCGCGCGCGCGCGGGCGCTCAACGAGGCCGATATCGTCATCCTCTGCCTGCCCGACGAGGCGGCGAAGGAGGCGGTGGCGCTGATCGAAAACAAGTCCGTCCGCGTCATCGATGCCTCGACCGCGCATCGCGTGGCACCGGGCTGGGTTTACGGATTTGCCGAGCTCGAGGCCGATGCCCGCAGCAAAATCGCGTCTGCGCGCCTTGTCACCAACCCCGGCTGCTACCCGACGGGATTTCTTGCCCTGGTGCGCCCGCTGGTCCGCGCCGGACTGGTGCCGGCGGAGTTTCCGCTGACCGTCAACGCCGTGTCGGGGTATTCCGGCGGCGGCAAGGCCATGATCGAGGAATTCGAAAACAAGGCGTCGCCATCCTATACGGAAACGGTTGTACGCACCTATGCGCTGACGCTCTCGCACAAGCACGTCCCGGAGATGCAGGTCCATGCGGGCTTGATACATCCGCCGGTCTTTGCGCCAAGCGTCGGGCGCTTTTATCGCGGCATGATCGTCGAGGTGCCGCTGCAGCTCTGGGCCTTGCCGAAGAAGCCGACAGTAGCAACTCTGCAGGAAACGATCGCCGCGGCCTATCACAATGCGGCGCTCGTCGACGTGGCGAGGCCGACCGACGCCATGACCCTCAAATCGCTCGATGCGGAAATGCTCAAAGACACCAACCGCGTGAAGCTCTTCGTGTTCGGCAACGATATGCATGGCCAGGCGCGGCTGGTCGCAGTACTCGACAATCTCGGCAAGGGCGCATCGGGGGCCGTCGTGCAGAATCTCAACATCATGCTGGGATTGCCCGAAACCGCCGGTCTCGTCTGAGATGTATCACCGGTCGCCTATGCGCGGGATCATATCGCGAGGACAAAACACACCGCATTCGCGCTACGTTTCGCGACATTCTTTGGCTTGACGTTGCGCTCCGGGGCTGGCGGAGTTCCCCTCATGAAGAAAAGCTCTTTCGGGGCCGCTGCGACGGCGATGCTTTTGCTGCTTGCCGGATGCGGTCTGTTCGGCCACGAGGCGCCGCGCCGTCCGCGCGCCCAGGATGCGCCTTGGCTTCCCGCGGCGGCAATGTTGCTCGTTTATGTCGGGTCCGACGGTTCGCTGACCCGTGCGCAGCTGGAATCTGGGCTGAGGCGCGATTTTGCCGCGGCCGATACCAATCATGACGGCTGTCTGGACGCGAACGAGGTCCGGGCGGTCAACGAGCAACGATGGAAGCAAGATGCCTCTACTGCATCGCCGCTGATCGATTTCCAACACAATGGCTGCGTCGATTTTGACGAATTTGCCGCGACCCCAAGGACGCTGTTCGAACAGCTCGATCGCAATGGTGATGGCAAGTTGACGGCGGACGAATTGAAATCGGCAGGCGCCAAGCCGACCAAACCGCAACAGGGTGGCCAGCAACAGGGCGGCCAGCACAGCCGACGCCGCGATGGCGGGGGAGGGAACAACCCTCCTGGTGGCGGCAATTGATGCACGACGGGCTGGCATTTTCCGCTCAAACAACAGGCATCGGCAGCGCCGGGTAGGGACTGCGTTCGGCTTCGTCCTTGACAGGGAATCGGGCCGGCCTTACATCGGCCCTCTTTCGCGACTGGCCCCTGATCCGGGTTCCACGCGGGGGCGTAGCTCAGTTGGTTAGAGTGTCGGCCTGTCACGCCGAAGGTCGCGGGTTCGAGCCCCGTCGCTCCCGCCATTTCTCCAACCGGGGGAGTGGCTGAAATTTACCGGAAATATCCTTTGCGACAGCGAGGATGCTTGCGCCAAACGGCGCATTGCGCGCGGGATCGCGCTGCCTATACTGCACCCGCGAAATTGACTCGGTGCGGCCCGCGCAGCCGGCATATATGTGCTGTGGCAGGCGACCCTAAGGGTGAACGATGGAAGGCTTGTTGATCGAGTATCTGCCGATCCTGATATTTCTCGGGATTGCCGCCGTCATCGCCGGCGCCCTGGTTGCGGTGCCGCTGATCATCGCGCCGACGCGGCCGGACCCGGAAAAGCTCTCGGCATATGAGTGCGGGTTCAATGCGTTCGGCGATGCACGCATGAAATTCGACGTACGCTTCTATCTCGTTTCGATCCTTTTCATTATTTTCGATCTCGAAGTCGCATTCTTGTTTCCGTGGGCCATCACGCTGCGACAGACCGGACCTTTCGCTTTTTGGTCGATGCTGGCATTTCTCGGTGTTCTTACGGTCGGCTTTATCTACGAGTGGAAGAAAGGCGCACTCGAATGGGAGTGATTCAAGCGGGCCAGGCCGGTCGGGCGGGGGTCGAAGGTGGCGCGCGCCTGAGCGACAATGATCCCTATTTCGGCGCCATGAACGCCGAACTCCGGGACAAGGGGTTTTTGGTTACAAGCGCCGACGCGTTGATCAATTGGGCGCGCACCGGTTCGCTCATGTGGATGATGTTCGGGCTTGCCTGCTGTGCCGTGGAGATGATCCAGGCCAGCATGCCGCGCTACGATCTCGAGCGTTTTGGCTTTGCACCCCGCGGCTCGCCCCGCCAATCCGATGTCATGGTTGTGGCGGGCACGCTGACAAACAAAATGGCACCGGCTCTGCGGAAGGTCTACGACCAGATGTCCGAACCGCGCTACGTCATTTCGATGGGCTCCTGCGCCAATGGCGGAGGCTATTACCATTATTCCTATTCTGTCGTGCGCGGCTGCGACCGGATCGTTCCGGTCGATATCTACGTGCCGGGCTGTCCGCCGACTGCCGAAGCGTTTGTGTATGGCGTCTTGCTGCTGCAGCGGAAGATACGCCGCACCGGCTCGATTATTCGCTGAGGCGGGTGATGGACCTCGATTCTTTTGGCAATGAAATCGCAGCGGCGCTGCCGGGTGCCGTCCGCGGCTACAGCGTTTCGTATGGCGAACTGACCATCGATGTAGAGCCCGGCGATATTATCCGCGTTCTCACGCATTTGCGCGACGACCATGCCTGCGCCTTCCGGCAGCTGATCGACATTTGCGGTGTGGATTGGCCAGGCCGCGCCAAGCGTTTTGACGTCGTCTATCATCTGCTGTCGATGACGCGTAATGCTCGTATCCGCGTCAAGCTCCAGACTGACGAAAACACGCCGGTGGCATCCGTCGTCAGCGTCTTTGCGGCGGCGAACTGGCCGGAACGTGAAACTTTCGACATGTATGGGGTCGCGTTCACTGACCATCCCGACTTGCGCCGCCTACTGACGGATTATGGCTTCTCGGGCTACCCGCTGCGCAAGGATTTTCCACTCACGGGTTATGTCGAAGTCCGTTATGACGATGAATTGAAGCGGGTGGTTAATCAGCCTGTCCAACTTACCCAGGAATTCCGCAATTTCGACTTCATGAGTCCCTGGGAAGGGGCTCCCTACATCCTGCCGGGCGACGAGAAAGCGAAGTCGTGAGGGATTGATGTCTGACACTGGCGAGACCATCACGATCAATTTCGGGCCGCAGCATCCGTCGGCGCATGGCGTGTTGCGGCTGCTGCTCGACCTCGACGGCGAAATCGTCACGCGCGTCGATCCGCATATCGGCTTCCTGCATCGTGGGACCGAGAAGTTGATCGAACATAAGACATATCTGCAAGCAATTCCCTATTTCGACCGCCTCGACTACGTGGCGCCGATGAACCAGGAGCATGCCTTTGCCCTGGCGATCGAAAAATTGCTCGGTCTCGAAGTGCCCAAGCGCGGTCAGTATGTACGTGTGCTGTTCGCCGAGATCGGCCGCCTTCTCAACCATCTTCTCAACGTCACCTCCCAGGCCATGGACGTCGGTGCATTGACGCCGCCGCTGTGGGGCTACGAAGAGCGCGAGAAGCTGATGGGGTTCTACGAGCGCGTTTCCGGCAGCCGCATGCATGCCGCTTATTTCCGGGCCGGTGGCGTGCATCAGGATATGCCGGCGGGCCTTGCCGAAGATATCTACGCTTTTTGCGGAACCTTTCCTAAGGTTCTCGACGACATTGAAGGCCTGCTCACCGAGAACCGCATCTTCAAGCAGCGCAATGTCGATATCGGCGTCGTTACCCGTGCCGATGCCGAAAATTGGGGCATGACGGGCGTCATGCTGCGCTCCACCGGCGTCGCCTGGGATTTGCGCCGCGCGCAGCCTTACGAGTGCTATTCCGAACTCGACTTCAAGATTCCCGTCGGCAAGAACGGCGATTGCTACGACCGTTATTTGATGCGCATGGAAGAGATGCGACAAGCCACTCTGATCATGAAGCAGTGCATCGAGCAGATGCCGTCCGGGCCCGTCGTATCGACGGACAACAAGGTGGTGCCGCCCCGGCGTGCCGAGATGAAATCATCGATGGAAGCGTTAATTCACCATTTTAAGCTTTACACTGAAGGATTCCATGTTCCTGCCGGCGAGGTTTACGCCGCTGTGGAAGCGCCGAAGGGGGAATTCGGCGTCTACCTCGTGTCCGACGGTTCGAACAAAGCATACCGCTGCAAAATCCGCGCTCCCAGCTACATGCATTTGCAAGCGATGGATTGGCTGTGCCGCGGACATATGTTGGCTGACGTTGCTGCTGTGCTCGGCTCTATCGACGTCGTATTCGGGGAGATTGACCGGTGAGTCTGCGACGTCTCCATCACGAACAGCCGGCGAGTTTCGCCTTTCCCGTGGAAGACGAGGCGTGGGTCGCAAGCGAGATCGCCAAATATCCACCAGGGCGACAGGCGAGTGCCGTGATTTCGCTTCTCTGGCGCGGCCAGGAGCGGCAAGGCTGGGTGACGAAGCCGATGATCGAGCATGTCGCCCAGCGCCTTGGCATGCCGTATATACGCGTCCTCGAGGTGGCGACTTTCTACACGATGTTCAACCTCGAACCGGTGGGAGAGAATCTCGTACAGGTTTGCACGACCACGCCCTGCTGGCTGCGCGGTTCCGACGAGATCGTTGCCGTATGCAGGAAGCAGATCGCGGACGCCCCGCATACGATTTCCAAGGACGGCAAATTCTCGTGGATGGAAGCCGAGTGCCTCGGGGCCTGCGTCAACGCGCCGATGGTACAGATCGGCAAGGATTTCTACGAAGACCTCGACGGGCCGGCGATCGACAGGATACTGGAAGCCTTTCGTCGCGGCCAACGGCCGCAGCCGGGGCCACAGAACAGCAGGCGCTCGTCCGAGCCGGTCGGCGGCGCCACGACGTTGAAGGAAGACGGCTGATGCTTGCCGATAAAGACCGGATATTCACCAACCTTTACGGCTTCAAGGACTGGGGATTGGCCGGCGCGCGCGCGCGCGGCTCGTGGGACGGTACCAAGACCATTCTCGAGCGCGGGCCTGACGCGATCGTCGACCAGATGAAAAAGTCGGGCTTGCGCGGGCGCGGCGGCGCGGGCTTCCCGACCGGACTCAAATGGTCGTTCATGCCCAAGGAGGTTAAGGAGAGACCGCATTATCTCGTGGTCAATGCGGACGAGTCCGAACCCGGCACGTGCAAGGATCGCGACATTATGCGTCATGATCCTCATCACCTCATCGAAGGCTGCCTGATTGCTTCATTCGCGATGCGGGCGCATGCCTGCTACATCTATGTCCGTGGCGAATTCATCCGCGAACGCGAACGGTTGCAGGCCGCCATCGATCAAGCCTACGAAGCCGGACTGATCGGCAAGAACAACATTCACGGCTGGGATTTCGATCTCTATGTGCATCATGGTGCCGGTGCGTATATCTGCGGCGAAGAGACGGCACTTCTCGAAAGTCTCGAGGGCAAGAAAGGGCAGCCGCGGCTGAAGCCGCCCTTTCCGGCAAATGTCGGTCTTTATGGTTGCCCCACAACGGTCAACAATGTGGAGTCGATTGCGGTCGCCCCGACCATCCTGCGCCGGGGACCGGAGTGGTTCGCCGGCATCGGCCGGCCGAACAATGTCGGGACCAAGGTGTTTTGTATTTCCGGTCATGTGAATAATCCCTGCAATGTCGAAGAAGAGATGGGCATCCCGCTGAAGGAACTCATCGAAAAGCATGCAGGCGGGGTGCGCGGCGGCTGGGACAATCTCCTCGGCATCATACCGGGCGGCGCGTCCGTGCCGGTTATCCCGAAAGCGGTATGCGATACGGTGCTGATGGATTTCGATGCGCTGCGCGAGGTGCAGTCGGGACTCGGTACTGCGGCCGTCATCGTCATGGACAAATCGACGGATATCGTGAAGGCGATCGCGAGGCTGTCCTATTTCTACAAACACGAAAGCTGCGGCCAATGCACACCGTGCCGCGAGGGAACGGGATGGATGTGGCGCGTGATGACGCGCCTGCAGAAAGGCGACGCCGAACTCGCCGAGATCGACCTGCTGCAGGAAGTGACCAAGCAAGTCGAAGGCCACACGATCTGCGCCCTGGGCGACGCGGCGGCGTGGCCGGTGCAAGGGTTGATCCGGCATTTCCGTCCCGAACTCGAGCGGCGCATTGCGGCGCGCAAGACGTCGGCCACGCCGTTGGCGGCGGAGTAAGCGATGCGCAAGCTCATCATCGACGGCAAGGAAATCGAAGCGGACGACAACCTGACGCTGTTGCAGGCCTGCGAGCAGGCCGGCGCGGAAATTCCGCGCTTCTGCTTTCATGAAAGGCTTTCCGTCGCCGGCAATTGCCGCATGTGTCTGGTGGAATGGGTGGGAGCGCCCAAGCCGCAAGCCTCTTGCGCCTTACAGGTCAAGGACATCTTTCCAAACAAAGACGGGAGCCCGGCGAAGATCAACACGGATTCGCCGTTGGTCCGCAAGGCACGCGCTGGCGTGATGGAATTTCTGCTGATCAACCACCCGCTCGATTGCCCGATCTGCGATCAGGGCGGCGAATGCGATCTGCAGGATCAGGCGATGGGCTATGGCCGCGCCGCTTTTCACAGGTTCCATGAAAACAAGCGCGCGGTCGAAGACAAGGAAATGGGCCCGCTTGTCGCGATGATCATGACGCGCTGCATTCAGTGCACGCGCTGTGTCCGTTTTGCGACCGAGGTCGCGGGCGTCCCGGATTTGGGAGCGACCGGCCGCGGCGAGGATGTGGAGATCACCACCTATCTCGAAAAGGCATTCGCATCGGAATTATCCGGCAATGTGGTGGATTTGTGCCCGGTCGGCGCTTTAACGTCCAAGCCCTATGCATTCAATGCGCGCCCCTGGGAACTGAGCAAGACGGAATCCGTCGATGTCATGGATGCGCAAGGCTGCAATATACGCGTCGACACGCGTGGGCCTGAAGTGATGCGCGTGCTTCCCCGCCTTAACGAAGACATCAACGAGGAATGGATTTCGGACAAGGCGCGGCATGCCTGTGACGGCCTGCGGCGGCAGCGCCTCGACCGTCCCTATGTTCGCAAGAGTGGAAAGCTCCAGCCGGCAAGCTGGGCGCAGGCCTTCGCGGCCATCGCCGCGCGTGTGGGCGCGACGCGCCCCGAGCGCATGGCGGCCATCGTCGGCGATCTCGCCGCGGCGGAAGAGATCAAGGCGCTGAAGGACCTGATGATCGCGCTCGGTAGTCCCCATCTCGATTGTCGCCAGGACGGCGCCAAGCTCCAGGGCATTCCGCGCCAATCCTACCTGTTCAACAGTTCGATCGCGGGCGTGGACGCGGCCGACGCGCTGCTTCTGATCGGGACCAATCCGCGCTGGGAAGCTCCTGTCCTCAACGCGCGCATCCGCAAGGCTTGGCTGTCCGGCAGAATCCGCATCGCCAATGTCGGCGCGCCTTGTGATTTGACGTATCCGGTCGAACAATTGGGCGAAACGGTCGACGTTCTCGAACAGCTCGCCGCCGGCAATCATCCATTCACGGAAGTTCTGAAATCCGCCAAACGGCCGATGCTGGTCCTTGGACCCGGTGCAGCGGCGCGGCCCGACGGCGCAGCACTTCTCAAGCTTGCAGTGAAGATCGCCGGCGAGACGGGCATGATCGGTCCGCCGGGACGCGCTGTCGACGGCGGCTGGAACGGATTCAACATTCTCCACACGGCCGCATCGCGGGTGGCCGCGCTCGATCTCGGATTTGTTCCAGGGGAAAACGGCAGAGACGTTTCCGCCATCGTCGGGGGGGCTGCAAACGGCGATATCGACTTCGTCTATCTGCTGGGCGCCGACGAGTTCGATGTAGCGGCGCTGGGAAATGCCTTCGTGGTCTATCAGGGCACCCATGGCGACGCCGGTGCGCATCGCGCCGATGTGATCTTGCCGGGCGCGGCCTATACGGAAAAAGAAGGCGTGTACGTCAATTTCGAGGGCCGGGTGCAGAGGGCCGAACGCGCAACGTTCCCGCCCGGCGAGGCGAAGGAGGACTGGGCGATCTTGCGAGCCCTCTCCGATGTCCTAGGCGAGCGGCTGCCTTATGACGACCGCGACGCGTTGCGCAGAGCGATCGTGGCCGACGCGCCGCAATTCGCCGAAACAGGCGTGCTGCCCTGGCAACCTGGCGCCGATCTCGCGATCTGGGATGTGATCGGGACCGCGGGGCCGGTGGATGCCGCGCTGCCGCTTTCGTTACATGTCGCAGATTTCTATCTCACCAATCCGATCGCGCGCGCGAGCCTGACGATGGCTGAATGCAGCCGCACCTTCGTGAAGAGCCCTGCAAGAATGGCGGCGGAGTAGGCGATGTTCTTCATCCATATGTTGCAGAACTGGGGATTGCCTTACGGCTGGGCGTGGACGCTCAGCAACGTGGTCATCATTCTCGTCATCGAGTTGGTGGTCATGGTGTCGGTCGCATTCTTCATCCTTGCAGATCGGAAGATATGGGCCGCCGTACATCTGCGCAGAGGACCCAACGTGGTCGGCCCCTTCGGCCTGTTGCAAACCTTTGCCGATGCCTTCAAATTCATCCTCAAGGAAGTGATCATTCCGGCGGGGGCGAACAAAGTCATCTTTCTCCTGGCGCCGATAGTGACCGTCGTTCTCGCCTTCGCGGGCTGGGCGGTGGTGCCGTTCGACAATGGCTGGGTGGTCGCCAATATCAATGTCGGCATTCTCTACCTGTTCGCGGTGTCGTCGCTTGGCGTCTACGGCATCATTATGGGCGGCTGGGCGTCGAATTCGAAATATCCGTTCCTCGGCAGCCTGCGCTCGGCGGCGCAAATGGTCTCCTACGAAGTCTCGATCGGATTCGTAATCGTCACGGTTTTGCTGTTCGCCGGCTCGATGAACCTGTCGGACATCGTGCGTGCCCAGGAACATGGATGGTTCGCGTTCTCGATCCTGTTCCCGATGTTCGTGATTTTCTTTATCTCGGCGTTGGCGGAAACGAACCGTCCTCCCTTCGATCTCCCGGAAGGTGAATCCGAATTGGTGGCGGGCTATTTCGCAGAATATTCCTCGACGCCGTTTCTTCTCTACTTCCTTGGCGAGTATGTCAGCATCATGCTGATGTGTGCGATGACATCCATCCTGTTTTTCGGAGGATGGCTGCCGCCGATCTTTTGGCCGTTGACATTGATACCGGGCGTGACGTGGCTGCTCGGTGCCGTCCCGGGCATCATCTGGTTCCTCCTGAAGATATTCTTCTTCTTCTTCCTGTTCGCGATGGTGAAGGCAATGGTTCCGCGCTATCGCTACGACCAGTTGATGCGGCTGGGTTGGAAGGTTTTTCTGCCGGTATCGCTCCTTTGGGTGGTGGTCACGGCGGGCTGGGTCCTGGCCTTCCAGCATCACGGAATGTGAGATCGTCATGGCTTGGCTCGACCGCACCGCCCGCTCGATATTCCTCTGGGAATTCGTGAAAGCTTTTGGGCTTTCGATGCGCTATTTCTTCGCTCCGAAAGTCACGATCAACTATCCCTATGAAAAAGGCCATTTGAGCCCGCGCTTCCGCGGCGAGCATGCGCTGCGCCGTTATCCGAACGGCGAAGAGCGCTGCATTGCCTGCAAATTGTGCGAAGCCATCTGCCCGGCCCAGGCGATCACGATCGAGGCCGAGCCGCGCGATGACGGCAGCCGCCGTACGACGCGCTACGACATCGACATGGTCAAATGCATCTATTGCGGGTTGTGCCAGGAGGCTTGCCCCGTGGACGCGATCGTGGAAGGACCGAACTTCGAATTTTCGACCGAAACGCGTGAAGAGCTTTACTACGACAAGGCCCGCCTTCTTGCGAATGGCGACCGTTGGGAACGCGAAATCGCGCGAGCCTTGGAACTGGATGCGCCGTACCGATAGGCCGGCGAGAGGGGACGGATTGAGAACATGCTGGTGGCGATCGCCTTCTATCTGTTTTCGGCGATCATGATCGCATCCGCGCTCATGGTGGTGTCGTCGCGCAATCCTGTGCACTCCGTTTTCTTTCTGATATTGGCGTTCTTCAATGCGGCGGCTTTGTTCATACTGCTGGGGGCGGAATTCCTCGCGATGATCCTCCTGATCGTTTATGTCGGCGCGGTGGCGGTGTTGTTCCTCTTCGTCGTGATGATGCTCGACGTCGATTTTGCCGAATTGAAGCATGGCCTGTTGCAATATTTGCCGCTCGGGGGGGCGGTAGGTATCGCCCTTGTCTGCGAACTCGTGCTGGTAGGCTATTTCTGGATATTTCCGGCCGCGACGGCCAGGTCGATCGCGCATGCAACGCCGGCCAATATGACCAACACGGTGGCGCTGGGACAAATTCTCTATACGGACTACCTTTACTACTTCCAGACGGCGGGCCTCGTCCTGCTCGTCGCGATGATCGGCGCGATCGTGCTGACGCTGCGCCACAGGCCGGGCGTCCGCCGCCAATCGATCGCCCGGCAGAACGCGCGTACGCCTGCGTTCGCCGTCGAACTCAAAGACGTCAAGCCCGGGCAGGGAGCATAGACATGGCGATAGGCCTCGGTCATTACCTCGCGGTGGCAGCGATCCTGTTTACGATCGGCATCCTCGGCATCTTCCTGAACCGCAAGAATGTGATCATCATCCTGATGTCGATCGAACTCATCCTGCTCGCGGTCAACATCAATTTCGTGACCTTCTCGTCCTTCCTGGGCGACCTTGTGGGGCAGGTCTTCGCCCTGTTTATCCTCACCGTTGCAGCTGCCGAAGCGGCAATCGGGCTTGCCATTCTGGTCGTCTATTTCCGCAATCGCGGCACGATCGAAGTCGAAGACGTCAACCTGATGAAAGGCTGAGGCGTGTATACAGCGATCGTATTCCTGCCGCTCCTGGGCTGCGCCATCGCCGGTCTGTTCGGCCGCGTGATCGGAGCGCGTGCGTCCGAAATCGTAACGACCGCGCTGCTGTTTGCTTCCGCGGGCCTGTCATGCGTTGCCTTCTACGACGTGGCGCTGCTGGGCCATGGACAGATCATCCGCCTGGCGGAGTGGATCGTGTCAGGAACGTTCGAAGCCGATTGGACTATCCGTGTCGACACGCTGACCGCCGTCATGCTGGTGGTGGTCACGGGCGTTTCCTCGCTCGTGCATTTCTACTCGATCGGTTACATGCATGACGACGACAGCCGTCCGCGGTTCTTTTCCTATCTCTCGCTGTTCACATTTGCGATGCTGATGCTGGTGACAGCGAACAATTTTTTGCAATTGTTCTTCGGCTGGGAGGGTGTGGGCCTCGCGTCCTATCTGCTGATCGGTTTCTGGTATACGCGACCCTCGGCCAACGCCGCAGCAATAAAGGCGTTCATCGTCAACCGGGTGGGAGATTTCGGATTTGCGCTCGGCATTTTCGGCGTGTTCCTGATCTTCCACACGCTCGATTTCGACACGGTTTTTGCAGCGGCGCCCGCAATGGTCGGCAAGACATTCATGTTCGCCGGCCAGCAGGTCGACATACTCACCACGCTCTGCCTGCTCCTGTTCGTGGGCGCGATGGGCAAGTCGGCGCAAATCGGTCTTCACACATGGCTGCCGGACGCGATGGAAGGCCCGACGCCCGTCTCGGCGCTGATCCATGCCGCAACCATGGTGACGGCCGGCGTGTTTCTCGTCTGCCGTTGCTCGCCGCTCTACGAACTTGCGCCGACGGCGCTGGCATTCGTCACCTTCATCGGCGCTACCACGGCGTTCTTCGCCGCTTCGGTCGGCCTGTTCCAGAACGATATCAAGCGTGTCATCGCCTACTCGACCTGCTCGCAATTGGGATACATGTTCGCGGCGGCGGGCGTTTCGGCCTATGGCGCGGCCATGTTCCATCTTTTCACGCACGCTTTTTTCAAAGCGTTGTTGTTCCTGAGCGCGGGCTCGGTAATTCACGCCATGCACCACGAGCAGGACATGCGCAAGATGGGCGGGCTGGCCAAATACATTCCGTTTACCTGGGCCATGATGTTGATCGGCAATCTGGCGCTCACCGGTGCCGGCATTCCGTTGCTGCACATCGGTGCGGCGGGCTTCTATTCGAAGGACGAGATCATCGACGCCACCTTCAACGCCGGTACGCCCATCGGCACCTACGCCTTTGTGCTGACGCTGACGGCTGCATTGATGACGTCCTTCTATTCCTGGCGCCAATTCCTGATGACCTTCCATGGCCCCTATCGCGGTGCGACGGCGGGGTCTCCGGCTCATGGCGAGGGACATGCGCACGGTGACGACGGTCACGGACATGCAGTCGACTTGTCCCAGGTGCATGAATCGCCGGTTTCGATGTTGATTCCGCTGGCACTGCTGGCCGCGGGCGCACTCTTCGCCGGCGCCGTGTTCGCCGATGTCTTCGTGGGCGACGTGGCGCATTCGTTCTGGCGCGTTTCGGTCGCTGCCATCGCCGGCCATCACGGAGCGGAAGTCCCGCTCTGGGTCGAATTCGGACCGTTCATCGCGACAGTGATCGGCTTTGTCATTGCCTATTATTATTACGTGATGTATCCGGAAATACCGCCGCTGTTGGCCGCGCGCGGGGGATTTCTCTACCGCTTTGTCTACAACAAATGGTACTTCGACGAATTGTACGATTTCCTGTTCGTTCGTCCTGCTTTGGCGCTCGGCCGAATTCTCTGGAAAACCGGCGACGGTACGGTCATCGACGGATTTGGCCCCGACGGCGTGTCGGCCCGGGTGCTTGACGTTGTGCGCGATTCCGTCCGTCTCCAGACCGGCTATGTCTACCATTACGCGTTGGCGATGCTGGTCGGGATCGTGCTGCTCACAACCTATTTCTATGTGATGGGAGTTGTGCGGTGAGCAATTTGCCGATCCTGAGCATTGTCACCTTTCTGCCATTCCTGGGCGTACTGGCGATTTTGGCGGCGCCCGGCAATGCACGCGCCATCGCGCTTATTACGACGATCGCCGATCTGGCTGTTTCGTTGTTCATTTGGGCGCATTTCGACGGATCAAACGCCGACTTCCAGTTTGTCGAGCACGCCGCCTGGCTTGGTCACGGAATCACCTACCATATGGGTGTCGACGGCATCTCGGTGCTCTTCATCGTGCTGACGGCCGGCCTGATGCCGTTCTGTATTCTGGCAAGCTGGCAATCGATCGACACGCGCGTAGCCGAATACATGATCGCGTTTCTTGTGCTTGAAACCTTGATGATCGGCGTTTTCTGTGCGCTGGACATGGTCCTGTTCTACGTCTTCTTCGAAGGCGGCCTCATTCCGATGTTTCTCATCATCGGCGTCTGGGGCGGCAAACGCCGCGTCTATGCGAGTTTCAAGTTTTTCCTCTACACGCTGCTCGGCTCGGTCCTGATGTTGCTGGCGATCCTCTCCATGTATCTCTACACGGGGACGACCGACATCGACACGCTGATTCACACGGCGCATTTCCCTGTGGCGATGCAGTTCTGGCTGTGGTTAGCCTTCTTTGCCTCCTTCGCGGTGAAGATGCCGATGTGGCCGGTCCACACATGGCTTCCCGACGCCCATGTCGAAGCACCGACGGCGGGTTCGGTCATTCTGGCAGGCGTCCTCCTCAAAATGGGCGGTTATGGTTTCCTGCGTTTTTCGTTGCCGATGTTCGCGTCCGCTTCGGAAATCTTTGCGCCTTTCGTTTTCGTGCTCTCTGTCGTGGCGATCATCTACACGTCGCTTGTGGCCCTGGCGCAGGAAGACATGAAGAAGCTGATCGCCTATTCGTCGGTCGCCCATATGGGCTTCGTTACAATGGGCATCTTTTCGCTCACCCATCAGGGCGTGGAAGGCGGCATTTTCCAGATGCTCAGCCACGGCGTCGTTTCGGGCGCTCTCTTCCTCTGCGTGGGGGTGGTCTACGACCGGATGCATACGCGCGAGATCGCGGCCTATGGCGGGCTCGTCAACCGGATGCCGGTTTATGCCGCCTGTTTCATGGTGTTTACCCTCGCCAATGTCGGCTTGCCCGGCACGGGCGGCTTCGTCGGCGAATTCCTCACCATGCTGGGAACCTTTCAGGTCAACACCTGGGTCGTGATTTTCGCCGCCACCGGTACCATCCTGTCGGCGGCTTACGCACTCTATCTCTACCGCCGGATCATCTTCGGCGCGCTGATAAAGCCCAGTCTGCGGACGATCCAGGATCTCACCTGGCGGGAAATCGTGATCCTGGCTCCGCTCGTCGCCTTGACGCTGGCGATGGGAATCTATCCCAAGCCCGTGTTCGATGTAACATCCGCCTCGGTTGCCAATCTGATCGCGGAGCACAAAATTGCGCTGGCCATTGACCATGCGCCAAAACTCGCCGCTTCTGTCCGTCAGGAACGAGCCGGGACGGAAGGATCTGTGCCATGACTTCGTTGCCCCATGATCTGGCGGTACTGCTTCCCGAACTCATTCTGGCGATCGGCGGATTGGTGCTTCTTCTGCTTGGTGTGATGGTCAACAATGATCGCGGCATGGGCGCGTTGTCGTTTCTCGCGGTCATCGCATTCGGTGCAGCCGCTTATTTCGTGATCAATCCTGTTACACCGGATGCGAGCGCTTTTGCCGGCGCTTTCGTCGCGGACGGGTTCTCCCGTTTTGCAAAAATCCTTATTCTCCTGGGAGCGGGCCTGACGCTTCCGATGGCACAGGGCTACTTCGTGCGCGAGAAGATCGTGCGCTTCGAATTTCCGGTGCTGGTTGTCTTCGCTACGCTCGGCATGTTGCTGATGGTTTCCGCGGCGAGTTTCCTCGCTCTCTATATGGGTCTCGAACTGCAAAGCCTGTCGCTCTACGTGCTGGCGGCATTCAACCGGGATTCGGTGCGATCGAGCGAAGCGGGCCTTAAATATTTTGTCCTGGGCGCGTTGTCATCGGGCCTCATGCTTTACGGTATCTCGCTCGTATACGGGTTTACGGGGACGACGGAATTTTCGGGTGTCGCCCATGCGATCAAGCAATCAGGCGTTTCGATCGGCCTGATTTTCGGGCTCGTTTTCCTGATCTCGGGTCTCGCATTCAAGGTCGCGGCCGTTCCGTTCCATATGTGGACGCCAGATGTTTATGAAGGTTCGCCGACGCCGATTACCGCCTTTTTCGCGATGGCACCGAAAATTGCCGCTATGGCACTGTTCCTGCGCGCGGTGATAGAGCCGTTCCCGGATGCTGTTCAGCAATGGCGCCAGATCATCGTAGTCATCTCGATCTTGTCGATGGCGCTCGGCGCGTTCGCGGCGATTGGCCAGAGCAACATCAAGCGGCTGATGGCCTACAGTTCGATCGGCCATATGGGCTACACACTTCTCGGTCTGGCCGCGGGTTCGACGGCGGGCATCCAGGGCGTGCTGATCTATCTGACCATCTATCTTGTCACCAACGCCGGCGTATTTGCCTGTATTCTCGCGATGAAGCGCGATGGCCAGATGGTGGAGGCGATCGGCGATCTGTCGGGGCTTGCGCGCACCCAGCCCAGGCTCGCCTTTGCCTTGGCCATCATGATGCTGAGCCTCGCCGGCATTCCGCCGCTGGCGGGTTTTTGGGCGAAGTTCTACATATTTCTCGCGGCCATCGAGGCGCATCTCTATGGGCCGGCCATTCTTGGCGTGCTCGCGAGCGTCGTGGGTGCCTTTTATTATCTGCGGATCGTCAAGATCATGTATTTCGACGAGCCCGCGCCAGCCTTCGATCGCGACATGGGCTGGAGCCTGGGCACGATTGTGACGGGTGCCAGCGTCTTTACGCTCCTGTTTGTTGTTGGTGGGGCGCCGATCATTGCCATGGCTGAAACCGGCGCAAGAGCACTCGTGCCGTGAAGAGCGCATCGGCGTGGCCGCAAGGCTACGCCCTCAAGCATTTCGACCTCCTCGATTCGACCAATGAGGAAGCGTGCCGGATGGCCGGTGCGGGTGAAGCGGGGCCGGTGTGGATTACGGCCGGCCGCCAAAGTGCCGGCCGCGGTCGCCGCGGTCGCGTCTGGGAAACAGTCTCCGGAAATTTGGCGGCAACCCTGCTGCTGCGGCCTGGAAAATCCGCCGGGGAGGCCGCGCAACTCTCTTTCGTCGCGGCGCTGGCCGCGTCCGACGCCGTGCAATTCTTCACGCGGTCGGGCGATGTCCGCGTGAAATGGCCGAACGACGTTCTGGCCGGTGGCCGGAAGATCGCAGGCATTCTGCTGGAATCGGCAAGCATGGGCGGCGCGCACCTCGACTGGCTTGCCGTCGGTATCGGCATCAATCTGGTGCAGTACCCCGACGGCACGGAGCTTCTTGCCACCTCGTTGGCGGCGCTGGGCGAACCGGTGCCCGCCGCGCGTGACGTGCTCGTGCGTCTCGCAGGCGCGTGGGCGAAGTGGTATGAAGTCTGGACCGCGCGGGGCTTTGGCGATATCCGCGATGCCTGGCTTGCACGGGCGGCAGGGCTTGGTACTCGCATCCGTGCCCGGCTGCAGAATGAGGAGATGTACGGCGTGTTCGAAGGCATTGACGAAACGGGCGCGTTGATCCTGCGCGAAACACGCGACCGCGTGCGCATCATCGCCGCCGGCGAAGTGTTCTTCTAGGATCGCCCCTCATGCTTCTCGTCATCGATGCCGGCAATACCAACATCGTCTTCGCCGTCCATGACGGCGAGAGCGTCCGTGCCGAATGGCGTGCAGTGACGGAAACGACACGGACGGCGGACGAATACGCGGTGATGCTGCTACCATTGCTGCAGCTCCAGGGCCTCAGCTTCGCCGATATCGACAGTGCCATCATTGCGACGGTCGTACCTGCTGCGCTTTTCGACCTGAAGCTGTTGTGCCGGCGCTATTTCAAGTGTAACCCGCTCGTGGTAGGCGATCCCGACGTCGATCTGGGCATCAAGGTTCACACCGATCGCCCCGGAGCCGTCGGTGCCGACCGTCTCGTCAACGCCGTGGCAGCGCATGCCGCACACAAAGGTGCGCTCATCGTGGTGGACTTCGGGACGGCCACGACGTTCGATATCGTCAGTCCGCACGGCGATTATGAAGGCGGCGTGATTGCGCCAGGCGCAAATTTGTCCGCCGAGGCCCTGCACCGAGCCGCCGCGATGCTGCCGCGCGTCGCCGTCGAGCGGACGCAGGCGGTGATTGGCAAGGATACCGAGCCGGCCATGCGCTCGGGGCTTTTTTGGGGTTATATCGGTCTCGTGGAAGGTCTCGTCGCCAGGATCAAGGAAGAGTACGGCAAGCCTATGACCGTCATCGCCACAGGTGGTCTCGCCGGCGTGTTCTACAAACAGACGGGGGCCATCGATTTCCTGGACAACGAATTGACGATCCGCGGCCTCGTCCTCATCCATGCGCGCAACACTGCGCCGCAAGCATCTGTCAAGGCTTGATGGACGCTTCCTCGCGCCACGACGAGCTTGTTCTCCTGCCGCTCGGTGGTGCGGGCGAAATCGGCATGAATTTCAACGCCTATGGTTTCGGACCCCCGGACGAGCGGCAATGGATTGTCGTCGATTGCGGGGTGCTGTTCGGACGCGAAGCGCCGACACCGGGCGTCGATCTGATCATGCCGGATATCCGCTTTCTCGCCGAGCAGCGCGAGAATGTGCGCGCCATCGTTCTCACCCACGCCCATGAGGACCATATCGGCGCGGTTCCCTATCTATGGCCCAAGCTCGAATGTCCGATTTACGCCACGCCGTTTACGGCGCGGCTGGTAGAACATAAATTGATCGAGGCGGGACTTCAGGATCGCGTCCGCGTGGCAGTCGTGCCACTGGGCGGCAAGCTGAATTTGGGACCATTTGCGGTCGAGTACGTGTCGATCACCCATTCCATTCCGGAACCCAATGCGTTGGCGATCGCGACGCCGTTGGGCATGATCGTTCACACCGGAGACTGGAAGCTCGATGCCGAGCCCCTGCTCGGCGAGACGACCAATGAAGACGTCCTGAGAGCGCTGGGCGACAAGGGCGTCCTCGCGCTTGTCTGCGACTCCACCAATGCACTGGTACCGGGCGAGTCCGGCTCCGAAGCGCGTGTCCGGCAAAGTCTGAGCGATTTGATCGGCACGCTGAAAGGACGCGTCGCCGTCACCGCCTTTGCTTCGAATGCCGCACGTCTTGGCAGTATAGCCAATGCCGCCCGCATCCACGGACGCCAGGTCGCTCTCGTCGGCCGCGCCATGCACCGCATCATCCGCACTGCACGGGAGACGGGCTATCTGACCGATTTCCCCGCGACCATCGATGAAGCGGAAGCCGCCCAGCTGCCGGCGCGGCGCGTGCTATACCTGTGCACGGGAAGCCAGGGCGAGCCACGCGCGGCGCTCGCCCGCATCGCATCCGGCGATCATCCCAATGTGAGCCTGGGATCTGGCGACACGGTGATCTTCTCGTCGCGCATCATTCCGGGCAACGAACTTGCGATCTTCGACATCCAGAACAAGCTCGCGGGCCTTGGCGTCGAAGTCCTGACCGAGCGCGACCATTTCGTGCACGTCTCAGGGCACCCTGCGCGTGACGAGCTGACGCAAATGTATCGCTGGGTGAGGCCGCGGATCGCAGTGCCCGTGCATGGCGAGTTGCGTCACATGACGGAGCATGCACGTCTCGCGCGGTCGTTGCAGGTGCCCGAGGCCGTCGTTATCGAGAATGGGCAAATGCTCCGTCTGGCGCCTGGGCGCGCCGAAATCGTGGACGAGACGCCGGCTGGCCGGGTCCATCTGGATGGCAAGGTGCTGGTCGAAGAAGGGTTGGGCCACGCGCGCGAGCGCCGGGCGCTGAGCTTTGCCGGCGTCATCGCAGTCACCATCGTGCTCGACGGCAAAGGGCGCATTGCGGCTGAGCCGTGTATCATGATCGAAGGGATACCGGACGTTGTGCATGCCCCATTGCGGCAGGCAATTGAGGATGCTGCACGGCGCCACAACCCCAAGCGCGGCGGCGAAGAGCTGCTCAAGGAGACGATCCGCCGCGCCGCACGCCGCGCCGCATTGGACGTTTGGGGCAAGAAGCCCGTCACGCGGGTTGAGGCCGTTTGGATTTGAACGGTAGCTTTGCCCCCTTTAGATAGAGTGCAGCGCAACAGGGAGACGACAATGATCGGCCGACTCAATCATGTGGCCATCGCCACCAAGAATATTGCCGCCGCGGCCAAAGTGTACCGCGATACGCTTGGCGCCAAAGTATCGGATGCCGTGCCGCAGCCCGATCATGGCGTGACCACGGTTTTCGTTGAACTTCCGAATACCAAGATCGAGTTGCTGGAGCCTCTGGGCGAAAATTCTCCGATCGCCAAATTCCTCGAAAAGAATCCGGGCGGCGGGATGCACCATGTCTGTTACGAAGTGGACGACATTTACGCTGCCCGCGACCGCCTGCGGGCGGCGGGGGCGACGGTCACGGGCACCGGCGAACCGCGCATCGGCGCCCACGGCAAACCGGTGATCTTCCTACATCCCAAAGATTTCGTGGGTACCCTCGTCGAACTCGAACAGGCCTGACGCATCATGCATTGGATTGTGCTCGGCGGCGCGTTCGCCATCTTCTGGTTTCTCGCGTTGCAGATCGTATTGCCGATGGGAAATCACACGGCGCATGAGGTAGGCGAGACGCTCGTCGCCGGTACGGACCCGAGCGCGCCGGCCAAGCCGCGGCTTGGCCTCAAGCTTGCGATCGCGACCGCCGCTGCGATTGTAATGTGGGGCGTGTTCTACGCGCTGGTGCTGACCAAAGTGGTCGATCTCTAAACGCTTCCGCAGCGTCCGACGCCCAAATGCAAAAGGCCGGTTGCCCGGCCTCTGCTGATCCTCTCCCCAAACTTGGCCGCTCTTAAAGGCGCTCCCGCTCTTATGAAGATTACGTGTATCGAAGTCTATGATACTTGTCACGCAATATTTTGGTCGGCAATCTGACTTTTGCGCACGAATATTTTCTAACGACCCTGGAGCGCTAGCCGTGCGCCCGGTTCGTTCTTGACTCTGACGTCAGCGGCCCGGAGTTTGTCGGGGCGAGGGTGTTTCCCAGGCCGAAGGGAGCGCCTGGCGGGATCGGGGCAATCCTGCGGACCTTTGGGGGATAGTTATGGGTCGCGCCGCTGCGATTCTGGTTTTGGTCCTGATTGCGGCGGGCGTGATGCCTGCGACCGCCAAGCCTTGGCGCATTACCCAAGACCATTGGACGGAAGCGGACGAGCAGGGGTTTGGCGCGTTCGTGGAGGCAATCGGCGAAACCAATTGCAGTTCCTCGGAGAGCTGCCTGCGCAATCCTGCCAACCCCTACCGCAAGACGGACCAGGCATTCCTCGACGTCGACGTGGATTGCGCCAAGCTGCCCTATCTCTTGAGAGCCTATTATGCGTGGAAGAATGGGCTCCCATTCAGTTATGTAGACGATGTAAGCGGGAAGGGCGGCGACCTCCGTTACACCAAAACCGCGAATCGCGCGGTCTCGCGTTATGACATGATCGATCATGGAAATGGTATCGATGCACCCCGTGCAATTGACAGAATGCTCTCCGTCGTCTTCTCGGCGACGTACCGGACAGATGCGCGTGAACAGCGCGGCGTGCTCTCCGATTTCTATTCGCCGGCCCTGCAGCCGGGATCAATCCACCCAGGAACAGTAATTTACGACGTCAATGGCCATGTAGGCATCGTCTACAAGGTTGATGACGACGGTCGTGTCCATTACATGGACGCCCATCCCGATTTTACCATCACCCGCAGTGTCTATGGCGCCCAGTTCGGGCAGAGCCCGGCACGGCTCGGCGGCGGCTTCAAAAATTGGCGGCCCTTCCAACTCGTCCACGCCCATACCGACGCGGCGGGACATCTGCTCGGTGGCCATACGGCCTTTGCCGAAAACGACCAGATTGCGGATTTCTCGCTGGTCCAGTATGTCGGAACCGAACCCAACCCGAAGCAGGATGTGACCAAGGCCCATTTTAAATACAATGGCGCCGAACTTGGGTTCTATGAATATGTCCGCGTCGCCGTGTCGGGCGGCAAGATGGACTTCAACCCGCTTTACGAGCTCAAGGCGACGATGCAGACCTTGTGCAACGATCTCGGCGACCGGGCGCAATATGTCGATCAGGCGATTGCGGAGAATTATCCGAACAAGCTGCATCCCTTGCGTTTGCCGGACAACATCTACGGCTCAAACGATGTAGAATGGGAAACGTATTCGACGCCGTCGCGCGACGCCCGCATCAAGGCGGCCTTCGTCCAGTTCTATAAGGACATGGCTCAGATGATCGATCTGTGGGTTCAGCGCGATCCGCGCATCGTCTATGATGGCCAGTTTCTCAGGAACGATCTGGAGAGGGCATACGACCACGCGTCCAGGGCCTGCACGATCACCTATCTGAATTCGGCCAAGCGCCCTGTCGCAATGACGTTCGACGACATGGTCCATCGCCTGTTCAAGATGTCGTTCGATCCTTACGACTGCATCGAATTGCGCTGGGGCGCCGAGGGCGAGGAGCGCGCCTCATGCCCTGACGGAGCCGCCAAGCTCAAATGGTACGAAGCGGAACAGCGGCTGCGCAATCAGCCCGACCGCACCTACGACCTGACGATGGGCTACACAATCGACGAACTTGAGCGCCACAGAGCCGGCAGCGGCATCGACACCGCCCCGCCCATCGATGTGAAGGCGCTGATCGAGGGCATGAGCGATCAGGTCAGCTTCCAGGGGATGACGCCGGTGGGGCGGTAGGCGCGACGTTCCCCATTGCCCTCGCTGCGCCTATCCCGCAAAAAGGGGCCGGAAAAGCCTGCGCAACGAGATGCCTGCCATGTCCTTCGACAAATCCAAGCTGCCATCCCGCCATGTGACGGTCGGCCCCGAACGGGCGCCGCACCGGTCCTATTACTATGCGATGGGTCTCACGGAGGAAGAGATCAACCGCCCCTTTGTCGGCGTCGCCTCGTGCTGGAACGAAGCGGCGCCCTGCAACATCGCGCTGATGCGCCAGGCCCAGTCGGCCAAACGCGGCGTCAAGGAGGCGGGCGGCACGCCGCGCGAGTTCTGTACTATCACGGTGACCGACGGCATCGCCATGGGCCATGAGGGCATGAAATCGTCACTCGTCAGCCGCGAAGTGATCGCCGATTCCGTCGAACTGACCATGCGCGGCCATTGCTACGACGCGCTGGTCGGCATTGCCGGCTGCGACAAGAGCCTGCCCGGCATGATGATGTCGATGCTGCGGCTCAACATTCCCAGCGTCTTCCTCTATGGCGGCTCGATCATGCCCGGCAAGTTCAAGGGCAAGGACGTGACGGTCGTCGACATTTTCGAAGGTGTGGGGCAGTTCGCGGCCGGCAAGATGTCGGCAACCGATTTGCACGACCTGGAATGCCATGCCTGTCCGGGTGCGGGTGCCTGTGGCGGCCAGTTTACGGCCAACACTATGGCATGCGTCGCCGAAGCGATCGGCCTGGCGCTGCCCTATTCGTCGGGCCCGCCGGCGGAAGTCCTGGCGCGCGACGATTTCGCGTTGAAGGCAGGGCAGACGGTGATGCAATTGCTCGCCAAGCGGTTGCGTCCGCGCGACATCTGCACCCGCAAGGCGTTCGAGAATGCGGCGGCTGTGGTGGCGGCCACGGGCGGTTCGACCAATGCGGCATTGCATCTGCCGGCGATGGCGAACGAGGCCGGGATCAAGTTCGACTTGTTCGACGTGGCCGAAATCTTCAAGCGCACGCCCTATCTCGCCTCGCTCAAACCGGGCGGCGAATATGTCGCCAAGGACATGTGGGAAGCCGGCGGCGTGCCGATGCTGATGCGCACGCTGCTCGACGGTGGCTACATCGACGGCTCATGTGTGACGGTCACCGGCAAGACGGTCGCCGAGAACCTCAAGGATGTGAAATTCAATCCCGATCAGAAGGTCATGCGGGCGGTGACGAACGCGCTCGCGCCGACCGGCGGCGTGGTCGGCCTCAGGGGCAATCTCGCGCCCGACGGCGCCATCGTGAAGATCGCGGGCCTCAAGCACATCAAGCATCGCGGGCCGGCTCGTGTGTTCGAATGTGAGGAGGACGCGTTCGCCGCCGTGCAGGCACACAACTACCGCGAAGGCGATGTCCTGGTGATCCGCTATGAGGGGCCCAAGGGCGGACCGGGCATGCGCGAGATGTTGTCGACGACGGCGGCGCTGTATGGCCAGGGCGTCGAGAATGTGGCGCTCATCACCGACGGACGTTTTTCGGGTGGCACGCGCGGGCTGTGCGTCGGCCATGTCGGGCCGGAAGCTATGGAAGCGGGCCCTATCGGGCTTCTCAAGGATGGCGACATGATCGTCATCGATGCGGAGAAAGGCACGCTTGAGGTCGAGGTGAGCGACGCGGAATTGGCCGAGCGGCGCAAAGCGTGGAAACCCAAAGCGGCGGCGTTCGGCTCGGGCGCGTTGTGGCGCTACGCGAAGAATGTGGGACCGGCGCGCAATGGCGCCGTCACGGCACCGGGCGCGGCCGACGAGGTGCGCTGCTACGCAGATATCTGACGAGTCGTTTCCCGGGCTCGACGAAATTAACGACCCCGTTTGCACTGTCATGCAGATTTGCGCCGGCCGTGCTAAAAGGGGCGCGGGTAAGGCGTAGGGGGCAATCTTGAGCGTAACACTCAAGGTAAACGGGGTGATGCGCGAGCTTGACGTAGAGCCGGATGCGCCGCTCCTCTGGGTCATTCGCGACGAAATCGGGCTGACAGGCACAAAATTCGGCTGCGGCATTGGTGAATGCGGCGCCTGCACGGTCCATATCGACGGAGTGGCAACACCCAGCTGCACGGTTCCGGTCGGCTCTGTTCAGAGTGCCCAAATCGTCACCATCGAAGGCTTGAGCGCGCAAGGCCCGACGCCGGTGCAGGAGGCCTGGATCGCGCATCAGGTCCCGCAATGCGGTTATTGCCAATCAGGCATGATCATGGCCGTCAGCGCGCTGTTGCGCACCACCCCCTCGCCAAGCGACGAAGAATTGGATGGGGCCATCGCCAATATTTGCCGTTGTGGGACCTATCCACGCATTCGCGCAGCCGTGCGCGCGCTGACCCGGCGCTGAAGGAGAAAACCATGCCTTCACGCAGGATAATCCTCCTCGGCGGCCTCGGCACGGCAGGTGCTCTCGTGGTCGGTTATGCTTGGTGGCCCAGCGACCGGATCGCGCATGCCGACGCGCTGGCGGCCGATCCCGGCGAGTATTTTGTGACCAATTGGATCAAGATCGGCCGGAACGATATCGTCACTATCGTCGTACCGCATTGCGACATGGGAACGGGAATCTTTACCGCCCTGCCGCAAATGGCGGCAGAAGAATTGGACGCCGATTGGAGCAAGGTCGCTGTCGAGACCGCGCCGTCCGATCCGCTGTTCGCCAACGGCGCATTGGTGGAAGGTTTCGTCCTGTCGCAACAGCACGTGACAGGCGAGCAGATACCGGCGTTCCTGCGCGGCACGGTCACCAACACGTTTAGAACCATCGCCGGCTACAAGAACGTGCAAACGACCGGCGGATCCAGTGCGGTGCGCTTCACCGGCGTTTACGGAATGCGCGTCGCTGGCGCAGCTGCGCGCGAAATGCTGGTCAAGGCTGCGGCGGCGCGCTGGGATGTTTCGCCTTCGGAATGTGCGACCAAGGCCAATCGCGTGATTCATACGTCCTCGGGACGCAGCTTCGGATATGGCGAATTGGCGGCCGATGCCGCGAACTACTCCCCGTCGGGGAACCCCGTGCTGAAACCGAGGAACCGGTACACGCTGGTAGGCAAGCCGATTCCGCGCGTCGACATTCCGGACAAGGTGAACGGCATCGCCAAATACGGCATCGACATTTCGCTGCCGGGTATGGCTTACGCGGCGATCAGGATTTCCCCGGTCTTCGGCGGCAAGCTGAAAATGGTTGAGGTCGGCGATATCGCGCAGCGGCGCGGCATCCACAAAATCGTGAAGCTGGACGACGCCGTCGTGGTCGTCGCCGATCGTTTCTGGCGCGCGCGCGATGCCGTCGCTGCGCTCAATCCCGTTTTCGACAATGGTACGAACGGCGCTGTCTCGTCGGCAACAATTGCGGCGCAGCGCGTTGCAGCGTTGAACGGCGGCGATTTGAAGACGGACCTCAAGATCGGTTTCGGCGGCGATGCCACACAACAACCAGGTCGGCGTTTCATCGAAGCGACTTACGAGGTTCCCTATCTCGCGCATGCCACCATGGAGCCGATGAATACGACGGCTCTCTACAAGAACGGGACGCTCGAAGTCTGGGCCGGCACGCAAGACGGTCTCGGAGCACGAGCCTTTTGCGCCGATGCAGCGAAGCTGCCGCTCGACAAGGTGAAATATCACCTGTTGCCGATGGGCGGCGGATTCGGCCGTCGTCTGCCGGGCCAGTTCAATTATCTCACCTATGCGGTGGAAACGGCGCTCGCCGTGCCCGGCACGCCCGTGAAGCTCATCTTCACGCGTGAACAGGATATGCAGCACGATTTCTACCGCCCCAATGTGCGCAGCCATTTGCGGGCCTCATTGGACGCGAAGGGAATGCCGCTCGCCTGGGCGCACGACTATACGACGGACGACACGGCCAGCGCAGAAGCACATATCGTCTACGATATCCCCAATCAGGAATACCGCTCGGTAAAGGTGCCGACGCATGTTCCGATCGGACCGTGGCGCAGCGTCGCTGCATCCTGGCACGGCTTCTTCGTGGAATCCTTTATCGACGAGTTGGCGCACGAAGCGAATATAGATCCGGTAGCTTACCGCGTCGCGCTTCTCGGCGCCAAACCCAGGCACCGCGCCGTTGTCAGGAAAGCGGCCGAGGCTGCCGGCTGGGGCACTGCGCTGCCCCAGGGCCGAGCCCGGGGCATTGCCATGTTCGAGTGTTTCGACACCATCGTTGCCCATGTCGCCGAAGTCGAGGTGTCGCCCGATGGCGCACTGAAGGTCCATCGCATCGTCTGCGCCGCCGATTGCGGCATGGCGGTCAACCCCGACGGATTCAAGGCGCAAATCGAGGGAGGCATCGTTTACGGTCTGACAGCCGCGCTTTACGGCGAGATCGCGATCGACAAGGGCGCCGTCATCCAGGCCAATTTTCCCGATTACGAAATGGTACGCCTCGCCGGGTGCCCCCAGATCGAAATCCATGTCATCGAAAACGACGCTCCGCTGGGCGGGGGAGGCGAACCCGGCGTGCCGCCCGTCGCACCGGCCGTTGCCAATGCCGTCTTCGCCGCCACGGGCACGAGGATCAGGCAATTGCCGATTTCAAAGCAGTCACTGGGGACAACGCACGGCCAATCGGCGACGCGTTGAGTGGCGGGACACTCCTGCCAACGAGATGGAAAAGTATGCGCCAAGCCACTGATTCGTTATGCATTTTCTAAACTTCATCAAACGGCGCAGCTTGCGGTCATCGCCCATACGGCCTAAGCTGCAAGGGGCTTGGCCGCCGGACGGGGGCGTTTCCATGATGCGTGCAATATTCGGTGCGGCCTTGCTCGCTGTGGGGTGCGCCAATGCCTGTGCCGCAGAGGCGGACCAGAGCGCCGGCAACAGGATCGCCTACTTCCAGACCAAGAACATCTATCATTCCGGCCTGCGCAACACCCACACGATTGCGCTGACTTTCGACGACGGGCCGAACCTGTATACGCCGGCCGTGCTGGACGCGCTGAAGGCCAACGGGGTCAAGGGCACCTTCTTCATCGTCGGGCGGATGGCGAAGACCTATCCCGACATTCTTGCCCGGATCGCGGCGGAAGGAAATCTCCTCGCCAATCACAGTGCTACGCACCCGCTGCTCGGCGAGCGCTATGTGAACCACCCCGAAATGCTGATCGCGCAGATTCGCGAAGTGGACGACCTCATTGCGCCGCTGATGCCTGCGGATGCGAAATTCTATTTCCGCGCGCCCTACGGTTCGTGGCGCGTGGCCCATGCCGCCGTGTTGAACGCCGATCCGGTGCTCAAGAAATATGTCGGCCCGATCTATTGGGACGAGGGCGGCGACATCGCGATGAGCGACGACGGCTATATCATGAGCTCGGCCGATTGGGATTGCTGGCACCTGCATTGGGATGCCGACACCTGTGCGAAAGGGTACTTGCGCGAAATCCGTCGCAAAGATGGCGGCGTGGTACTCCTGCATTGCATTCACCGCCAGTCGGCGGCTCTCGTTGACGCGATCGTGCCGCCGCTGGTCGAAGAGGGATACAATTTCGTGCGCATCGACCAGATCCAGGAATACAAGCAATACGAGACCCCGCCGGAGACGACCGGTCCGGTCGTCGCATCCGCAAGCGGCGGCAGGCACACGTCGCGGTAGGACTGCGGGGATATTGCCCGCGCGGACCTTGCAGCGCTCTCAAATGCGGCCGGGACGCCCGCGGTCCGGTTCAAATCCCCGCCCACCAAGCGTAGCCCTGGTCCTCCCAGTAGCCGCCTTTGCCGCCATTGATGGCGCCGAAGCTTTCGACCACCTCGATGCGCTCGACATATTTCGCATGCTTGTAGCCGAGCTGGCGTTCGCACCGCAGGCGAACCGGTGCGCCGTGAGCGACCGTGAGCGGCGCCCCGTTCATCGCATAGGCCAGAATCGTCTGCGGATGGCATGCTTCGACCAGGTCGAGGCTTTCGTAGTAGTAGGGCGCATTAGCGACATCCGCGCTGTCCGACATCGGATCGGCGCAATAGAAAACGACGAAACGCGCCTGTGGCAGAGGATTGGCCTTTGCCAGGATGAGGCGCAGCGGCGTCCCCGTCCATTCGCCGATACAGCTCCAGCCTTCGACGCAGTCGTGACGCGTGATCTGGGTGCGCGGCGGAAAGGCGCGAAGATCGGCGAGCGACAAGGCGAATGGATGTTCGACAAGGCCAATCACCGGGATGCGCCAGTCGCGAAAGCCGTTGGCCTCCATCGCGCGATATTGCGGCGTGCCGGGATCGAGCGTGCCGTTCGCCTTGAAGACCGGCGACAAATCCTTCTTCGAATATTCCGGCGCGAGCGACCAGGAGCCGGCGATCAGACGCTGCGCGCGGCGCGTCAATCCTTCGGCACTTTCGAGTACCTTCGGGAACCACTGCGTCTCGGACAGTCCGCGGCAGCCGTTGAGAAGCAGGGTGCTTGCGCCGGCGAACGCTGCACCGAGAAAGCGGCGCCTCGCATGATTGAGGCCGTCAGCCATGGGACGCCTCCCCATCGTCGGGTTCGATCGCATACCATCCCGTGATCATCGAGCGGATATTGTTCCAGGTGCCCGAAAGCACGACCATGACGATGTGAATGATGAAAAATGCGAGAAACGAGAAGGCGCAGAGGAAATGGATCGTCCGCGCGCTCTGTCGGCCGCCGAAGACCCATAAGAGCCACGGGAAGACACTGTCGATCGTCGGCGACATGGTGAGGCCGGTGAGCACAATCAGCGGACCGAGCCCGAAGATCACCGCGAAATAGGCGATCTTCTGCAGCGCGTTGTAATGCCTGGCCGCTTCGCCCTTGGGAAATCGCAGGCGGATATGGTCGACGATTTCCCGTCCGAGATGGCGCAAATCGGCGCGCGTCGGCAGGAGATCGCGCTGCACATGGTGCTTGGCGAACGCGTAGATTACGAATGCCAGACCATTGGCGACGAATATCCACGCAAAGAAGAAATGCCAGTGCCTGCCCATGGCGAGCCATTGCGGGCCGGGCAGGGTCGCCCAGGCGGGAAATCCGCGCGCGGTGAGCTGTCCGTCTTCGCGCGAGGCGCCGAGAACGCCGGTGGTATCGAATTGCCATGGGCCGATCTGGGTGATGCCCTTTATGACGTGCCCGTCATTATCCTGTTCGCCGAACAGGGAGATGAAAGGGTGATCGAAATCCGAGATCGCTCCCCAATAGAGCGCCGGATGAGCGTTGAAAATCTGCAATCCGCTCATCAGCATGACGAGCAGGCACAACACGTTGATCCAGTGGAGCAGGCGCACCGGCGCGCGATGGCGATAGAAGAACCGCCGCTTTTGCGTATCCACGGAACACTGAGGCCAATCGCTCGGCGTCTCCATCGCGGACCTTTGTTCCCCCCAACGCCATATTGCGCGACAATGCGTCTCACGTCCAATACGCGGCACGGCAGGGGATTGTTACAGCGGGCGCGGCCCATGCGATTGTCGGGGCTGCCGCGCGCGATTCCACCACACCCACGGTAACCACCCATGGCGAAGATACCCATCGCGGACGGCGTCGAGATCGACGACAACGAACTCAGCGAAAGCTTCGTGCGTGCCTCGGGCCCGGGCGGTCAAAATGTCAACAAGGTTTCGTCCGCTGTGCAACTTCGTTTCAACGTCGCCTCGTCGCCGTCGCTCAGCCCCGACATTCGCGACCGGCTGATCAAGCTTGCCGGACGGCGGATGACGAAGGAGGGCGAACTGATCATCGTCGCCAACCGCTTTCGGGCGCAGGAGCGCAACCGCGAGGACGCGCGCGACCGCCTTACCGAACTGATCGCGCGCGCGGCGGAACCGCCGCCGCCGCCGCGCCGCAAAACGCGCCCGACCAAAGCGAGCAAGGAGCGGCGCCTGTCCGACAAGCGCGTCCGATCGCAGCGCAAACGCGAGCGCGGCATGCCGGAGGCGTGAGGACGGCATCAGCGCGCGGTGGTTAGCTACAACATCTCGCTGGAGAAAGATTCAGATTCGCAGCCCCACCGGCTGGCAGGTTGTGCCGGTACCCGACGCTGGACAACGCTGACGAATTTTCAGCGCAGCTCTTCGATATGGCCGTTACAGTCCCGCCGAAAAGGGAGGCATTCGCCATGCCCGACATCGTTCACCTGCTCGCCGAGGCCCAGGCGATGCTCCCGCAGGCGGTCGCTCTGCGCCGGCGCATCCATGCCAAGCCGGAGATCGGTCTCCATCTGCCGCTGACAACCGAGGCGGTGCTCGATGGGCTCAATGGTCTTGACGTCCGGATCGGCCGCGGCCCTTCGACCTCGGGCCTCGTCGTCACTCTGACGGGGACCAAGGCGGGTTCGCAGAGCAGGCGCACGATTCTGCTGCGCGGAGACATGGACGCGCTGCCGATGCCGGAAGAAACCGGTCTTGCCTATGCCAGCGAATTCGCAGGGCGCATGCATGCCTGCGGACATGACGCACATACCGCGATGCTCGTTCAGGCCGTCCATCTTCTCCATCGTCATCGCGACGAGCTGGCTGGAACCGTCAAATTCATGTTCCAGCCGGGCGAGGAAGGCCACGACGGCGCACGCAGGATGATGGAGGACGGGTTGATCGATGCCGATCCGAAGCCGGACGCCGCTTTCGCGCTCCATATCACACCGAATTTCCGCGCCGGGGCGATCATTGGCAAGGCCGGGGCCATGCTGGCTTCGGCGGACAAATGGACGATCGAGGTCAAGGGCAGGGGCGGCCACGCCTCGATGCCGCACATGGCGGCGGATCCGATTCCCGTCGTCTTCGAAATCGGCCTTGCCCTGCAATCCATGGTCTCGCGGCGCATCGACGTATTCGACCCTGTGGTGGTCACCTGTGCGAAAGTTTCGGCCGGAACGACCAACAATGTGATCCCCGAGGACGCGGAGATGGTGGGCACGCTGCGCGCCTGTTCCGAACATGCGCGTGAAATGGCGCGCAAGGGGATCGAGCGCGTAGCGAAGAACGTTGCCGCAGCGCATCTGTGCGAGGCAAGCGTAACCATCGAGCCGGGTTATCCGGTCACGATCAACGACCCGGATTTCGTCGGCTTTGCGCGCGGTGTCGCAACCGATCTTCTGGGCGCCGAACATTACGTTCCCGCGCCGGCGCCGATCATGGGCGCGGAAGACTTTTCCTATGTGCTCCAACGCATGCCCGGCTGCATGATGTTCCTCGGCGTCATGCCCGAAGGCCACCACGACCACGTGGCGCCGTGCCATTCCAACCATATGGAGTTGAACGAGGACAGCATGGCCGTGGGCATCGCGCTCCATGCCGCAATCGCGCACCGCTTTCTCAACGCAGTCGCGTGAGCCGGGCCAGTCAGGCGAAACTCAACCGTAAAACCAGAAGCGTACGCAGACAAGAATGAGCACGCCGGCAAGTGTCACGCGCACGGCCGTATCCGAAGCGCGCGCCGAAACGATGCTCATGACGATAATGGCGGGGATCGAACCGACGAGCAGAGAAGACAAAATGTGCCAGTTTATCGATCCGAGAAACGAATGGCCGATACCGGCCACGAGCGTGAGCGGCACGGCGTGGGCAATGTCGGAGCCGACGATAC
>JBAVOL010000022.1:0-2825 GCA_049692035.1 Rhizomicrobium sp.
CGCGTAATCGGCGGCGATCATCTCGTCAGGGGGAAGAGTCCAGGAAATCCTGGCTGCAAGCGTCCGTCGCGATGGCTAAAATCAAATGCGCGTAAATCCAGCTTCGTCCGCCCTTGTCGGTTTTCGCGGGCAGGCAATCGATCCGTAGCAGAGTTTTCAGTCTCTTGAAGGCGAGTGCAGCGCGACAATCAGGATGACGAGCCAGCGACAATCAGGATGACACTGCGTCGCCGCCGGGGTGACGAAGGAAGGGCGTAGCCCGACCTGAGGAATCCCGGCGGCGACGCAGGTCCGAAAGGTCTCTGTTCTGGCGGTAACGGCGGCTGGGTGATTGATCGGCCTTCTCTTTGGAGAGGACCGTTTCGTTGCCCGGCCGACATGTCACCGATCACCAGATGAGACTTTTCATGAACAACCGTCGCAAGCATTCGTCGGCCATCGCCGGCGCCAAGGCCGGATTCAGCGCGTCAACCGCCTACCGGTGCGAGAAAGACCCCCGGCTTCCCAGCCAGAAAAAGACGCCGCGCGAACGGCGGCGGCCCGATCCGCTCGCCGGCGTTTGGGAAAGCGAAGTCTTGCCGCTGCTGAAAGCCGCGCCAGGACTGCGACCGATCGGCATTTTCGACGAACTGTTGCGTCGACATCCCGGGCTTCTCCCGGGAATGCGGCGAACCCTGGAGCGACGCATCCGGGCCTGGCGGGCGGTGAACGGCGCGGATCGCGAGGTGATTTTTCGCCAGGAGCATCCGCCGGGCCGCATGGGGTTGTCAGACTTCACCGAGGTCGCCGATCTCGCCGTCACCATCGCCGGCGAGCCTTTCGACCAGCGCCTCTATCACTTCCGTCTGCCCTTCTCCGGCTTCGAGCACGCCCACGTGGTGCTCGGCGGCGAAAGTTTTGTCGCGCTGGCGGAAGGCTTGCAGAACGCCCTGTGGGCGCTGGGCGGCGTGCCCGAACAACATCGCAGCGACAGCCTGTCGGCGGCCTTCCGTAATCTCGACGCCGACGCCAGGGAGGATTTGACGACCCGCTACGAGGCGTTCTGCGTCCATTACGGCATGGTTCCGACCCGCAACAATCCCGGCGTGTCTCATGAGAACGGCTCGATCGAGAGTTCGCACGGCCATCTCAAGCGGGCGCTCGCCGACGCCCTGTTGCTGCGCGCCTCGCGCGACTTCGACGATCTCCCGGCGTGGCGGAGCTTCGTCGACGAGATCGTCGGTCGCGGCAATGCTCGCAACGCCAAGCGCATCGATCAGGAGCGGCTGGCGCTGAAAGACCTGCCGCGCCACAAGACCGCCGACTATGAGGAGATCAACGTCGACGTCACGACCTCCAGCGCCTTCATCCTGCGCAAGGTGTTTTACACGGTTCCCTCGCGGCTGATCGGACACCGTCTGCGCGTGCGCCTTTATGACGACCGGCTCGACTGTTTCCAGGGCGCGACGCACATCGTCACCCTGCGGCGCGGGCGGCCGCGCGCCAATGGCAAGCATGGCCACGTCGTCGATTATCGCCATGTCATCCATTCCCTGCGTCGCAAGCCGATGGCGCTTCTCAATCTCGTCTATCGCGACCAGCTCTTTCCTCGCCGAGCCTACGCGCTGGCGTTCGAGGCCTTGCTCACGGGGCTCGGCGAACGACTTGCCTGTCGCGCCATGGTCGGCCTGTTGGCGCTCGCGCATGAACACGCCTGCGAGGCGGAACTCGCCGTGGCGCTGCAAGCCGATCTCGACGACGGCGCGCTGCCCGATCTCAAGGCGATGATTGAACGCTTCCGCCCGAAGAACGCGGCCTTGCCCATTGTCGTCGTTACGCTGCCCTCCCTGGCCATCTACGACGAGATCGTCGCGACCATGGGAGAAGCGGCATGAAGGACAGCAACAAGATCGACGCCGCCCGGATCGAACTGTTGCTGAGCGAACTGCGCCTGTCCGGCGTCAAGCTCGTCTGGGAGGCCCTGGCTGAAACCGCCGACAAGGAGGGCTGGCCCGCCGCCCGCTTCCTCGCCGCGCTCGCCGAACAGGAGATGGTGGAGCGAAGCCGGCGACGCTTCCAACGGCATCTGGAGGAAGCGCGCCTACCGCCCGGCAAGACCCTCGACACGTTTGACTTCGCCGCCGTGCCGATGATCTCGAAAGCGCAGGTGCAAGCGCTCGCCGCCGGCGACGCCTGGATTGAAAAGGGCGCCAATCTTCTTTGCTTTGGACCGCCCGGCGGCGGAAAATCGCATCTGGCGGCGGCACTCGGCCTGGCGCTGATCGAAAAGGGCTGGCGCGTGTTGTTCACCAGAACCACCGACCTCGTGCAAAAACTACAGATCGCGCGGCGCGATCTCGTGCTCGAGGCGGCGATCGCCAAGCTCGACAAATATCATCTGCTGATTCTTGACGACCTCGCCTATGTCACCAAGGATCAGGCGGAAACCAGCGTTCTGTTCGAACTGATCAGCGCGCGATACGAGCGGCGATCGATGCTGATCACCGCCAATCAGCCCTTCGGCGAATGGGGAAGGATTTTTCCCGATCAGGCCATAACCTTGGCCTCCATTGATCGTTTGGTTCATCATTCGACGATCCTGGAAATGAACGTCGACAGCTACCGGCGAAAGGTCGCCGTCGAAAAAGCCCGCGGCGCCGGTCGCCCCGCGACGCGCGCGACAATCAAAAGCTCCTCCTGATTGTCGCGCCACGACAATCAAGTCGCCCGTCACGAAAATATCGCTTGCGTTACTGTCGCGGCGCGACAATCATCTCCTCGCCGCGACCGCCAAATTGGCCTTCCAGTTCGCCGCAACGCTTCCATCCAGATTGTCGCGCTACAGC
>JBAVOL010000023.1:0-8601 GCA_049692035.1 Rhizomicrobium sp.
GATCTTCGCCTTCAACGCCGCATCAATCTTGCGTCTCGTCTTCTTCGTCATCGTCCGCTCCGTTTAGCAACAGAACGGCCTATTTTCCAACTAAGCCCCCGGTCCCAGATTCGGGGTCCGCTTCACCGGATTGCCTGCCATTGCGAACAGCAGCTCGGCCCAGCTTTCACCGGTCAGGTTGAAGCTGACGTCGCTTGCCCACATGATGCGGTCTGCGCCGAAGTGGTCCAGCGCTTTGCGCAGGATCGGCCGCAACCCTTCGCCTGGATAGCCGGACATCTCGAATATGGCAGGCGCGTGGGCCCATTTGAGGGCTACGTTCGGCAGATCCGCAAGCGCCAGAACTTCGTCAAAAGCCGCTAGCTGCGCCTCGCGGCTCACGGACGGCTCGACATCGCCGACCGCCCGCCGCATCAAATTGCTCATCAGCCCGCAATGGTCGACGATAATCCGCAACGACGGAAATTTCCGCGCATAACGGATCACATCCCGCATCCGGCCGGGTACGAACATGAACAGCGGGAGGCCACAATCACAAGCTGCGGCGCAGATCACGTCATAACCGCCGGCAGCGAAGGCCTCGGCATCCGCTGGCCGCATACCGGGCGTGATGCGGATTGCGCGGGCATGCGGCGCATCGCGCGCCATCCGGATGACAGATACGACTTCGCGGTCGTTGCGGTCGAGCCGAACGAGGTAGGAAAAGCGGTCCGGATACATCATCGCTGCCAGTTCCGCGGTCGGCTGGACGGGACGGAACGCTCCGTCGGGCACAGGATAGCCGGGATCGCCCGTCGTGCTTCCCACCCAATACTCGTCGATCAGCATCGCGCGGATGCCCAGCGCATCCATCGCGGCCAATGCTTCCGCAATACGTCCGGGGCCGATATGGACTTGTGCGTCCACTATATCCATGCACCTTTCCTCCCCTAACCTCACGCCGCAATGTCTGGCGATACCCCGTTCGGCTCACCTTTTTCACGACGGTGCGCATGCCCTGTCGCAGTTGTTCCGCACGCATCAAAAAGCAGAACAGCGTCAAGTCGTCTGTCGCGCGGGCAGTGTCCCAAGCTTGAACTCCCGCGTAAACTTCCGTCGCTCCATGACCCACCCCCGGTTCCACAAAAACACCCAACCCGGTGTCTTCGAAACCGGGGACAGGTGAAACCGGATTCAACCGGCGTTGCGCCGCCGCCCAATGGGGCGCGCTCAGATGCGACGCATTTGTGATCGCAACCGGCTTGGAGGTGCAGAGAACCAGCGAATGCAGTTTCGCGTCAATACCGAATGCTCCGCATAGCCGAGCTTCCCGGCGATGTGAGTCAAATTCAGATCGGTCTGCGGAAGATAATAGAGCGCCAAATCACGACGAACCCCATCCTTGATCTCCTGGAACGATTTTCCTTCCGCTTTCAACCGCCGATGCATCGTCCGCGGATGAAGGTGAAGTTCGGCGGCGACCTGTTCGTTGCTGCAAAATTCAGTCCCGATAAACCGCAGGATTACGCCACGCACCTGAGCGTGCATGGGCGGGCTTACGTGAGTGAATTTCGTATTGATGAATGAGGTGACAGACTCGTAGACTTGCACGTCTGGGTTAACGATTGGGCACAGCAGATCTTGCTCGAAAAAAACCACCCCATCCTCCTGCTGATCGAAGAGGACGTCGCAGCCGAAGTAGCGGCGATAGGTGCTGAGCGACGACAGAGGCTGATGGCGAAAGTGGACTTTCCGAACTCGCGCCCGCCCTCCGGTGATCTCGATCGCGTTGAGATTGCCGAGCACCAGGAACTGTTCAATCGACTGACACCTGTTCGGTAACCGGTCAAGCAAGATGTCGTGACCAACAAATCCATTGTGACTGGCGTGACGTCGCTCCAAGCGAATGCGAGCGGCCAAGCTGTGAGCATAGGAATGCCTCGTGACGTAGTCCAAGGCGTCACCCAGGGTTTTCGAATTCTTCATTACGACCCCAATCGCACCGAAGACCCTGCCGCCGCCCTGGAGGGTCGCCAAGCGCATGCCGAAGTCAGGGCACCGCAACTCTGTCGCGGCATGTTCGAGAAGATTGACGATCTGCCGATAGCCAATGCTCGATTCCATCCCAAACAGGTTAGAAGAAGGGTCGATCCCGACATGCTGCAGCAGGGTCTTTGGATCGCCTCCGAGCTGCGCCACGAGCTCCGGAAAAAACCGCAGGACGTCAGCATGCACGACGTCGAAAACCGCGACAGCTTCGCTGTCCTTCTCCGCTATGAAACTCAGACCCACTCGTTCCTCCCGGCAAAATTATGTTTTCGCAACGGGGCCGCCAGTAATCCCGCGCCTGGGCGGGGACGCGCCTCGGTGATTGCCAAGGCTGGATGTTTGTCCGAATTTGTCAAGCGACGGTTTCTGGACCTTCAGCATCTTCAATCGTGAGGACTGCGTTTTCTCCTGGGCTCATCTTCACAGACACGATCCGCGCCGAGCTACCCCGCGCCACCGCAGAGGGTATTGTCAAGCAGCAGATCCTGCCGTGTGAGGGCAAGGAGAATGATATCGTTGAAGCCCTCCTCTTCTTGGTTTCGTCGCGCTCCTCCTTTGTGACGGGTGAGACGTTGCGGGTCAGCGGTGGCTTTGCCTTAACGCTATAACGTTCGACAGGGAGTTTCTCCGTCACGACGGCAGGGGCAGACAAAATGCTAAGTCCGCCGCGTGAGGCGTGCGAAGCACCCGCACCCACGGGCTCCGACCGACAGACCGACGGCGGGAGCCCGTTTTTCAAGCGCCTATCTTTTCGGAAGCTCGATTTCCGCTTTGGCGGTGGCCATCGTTGTGCCGAGCTGATTCGTCATCTTGAAATCGACCTGCACGACAGGCCGGCCTTGGTCATCGACGAGCGTGTCGATGACCGTCGCATTGAAGATCGTGATATCGCCGGTAAAGGCTGGACCGCGGTAGGAGCAGTTGGAATGAACGACCATACCCCACTCGCCAGCCCAGCCGGCGAGATAGTCGAGAATCCATGCGCCCATCGACGCGCCGTAACCGTATGCTCGCGGCATGCCGATGTAGCGGGCCCAACGCGGAAACAGATGGCCACGCGAAGGCCCGATATACGCACCGTCCGTCAGCTCGGGATTATCCTTTTCCAAGACCGGATCCTGCTCTTTGCCGGCCATGTCTGCCGTAAAGCCGAGTGCCTCGATATCGAGGTCGGTGCGGCGGTGAACCCCGCACCAAATCGTGAATAGATATGCGCGCCATTCGGTCGTCAGGCTCGCGACACTGTGCGGACCGAATATGCGTGTCGGCAGTTTGACGCCGACCTTGATGTCATCCCAATAGCGTTTGCCGTGCCCGAGTTCGTGCAGCGATTTGACGTACTCGTATTTCTTGTCTTCAAGCTCGGCGAGTTGTGCATCCGTCCATTCCGGATCTTCGGCAGCCGTGAGCGAGCTCATCTCGCGCGCTCGATCGGCACGATAACGAATGCTGGTCGATCGCTGCGTGGCGATTTTGTCGCCCTTGTCGTTGTAATAGTGATTATCGCCACGTTGGAAACAGGTCGGGCCGGCAAATTTGGTTTCCTTGACGACGTAATCGAATGGGATGCGCTCGTTGTGGATCAGATCGCCCGCGAAGATGCGGGGACCGTAGAACCACCATTCGTCTCCGCCAAAAACCAAATGCGATTGGGGAATGCGGCCGACGCAGGAAGGCGCAGAACCGTGGCCGTCGTCGGTGGCGACGGCGAATGACTGCGGGGCGACAATGCGGCCAAAGCGGCCTTCTGCAGCATATTCGTCGTCGTAATGCAGACCATTTGGGTAATGCATCGCCTGAACCCAGCGGCGGATATCGTTATTTGCCAACGGTTCCTTCAGGCGCGCAGGCTGGATCGGCCGGCCGAGATATTGATCGATATCGGAACAATCCAAGGTTTCATCGCTCATGAGAAAACTCCCTTTCCACAGTCAGGTTAGATAGCTTGACGACCTTGGAACCCCACCTGTCGTTCGTCGTCATCCGGAAATTTGGCAAGGCAACTCTGCCGCAATTCAGCACGATAGCTGCATAGTCGACCACTTTCCGAGGACGTATCCCGCGATATCGCTGCTTTTGCACCAATTCTGCAGCACGACCCCAAAGGCATAATAGCCCTGCCCATACCGATATCGTCCAGCGTGAGCGTCGGTTCGCACTTCATATCCGATCCCAGATTCGTACTTTCGGTTTCATGTGAGACCAAGCCGCGACCGAAGCCTGCATCCTTCTTTCGTCAACTCCTTGACGCGCTCATCCCATTAAATTCCTGGAATGTGTGGCTCCCGCCGGTTCGTTGGCGGCCTGCGATAGGAGATATCCTCCCGGCTGCGCGAGGCGATGCCATTGAGCGCGATGCCGGGCACATTAGCGAAAGAAATAGGCATGGTGGGTACCATGCCCGACCATTCCACGGCATTGCAACGCAGGGGCGATAGTCTGTGATGCCGCGCTGTTCATCATCCCCTCCTGGCCATTTCGAAACTGCGTTGGAGGTGATCGACAAAGCCCGATGGGACGGAGGGTATGATCCACTGCCTGTCCGTGTTGCGGATGGCATCTATCTGCTCGCCGACCTTCTCTATGGTCCAAGATGGGTGGTACACGCCCTCCGTTTCTGCGATAAAAGCCTTTGCCACACGGCCGGCGATGGAAATCAGCATCTCGCCTGTGATCGAGCAGGATTCATGGGCAAGCCAGCCCACGACGGGCGCAACCAATTCCGGGTCCATGGGCGGATAGGCGGATATGTCGAGCCCCTCAGCCATTCTCGTCACGGCTCCGGGTACGATGATATTACACTTCACACTTCTTTCCGCACCCTCAAGCGCTGCGACATTGCACAGGCCAATCATGCCCGCCTTGGATACGCCGTAGTTCACACAATTGTGATTGCCATACAGGCCTCCGATCGACGAGGTCAGCACGATACGGCCGTAGCCAGCCTCGCACATGAGTGGAAAGGCGGGACGAACAACGTGGAACGCCCCCTTGAGATGGACATTGAGGACCGCATCGAAGTCCTCCTGTGTTATTTCTTCCAACGACCCGTAGCGGACATTGCCTGCGTTGTGGATGAGAATGTCGATGCGGCCGTAGTTGTCGCGCGCCGCCTGGATGATCGCCTTGCCGCCCTCAGGTGTAGCTACGGATTCGGTGCAGGCAACCGCCTCGCCTCCCGCAGCCCTGATCTCCCGGACCACCTCTTCCGCGGGGCCCGCATCGGCGCCTTCGCCCTTCATGCTGCCGCCGTTATCGTTGACGACGACCTTTGCCCCCTTGGACGCGAGAAGCAAGGCATAGGTACGCCCCAGGCCTCTGCCGGCGCCTGTTATCACGGCCACACGATCATCGAATCTGAGCTCAGTCATAAGGCTTTCCTCACGCAACTTCTCGTTGGAAAAAACAATCGTCCTCGCGTCGTCCCACTAGACCGGCGACCAGATAGGGGAGCCGCGCTGCGCCCGAAGGGATGGCGGGATTGCCCCGTCGATGTCAGTGACGCCGTACTCCTGCGCCAGCTCCGCATTGATGAAAGTGCCGCCCGACCGCTTCATGACGTCTGGGTCCCTGGCGAGCGCCGCGATGACCCTCCCCGGAAACTCGACCGATGTGCCGATAGCACTGTTGAGCTGTGACGCCATGCCCGGAACTGTCTTCAGGTTCTCTCGCGCCCGCTCGGTATAGGTAAAGCCCTGCCATAGCGACAGCGAGGCCACGTTGTGCGGCTTGAGCTCGATGGCCATATCCCGCGCCATCCGGTCGGCGGCCGTCTTGCAGGTGCCAAAGATGACGCTGTAGGTGTAGGTTACCCCGACGTAGCCGGATATAGCGACGATCAGCCCAGACTTCTGGGGCACCATGATCTGTGCCGCATGCCACGCCGCCACGAAGTTGGAGCGCAGGCCGACGTCGATCATCTCCCAATTGGAGATTGGCTTTTCCCAGAACGATCCAGGCTGTGTCAGTTCGGCGGGTATGGCTATGGCGTTGTTCACAAGGATGTCGAGGCGACCCTGCTCTGTCCTCACCTGCTCAAACAGCGCGGCGACCTGACCGTCATTGGCGTGATCGACCTGCACTGCGATGCCCTTGCCGCCACGGCGGTCAACCTCTGCGGCGGTCTCGCCGACGGTGCCGGGTAGAGGGAAGGTGCCGGGCGTTACCGTCCGCCCGGTGACATACACCGTTGCGCCTTCGTTCGCGAGCGCCAGTGCAATGCCCTTACCGACGCCGCGGCTAGCGCCCGTCACTATGACGACCTTACCAGTCAGTGAGCCCATCCTGCCTGCCCATGGAACGGAGATCACGTCGACACGAAGTGAAAATCCGCTGATCCCTGTGGCACATAGTTGCCAGACAAGAAACACGGCAGACTTGACGAATTTTGACAGACCGCAGTCTGATTGACCGCTCTCCCTTCTGGTATTCCTGGCAAATGGATCCCGTCGTCAGCGACCATTCTGCCGCCAACGATCGTCCAGCGAACGCTTATCGAATGAAGCTCGGTCCGAGTTGCCAGTCACGCGATGACGACAGCAGATTCCGGTGAACCTGCTGCTCCCGGCAAGCGAAGCGGCGGCCCGGTGAAGAGGAAATAATTTCGTTCGACCTCTCGCAAGTATCTTGCGAGGTCTCCTAGCCAGAACAGCTCTCCCAGATGCATGCCGAGCTTGAATATGCAATGCTCATGAAGCGGAAGCATATCATGGGACTTTTGATCGGCTGACGGGTCCACGTGTTCCATAGCCGGATTGTCGGCGATCAGCGATACGGCGCCGCTTGCATCGATCCATTCGATGCAGTCCCTTGTCACTGCCGTCAAGCGCGGCGCCGGTCCGGCCCAGCACGGCTTCAATCCGGCTGTCTCTTCACGCCCGGCGCTGAACGGGCTTGCCCCGTCAACGCCAAGTAAGCCTACGGTGTGACGAAACCCGTCGACGAAATTCGTGGTCTGCCCTGGTTCGCATAGAACTGGATCTGCCAACCCAATCACATGTTTCAGTCGGAAGCGGTTGTGAGCTGCCCGGCCACGGGGTTATATCCCCGCCGCATAGCCTCCAGTAACCCGGACCGTCTCGCCGGTGATGAACTTCGCCTTTGGTGAAGTGAGGAAGAGCATGGCATCCACGATGTCCTGCTCTTCGCCCTCAGTCGATAAGTATTGCATCGACTTGATCCGCGACAGCGTTTCAGGCGCCATTTCATCACGGATCGTGTTGGTGAGAATCACGCCCGGCGCTATGGCGTTAACCCGTATGCCGTCTGCTGCGAGCTCGCGTGCAAAGGTCATCGTCAGACCAATCACCGCGAGCTTCGACGTGCCGTAACCGCCCCCGCCAAAGGCAGCGGAAGACGAGATGTTGACAATGCTTGCCCCCTTACGACCCGCCATATGCGGCTGGGCCGCCAGCGTGCAGACGACCGTACCGATGACGTTCACTTCGAACAGCCGCCGTGTCTTGGCGACGCCCATTTCGGCAACCGGGCGGCTGTATTCTTGGCTGTGCAGCCCGGCATTGTTGATCAGGATGTCGATCCCGCCATTGGCAGCGGCTACTTCCGAAAAGATCGCGCTCATTCGCGCCTCGTCGGTCACATCGCCAGCGCACCCCCAGGCCAAACTGCCGATCTCTGTTGCCGCCGTCTCGGCTGCCGCACCGTCAAGATCGATCAACGTCACCGTCGTCCCCTCCCTGGCAAGCGCCGCTCCGAACGCCTTGCCGAATCCGCGCCCGCCCCCGGTGATCACAGCGGTCGTCCCAACACGGCTAGTATTGCTGCTTACATTCATGACGATGTTACCTACCAGAAGCCGTGAGTCTGATGACGGGGATTCGATTGATAACAGGAATACCGTACGAACAGCGCCTTTCATCGGGGCAAGGCGGCAAACATTCCTACCGGACCAAAGATTCGGCTAACAGCACTTCGGCAAGAGCATGCGGCCGAGTGATCATGCCTTGATGCCCAGCGTCAATACGGATGACCCGATCCGCGTGGAACCGCCCGGCGAAACGTTCCTGCCAAACTGCGGGCAAGCTCATGTCCTTGAGAAAGATAACGTAGCTTGTCGGAACCGTCGCGAGGTGATCGTAGCGCCAATTGCGTTCGCAATACGAGCTTGCCGGCCAGGCGTCACAACCTAATGACTGGATAAACAGATTGGCTTGCTCTGGAGCCATGTCGTTACAGAACATAATTCGGTAACGTTCTTCCGGAGACGAAGTCGCCGGATCGGTCGGCCATCCCACTTCGGTATCACTCTGGCCATGCAGACAATTTCCGATCATTTCGGAAATTGTGCCCCCCGCCAATGGCGACGGGCAGCTGACATAAACCAGACGCTTGAACAGATCAGGCCGCAATTCCGCCATCCGCGGCATTACTGTGCCGGCTTGAGAGTGGCCGACAAGAATGACTTTTTTCATTCCTGCTGCCTCGATATAAAGTGGACCCTGTTGGCAGGACCACAATAGCCGGGCTGTTAGTTGGAAACGCGGCCGTTCCTTTCTTTTACCATCATCAAGCTGCAATTTCTGCTGTTACGGCTGTGGGCATGTGGACAACGCT
>JBAVOL010000024.1:0-8123 GCA_049692035.1 Rhizomicrobium sp.
CGGAGCAAACCGGATTGCTGTGTGTGGCGAAGAGTTTCTTCTCGTCTTCCATTATGGCTGGCAGGCGTTCCGGATCGCTGATGATCTTTCGCGAGTTTTCGAAATCCTCCCGGCTGTTCCACCAGATTTCCATGATGCAATCATAGCCCGGGTCAATCGCCTCGCCGGTGACCGGATTCTTTTCCGGCGTGATGTAGCGCCGCACGTAGCGCACCGCGTTGGGTATGGACGGTGAGCGCCCCATCCGACTGGACAGTTGCGAATGCTGGTTCTCGTAATAGTCCATGAACTGTTCCATGGTCATATCCGGGCGCTTCCTGAAGAAGCATATCTGCTTGAACATTTGCTACTCTCCGTTCCGACCGATGATTAATGCCACCACTGCACGTCACACCGAGTGGATCGCCAGCACGCTGCCTTCGGCGTCACCCGAGACATAGATCGTTCCGTCCGCGCCAGCGGCGATGCCGGTGAAATTGCCCATTGGCCCGCACATCGCGCCGACCGCGCCCAGAAGCTTGGGAACCACCCCCGGAGGCGCGCCAACCGGCAGATTGGAAGCGAGGGTCCGCCTGGCTCCGCTTGCCGGGTCGTATTCGATCAGTTCCTGTGCCTTTACATCGAGGATGTAAAGCCGCCCGCCCACCAGCGCGATGCCCTCCGGCCTCTGCAAACCGTCGAGCACGGTTTCAGCCTTGCCGCGCGACAACTTGACGACGCGACCGCCCGCGGATTCGGTAACATAACACGTGCCGTCCGTATCGATCGCCACGCCCTTGGGCTCCTTGAGGCCCCTGGCAAGCTCGGTCACTTCACCGGCTTCGACCGACAGCACGCGTCCCGTGCCATATTCGGCGAAAACTATCGTTCCGTCTGGCGCGATCGCCACATCCATCAGCCGGTCGAAACCGCCGGCAAGAACGTAACTCTCCGGCCTCGCGGGAAAATAGCGGGCGACTTCGCCATTTGCCGTGGTCACAACCCATTCCCCTGGCCCGGCCGCTGCCGCGCCGCGAGTGTAGCCTGGGAAGCCGGGGCTGAAGAGCATACCCATAAGTTGGAGCTTGCCTCCCGGCCGAAGCGTGTAGGTAAAGCCCCCGTCGCTGACGAAAAGCACGCCGTCGTCGCCTATGGCCAGACCGAGTGGCCATTGCAGCCCGTCCGGCACCAGCGACTGGATATTGCCGGGCCCGAGAATCTCGTTCACCTGACCCGAGATGCTGGAGACGAACAGCCGGTCGCCGACGAAAGTACAATTGTCGAGCCCCGGCGCGATGTCGGCAAGCACGGTCTTCTCGCCGGTGCGCGGATCGATCCGCAGCACCTAGCCGCTCGCCACCTGCGTCGAGACGATATAGCCGTGGGGATCGAACTTGACTGAGTCCGGCAAGCCAAGATCCTTCGCTACCACTTCCGGCTCACCGCCATCCAGGCTGACCCGCCAAATCTCATTCGTGCCCATCACCGGGAAATAGAGCTTGCCATCCGGTCCCACCTCGAATGCATTGGGCGCCGGAACGTCACCCAGAATCAGCCGGGGCGCACCGCCATTCAGGTCAAGCTCCATGATCCGCCCGCCGGCCCGGCATTCCCCGGCAATCAGGTGCCCCTGGTGATAGCTGATGGGATTGGAGACAGGCATGTCCCCCCGCAGCACCCTCGTGACACCATTGGGCGAACGCACGCTCACCCGGCCTTCGGTGATTTCGGTGACATATAGGTTGCCGTCCTCGTCGAAGGCGAGGTCGTCGGGTCCAACGATGGCACCGCCAAGTGGGCTGATGGTTTCGATCTCGCCGGTGTCGACATCAATCGCGCTGACTTGGCTGCCCGCCACCTGCGCCACGTAGATGCGTCCGTCTGCGCCAGTGCGCAGACCGTTGGCGCCGAACAGACGGCTGGGCGGGGTCAGCCGCTCCAAGGTCCAACCTTCGGCCAAGCTCGCAGGCCCGGCGGCCTTGTAGCGCCCAGATTGCAGCAGCATGCTCTTCCTCTCCTCGCTGATCCACTCAAAAACCCGACGATATCCTTAGTTGCCCGTGCCGGACGTCAAGCCTGACTGACATCCAACACTTGCTTGACACATTCCCCATTCGCTAACAAGATGACGAGCAGCTTGATTCATACGTTCCATACCCGTCGATCCGTTCGGCCAAGTTCAACATTGTCAAGCAAAGCACAGCCGCTGCAGCTTGAACGCAGGCGAGAGAGGGTTATGCCATGAAGAAATTCGTCAATCACATCGACCATGTCACGTGGATTTCCCGCATCGAGAACATCGAGGCAAATGTGGCAAGGCTGGAGATGGTCACAGAGGCGAAGCTCGTACGCTTTGAGCGTGGGGACATGGGCTTCGTGATGTATCTGAATTGGGAAGCCGGCCTGGAAGTCGTCGCCCCGCTTACGGAACGCACGGAGTTCAACCAGGCGCTTTACGACCGGCTGGAATCGCATGGCGAAGGACTGCTCGGCATCGTCTTCGGTGTCGAGAACCTGGAGAAGCACAAAGAGAAGCTCGAGGCGAAGGGCTTACAAATTGGGCCCTTGATGGATGACCTTCCGACTTCGCCTTGGCATCACAAGATCGTGCTCAGGGAAAGAGCGGCGCCCGAGGTCATCAACAGTTGGGTCGTCCTCGGCCAAATCGACTATCAAGACGATGTCATCCGCTTCGAAGACGTATAAGTCCGCGACCGGCTGATCGGAGCCTCATCCGCATGGTGTGGCGATGGCGAAGGTCAGCGAACCGATCAATATTCATATTTTGGACCATTGCCGCCATCACGTCGCGGCCCTGACTGTGCTCCTTGTATAATTATCAGATAATGGACGGGTGACACATGAAGTTCGGAATCCTTGTTTCCCGCAAGCTGATTGATCGCACTTCTCACGATCCATACCGGAAAGTTTATGATTATCTCAATGAGATGGAATATCTCGGCTATGACATTGCATATGTAGGCCAGCATCGATTTTCAGCGGTAACCGCTTTCGGCGGAGACACGGCGTCCGAACCTTCTGCACCGCTTATCATGCTTTCCGCCATGTTGGCGCGGACCAGTCGCATGAAGATGTGCACCAACATTATGTTGTTGCCGGCGCATCATCCCCTGGAAATTGCCGAGGAAATCAACACTCTTAATGAGTTGTCCAATAACCGCTTCATCCTGGGAGCGGGAATCGGCTACAAGCCTGATGAATTCGAGAATGTCGGGTGGAACTTCAAGACCCGGGCGAAGCGCTTCGAGGAATGTCTCGAAATCCTCCGGCTCGCGCTGACCGGAGAAAAGTTCTCCTATAGCGGAAAACATTTCAACATTCCCGCTTGCATCGTGGTGCCGCCGCCATTGGCCGGCGCGAAGATGCCGCTGTGGATCGGTGCGGTGAGCGAACCGGGCATGCAGCGGGCGGGAAGATTAGGCGATGGCTGGCTGGTCAGCTTTGCAGAGCATCTCGTCGAGTTGCAGGAGAAGGTCGGGCGCTACAAGGCGATCGCCGCGGAGCACGGCCGTCCTTCCACCATCTGCCTCATGCGGGACCTGCATATCGCGCCCACCAGGGAGGCACTGGACCCAAACTGGCTGCCCAACATGATCAAGGTTTGGCAGGACTACCGGGACGTTGGGTCGAAAGCCGCCAGGGACGAAGTGTCGAATGACGTCATTTTTGGAGGAAAGTCGGTCAGCCTCGAAGAATTCGTGCCCAATAGGGCTATCGTTGGCACGCCCGAGGATTGCATTCGGGAACTGCAGCGGGTGAAGGAACTCATCAACCCCGAATATGTCCTGATGACTCCCACGGGCGTCCCTGACGCGGATCAGCATACCAAGGAACTGCGGCTGTTCGCCAAGGAGGTCATGCCGCTGTTCAGAAAAAGTTGAAAGACCAATAGCGGTTACGCCAAAGGCGAATGCCGATGCGCCGGTTGCAGAGTGCAGTGCCGGTCGACAGGTGGTGAAGCTATAGAGCTTGCCGGCAGAGCGCAGGCGGTTTTGATTGCCCCAATCGATGCGGCCGGGTCCTGGCGCAAGCCAGCCCAGGCCGCGAACTTTTCGAGAAGGAAACATGGTGAAGACCGTACTCATTTCCGGAGCCAGCATTTCCGGTCCCGCGCTTGCCTGGTGGCTTTCCCGCTTCGGATTTGTCCCCACGCTGGTTGAGCAGGCGCCCGCGCCGCTCAAGGGCGGACATGCGATCGATGTTCGTGGCGTCGCGCTCGACATCCTGCGCGCCATGGACCTTGTCGATGCCGTTTACGACAATCGCACACGGATGAAGGGCGTTTCCATGCTCGACGAAGCGGGCAAGGAAGTCTGGCGATCCGAGGAAATGACGATTTCCGGCGGCAGGTTCGACAACGACGATATCGAGATACTGCGCGATGACATCTCTCGCCTTCTTGTCGGCAAGCTGCCCGAGGGAACCGAGATCATTTACGGCGACAGCGTCACCAGCATTGACGAAGGCGAGAATGGCGTGACCGTGACCTTCGAGAAAGGTCCGGCGCGCAAGTTCGACCTTGTCGTCGGCGCTGACGGACTGCGCTCGAACATCCGCAAACTCGTGTTCGGTGGCGACAGCCGTTTCCTCAAGCCGCTTGGTGTCGCACTTGCCCCGTTCAGCACCCCCAATACGATCGGGATCGAGGACTGGCAGCTGACCTACCGCACCGGCAAGGACAGCTGCATGATCTACACTGCGCGCAACAACAGCGAATTGCGCGTCTGCTTCGGATTTGCCGCCGGGCTAGAGGACGCGGTCTCGGACCGCGCCCGTCAGATGGCACTGGTCAGGCAGCGATGCGGCCATATGGGCTGGGAAGTTCCCCGATTGCTCGATGCCATGGAAACAGCACCGGATTTCTACCTTGGCCTGATCGCCCAGGTGAAGATGGACCGCTGGACCAAGGGCCGTGTCGCGCTTGTCGGCGATGCCGGCTATTGCCCGTCGCCCTTCACTGGACAGGGCACCAGCCTGGCCCTGGTCGGCGCCTATGTGCTGGCCCATGAACTGGCGCAAACGCCGGACGATCATGCCGCCGCCTTTGCGCTGTACGAAGCGAAGATTCGTCCCTATGTCGAGACCAACCACATGATCGCCGAGCTTACCCAGGACGAGCGGTTTTCCGATCCCGAATATTACACGTCGGTGGTCGAACCGGCGATGGACAAGGCCAAGAACGCGATTGTCCTCGAGGAACTTGGTTGAGCGCGCCTTCCGGAGCCCTGATCCGGTCGGGAATGCCTACATCATGAACCCGCCGCCGACCTCGATCACCTGGCCGGTGACGAAGCGGAAGGCGGGAGAGGCGAGCGCATGCACGACGTCGGCGATGTCGTCGGTTTGGCCCAGCCGCCCCAGCGCGGTGTTTTCGAGCACCTGCTTCAGATTATCCGGATCCGAGAGGTATGGCTGGTTCACCGCGGTATCGATGAATCCCGGCATCACGCCATTCACCCGGATGCCGAGCGGGCCGATTTCCCTGGCGAGCACCTGGGTGAACTTGTTCTGCGCGGCCTTGGCGAGGCTGTAGACCTGCAGGTCCGGGTTGACGAGGCGCGCCGCCGACGACGAGATATTGATGACGCTGCCGCCGCTACGCATATAGGGCAGCAGTGCCTTGACGAGGAAATAGGGCACGCGGACGTTCTTGCCAACAACTTCGTCGAAGAATTCATGGGTCGTGTCCGGAACGCGACCGAAGCCGCCGCCACCGACATTGTTGACGAGGATGTCGAGCACGGCCTCTCCGGTGCTTTCGCGTATCTGCGCGATGAAACACTCGGCCAGCGCCTCCGCCGTGCCTGCCGGACCAAGGAACGCGTCTATTGCGAAAGCCTTGCCGCCCTTCGCTTCGATTCCGGCGACGACCTCGCGCGCGGCCACTGCGTCGTTTGGATGGTTGGTCAGGGCGACAAGCGCCTCGGAGGCCGCCAGCGCCTCCGAAATGGCCTGCCCGATGCCATACGACCTGCCGGTGACCAGCGCGACCTTTCCCTCGTAGGTTCCCGCCACTGCCTGACTTTTCCTGCGCTCTTCCGGCTGACCATCTCCGGTCCTGCCTTTGTGGAAAACAGTTTATGCCTGGATGAAGGCGGCGCAATCGAATTCGGCGCTTCGCCTCTCACGGAATCCTCACGGAAACCGTGTGCCATGCAGATTCCACACAGAGATGAGCAGCCTCGCGCCACTTTGGTCGGTGGCAGCCTGTCCATTGCGTTACTGAACGATTGTTCTGTTGATGGCTCCGATAGTGGTTGTACACCAGCCTCCAAATCCTCTAATCATAAGCAAATCGCCCCATCCAGGTTTAGGCAATGAACGGTATCCCTTCTGAAAATTCGCCTGCCGCCGAACCACGCAACAAGCTCGAGCGTATCCGCGCGCGCGAAGCGCTGATTCTCGGCAGGCCGCCGCGCATCCCGCCGCTTGATCGTCAGAGCAACGCCGAATTCATCGTAGAAAGTGCGCACAGGCTTCGCCAGGGCGTGCTGGGTGATGTGCCGAAGCTGCCGATCGAGCAAGTCCCCGAGATCGTGGTGACAATGCTGCACTACCCCGAATTGTGGGAAGCAATCAGCGCATTGTCGATCGTCTTCATGGGCAAGGGATGCAAGCTCCCACCACGGATACGCCAGCTTGCCATCCTGCGTGTCCTATGGCTCTGCGGCGCACCTTATGCCTGGGGCGAGCACGTCAGCCACGGGAAGAAGGCGGGCCTGACCAGCGAAGAAATCGAGCGCGTGACCGAAGGTTCTTCCGCGCCGGGCTGGAACGCGTTCGAAAGCGCCGTCCTGCGCGCGGCGGAAGAACTCCATGCCGATGCGATGATCTACGATGCGACATGGGCAGTGCTAGCGGAACAGCTCGACGAGAATCAGCTGTTCGAGCTAACCGTGGCCATCGGCCAGATGACAAACGTAGCCTATTTCCAGAATGCGCTGCGCCTGCGGCTGAGCGCCGGCAACACGGGATTGACCGCAAGGTAACAGAAGCTGCATCAAAACAGATAGTAAGTGAGGAGGCCTGGATGATAGCGGTAGTGGCGACGATCAAGGTTCGCGCCGACAAGGTGGAGGAATTCGAGGGTGTTGCGCGCAAACTTGGGGCGCAGGTGAAGGCCAACGAACCGGACTGCCTGCTTTACTGCATGACGAAGGACCGCTCCGATCCGCTAACCTACAGGAACCTTGAGCTCTTCCGCGACCAAGCCGCGATCGACCAACACGTTGTGCGAGATTACTTTATTTCCGCAGTCGAGAAGATGCGAGGGTGTCACAGCGAGATGCCGACAGTGGATTTCATGGATACGCTGGAATGACACAATCGGCCGAGGTCAGACATCCAATCCACGACGCAACGCGCTCATGAATCCTCATTTTAAAGTGTCTGGTCAGAGGAATTCGTGGTGCGTTGTATCACGAGCTTCGTAGGGACGAGTTACAGGACAAATTCTTCACACCAGCGCCACGAACAAATTTGCCATCCAATTTTGGCAACCGCGTCCGGGGACAGCAGGGTGATGATCGGTGCATGGACGAAGTGCGCGGACTCCATGTTTTCGAGCTCGACGGCGCAGCTGCTTTTCTACGTTTGAACCCTGGTTTTCTTTCGCCTGCTGCGCCCCGAATGCTCAAGCCCACTCGAAATGGAACGCATCGAATTTCACGGGGACCGTCGGCACACGCGACATGAGACGCGGATGCGGTTCGATTGGGAGCAGAGTCCGACGGCGCTACAGAAGCGTGCCACATCGCATCGACCGATCATGAGGTCGCGCCCCCCGTTTACAGCCCCTCTGGAGCAAGCCTGGCCCATGCAGTAGTTTCCATCAACTTGGTACAAAAATCTGTCCGGCCAATCATGCGAGATGTGCCGATCAGACCGGTCGGAGCAGATGTGGGAAATGCGATCTTTCAGGCAACTGACAAACGATTGCGTACAACACCATTCCGCAAACGCTAATTCCGTTGTAGATAGAGGAAGCCCCCTGAAGACTAAAGTGGACCCTGTTGGCAGGACCACAATAGCCGGGCTGTTAGTTGGAAACGCGGCCGTTCCTTTCTTTTACCATCATCAAGCTGCAATTTCTGCTGTTACGGCTGTGGGCATGTGGACAACGC
>JBAVOL010000025.1:0-31111 GCA_049692035.1 Rhizomicrobium sp.
CGGAGCAAACCGGATTGCTGTGTGTGGCGAAGAGTTTCTTCTCGTCTTCCATTATGGCTGGCAGGCGTTCCGGATCGCTGATGATCTTTCGCGAGTTTTCGAAATCCTCCCGGCTGTTCCACCAGATCTCCATGATGCAATCATAGCCCGGGTCGATCACCTCGCCGGTGACCGGGTTCTTTTCCGGCGTGATGTAGCGGCGCACATAGCGCACCGCGTTGGGTATGGACGGTGAGCGCCCCATCCGCCTGGACAGTTGCGAATGCCGGTTCTCGTAATAGTCCATGAACTGTTCCATGGTCATATCCGGGCGCTTCCTGAAGAAGCAGATCTGCTTGAACATTTGCTACTCTCCGTTCCGGTTGACGATCATTGCCACCGCTGCACGTCACGTCGCCCAATCGGCCGATAGAACCTCCGCCTGCTCCAATACGATATTCGTCGCTTTTTCCTGGAGGTCGGGTGGATAGCCGTATTTCCGCAGGATGCGCTTGACGAGCACGCGCAGGTGGGCACGGGCATTTTCGCGGACGGTCCAATCAATGGTGACGTTCGAGCGCACGGTCGCAACCAGTTCGCGCGCGATCTTGCGCAAGGCCTCGTCGCCCATGATCTTGACGGCGCTATCGTTGGTTTCGAGAGCGTCATAGAAGGCGACTTCATCGTCCGTCATTCCCAATTCTTCGCCGCGCCGTTCGGCTGCGCGCATGTCCTTGGCGAGCTGGATCAGTTCTTCGATGACCTTGGCCGTCTCAATGGCCCGGTTTTGGTAACGGCGGAGAGATTGTTCGAGCATTTCCGAAAATGACTTCGCCAGCACGACATTCTTGCGCAGGCGTTGGCGGATTTCGCCCTTCAGCAATTTCTGGAGCAGTTCGACGGCCAGGTTTCGTTGGGGCATGTCGCGGACTTCGGCCAGGAAGTCGTCCGAAAGGATCGAGATATCGGGCTTCTTCAGGCCCGCCGCCGCGAACACGTCGATGACCTCGTCGGAGACCATCGCCTGCGAAATGATCTGTCGAATGGCGTGATCGAGGTCTTCATCGGTCCTGCGCTCGCCCTGGGCGCTTTTGGCAAGGACCGCCCGCACGGCCTGAAAGAAGCCCACATCGTCACGAATGCGCAGTGCTTCGTCGTCCGGAACGGCCAGCGCGAACGCTTTGGACAATTCGGTTACGGCATTGAGCAGCCGGTCCTTGCCATCTTTCTGCGCAAGGATGTGCTCCTGCGCCGCCGGCAGAAGTGTGACGCGCTGCGCGGGCGAGCCCGTTGTCCAATGCCCCCAATCGAAGCCGTGAAACAATCCGAGGCATACTTCGTATTTGCTCCGCATCAGCGCCACGGCTTCGGCCTGATCGATCGCCGTGTTGCCCTTGCCTCCGGCTTCCGTATAGGTCGCGAGCGCTTCCTTCAATTCCTGGGCGAGCCCCAGATAATCGACCACCAAGCCGCCCGGCTTGTCCTTGAACACCCGATTGACGCGCGCGATCGCCTGCATCAACCCGTGTCCGCGCATCGGCTTGTCGACATACATCGTCGAAAGGCTGGGGGCGTCGAACCCGGTCAGCCACATATCGCGCACGATCACGAGGCGGAACGGGTCGGTAGGCTTGCGGAAGCGTTTGGCCAATTCCTCGCGGCGGCCCTTGTCGCGGATATGATCCTGCCATTCGAACGGATCAGACGCCGAACCGGTCATGACGACTTTCATCGAGCCTTTTTCGTCGCCGTCGCCATGCCATTCCGGCCTGAGCGTCGCAATCTCGCGATAGAGTGCCACCGCAATGCGTCGGCTCATGCAGACGACCATCGCCTTGCCGTCCATCGCCGCAAGGCGGGCTTCGTAATGGGCAACGATGTCGCGCGCGATCAGCTTGATGCGGTTTTCCGAGCCGACCACGGCTTCGAGCTGCGCCCATTTGCTCTTGAGCTTTTCCTTACGCTCGACCTCTTCGCCTTCGGTGACCTCGTCGAATTTGGGATCAATATGGGGACGCTGGTCCGCCTTCAGCTCCAGCTTGGCAAGGCGGCTCTCGTAATAGATCGGCACCGTGGCGCCGTCTTCGACCGCGCGTTGGATGTCATAGACGCTGATATAATCGCCAAAGACTTGGCGCGTATTCGCATCCGTCTTTTCGATAGGCGTTCCGGTAAAGCCGATGAAGGAGGCATTCGGCAACGCATCGCGCATGTGCCGCGCGAAACCGTCGATGAAATCATATTGGCTGCGATGCGCTTCGTCGGCCATCACCAGGATGTTGCGCCGCTCCGAAAGGATGGGGTGCTTGTCGCCCTTCTCGTCCGGAAAGAATTTTTGGATCGTGGTGAAAACGACGCCGCCGGCCGCAACCGAAAGCTTGGCCCGTAGGTCGCCGCGATCTTTCGCTTGCACGGGAGGTTGACGCAACAGCTCCTGGCAGCGCGCGAATGTGCCGAAGAGCTGGTCGTCGAGGTCGTTGCGGTCGGTAATGACGACGATGGTGGGGTTTTCCATCGCCGGATGCAGGATCGCCCGCCCCGCATAGAACGCCATGGTCAGGCTCTTGCCGGAGCCTTGGGTGTGCCAGACCACGCCGATGCGCCGGTCGCCCTGCTCCCCGCCCCTCTGCGGCCGCGCGAAGAATCCGCCATCTTCGCCTGCCCCGCCTTTGGTGCCTGCAGCGCGCAGCGTCTCATCGATGGCAACATTCACGGCATGGAACTGGTGATAACCCGCCAGCTTCTTGGTGATCTTGCCGCCGCCCTCGTCCTCGAACACCGTGAAGTGCCGGACCAATTGGAGCAATCGCTCCTTGGCAAAGGCGCCCGCCAGCAGCACCTGCAATTCGGCCATTCCGGCCGGTTCGCCGCGCCCGTCGATCGTGCGCCACGGTTTGAACCATTCGCGGCCTGCGCCGATGGCACCGATGCGCGCCTGTACGCCGTCGGAAGCGATGAGCGCTGCATTCGTTGCGAACAAATTGGAGATTTGCGCCTGATAGGTCTGGAGCTGCTGAAAGGCTGACCAGATGGTGGCGTTTTCGTCTGCGGGGTTCTTCAGCTCGATCACCGCAAGCGGCAAGCCATTGACGAACAGCACCACGTCGGGCCGCCGCGTATGCTGGCCTTCGGCGACGGTGAATTGATTGACCGCCAGCCAATCATTGTTGTCGGGCTTGTCGAAATCGATGATGCGCGCTTGCGCGCCGGCAATCGAACCATCCTCGCGGCGATATTCGACCGTGACGCCGTCCACCAGCATGCGATGAACGAGGCGGTTGCGCTCGATCAGGGACGGCGCATCCGCACGCGTGAATTTCCGAAATGCGTCTTCTTGCGCGTCCGGGGGAAGATTCGAATTGAGCCGTTCGATCGCATGGATGAGGCGCCGTTCGAGGATGACGTCGCGATAGTTGGGATCGCTGCGTTCCGCGCCGGGCTCGCCTGCGGCGATGTCGGGACCGTGCTGGATTTCGTAGCCCAGCGTTTCCAGCCAGCCGAGCGCGGCCTCCTCGACGACCGATTCGGTGAAGCCCGCCAAGTCAGGCGGCCTCGGTCAACGACTCGCTGATACCCAGCCTGAGCCACCCCAAGAGTACGAGGTTGCGAATCGTGCTCGCGAGCGCCTGTCGCTTTGCCTCGTCGCGCCAGGATTTCTTCCAGTCGAGGATGTAGTCGAAGAGTTCCTGCTCGGTCACCTCGCCCGACGGTCTGGCCTGTTTGAGCTTCCGGCTGGCGAAGAGAACGGTCGTGACTTCTTCGGCCTGATCGGTGCTCTTGATCCGGCTGAACAGATCGACCGCCTTGCCGATCTTGCTGCCGTAACGTTCGATCAGTTCCTTGTAGCGGTTACGGTCCTTTTCATATTGGGGCGCTATGCGGAAGGCGTTCATCCGCCCCAATTGCTGCTCGCTCAACCAATTGCGATTGGCGAAATCGTGCAGCGCCAGCTTCACATCGCCGGCAAACGGCCCATAGCTGCCCCTGTCGAACTGGAAGCCCGTCGGCACCCCCATCTCGGTGACCACGTAGCAAATCTTCTGAAAGATCGTGCGGCCGACGGGATTGGCGTAAGGTTGCGCTTCCAATGCGCGCAACACTTCCATCAAGACGACCCATTCCGGTTTAAGCGGGTCCGCCTTGCGCCCCTTGCCTTCCAGGCTCATCTGCGATGGCGCGCCCAGGAATTCGAGCGTCAACTCGTTCTTGGGCGTGCCGTAGGGCGCATAGACCTCCACGCCGATCGGCAGGCGGTGCAGCTTGCTGTAGATCAGCGGCCCCACTTCGGACCAATCCAGCCCGCCATTGCCGCAGCCTAACGGCGGCATGGCGATGCCGGAAATGCCCCAATCGGCAATGTGGGCCGCCAGGTAATCGAGCCCGCGTTCGATATCCGATAGCCGGGACGGCGAACGCCAGTGGTTTTTGGTCGGAAAATTGACGATCGAAACGCCGGACGAGTCCCGATAGAGATAAGGCTCGCCGAGGCGCACGGATTTTTTTTCGCAACGCCGAAGATAATCCTCGAACATTCCGGGGAAGCGCCGCTTGAACTGCTCGGCAATGCCCTTGCCCATGACGCCGACACAATTGACGGTGTTCACCAGGGTCTGGGCCCGGCTTTCGAACAAATCTCCTATCAGCGCCTTGAACATGGGTGATTCCTCTAGCGAAAGAATAGCACGGGGTTGATCGTGACCGGCAAAGCGAAACCGAGCCCTGCCAACCGGGTCTGCACCGCCGCATCGACGACGTAAGCCCCTGTCAGATAAGCCGGTTCCACCCTCTGGGGCACCAGTACTTCGGCGCATTTGCGGGAGCTGTGGCGCCATTGGGCGATCTGGTCATCCGGATGGCGCCAGTCCAGAGCGAAAATGTCGTCGAAATTTAGCAGCGCCCACTGAGAGGGGTGCAGGAAGCGAGCATAGTTGCTGGCCGCATTCTGGTCCGAGATCACGGCGCCGGCCAGATTGAGCACCTGCGTCGAAACCCGAAGGACGCAAAGGTTCGGAGCCTCTTCCCGTCTGGCAGACATCATCGGATTGCGCGCATGGAAATAGAGATTTGCGTAGTGATGGAGCTTCAAGCCGCCCGGCACTTGCTTCTTGTCGCGCTTATCCTGCACCGGTTGCAGCGCCACGGAATGATGCACCAGCTTCGCCGCGCGCTCGTATGACAGGATGCCGTGCGCCATCACCGAGCCGATATTTGCCACCGGCATGATGCAATGCAGCTCGGTGACGCGCGGGTCCACGACTATGCAACCTTGCCGACGAGGCGTTCAGCGTCCTTCACGCGGATTTCGCCGGAGATGAGCTTCGGCAGAAGCACGTCGCGGAGCGCGGCAAGGGTTAGCGTTTGGTCGTCATTGTGTTTCTGGCACTTGAGATTCGCAACTGCAATTCGATCGAAGGCAGCAATTAATTCCATGGGCGGAAAAATAACTGGTAGATTGTGAACATGATTTCGGTTGAGGGTCGGGACCGCGGACCCAGCGTTGAACACCCCAAAATCAATTCTTTGTAGCAAATAGTAAGCGTAAGCAGGCGTTGAGCGCCGAAATTCCTTGACCCATAGCGAGGTATTTAACGGCCAAAAATCATCATGCACATAGAAAACGTTTCCGAGCACTCCGCTTCGCCCCGTTGTGACGCCGGGCCCACGGACCATGAAATCGCAGTGCGTGCCGCTTGGCCCACTAGCCGCCAATACCGGATATTTCCCCGGCGTTCGCGTGCGCGATGGGAGGTCGAAGCCACGTTGAAGCAGCAGGGTTTCCTCCAATGGTCCAATCTTCCAACCTTTTGGAATCTCTCCCAATTCAGACTCTTCAAAGGAATTCGGGAACAGATCAGTGATTTCCTTTGGAAGACTGGGATCGCGGCTTTCACTTTTGGCGCGGGCAGGATCGAAGTCCACGAACCACGATTTGAACAGCGCCCGCGCCATCGCCTCCAGCGTCTCGTTCATCCGCCCATTCAGCTCGATCTTATCGTCTAGCGTGCCAAGGATATGGGAAATGGCGCGCTGTTGGGGGCGCGGTGGTATTGAAGTTTTGTAGGCAAGGATGCGACTCGGGGAAGTATGTTTTACGGTCGAACCCGTCGCGCTGGCCAAAATCTCGTGCCGATACTTCGGCGTTCTAAGGAGGTATGAGAGAAATCTCTTGTCAACGTCGGCATTTGCGCGAATCGTGACCTTGCCAAGTCGTTGGTTATGTAGAAACCGTGCTTGCTTTGGCGTCGGCACTAGCGCTGGATAACCGAGCGTATCGCCCTGTTTACTGAGATCGGTCATCGTGATGATAAGATCGCCCTCGTCAAGAACATATTCCTCGGGGGTGGGGCCATCAAAGTACTTGAACTTATCACCTTTGAACCCACCGCCGATGGCGAAGTTTCCGGGCGTGAGCAAAATGTCGCCCGGCGGTTCGTCGCGAATGTGTTCCCCGGGGAATGCAAACCCATGCTTGATCTCAATTACATCGGCAAGCAATACTTCCGACCATCCCTCATCCGCCATACCCAAGCCCCTTCAGGTTCTCGGTGATGGCGGCATCGAGCTTCGCGGCCTCGGCCTGCTGCTCGCGCCATTGCGTGGCGAGGCGCTTCATTTTTTCGTCGAACGGTTCGCCATCGTCTTCGGCCGCTTCGGCGCCGACGTAGCGTCCGGGCGTCAACACATGGCCGTGCTTGCGAATATCGTCGAGCTTGGCTGACTTGCAGAAGCCGGGCACGTCGGCATAGTCGGCTGCGCCTTTGTCGCCGCGCCACGCATGATAGGCGCCGGCGATCTTTGCGATATCCGCATCCGACAATTCGCGATGCACACGATCCGTCAGCGTGCCGAGCTTGCGCGCATCGATGAACAGCGTCTCGCCGCGGCGGTCCCTAAATCGACCGTTGCGTTTCGTGCGCGCGAGAAACCACAGGCAGACCGGAATCTGCGTCGAATAAAAGAGCTGCCCCGGCAGCGCCACCATGCAATCGACCAGATCGGCCTCGACGATGGCTTTGCGGATTTCGCCTTCGCCCGATTGGTTCGACGACATCGAGCCGTTGGCGAGCACGAAGCCTGCGAGCCCGGTGGGCGCAAGGTGATAGAGGAAATGCTGCACCCAGGCGTAGTTGGCGTTGCCCGCGGGTGGCGGTCCATAGACCCAGCGTTTGTCGCCTTTCAGCAATTCGCCGCGCCAATCGCTGTCGTTGAACGGCGGATTGGCCAGCACGTAATCGGCCTTCAAATCCGGGAAGCGGTCGTTGTGAAACGAATCGCCGTGCGCGATCTGCGCGTCGATGCCACGAATGGCGAGGTTCATCTTGGCGAGGCGCCACGTCGTGTAATTCGATTCTTCGCCGTAGATGGAAATGCCGGTCTTGGCCTTGCCGCCGTTGCCGTTACCGTTGCTATGGGCATGGATGAATTTCTCGCTCTGCACGAACATGCCGCCGGAGCCGCAGCACGGGTCGTAGACGCGACCGCTATAGGGCGCGAGCATTTCGACCAGTACGCGCACGACATGGGTGGGCGTATAGAATTGTCCGCCGCTCTTGCCTTCGGCGCTGGCGAAGCGGGACAGGAAATATTCGTAGACACGGCCGAGCGTATCCCTGGCGCGGGCGGCGGCGTCGCCAAGCGCAATGTCGCTGACCAGATTGATGATCTGCCCGAGCCGTTGCTTGTCGAGACCCGGCCTTGCGAAATCCTTCGGCAATACGCCCTTGAGGGAGGGATTGTCGCGCTCGATCGCTTCCATCGCGTCGTCGACCAGCCGGCCGATCGTCGCTTGCGGCGCCCGCGATTTGAGATAGGCCCAACGCGCTTCCGGCGGCACCCAGAAAATATTGACCGCGCGATATTCGTCGGGGTCTTCCGCGTCGGCGCCTTCGGCCTTGAGCGCCGCAAGCTCGGCATGCTTCGCCTCGAAGGCATCGGAGATGTATTTGAGAAAGATCAGCCCGAGAACGACATGCTTGTATTCGGCCGCATCCATGTTGTTGCGCAGCGCATCGGCCGCGGCCCAAAGCTTCGCCTCAAAGCCGAGCGGGCCGTTTTCTTTTTTCGCCTTCGCCGGTTTGTCGGCTCCCGCGAAGATCGCGTCGATCTCGGGCGTTTTGAAGGGGTTTGGCGTCGTGTCAGCTTTTGGCCGGCGTCCTCGGGGCATTGTCACTCCCGTAGATTCTCATGTGCCGAAAGGATGCGGCGGCCGAATTCAAATAAAAAGCTGGTTTGTCGGTTGGACAAGCCAGTATGTACAGAATTCGATGATTTCCGCATTGGCCGTTGAAGGACCTCGCCCCCATTGCCCGCCGAACCGATGCCGCGGCCCTCTCCATCCGATGCTGGCAGCTAAATGGCAGCTACATCGCCTTCAAGCGCGTCCCGGAATTATCATAAGTCATTGATTTTATTGGTCGGAGCGGCGGGATTTGAACCCACGACCCCCAGTCCCCCAGACTGGTGCGCTAACCAGGCTGCGCCACGCTCCGTAACCATTTTGGCGGGCATCTCCCGCCGAGGGCCGCGGACTATAGTCGGCGCGTCCACCCGCGGCAATCGCGGAGAAGCGGGAAAATGGGGCTATTCCGCCGCGCGCTTCTTTTAATGCGCTACCGCTACGCTGCTTGAGCGCTATGCGCGGCAATCGCGCAAAAACGGGCCGCTATGCGCCCGCCCGTCGCGCCACGCGCAGCCGGTCGCGCAGCACCAGAAGCTCGGCCAGAAGAAGTTCGAGCCGGACCCGCTTGTGCTCTTCCAGCGCGATCCTTTCCGCCGCGTCGGCATGCACGCGCATGAGCGTGGCCATCGCGGTATCGGGACGGGCGCCCAATCCATCCGGGGCGGCGCTGCGATGCCCGGTGGCGCCGCTTACGCCCAAATCCTCATCCATCGCATCATCGGCTGCGTCGTCCCCGCTCAAGCAGGCACCAAGCGCATGCCAGGCGCCGCCGGTGCTCGCAGTGCCCGCTGCGTTGCGGCCGAGATCGGCGACAAAACGGTATCCGCGGTCGCGCAAGACTTTTTGCACGCCCTTGATGGTGTAGCCGTCGGAATACAGCAGCGCGCGGATACCGCGCAGCAGGGCGACATCTTCGGGCCGATAGAAGCGCCGTCCTCCCGCGCGCTTGACCGGGCGTACCTGGGCAAAGCGCGTCTCCCAGAAGCGCAACACATGCTGCGGCACGTCAAGTTCGACGGAGACTTCGCTGATCGTGCGGAAGGCTTCCGGCGATTTTCCGCGCGTCGCCACGGCCGTTGCGAGCACGGCACTCATTCGTCGGAAATCTCGACATCCGGCGTCTCGCCGTTGATCATCGCCTTGAGCACATGGCTCGGCCGGAAGACGAGGACGCGGCGCGGCGCAATCGGCACTTCATCCCCCGTCTTGGGGTTGCGCCCCATGCGCTGGGATTTCTGGCGCACGGCGAAGGTGCCGAACGACGACAGTTTCACGGTCTCGCCGCGCGCAAGCGCTTCGCAGACTTCCTCCAGCATGTCTTCGACCATATGCGCCGATTCGTGGCGGGAGAGGCCTACAGCCTGGAATACCGCTTCGGTCAGATCGGCGCGGGTGAGGGTCTTTGTCGTCATGGCGAATCGACTCCCGTTGCCCCCAGAGCCTAGGAGCGGCGGAATTTTCCGTCAATCTCAACGGGATAGAGGAAGTTGTTGACAGATGCCCTACCAGCGCAGCAAAGCCGCGCCCCAGGTGAAGCCGCCGCCCATCGCCTCCAGAAGCACCAAATCGCCCCGCTTGATCCGCCCATCGGCCACGGCCGTCGACAGCGCCAACGGCACCGAGGCAGCCGAAGTGTTGCCATGCGTTGCGATCGTGGAGACGACGCGCTCGAGCGGAATGGCGAGCTTGCGTGCGGTGGTGTCGAGAATGCGCTGGTTCGCCTGATGCGGCACGATCCAATCGATGTCGGCCACCGCGATTCCGGCGATGCGCGCTGCCGTCTCGACCGCAGCGCAGGTGTTCGTCACCGCATGCTTGAACACATCGCGTCCGGCCATGCGCAAATGGCCGACCGTCTGCGTCGAAGACGGACCGCCATCGACATACAGCAGATCGTGCAGACGTCCGTCGGAATAGAGTTCGGTGTTGAGAATGCCGCGATCGGACGACTTTCCCTCGCCCTCGCCGGCACGCACAATCACCGCTCCGGCGCCGTCACCGAACAGCACACAAGTCGTGCGATCGTTCCAATCGAGCAGACGTGTCATGGTCTCCGCGCCGATCACGAGAACGGTTTTCGCCTGTCCCGCCTTGATGAAATTGTCGGCCGTCGACAGCGCGAACACAAAGCCCGAACACACCGCCTGCACATCGAACGCAGCGCCACGTATCATGCCCAGGCGTGCTTGAACGCGCGTGGCAACCGACGGAAAGGTCTCGTCGGGCGTGGTCGTCGCCACGATGATCAGATCGATCGTATCGGCGCCGAGTTTTGCGTCGGCGAGCGCCGCCTGCGCCGCTTTGAGCGCGAGGTCCGACGTCATCTCACCGGGCTGCGCAATGCGGCGTTCGCGAATACCCGTGCGTTCGACGATCCATTCGTCGCTGGTGTCGACCTTGGCCGCGAGTTCGCTATTGCTGAGGATCGTTTCGGGAAGATATGCGCCACAACCGACGATCTGGGAACGAACAATAGTCACGAAGCGATGGCTCCCGTAGGGTTGGTTTCGGGCGGGAGGGCTGCCGCACGGTCAGCGACGATTTTGGTAATCACGTCGGCTTTCGCCATGGCGATCGCCATGTCGAGCGCGCTGGCGAAGCCAAGCGCGTCGGTGCCGCCATGGCTCTTCACAACAACGGCGTTGAGGCCGAGAAAAATTCCGCCATTGGCGGCGCGCGGATCGAGCTTGCGCCGCAATGCGCCGAGCGCGCCGCTCGCAAGAGCGCCGCCGATCCGCCCGAGGAAGGAACGGCGCAGCGCACTGCGCAGGAAATGCACGACGAGCTTCGCGGTGCCTTCCGCCGTCTTTAACGCCACATTGCCGGTGAATCCGTCCGTGACAATCACGTCGACCGTTCCTTCCGCGATATCGTCGCCTTCGACAAAACCGCAGAACTCGATCGGCAGCTTGATGCTGCGCAGGATGTGGGCGGCGCCGCGCACGAATTCGTTACCCTTCACGTCTTCCGCACCGACATTGAGGATGCCCACGGTCGGCCGTTCGAGCCCGAGGATGGCGCGGGCGAAGGCCTCACCCATCACGGCAAAATCGACGAGCTGGCTGGCGTCGCTTGCGATATTCGCGCCGACATCGAGTACCACGCTCTGGCCGCGCTTGGTCGGCCAAAGGGCTGCGATCGCCGGACGGTCGATGCCGTCGAGCACACCCAGCTGATACATCGACATCGCCATCAGCGCGCCCGTATTGCCGGCGGAGATCGCAACATGCGCCTCTTTCTTTTCGACGGATTCGATAGCGCGCCACATACTGGTGTTGCGGCCGCGGCGCAGCGCCTGACTCGGCTTTTCGTCCATGCGCACGCGCTCTGCACTATGGCGGATTTCGACACGCGGCAACAGCTTAGCCCGCTTCTCGAACAGCAGCTTCAGCTCCGTCTCGTCTCCGTGCAGCAGATAATGGACGGCGGGATGGCGCAAAACGGAGCGCGCAATCCCGTCCACAACGACCCCGGGGCCGGCATCACCCCCCATCGCATCGATCGAAACCGTAAGGTCGCGGGTCAAATTCGGCCTCTAGCCTTGTGGACGTTTGAGCCGCCCCGCGGAAACGAATGCGGCTCAGGCCTCGACCTTCTTGACCTCGCGGCCATCATATTGCCCGCAAGCGCTGCAAACATGATGGGGCCGCTTTTGCTCGCCGCAATTGGGGCATTCATTGTGCGAAGTCGGCGCGAGAGCATGATGGGCCCGACGCATATTGCGCCGCGACGGCGACGTCTTTCTTTTAGGTACCGCCATGGCGGAGCAACTCCATCTAGCCCTTCGCCAAACCGTTCGAGCAAGCGCCTTCGACGGCGCGCCGGCCAGTCTGACGGGGGCGGGCAAAACAGGGGGCGGAGCTAAGCCGAAACGCTTGCGCGATTCAAGCGGCAAATCGGAGCTTTTGTCCGGATGGACGCTATCGCCCTTGGCCTTTCAGGGTTTTCAGCTTGGCAAAGGGGTTCTCGCTTGCATCTTCGGGCAGGGCGGGCGCCTCGAACACCACGCCGGGCGCGTGCGGATAAGGGTCGATCGCCAGCGAAAATTCTTCCAGCAAAGGCCCCACCAGATCATAACGCAGGCTGTCGATTTCCTCCGGGACATCATCCTCGCTGGCGGCGGGATTGAGCTCTCCGCCCATATCAAATGCGCCCCGTGCCTTTTGCACATGGTGAAGAGCCCGGGTGAAGTCCAGGGATATCCGCGATAAAACGGGGTCGAGGGTCACCACGCAGCGCTGGACGATTTCAGCGTCGAGTTCGGCCCGGTAGGCAAAACGCGACTGCGACAACCGCTTGAGGGAAACCTTTGCCGCAAAACGGTTCACACTGTCGACGCCCGCCCATGCTGCGAGCCGCGCGCGTTCTTCCGGGCTGGCCGCGATCGTCGTTTCGTAACCAGCCTCGGAAAGATTGGCCAGATTGTAGGGGCGTTCGAAGGGCAGTTGGGGGTCAGGCGTTCGCATGGTTTGCCGGGCAAAATTGTGCGGGCGAGCCGAAATCGAGCTGGCCGGCCGTCAGATCTGCACACGCCAGACGGTCCCGCGCCGCCGCTGCATAAGTCGCGAGCGCGAGCGCCTGTTCCCGCCGCCCTTCGGCGCCACGATAGACATTGCGCAGGATCGCAGCCGCAAGCTGGGTATGATCGGCGGCCTCGCGATAGGCCTTCAGCCGTCCATAGAAGGCTTCCCCCATTTTTGTCATGCGCCGGCCTATGCCCATGTCGCCCGCCCCCTGCTCACGCAGTGCCTCGTCGAACTGCACGAACACGGCGTCCACCAGGACCTGCGAAAGGCCCTGCTCACCCCTGCCGGCCAACGCGTCGAGCACCAGCCAGGCATGGAAAACGAGCATGTCGAAGCGGCCGTCGATCGTGTCGGCCACCCCGAAATCCCTGAAAAAAACCAGGCTGCGCGCGTGCGCGGCCAAACCTGCGCAAAGGCTGTCCGACAGCCGCCGCCGTTGCCCTCGCTGGCGCAGTGCGTTCAACATGATCCCGATCTCCCAAAGGCGTGGTCTTGCATCGCATCCCCGGCAAGGCTAGCACATTCGCCGGGGAACGGATGGCTTAGGCACAGGAACGTATAGATGAGGCTTCCGGCTCTTGCACTTTCACTTTCGGCGACGCTCCTGCTCGGCTGCTCGCCGGTAATCAATCAGCGGGGATATCTCCCCGATCCGGTCGGCGAAGCGGCCCTCAAAATCGGTGGCGACACCAAGACGACAATCCAGCAAAGGCTTGGCGATCCGTCGACACAGGCGACCTTCGGCAGTGACACCTGGTACTATATTTCCAGTGTGCAGAAGCAGATCGCTTTCTTCGACCCCGAGACCGAGACGCGCTCGGTTCTGGCCATCCATTTCGACAAGGACGGCAGGGTGGCCAATATCCGCCATTACGGCCTGAAAGACGGCCACGTCGTCGCCTTCGAAACGCGCACGACGCCGGCCAAAGGCAGGGAGTTGACCTTCCTGCAGCAATTGTTCAACGCCACGCCAGGCGTGCCGGTTGGTACGACTGGATCGCAGCAGAATCCGGGTGGCGGCGGGCCGGGCCCCTGACCCTAAGGGATCGACGCGCCATCAATATTTGAAAGCGCGCCGCCCTTTACTGGTCCCTGCCCTCGATCAGATACCGTGGGCGAGCGTCGCCAGCAGCAACAGCGCCACGATATTGGTGATCTTGATCATCGGGTTGACGGCGGGACCTGCAGTGTCCTTGTAGGGATCGCCGACCGTATCGCCGGTCACTGCCGCCTTGTGCGCCTCGGAACCCTTGCCGCCGTAATTGCCGTCTTCGATGAATTTCTTGGCGTTGTCCCAGGCACCGCCACCCGACGTCATCGAAATGGCAACGAACAACCCCGTCACGATCACGCCCAAAAGCATCGCGCCCAGCGCGTCGAACGCTTCGGTCTTGCCGGCAATCGCGACCACGATGAAGTAGACGACGATCGGTGACAGGACCGGCAGCAGCGATGGCACGACCATTTCGTGGATCGCTGCGCGGGTCAGCATGTCGACGGCGCGGCCGTAATGGGGTTTTTGTGTGCCCTTCATTATGCCGGGCATTTCCTTGAACTGCCTGCGGACTTCTTCGACGACGGCGCTCGCTGCACGGCCGACCGCGGTCATCGCGATGCCACCGAACAGATAGGGCAGCAAGCCGCCGATGAAGAGGCCGACCACGACCCACGGGTCGGACAGCGCGAACGCGGGCATATCCATGCCCAGGAAGTAGCTGTAAACGTCCGCATGACTGGTGAAATATTTGAGGTCCGCCGTGTAGGCCGCGAACAACACCAGCGCGCCCAGTCCTGCCGAGCCGATGGCGTAACCCTTGGTCACCGCTTTCGTGGTGTTGCCGACGGCGTCGAGCGCATCGGTCGTCTTGCGCACGTCGCCTTCGAGGCCCGCCATTTCGGCAATGCCGCCGGCATTGTCGGTCACGGGGCCGAATGCATCGAGCGCCACGATCATGCCCGCCAGCGACAGCATGGTCGACACGGCGACCGCGATTCCGAACAGCCCCGCGAGCAGATCGGCGGCGATGATACCTGCGCAAATGACGAGCGCCGGCAACGCCGTCGATTCCATCGAAACGGCGAGGCCCTGAATCACATTGGTGCCGTGGCCCGTGAGGGATGCCCGCGCAATCACCCTCACCGGACGGAAGTTCGTGCCCGTGTAGTATTCCGTGATCCAGATGATAGCACCGGTCACCGCAAGGCCGACGACGCCGCAGTAAAAGAGGCTGTGGCCCGTGAACGTCGTGCCCGCGCTTGTCGTCAGCTGCGTGTTCAAGCCGACGATCCAGTCGGTCAACGGCCACAAGGCGATCAGCGACAGCACACCCGTCGCGATGACGCCCTTATAAAGCGCGCCCATGATCGATTTGTTGGCGCCCAGCCGGACAAAGAAGGTGCCGATGATCGAGGTGAGAATGCAGGTTCCGGCAATCGCCAGCGGATAAAGCATCAGGTTGTCGCGCACTTCGCCCATAAAATAGATAGAGGCGAGCACCATCGTGGCGACCGTCGTCACCGCGAAGGTCTCGAACAAGTCTGCCGCCATGCCCGCGCAGTCGCCGACATTGTCGCCCACATTGTCGGCGATAGTGGCCGGATTGCGCGGGTCGTCTTCGGGAATTCCCGCTTCGACCTTGCCCACCATGTCGCCGCCCACATCGGCGCCCTTGGTGAAAATACCGCCGCCCAACCGTGCGAAAATCGAAATCAGCGACGCACCGAAGCCAAGGGCCACGAGCGCATTGGTGATCACGCGGCCTTGCATCTCGTCGGCGATGTCGAGGCTCAAAACGTAACGCAGGAAGAAATAGTAACCGGCAACGCCGATAAGGCCGAGGCCGACGACCAGCATGCCGGTGACGGCGCCGGAGCGAAACGCGACCGACAGGCCTTGTGCGAGACCCGCGCGCGAAGCTTCCGCCGTGCGCACATTCGCCCGCACCGACACGTTCATGCCGATATAGCCGGCAAGACCCGACAGCGTCGAGCCGATCAGATAGCCGAAAGCAACATGCCAGTCGAAGATAACCCAGGCGAGGATGAAGATAATGACGCCAGCGACGGCAATCGTCGTATATTGGCGATTGAGGTAGGCGGCTGCCCCTTCCTGAATCGCCGCGGCGATCTCCTGCATGCGCGGATTGCCGGCACTGAGGCTGAGGACCGAGCGAATCGTCCAGCCGCCATAGATGAGGGCTGCTACGCCGCACGCCAATATTAATAAAAGTTCTTGCTGCAAGTCCATCGCCTCGTTCCTTCGTGCCGTTCTGTACGGGTAAAATGCGTCGCGACGCGGGTGAAAAGCGCCGTCCCCTTCAATCGATTGCCAGGCCCCGACCGTGACGAGCCCGGACCAAAAGGCGGCGGACCATGCCAAAAGCCGGCGCGGGAGGCAATGCGGCTTGCGCGCCTAATTTGCGGGAATTTGGCGGAGCCTCGGCCGCCCAATGCGGCCGGCCGAGGTCGTCGGCATCCGAAAAAAGGTCGGCTGCCACCGGTCGCCCCGCTGCGTCACGTGTGCGGCGTCCCCGGGATGACGACTGCGCCGGCTCTTACTTCGACCGCGAACGCCCCGGATTTTCCCGCCTTGTCCGTCAGGCGCCAAGACGGTTCAACAAGTCGGTCATATAGTCGACGGACCCGCCGTGCGGCGGCGAGTTCACCCTCCGCGCGGATACGGGGGCCACCCAACTCCATGTCGAATGCGCCCGTATAACCTGCATCCAGCACCCAGCCGACCAGCCGATCGAGGGGGATCGCACCGTCGCCGGGAACGGCGCGCTCGGGAATGGTACGGTCTCCATAAACATAATCGCTGAACTGAACGGCGCGACACTTTGAAAGTGGGGACGTACACCGCTTAATTTTCTTCATCGGCGCACCGGACTGAAAGTAGTACGTGTCCCCACTTTCCGGAATTCGCCGGCCTTGGCCGAAAGCTCTCTTTCCGGTGTTCAAAAAAATGGCTCTGTCCGTCAAGGAAAGAGGCTCGCCCACGCGACCGTCTTCCGGGGTTCATTTGGCCAGGATATAGTTCGGATCAGGGCCATAGGGGGGGATCACATGCACAGGGTATTCTGGGGCGGTCGCGACCTTGAATTTCGCCCATGCAGACAGCCTGTCGCTCATTCGAATTCACGCCGGACCGATCCGGCCGAATGAACCGAAAGAAGGAATTTCATGCGCAACTGGAAAATGATTGGAATCGCATGCGCCGTCGTTTTGGCTGCGGCGCGGAGCGCCATGGCGATGGAAGGCCACGAATCTCTCATTAACGTTCCTGAGGCCAGAGTCGATACGGATCATACGAACTCGGACTCCAACTACTGGGAGCACGCGATCGTGGGATATGTCGGCAAGCCGATTCATCTGTCGATCACCTATTCGATAGGCCCGTACGCAGCGCCGGATACAGGCGGGTCGATGACGCTGGAGTCGAACGATATCCCCAATCCCGAATACATGTATTTCTGCCCGAACGATGAGACGTGCGACCTCGGCGGAGCACTGGGGCTTTCCTTCGATTTCGCTTCGGGAACCATCGACGGTACGCCGACGAAGGCGGGTCAGTTCAAATTCTTTCCGGCGGTTCGCGACAAGGACAATGGCGAAGACGCCTACAATGGCGACGGCGCCTGGTGGACAACGTTCACGAAAAGCGGGGGAAAGACCTGGAGCGAAGCCAAAGCCCCGGCCGTGATCATCATCCTCCCGCCGCCGGGTCCCAAGCGGGTTGATCTGCAATGCACGTTCAGCACCGGTAACCTCGCTCCTCTCTTGATGACGCTCGATTTCGACTCCGGTTACGTCGAAGTGACGGGAAATGACGGCAATCTCGCCGGACTCTATCGGATCAACAATCCTGACAGCGATGTGATCGGCTGGTCGGGATTGCCGAGCGGGATTGTCTACACGACCGGCGGCATCTCTCTCAACCGGACCAATGGAATCCTGACAGCGACCGGCATGAACGGCGCCCAAACGGCGCATTGCGACAAGCGCTCGACCAAACGGGCATTTTGAATTCGTGCCGGACCCAACCGGCCGGATAAACCAGAAGGAGATTTTTATGAGCAACTGGAAAATGATTGGAATTGCGTCAGTGGTTGTTCTGGCCGCGGCGGCGACAGCGGCTTACGCACCGATGTCGGCAAGCTCGCCGACTTCTGCTACGCTGCCGCGAACAGCGCACATGACCTACACGGCGGCGCACAAGGACGTGCTGGACACACGCGTCGCGCAAAGCTGCATCGCGCACGGCCAGACCTGCGTCATCAACGGCACACCCTGTTGCAATTCGAGCGACAGCTGCAAAGGCACGTTCCCGAACACCTATTGTCAGTGAATTGCAGTTCGGCGAATTCGAGGTCGGGGGCAGATAAACCTGTCCCCCGCTTCGCAGTCCAACGATTGCGAATGTGCAGGGGTTAGAAGGCACTGCCATCAATATGGGGCTCCAGGGGGGTGAAGGAATTACCGTCGCAGGTGGCTATTCCCAATCATTGAAAGGAGAGCCGACCTACAATATGGCGTTTGGCGGTGGCGAGGGAGCCTCAGAGCAATTCTGGCTATCATATACTAATCTGGTCCAACTATTCCCTGTGAATTTGTATGATGTAGCAGCTGACGCGGCTCTCGAAGTCGTTGGCGATGTTTCGGGAGTTTTCGGTCTAGGCATCAATGCGCTAACGGCGCAATTTAATTCCGCTTCACAACCAACTGCGATTAATTGGGGACAACCAGATTACTATTCTCTCGGTAGCTCACTGTCGAATGAACTCTCAAGTTCCACATTCAGCAATCCGAAATAGGAAGTAGCGAGAGGATGAACGTACGGTGAAGCCCAAAATCAACTACCTACAATATGCGTCGGGAGTGGCAATTGCTCTCGGCGTGCTTTGCGGCTGGTATTCGGTATATCTTGAGAAGATTGCGCTTGCCGATCCGACTTCTCCGGACGCGGCATTGGGAAAGACGATCCCCTATGCTCTGAGAGGCGTCGGTACGGTCTACATTTCCAGTTCAGAATATAATTACATATAGGAGTGGCGATATATCGGCATAGCGCTTTGGGTATTGGCCTTGCTGCTCGTACTCGTAAACAGGGCGTTGGATTCCCGCAAAAAGAAGATGTAGTGCAAAAGCAGGGCGTTGATCTAACAGGTCGGCTTAGTCACACCAAGAATTCCAGGGACATGAAATGAATTGACCGCAGAAAGTGGGGACACAAACTACTTTTAGGCAATCGCCAGGACGCTCAAGACCTTCACACCGCAACAATGCGCCAACTTCGTGCGCAACTCCGGATATCGCTACCAATTATGAAAATGCTCTAATGCGCGCGGATGTGGAGCTGGACGTTCTGGATGCGATAGATATCAACCGTCATGACCCGGTCCCGGCCGACGATTCGCCGGGCGTCCGCCAGGAGCCGAACCGCGAGTGCAGGCCCGTCGACCGTGGCCGGATCGCTTGGCTTGCCGATAGGGGTCGCGTTCACGTCGCGCACATACGCATCCTGAATGAACGGCAAACGCTCGCGAACCGTTATGGTGGCCGCAGGCGAGGTCGTGATGATCTTGGTCATGATGTAGGCGTTGGCCACCAGCGTTCCGTTCACGACGACCGGCGCGATCAAATACGGCATCTCGACACTGGTCCCCGGCGAGTGATCGGACGCGGCGTCCCCTGCCCGCGCCGGCGCGCGAGCGATCAGGAGCGCCGCGAAGATAGCGGCAGACAGAGAAAAAATACGCATGTTCAGAGCCTTGCAGAACATAGCTAAGACATCGTTACCAATTCAGAAATGCCAATTCAGAAATGAACGAAACCCTTATGTGGCAGGGATATCTCTCTGCCGGAACCGTCGAGCAACGCAACCCCCTCGCCCTCCACCACTCGGCCGATTTCACTGACCGCGATGCCTGCGCGCTGGCCGGCGCCGAAAACCACCTCCCGCTTCTCGGGAGGCGCCGTGAAGGCTATTTCATAATCGTCGCCCACGGTCGCCGCGCGCGTCCGTGCCGGCAATCCGTCGCCCCACAGCGCTCGCAGCGGCGCCGACAGCGGGATCCGTGGTGCGTCGACCAGGATGCGGACTCCGGAGGCGGCCGCCACATGCCCCAAATCGGCGATCAGGCCGTCCGACACGTCGAGAGCAGCCGTCGCAATGCCCCGCAACGAAAGCCCCAGGGCGAGATTCGGCAGGGGTATCCTGTAGCGTGCGATGAGCATGGCCCGGTCTGTCGCCGCCAGGTCGCCGCCTTCCCCCTTCAACAGCGCGAGACCAGCGCCAGCATCACCGATGGAGCCGGAGACGAAGACGACATCTCCTGGCCGAGCTCCGGCGCGGCGGATCATCGCACCCTTGGGCACGATGCCGAAGGCAGAGATGGCAATCGCCAACGGACCGGGCGTTGCGCTGGTGTCGCCGCCCATCAGCGACAGACCAAAGCGCGCCTGATCCTCGGCAAGGCCGCGTGCAAACGCTTCCAGCCACGCCATGTCCGGCCAGTCCGGCAGCAGCAGCGCCATCAGATAGCCGGCCGGTACGGCGCCTTTCGCGGCAAGGTCCGACAAATTGACCCGCAGGGCTTTCTGCGCGATCGCCGCCGGCGGATCGTCGCGGAAAAAATGCACGCCCTCGACGATCGCATCCGTCTTGAGGACAAGTTCGTGCCCCGGCGACGGTGCAAATACTGCTGCATCATCCGTGAGCCCGAACGCGCCCGGCGCCGATTGCGCAAGCGGCGCGAACAATCGCGCGATCAGTTCGAATTCGCCGGCGCGATCAGCTGAGCTGTTCATCGTCGTGCGGGGGCGCTCCCAACTCGCCCGCGCGCTTGCTCCGTGCGAGACGATCGAGAGCGGCATTGACGAATCCCACCTCGTCACCGTCAAGGAACGCGTGTGTGACGTCGAGATATTCGTCGATGATAACTTTTGCCGGTATGTCGGGGCGCGCGATCAACTCGTATGCAGCCGCACGCAGTATCGCGCGCAGAATGGAATCGATCCGCGACAGCTTCCAATCGGCCGTGAGGCAAGCGGCAATGGCGCGATCGATCTCGGTCTGGCGGTGCGGCACGCCGCGAACGATGTCGCCGAACAAGGCCTCGTCGGGCACGCCACACGCGGTCAATTCCGAGTCGCGGGAAAACCGGTGATCGATGAATTCCTGGGCTACGACCTCGGCGTCCAGCCCCGTCAGTTCCATCTGATACATGGCCTGAACGGCCGCAAGCCGCGCCGCGCGTCGGGCCGTCTGATCGAGCGGCGGAAAGATCGGACGGGGCGCGTCGGCAATCACCGGCGTACACCAAAGCGCGCTCTCAGCTTTATCAGCGCCAGGCAGGCACGCGCTGCGTCACCGCCCTTGTCATGCCCATCGCGTGCCGCGCGCGCGATCGCCTGCTCTTCATTCTCGACCGTGAGAATGCCGTTGCCGATACACAGTCCGTGTTGCAGGCCGAGATCGCAAAGGCCGCGTGCGGACTGGTTAGCGACAACTTCGAAATGGTAAGTGTCGCCGCGGATGACGCAGCCGAGCGCGACATAACCGTCATAGCTCTTCCCCGCCCCCTCGCCCGACCGGGCCGCAAAAAGGATAGCTGGAGGAATTTCCAACGCGCCGGGCACCGCGACGCGCTCGAATCGCGCTCCGTCCGCCTCGATCGCCGCCGTCGCACCGTCGAGCAAATTGTCGGAAATATGGGCATAATACCGAGCTTCAACGATCAACACGTTGGCGGTCATTGCTTTTCTCCCGAATCGTGGCGCGCCGTTCGTATCGGGTGCGTACCGACAACATTGAGACCATAGCCGTCCAGTGCGACTATTTTCTTTTCCGGGGTATCCGTCAAAAGCATCATCTCCCGGACTCCGAGATCGAGCAGAATCTGGGCGCCCACGCCGATTTCCTTTACCCGGCGGCGGTCGATGTCTTCCGAAATCCTGCCACTAACGACATCCGACACGAAAGTCGGCTTGTTCTGCCGAAGCACGACGACCACGCCGCGGCCGGCTTCCGCCACAATCCGCATGGATTCGCCCAGCACGTCGCGCTCGAAGGGCTGATAGCCCAAAAGGTCGCTGAAAATGTTGAGCGCATGCATCCGCACGAGCACCGGCCCGCCTTCGCGCACATCGCCCTTCACCAGCGCAATATGTTCGGCATATTCGAGCGTGTTTGCGTAGACGATCATGCGCCAGGCGCCGCCATTGTGGCTGACGAACTCGCTTTCGGTGATGCGTTTGACGAAATGGTCGTATTTGCGGCGGTAGGCGATCAGGTCGGCGATCGTGCCGATCTTGAGACCGTGCAGTTGGGAAAACTGGATGAGGTCGGGAAGCCGTGCCATCGTGCCGTCGTCATTCATGATCTCGCAGATGACGCCGGCAGGATAAAGGCCCGCGAGGCGGGGAATATCGACGGCTGCTTCGGTGTGACCGGCACGCACGAGCGTACCGCCATGGCGCGCTACAAGCGGAAAGACATGTCCCGGCGAGACGATGTCGTTCGGACCTTTCGTCGAATCAATCGCGACGGAGATCGTATGGGCGCGATCATGCGCCGAAATTCCCGTCGAGATTCCCTCCTTCGCTTCGATCGAAACGGTGAAGGCCGTCTGGTTCGGGGTGCTGTTGACCGCAGTCATCATGGGAATCTGCAAGGCAGCGGCGCGGTCGGCGGTGAGGGCGAGGCAGATCAATCCGCGGCCATATCTCGCCATGAAGTTGATCGCCTGCGGCGTGCTCATTTGCGCGGGGATGACAAGATCGCCCTCGTTCTCGCGATCTTCGGCGTCCACGAGGATGAACATCCGCCCGTTGCGCGCTTCCTCGATTAATTCCTCGATCGAAGACAGATGGTCGCGAAACATCGTTTAGCCCTTCGCCAGCCGCGCGACATAACGCGCGAGCAAGTCGATCTCGATATTGACCCGCCCGCCCGGCTTGGCGCGGCCGAATGTCGTGACCTGAAACGTGTGAGGAATGATATTGACATCGAAGCGCACGCCATCGACGTCGTTTACGGTGAGCGAGACGCCGTCGAGCGCGACCGATCCCTTCGGTGCAATAAACCGCGCGAGCGCGGCGGGTGCCTGGAAGGTGATCCGGGTCGATTCGCCGTCGGGCACGGCGCGCACAATCCCGGCCACACCGTCGACGTGGCCTGTCACGATGTGCCCGCCCAGTTCGTCGCCCACCCGCATGGGACGTTCGAGATTGACGGGATCGCCGACCTTCCAGCCCCCAAGGGTCGTTTTGGAGACCGTCTCGCCGGACGCGGTCACAGCGAACCAGCGATCCTTCGAATTGCCCTTGTCCACGACCGTCATGCAGATGCCCGAGCAGGCGATCGACGCCCCGATATCGACGGTGGCGACGTCATAATTCGTCGCGATCACGATATGCGTGTCGCCGCGTTTTTCGATGTGTCGGACTTGGCCGACGTCAGTAACGATTCCGGTGAACATGAACCTATTTAGGCTGTGGCGGAGAAGCTTTCCAGCACATCGCGCCCGACCGGGCGGCGGGCGGTGCGTTCGAATCGGGGCGCCTCGTCGAGAGCGATCACCGCCAGGGCGTCAACCGAAGCGTGTCCGGCCCCCCCAAGGACGGTCGTCGCCGTAAATATCTCAAGCCGGTCGGCCAATCCGCGATCCAGGAAGGAGGCATGAACACCTGCCCCACCTTCGACCAGGAGGCGTGTGATGCCGCGCCGTGCCAGTTCGGCAAGGACGGCCGCGACGTCGGGCCTGCCGCGGGCGTCGCGCGAAACCTGCACGATTTCCACTCCGGTCACCGCCAGCGGCCCTTGGGGAGACGCCGATGTGAAGACCAAAGTGGGTATCTCAGACACCGTCTGAGCCAACTGCGACCATTGGCTCAGCCGCAACCGCGTATCGAGCACAACGCGCAGAGGCGAGCGGGTTTCGAGGCCGGGAATGCGGCACGTCAGCACGGGATCGTCAGCGAGCGCAGTTCCGATTCCGATCAGGATGGCGTCGTGTCGGGCGCGCAGCAGATGCCCGAAACTGCGGGCCTCGTCGCCGGTTACCCAGCGGCTCTCGCCGGACGACGTGGCGGTTCGTCCATCCAGGCTTTGAGCGATCTTCAGAGTGACCAGCGGCCGGTTCTGCACAACACGCAGAAAAAAACCGGCATTCTGCTCCGCCGCTTCCCGTTTCAAAATGCCTGCTTCCACCGCAACCCCCGCATCGCGCAGGCGCACAAAGCCTGTTCCGCTTACACGTGGATCGGGGTCTTCGACAGTGCAGACGACACGGCTGATACCGGCCGCGACCAGCGCGTCGGCACAAGGCGGCGTCTGTCCATGATGCGAGCAGGGCTCCAGCGTAACATAGGCCGTCGCGCCGCGCGCCGCGGAACCCGCCTGATCGAGTGCGACCGTTTCGGCATGCGGCCGGCCGCCGGCTTGGGTCCAGCCACGACCGACCACGCGCCCCTCCGGCGACACGATCACACATCCTACAGCCGGGTTGGGGGCGGCGCTGCCGAGCGCGCGCTCCGCCAAGCGTAGCGCGTGGCGCATATGACGAATGTCGTTCGACGTGCTGGTAGTCAATCGCGGTCGCCGCCTTCCATCTCGCCGATGAGCGCTTCGAAATCCTTCGTCTCGCGGAAATTTCGGTAGACCGACGCGAAGCGCACATAGGCGACCTTGTCGAGGCTCGCCAGCGCCTGCATTACCAATTCGCCGATGACGCTGGAGGAAATCTCGTTCTCGCCCATGCTTTCGAGCCGTCGCACGATACCTGTCACCATTCGATCAACGCGTTCAGGCTCGACCGGTCGCTTGCGCAGCGCGTGGAAGAGCGAACGCTCCAGCTTGTCGCGCTCGAACGGTTCGCGTCTCCCGTTTTTCTTGACCACCACAAGCTCGCGCAGCTGAACACGCTCGAACGTTGTGAAACGCCCGCCACAGGCCGGACAATGGCGCCGCCGACGGATGGCGGAATTGTCTTCGCTCGGACGGCTGTCCTTGACCTGGGTGTCGTCATGTCCACAAAACGGGCAGCGCATGGGCGCCTTCTACTCCTGGTTATGGATAAATAGGAAATCGGCGGCACAATTCGCCGACACGAGCAGCAACGCTGGCTTCGACGCCGGCATCGCCTGCCTCGCCGGTCCTGGCGACCGCGTCGACCACTTCGATGATCCATTTGCCGATTTCGCGAAACTCCGCCGGACCGAAGCCGCGCGTTGTACCGGCCGGCGTTCCGAGCCGGACACCGGACGTGATCGCCGGCTTTTCGGTGTCGAACGGAATAGCGTTCTTGTTGCAGGTGATGTGGGCACGATCGAGCGCCCTTTCCACGGCGCGGCCCGTCGCGCCTTTGGGACGCAGATCAACCAGCATCAGATGTGTGTCGGTGCCGCCCGACACGATATCGAGGCCCTGGGCGTCGAGCGTCTCGGCCAACGCTTTGGCATTGTCGACGACGGCGCGCGCATAAAGCTTGAACTCGGGCTTCAGCGCTTCGCCGAACGCCACCGCCTTTGCTGCGATCACATGCATCAGCGGTCCCCCCTGCAGGCCGGGGAAAACCGCCGAATTGATCTTCTTTCCGAGTTCCGCATCGCGCGACAGGATCATGCCGCCGCGCGGGCCGCGCAGAGTCTTGTGGGTCGTGGTCGTGACGACATGGGCGTGTTCCAGCGGATTGGGATGGACGCCGCCGGCGACGAGTCCCGCAAAATGCGCCATGTCGACCATGAGACAGGCGCCGACGGAATCGGCGATCTCACGAAAGCGCTTGAAATCGATGATCCGCGCATAGGCAGAACCACCCGCGATGATGAGCTTTGGCTTGTTTGCCTTCGCCAGCGCTTCGACTTCGTCCATGTCGATGCGCTGGTCCTGCCGGCGTACAGTGTAGGCGACCGGCTTGAACCATCTCCCCGACTGATTGACGGGCGAGCCGTGGGTGAGATGCCCGCCGGCATCGAGGCTGAGTCCCATAAAGGTGTCGCCGGGTTGCAGCAGCGCGAAGAACACGGCCTGATTGGCCTGCGCGCCCGAATGCGGCTGGACATTGGCAAAGGTGCAGTCGAACAGCCGTTTCGCACGCTCGATAGCGAACTGCTCGGCCACGTCGACATATTCGCAGCCGCCATAGTAACGGCGCGAGGGATAGCCTTCCGCATATTTATTGGTCAACACGGAGCCTTGGGCTTCCAGAACCGCCCGCGAAACGATGTTCTCGGACGCGATCAACTCGATATTGTTCCGCTGGCGTCCCAGTTCCTGATCGATGGCTCGCGCGAGTTCAGGATCGGCAGTCGCCAGTTCACGAGTGAAAAAATCCGCATTACGCGGTTCCGCCGCGCCCAAGATCGCCGCCATGTCACGCCTCGCCGAAAAGGGACCAGGGAGTTTCCGACACCATGCCGGTCGCACCCATCGCGGTCGTAGGCGTAGCGCTTTACAAAATCTTGCGCCAGACCCCGCGCGAGGATGGAACGGTGCGGCAGTGCGCCACGTTCTGCATTTTGCTGGATACGGATCGGGCGCGACCGACACCCCCAAGCTTATGCAAATTTATTAGCAATTATATAATTTATGCAAAAAAGTAAGTATTGGACCAGATATATAGAATAACCGTGCACATACTAATCAACGCGGCATAATGTCAGTGCAAACTATTTCGTTATATGCCTCGGGTTATTGCGCTGTCTTCATGACGGTTTCCTCTGCATATTTCGTCTTCACATACAATTTCGAGAAGTGGCGACATCATTTGAATTGCATTTGTTTCTTGACTTCGTAATAGAATTAGGATTGTTGCTGTGCAAAACGCGAGTATCTGGAGGTGCGTAATGACCAATCTCAATGAAGCCCATTTGAGCAAGGCGGATGAGTTGCTGAAGTTCGCCAGCGATATTGTTGCCGCCTATGTCAGCAACAACCCGATTCCGATATCCGAAATCCCCGGCATGATTAAGAGCGTCCACGCGACGCTTGGCGGCCTTGCAACAGGCCTGCCGAGCGAAGCGCCGACAGCCCTCAAGCCGGCGGTAGCCGTGAAAAAATCAGTGACGCCCGAGTACATTATTTGTCTTGAAGACGGCAAAAAGCTAAAGATGCTCAAACGCTATTTGCGCTCGCGTTACGACCTCACGCCGGAAGAATATCGCGCCAAGTGGGGATTGCCCGCCGATTACCCCATGGTCGCCCCCAACTACGCCGCACAACGTTCGGAGTTTGCCAAGAAGATCGGACTTGGCCGTACCGCACCCGCCACCAAAGGCCGAAGGCGCGGTTGAAGTATCGCTGGTAGTATAGCTACACTATTAAGCAACAGGGCGCGATTTAGACCGCACGCTGTTGCTTTTTTATGACATAAGAGAGTTTACGGGCAACATTTGCTTCCAATATTGCCCGTGGCGCGGAAGCAGGTGCCACGATGCTCGCCTCTATCCCCGACGCCGCATCGACCGCAGTCACTTTCACGGTATTTCCATGGGCGATGAATTCGACCAGAATTTCTTGCCCTTTGCTTGACTTGTCTCTCACGCGCCCGGACATTGCTTCCTACGCGGCACGTTTCAGACGATGTGCCGTCCACACGGCGTTAAGCGCCCGCACCAATTCATCCATCATCTGGTCGGTGTGAAAGGGAGAAGGCGTAAAACGCAAGCGTTCGGTACCGCGCGGCACAGTGGGGTAATTGATCGGCTGAACGTAAATTCCATGGTCCTGCAACAGTGCATCCGACACTTGCTTGCACAATGCCGCGTCCCCCACGAAAATGGGAACCACGTGGCTGGGTGAAGCCATGACCGGGAGATCCGCCTCGGCCAACAGTCGCTTGAGGCGCGCGGCGCGCTCGTGGAGCGCAGCCCGTTCGGCGTCGCTCTGCTTGAGATGACGAATGCTGGCGAGCACGCCGGCGGCGATCACGGGCGGCACTGAAGTCGTGAAGATGAAGCCCGGTGCAAACGATCGGATGCAATCGACGATTTCGGCCTTGGCGGCGATATAGCCGCCCATCACGCCAAAAGCCTTGGCCAGTGTGCCCTCGATAATATCGACGCGGTGCATGGCACCGTCGCGCGCCGCAACCCCTGCGCCCCGCGGACCATAGAGGCCCACGCCATGGACTTCATCAAGATAGGTCAAGGCGCCATATTTTTCGGCCAGGTCGCATAGCGCGACGATCGGGCCGAAATCCCCGTCCATGGAGTAGACGGATTCAAAAGCGATAAGCTTGGGGGCCGCCGGATCGGCCAGGCGCAATTGGGCCTCGAGATCGGCCGGATCATTATGCCGGAACACCCGCTTTTCGCAGTCGCCATGGCGTATGCCCTCGATCATCGAGGCATGGTTCAGCGCGTCCGAGAATATGATCAGGCCGGGCAGCAGCTTCGCCAGCGTCGCCAGCGTGGTGTCGTTTGACACAAAACCAGATGTAAAAAGCAGCGCCGCTTCCTTGCCGTGCAGATCCGCGAGTTCCGCTTCAAGCTCGACATGGTAGTGGGTGGTCCCGGAAATGTTGCGGGTGCCCCCAGCCCCGGCCCCGGCCGTATCAATTGCCGCATGCATGGCCGCGAGCACCTTCGGATGCTGGCTCATGCCCAAGTAGTCGTTGCTGCACCACACCGTAATGGGCCTGGTCTCGCCGCCGCCATGGAAATCCGCACGCGGATATTCGCCCCGACGCCGTACGATATCGGTAAAAACCCGGTAACGGCCCTCCCGCCTCAGACCGGAAAGCGCATCACGAAACTGCGTCAAATAGGAAAAAGACATGCGCGTTACCCTTACTACCACGATAATAGATTACCGCAGCTTCTGTTTGAATAACTTAACATAGCCGTCCGCAACAGGGGCTTTATGCGATAAGTCAATATCCGGCAGCCGCGAACGGATGGCAGATCGACCCTGCGGCAGCATGGCGCGCCTCTGCCCGCTTGAAGACCTGGACGCGAAGTTAACCATGGCGCCAACGCGATGGCGGCCGGAACTGCGTTGAAAAACGAGGCAAAACTGCGGGATACGGGATGCCAGGAAACGGCGGCCCAGCGGACGGCGCCTGGCGCTTTCCCGCGGGCAGCGCACATCGCAGATCGGCGCAGCGACCTATAACTGGAAGCGCACCTGATCGATCCAGAAACGCTCGAGCCGGCGCAGACTCACATTCATTCCGTCGAGGTCTGCTCCCCCGACATTGCCGACCGCTTCCAAAGACCCGAGATGTCGTTCGAACAGCACGCGCAGCATTTCGCGCACCGCCTCGCCCTTTCGCGTCAGACGGACCAGCACTGAACGGCGGTCGACTTCGGAGCGCTCATGATGAATGTAGCCGCTCTCGACCAACTTCTTCAGATTGTAGGAAACGTTGGAGCCGAGATAATGCCCACGCGTGCGCAATTCGCCGGCCGTTAATTCCTGATCGCCGACATTGAACAGAAGCAGCGCCTGCACGCTGTTGATCTCGCGCTCGTCTCGCCGGTCCAGTTCATCTTTGATTACGTCCAGCAGCTGACGGTGCAGCCGCTCGATCAACGCGAGCGTATCGAGATAGGATTTGCGCAAAGGCTGTGCGCCTTCGAGCGCCGCGGCAGCCCGCGGCTTCGACAATATGGTCATCGTCTTCCCCCGATTTTTTTCGGGGCCCACCTGTTATTTACAGGAAGACTAATCGACAGGTCTTAAGGAGCGGTAAATCTTGCCGGCTTGAAGAAAAATTTGCCGCGGCAAGCGAGGCACATCCGAGTTCGCTCACGGCGTCGAACCCGGATACTTACATGTTGCGGCGATATTTCCCCCCCACCTCGAACAGCGCCTGGCTGATCTGGCCGAGCGAGCAACACCGCACCGCATCCATCAGGACGGCGAACAAATTCTCGTTCGCCATCGCGGCCCGGCGCAGGCGTTCGAGCATTGCCGGCGCCTCGTCGGCATGACGGTCCTGGAACGCACGCAGCCGGTTGATCTGGCTCTGTTTTTCCGCGTCGGTCGAACGCTGGAGCGCGACGGGGACTACCGTCTCGGGTTTGGGGTTAAGGAAAGTGTTGACGCCAATGATCGGCAGGGTGCCGTCATCCTTCATACGTTCGTAATGGAGGCTCTCCTCCTGGATCTTGCCGCGCTGATAGCCGGTCTCCATCGCGCCCAGCACACCGCCGCGCTCCGCGATCCGTTCGAACTCCTTGAGCACCGCTTCTTCGACCAGATCGGTCAATTCGTCGATGATGAACGCGCCCTGGTTCGGGTTCTCGTTCTTGGCCAGCCCCCATTCGCGGTTGATGATCAACTGGATTGCCACCGCCCGACGCACCGAGTTTTCCGTGGGCGTTGTGAGTGCCTCGTCGAAAGCGTTGGTGTGCAGGCTGTTGCAATTGTCGTAGACGGCGATCAGCGCCTGCAGGGTCGTGCGGATGTCGTTGAAGTCCATCTCCTGCGCGTGCAGGGAGCGCCCCGAGGTCTGGATGTGGTACTTCAGCTTCTGCGCCCGCTCGTCGGCGCCGTACTTGAAGCGCATGGCGATCGCCCAGATGCGCCGCGCCACCCGGCCGATCACCGCGTACTCCGGGTCCATGCCGTTGGAGAAGAAGTAGCTGAGGTTGGGCGCGAAGTCGTTGACCTTCATGCCGCGCGCCCGGTAGCTCTCGACGTAGGTGAAGCCGTTGGCCAGCGTGAAAGCGAGCTGGCTGATCGGGTTCGCCCCCGCCTCGGCAATGTGGTAGCCCGAGATCGACACCGAATAGAAGTTGCGCACCTTGTGGGCGATAAACCATTCCTGGATGTCGCCCATCAGCTTCAGCGCGAAGTCGGTGGAGAAGATGCAGGTGTTCTGCCCCTGGTCCTCCTTCAGGATGTCCGCCTGCACCGTGCCGCGCGCCACTTCCAGCGTCCGGGCGCGCAATTGCGCCGCCTCGCCGGCGCTCGGCTCGCGCCCCTCGCGGGCGCGAAAGGCCGCCATCTGCTGGTCGATCGCGGTGTTGAAGAACATCGCCAGGATGATCGGCGCCGGGCCGTTGATGGTCATCGACACCGAGGTGGTGGGGGCGCACAGGTCGAAGCCGTCGTAGAGCGCCTTCATGTCGTCGAGGGTGGCGATCGACACGCCCGAATTGCCGACCTTGCCCCAGATGTCGGGGCGCTCGTCCGGGTCGCAGCCGTAGAGCGTCACCGAATCGAAGGCGGTCGAGAGCCGCGTCGCCGCGCTGTCGCGCGACAGGAGCTTGAAGCGGGCGTTGGTGCGGAAGGCGTCGCCCTCGCCGGCGAACATGCGCGTCGGGTCCTCCTCGTCGCGCTTGGTGGCGAACACGCCGGCGGCGTAGGGAAAGCGCCCCGGCAGGTTCTCGCGCAACAGCCAGCGCAAGAGGTCGCCGTGGTCGCTGAACTCGGGCGGCACGACCTTGCGGATACGCGTCCCCGACAGCGTCGTCG
>JBAVOL010000026.1:0-48046 GCA_049692035.1 Rhizomicrobium sp.
AGGCCGCAGGCTGCGCGCTTTCCGGTGTCTATGACGTTTTCTTTTTCGTGCGCGCCGAATCGACGGGCGGGATTTTGCTCGAAGTTTGCCAAGTGCCGATGCCCAACGATCCCTATGACCGGCGCAATTGGAACCCGCGCTGGGCCGAGGGCATGCCGAGCGGGCTTTTGCGGCTCGACCATATTGCCTGTGCCGTAACGGAAATGAACACGCCGCTGCGATTTTTCACCGAGCTTCTCGACGGCAAGATTCTGAGCGACGAGCGGGTCACCACGCCTCAGCCCGCGCGTCGTGTCTTCGTGCGGCTCGGGGATAAGAACGTCGCCTTTGTCTGCGCTGACGATGCGGGCAGCGGCCCCATCGGCGCGTTCCTGAGCAAGCCCAATTCAGGTATCTATGCCATGGTTTGGCAGGTCGAGGATGTTGCACGCTCGAAGGCCGTCTTCGCCGGTAAAGGGCTGGGCATCGTCGAACAGGACTGTATCGGCGGCAGCTTCGCCATCGATCCGCGCGATTTCCGCAACGCCCGGCACGAGTTTAAGGCGCCGTGATCGTCACCGCCCATCGGCAGGCGATCAGGGCCGCTATGGTGTGGCAATGGCTCTTAGCAGGCAGCCAAAGCTGCGCGAACCGTTGAAGCCCTCCTTCGCGCTTACGCGCTTCGGAAGGCAACCTCCGCTGCTGCACAGCGCAGGTTGGTGCACCGGGCACGACAAAAGCGCGAACTGGAATCTTGTCGTTCTCCGGACTCGCTGCCTTCGCAAAGCGCTGGGCAGTCTCAGATGAATGGCGTCGCCGAAAGGATATATAGCCGTTACTTCAAACGGCTTATACTCCCATTGTATGTCACGCGACAAATTGCATTTCATATCGCCACCACTGGTTTTTCGTCTGTCTATTCTTGGTAGATTTGGTAGTTTGGTCGCCTGCATGACGCCCCACGAAGGGGTGGCTCTCGAAGAGGAGAGCGACGCGAGAAGAGCGTTTCGTGCGACGCTCGACCGATGGTTGAGCCGTGGAGAATCAGGGCATCAAGACAATTTCGTGGAGCTATGGCAGGAAGCCGTTCGCGTTGGCGAGCTTCTTCGGCAGATATTCGTGAATGACATAATTAAGGCCCCATTTGGCTAGCGCCTGTTGCTCTGCGCGCACTCCCATTTGCAGCAATTGCTTGATAGCGTCGATCCACTCGGGATGCGCCATGACAAACGGATCGTTGTGCAGCGCGTCTTCTGCCCGCTTGACGTCAGCTGTTTCAAGCGGGTGCGTTGCATCCTCGAGACCAAAGTCGATAATGTCTTGCGGCGTAACACCGAGGAAACGCGCGCTGGGCACACAAAAGAAGCGATTGACGTGTGCTGCGTTGCCGGAACCCACCTTCAGCGTGCGATATATGTTGGTAAAGCCGTAAGGATCACAATCGACAAAGCAGTAGACCGGCAGGTCTTTTTTGTCGGACAGTAGGCGAATAAAGCGCCGAGTGGCTCGTGTCGGCACTCCGCCAAGCTCGACAATGATGCAGCGTGCGCGTTCCCAGAACCGGTGATTGTTGAGACGCTGGAACATGCCGCCAGTTTCGATCGCGAGCACGAATTGCGCATCGGTACGAAAGCTGAGATGTTCGACTGAGTGCGGAATGCTGTATGCCCCGCTGCCCATGTTGGCGCAGTCAATCTCAATGGCCTCTCCAGTCGCCGGGTTCCTGTCGATCACCGTCAATCGGCCTGCGACCGAGCCGCCATGGGCCTCCGGGTAGAAGCGCAGATGTTCGCGAGACAACCCGTGCATCGAAGCGATGGCTTCGATGTCATCCATGGTGGCGTCCGACTCGGCCTGCTCGTCGAAGCGGCAATCTCCCCAGTTCTTGCTGATGTAATACACTTCACGCTTGGTGGCGAAATCATTGTGCTCAACCATGCCCCTTGACGTCGCCATCAATCGAAGCGTCTGTGCGAAAGAACGCGCGGTATTGACCGTCAGCGTACGCACCTTGCAGGCGTCGCCAAGCTCGAAATAGCCCTTCACCTCGTCATATATCACATTATCAAGACTGCGAACCGGGAGCCTGATGTCCGGTAGTGTCCCATGGTCGATGCTTGTGCGGACTTGCTTGGCGATCGAGTCGATTAACGCGATGGTCTTCTGATCCTGCTCGATGCGCGTCGCGTCATAACTGTTTTTTGTCATGGGTCTGGCCTTGGCTGGCGCGGCTCTTGTGAAGCGCGCGATCGAGCTTGTTCACGGTTGAGTCACGCTCATCGTTACTAAGGGCGAGGATATCCTGCAGAGCAATTCCAATATGGGGCAGATATTTTTCGATATAAGCGCGCTTGTCATATTCGCGATGTAGAAACATTTCGTGGCGTAGGTAGTGTGCGAGCTTGCGCCCACATTGTTGCAGCCCCAGTTTGATTTCCTTGAGGATTTCCGGATAGGGCTCTATCGCCTCCTTGGACTCGGATGTGTATGGAACCCAAACAGATGCGACGTGAACAAGGATTGCCATAGGCGCGATTGGCAGCGCGCTTTTCGGCTGATGCAGGCCGTAGCCGCGCCAGTTTGTTTGGGTTGCGGCCTTGGTGATGGCGCAACTGGACTGCTGGTAGAGGAGTGGCACCCGGTTGGCAAAGCGCAGCAGACGAACAGGCTCGTCGTTGTGCGGCATAAGCTGCTCCGCAGCCTTCGCTTGATTTGCTTCTTTCTGGCGCATGGCTCCGCTCGCGTCGACCTCAATGTGCCGCTCGTTTGGACAGCCATAGGCGATACCGACTTCAACTTGGAACGGATTTCCGCGATAGACCGCGGCCGGCCGGGTCGTGACGGTATAAAAATCCGCCTCCAACTCCTTGTGCAGCCCTTCCAACAGCAGCTTTTCACCGATTGGGACGATGCAATCGGTGCGCGGCGCTGAGACGCGCGTGTTTTGCAGGGCCCGGTGAAGCGTCGTCGCCTGCGCGTGAGCAATGTGTCTTGGATAAGAGCGGCGGCTGAGCGGCTTGCCCGCGCTTTCGATAATCTTGAGTGCTGTCTTCGTCCCGACGCCAGAAAATTCATCGACGAGAAACCGCAACAGCGTGTGGCTTGTCGTGTTGTTCAACATCTGCATCAGCCGACCAAGCTCGACGCCGTGCGGATGGGGGTTGATTTCTTTCGGCCGGGGCGGAAGTTTGTCGGTGCTCCGGGCGAAACAAATTCGTTGGCCGTGCGGGTCCTCATAGGTGATCGTTACATGGGGATTGGCGATGGCGGTTTGCTTGAGGTAAACTTCAACCGAATGCGGTCCCTTTTGGTGGTGGCCCTCCATCTCCATCTCGACGCGCGTTCCGTGAGGGCGGTCCCATTTCAGCCGCTTCTTCTTGTGGATGTCTGGCCGGTTCCTGGCGGTATCGATCGAGACATACATCTCCGACGCATGCTCTTCGTCCGCGATGCGGCTGATAATGTGCAACGGTTTGCCAACGGTGAGTTGTCCGTACATTCCCGCGGCCGAGATGCCCATGCCCTGCTGGCCGCGTGACTGGCTGAGCTTGTGGAATTTGGAGCCATAGAGGAGCTTGCCAAAAATTCGCGCAATCTGGCCCTCCACGATGCCCGGGCCGTTGTCCTCTACAATGACCCGCGACGTCCCATAGCGGTCGAGCACCTGCACGATAATGTCGGGGAGTATATTCGCTTCCTCGCAAGCGTCGAGTGCGTTGTCGACCGCCTCCTTGACCGCGGTGACCAATGCCTTCGCAGGCGTGTCGAATCCGAGCAGGTGACGGTTCTTGAGGAAGAACTCGGAAACGGAAATCTCGCGCTGCCGACTTGCCATTTCAACGGCAATGCTAGGTGCGGGTTGCCCGTTAGACACAATTGATCCTCTCTAACATTCCTGAGGCTATACCATACCACCGGAGAGGAGCAGGATAGGTAGTGAGCTCGACCGTTCGGGACTGCCTCATTTCCCAAGATGCTCAAATCCAACCCAAGGTGCTCACACAAATTTTGGGCATCTTCGGTGTCGTTGAACACCCGCGGCCTGACGGAAGTGGTCATGCGCGAGCGCGGGCTTCCCTGGGATGACCACGTGACTCGCAGGACCATGCAGCAGCGCGTCAGGGGGCGGCCGATTGCGGCCATGGAATGCCGAACGCGATCACCGAAGTGACCGGATTCGCGTACTCCCGAATTCGCTTGATCTTCCCGCCATCGGTATCGAACCGGAAGACGTACCTGTTCCTATACGGCCGCCCATTTGCCATTTTCATGTCACCCAGTGCTTCGGCGAAGGCAACGTTAGCGTCCTTTCCTGCAGTAATCTCGAAGTCGGCATACCTCACAACTTCGATATTCTTCCACGTTTTATCGAAGTTGGCGGCAGCTGCCTCCAGTCCGTGCCAGCTATCCGACAGGTCATTTGTACCGGAAATGTTGTACGGCACCTCCAGGACGAACCCGTCCTCCAGTATGGAGAGGATTGCTTCCTTATCCTTGGCCTGGATAGCGCGAAGGAACTCGTGCGCCAATTCTTCGGCCGTGGAAAAGGTTTGATCAGTGCTCGTACGTCCCATCTCGCCTTCCTCTCTCAGTTGTTTCGGGAGCGGAGACGTGTTCGTCATTCGGCCTGGCCGTTCCGTGGCGTTTTCTTCGATCGAAGAAAACGCCAACGTTCAAGCTCGGCTACGTGGAAGACCGAGCCGCCGCTCGGCCACCATGCTGCGCAGCACCTCACTCGTTCCGCCGTAAATCGTTGTCGCAGTGGAATGGCGATAGCCCATCTCGACAAGCCCCAGGCCCTCGCGCCCACGCAGCAAGGATTTGGGCGCGGCGAGGTCCAGCAGGTCGGCGGAATCGGCAATGAACGCTTCGGTGGAAAAGACCTTGGACGCCGGGCCATAGGCGAGGTCCGGCTGCTTTGCCAGATGCGTCCCCAGCACTCGGCCCGACAGTGCTTCGGCGATGTTGGCGTCGGCATAGACCTTCGCGAGTCGCGCCAGCGTAAGCGAATCCTCGATCGCAGGGCGCCCGTCGCGCTTCGTGGTGCGCGCCCATTCGACCACGGCGTTCGCCATTTCGCGCAGATTGCGATGATAATAACCGCCGCTCTGCTCCATCGACAGGGCGCTGGCCAGGACTTTGGCGCCGCCATTCACCTCACCGAGGCGGTAGCGATCCGGAACGCGGACATCGGCATAGAAGGTGGCGTTCGTCCGTTCGTCCATGAAGGTGTAGACGGGATGGATCTCGACGCCCGGGCTCTTCAGCGGCACGAGGAACACCGTAATGCCCTTGTGCTTGGGTGCATCGGGATCGGTGCGGGTGATCAAGAGAACGTAGCTCGCGATATTGGCTCCGGACGTGAACATCTTCTGCCCGTTGATGATCCAGTCATCGCCGTCGCGCACGGCGCGCGTCTTCGCCGCGAACACATCCGAGCCGCCTGAGGGTTCCGTGTAGCCCAGGCAAGAGGTGACCTCGCCCGACGCGAACTTTGGCAGCACCTCCAGCTGGAGCTCCGGCGTGCCGAATTTGAGGACGGCGGCGCCGGAGAGGCCCGTCACGCTGCGCGGCGGCGGCGTGTAGCCGACCTCCTGCCATACCGCGAGGCTCGCCCGCGTTGAGTCCGCATCCGCGCCGCGCCCGCCCCACTTCTCAGGCCAGTCCGGGAACAGCAGGCGCGCTTTTCCCAAGGCCCTGTGCACCTCCCAATCATGGGACTCGAAGGAGTGATCGCCGAGTTTATGCTTCTTGGGGTCGAGGATGCTCTTGAAGAGCGCGCGCGTTTCCTCCGCAAGCTCCTGTCCACCGGGCGGAGGATCGAAGTCGACTTCGACCGGACCGGGATCCGGCAGGGCCGCCTTCTCCCCGAGCATCAGCCGCCGTCCGGCACGGACCAGTTCGTCCTGCGAATCGCCGAGCGGCAGGGCCCAGGCCTTCGCACGACGGTGATAGAGCTGCAGGTCGTATTCATTGGTGAGGCCATAGCCGCCAAAAGTGTGCAGCGCATGGGCCACGCAGTTGGTTGCCGTCCGCGCTGTCCACCAGAACAGCATACAAATGTTTGCGGCGGCGTCGGCGCGTTTGTCGGCCATTGACCGCAAGGTCCACCACAGCAGCATCCGCGCCCCATCGGCGTCGATGACGTCGTTCGCAAGCGGATGGGCGATGCCTTGATTGGCGCCGATCGGCTGGCCGAACGCGATCCTTTCGCAGGCATAGGCCGCCGCCATCGAGAGGGATTCCTGCGAGAGGCCGATCAGGGCGGACGCGGTCAGGAGCTTCCACTCCTCGATCGCGGCAGCCCAGATCCGGGCTGCGTCCGCGTTGCTCGAAATCACCTGCCGCTCGCCTCGCCCGGGTTGGAGCACGCCGAGCGCGGCGCCGCCAAGAGTCTCAGGCACAGCCAGCTTCGCGTTGGGGACCTCGATCGCCACCTCGCGACCGTCGAAGGTTAAGATGCCCTGCGCGACGGCTCCGCCTGGAACCAGCTGCGGTTCGCCGGGTTGGGTTTGATGCAAGGCGAGCGTCAGCACTGTTTCGCCATTGCGGACCTCATCGATCCACTTTCTTGCTGTCTCGCCGCCGAGCTCGCCCAGAGCGCGTAGCGCTACGACCGACTCAGCCAGTGGCACAGGCGCTAACCGGCGGCCAGCCTGCTCCATCATGAGGCACGCATCGAACAGGCTCATGCCACCGCCGCCGGCCTCCGCTGCGAGGCGCATGAACGGCGCGTCCAGCTTGACCAGTTCGCGCCACAGTGCAGCATCGAAGCCCACGGGCTCTGCCGCCCGCACGCGGGCCGAAGTGGACTCGGCGGCGAAGAACCGCTCGAACATCCCCTGCACCTGGAGGCTGTCATCGGGCAAAGCGAGCTTCATTGTTTTCTCCTCAAGGGCAGCGGGAGGCAGGCAGCGCCACGCAACGGCTGCTCAACAATTGCCGTCGCCAGCCCGATGTCGTCAAGGGGCACGCAACCTGGCTCAGGACGCACTTGGCTTCCCCGCACCGCGGAAGAGCGATACTATCCGCTCCAAACTGGGTCATCGGGGGAACGTCGGTTTGCACCTATCGCCCAAGCGATTGTTGTAAAGGCGACATTGAAATTGCCGGCAGATTCCATGAAGTCTGCGCAATCGCTGGAACGTGAAGAGTAAAGCCATGGCCGAAGACACGAATACCGCACTCGCGAGTTCCGCCCGCAAATACTGGTCTGCGGAGGGCTACACCGCAGGGGGAGTCATTCGGGAGGTCGACTACGCCGCGGCCTCGAAGGGCCTAAATCCTGCCTTGCAGGGCATAAAGATCGTCGACTGCGATACCCATATCACGGAGGCGCCGGACCTCTTCACCGCGCGTGCACCGGCCAAATACAAGGGCAGGGTGCCGGAAGTCCGCCGGGTGAACGGGGTCGACCGCTGGTTCGTGGGCGACCGGGATTTCGGCACGCTGGGCGGCAATGTCATCCGCGCCGACAACAACAAGCTCCTTGGCCGGCTCGCCTTCCCGACGATTGACGAAGGTCACAAGGGCGCGCACGAGACCAAAGCGCGCCTTCAGGCGATGGACGACATGGGCGTCTATGCCCAGATCTGCTATCAGAACTCGGGCGTTACCCAAGCCGGTTCGCTGATGTCGCTGGGCGACAACGACCTCGCGGTGACCATCATCAAACTTTACAACGATGCGGCCGCCGAGCGCCAAGAGGAGTCCGGCCAGCGTCTGTTCACGCTCGGGCATCTGCCGCTCTGGGACAAGGCGGCCATGGAAGCGGAAGCGCGCCGTTGCCTCGACATGGACATCAAGGGTTTCGTGCTCCCCGATACGCCGGAGCGCCTCGGGCTCCCGTCGTTTCTCCATGATTACTGGACGCCGTTTCTGGAGATGTGTGCTGACCGCGGCGCACCGATCAACTTCCATTTGAACGCGGCGATCAATCCCAACGACCTGACGTGGGCGGACTTTGCCTTCGAGCAGACCCTGTCCGTGGTCGCAACGATGTTTTCGATCGGCAACGCGGCGACGCTCGGCAACTGGATCGTCAGCGGCCGGCTGGACCGGCATCCGAAGCTCAAAATCGGACTGATCGAGAGCGGCATGGGCTGGGTGCCCTTCGCGCTCGAAGCGTTGGAACACCAGTTCGATGAGATGCTGCCCAGCAAATCGAAGATGTTGCAGCGCAGGCCGTGGGAGTATTTCCGCGACCAGTTCTGGGTGACCTACTGGTTCGAGACGATTGGGCCGAAGCTGCTCCTGGAGACCATCGGCGTCAACAAGGTGCTGTTCGAGACCGACTTCCCGCATCCGACTTCGCTCTATCCCGGCGTGCAGGAGCACATCATGGACACGCTCGGCGGATATAGCCGGGACGTGCGCAAGCGGGTGCTCGAACGCAACGCGGTCGAACTCTACAACCTGCCGTTCTAAAGGCTGTCGGACCGAGGGACTCGGCCCTTCGGTCCGTTACACCGATTTGCGCCACCTTACCCGGCCCATCAGCGTGCAATCTGCCGCGGGTACCGCTACCATCCGCGCGTGTTCATCACACCACCATGGCCGGAAATATTCGTGAATGACCCAGAACGGCGCCACAACTTCGACGACGCCGTTGCAGAATACGAGCGCCTCATCGAGGCATATCCTTCGCTCGGCTATGAGGTCGTATTGCTGCCGAAGACCGAAACTACAGAGCGGGCAGATTTTGTCATGCGTGCTTTGACGATGTAGGGGCAATATCTGTTCAGGGAGGCAAGCAGGTGGGGTCTCGGTGGGTACCAAGCGTCAGATTTTATCCACTAGAACAACATGGGGAGATGAAAAGTGACCCGCGCGATCGAAACAGCACCTCGCGTCCTTGTTGTCGGAACCGGCTTCGGTTGCCGCATCCAAGTCCCAGCCCTTTGCGGTGCCGGTTTCGAGGTGGTCGGACTGGTCGGGACTGAATCGTCACGGACAGCGGAGCGCGCGGACGAAGTGCCCGTGCCGCAGGATCTCCTCCTGCCGCCACCCCCGCCAGTGCGTGCTGCCAATTTCGACGATGGCGTTGCCAATATGCAAGTGCTCGACGCTATTCGGGAATCGGCTCGGGAAGGCGGGCGGCTGGTCAAGGTGCGAACAAGGCTGAACGCGGCGTCCTGCCCTTCCGGACGGGAGGGAATGCTCCCTCCTTCCTCGAATTTTTGAGCATGGGAGGGCAGCGTTAGGGATTGGTCTGACAGCACCCTGTCGCTGCCCCACTGGCCAGTTTGCTTTGACAGTGCTTGCCGCGCGATAATCGCCTTCAAATTCGTGGCTCCGACATGTTCCTGCCCTCACTCGGAGCAATCGGAAATTGGCAGGGTGCCGGATGCGACGCCAGAGCGTTTCGTAAGTACGAGGTGAATATGTACAAGGTTATGTTTCTGCTGAAGCGCAAGAGTCACATGACTCATGAGCAATTTCGCGAGCATTTTGAACGATCGCATGCACCGATGGCGCAAAAATACTGTGGGCATTTGTTCTCCGAGTATCGTCGTAGCTACATGAACGTTGTTTGGACCGGCGGCGACTCTCGCAAGGAAGGCAGCGGCTATGGACCAAGGGAGTGGGAATGGGACCTGCTCTCGGAATGGATATTGCCGAGCGAAGAAAACTTTCACGAAATCCAACGGATCATGGAATCGCCAGGAATCAAGCACCTGTTTGAAGAGGACGAGGACAGATTTATTGACCGCGATGCCACTGTGATGATCCCCTGCATCGTCGCCGATACCGGCACTCGTGGAACGTCTCGCGATTGATGCACATGGATGGCGATGCGGCGAGCGGCGATGACGGTCATGGTGACTATCGCGTGAGCCCGACGGCCTAGCGGCAAAAAATATAATTTCGGGAGTTAGGAAGCATGAATATCTCTGTACGTTCCGCCACGGCAACGAAGCGCTACCGCGTGGTTCAGTGGGCTACGGGTAATGTTGGCTCACGCGCGTTGCGACGTGCGATCGAGCATCCCGATCTCGATCTTGTCGGCGTCTGGGTACACAGTGCGGACAAGGTGGGGCGCGATGCGGGCGAGTTGGCGGGAGTAGAACCGATTGGCGTCGCCGCCACCAATAGCATGCAGGATGTACTCGCGCTCAAGCCCGATTGCGTCCTGTATATGCCGCACGTCTGCAATTTCGATGAAATCTGTCAGATACTCGAATCCGGCTCGAACATCGTCACCACCCGGATGGAGTTGCAGAACCCTGCGGCGCTCGATCCCGCGATTTGCGCGCGGGTTGAGGAAGCATGTCAGCGCGGCAACAGTTCGATTCACGCGACCGGCGCCAGCCCCGGCTTCATTACCGAGGCCGTGCCGATCGTCCTCGCCTCGATCCAGCGCCGCCTTGATAATCTGAGGATCGACGAATTCGCCGATTGTTCGTCACGCGATTCGCCCGAGATGCTGTTCGACATGATGGGGTTCGGCAAGCTGCCGGGGCCGGCCAATGAGGCGCAGCTGTATCATGCGCGGCTGTGTTTCGCGCCGTCGCTGCAGCTTGTCGCCACGGCGCTCGGGCTGCCCATCGACCACTTCGAGGTCTGCGGCGCGCAAGGCCTCGCCCGTCAGGACGTGCACATTGCCGCAGGGATCGTTCCAGCCGGAACCGTAGCCGCAATGAAGACAACCGTATCCGGCATCCGGGATGGAAAGCCCTTGATGAGCTTCACGTCGACCTGGTTCGTGTCGAGCGATGTCGATACCAGTGATGGAAAAGAGTGGGAGTTCCGCTCGCCATCGGGCTGGCACGTCGTGCTGCAGGGAGACTGCCCGCTCGACATCTCGATATTTTATCCCGTCGCGCCCGAAGATTATGCCGATATGACACCGGGCCTTACTGCACATCGTCCCATCAACGCCGTGCCCTATGTCTGCGACGCGCCGGCCGGGATCCGGACCACCACCGACCTTCCTCAGATCATCGCTCGGCTCGGTTGAGCATTGGCCTTCGGCGTCGGGTTTTGCTGCAGAGGCCAGGCAAGAATTTGCAGGGCACGGATTTTTGAACTGCCCCGGGATTGTGTTTCGGCGTGGAATAAGGACCCGTTTTCGGGGTGATCGGCGTCCCGTTCAAGAGGCCTGCAGCGGTAATCCCTGCTTCTCTCAAGACCAACGAGATAGAGCACCCAATGACGCTCTCTGGCTGCGACTACAGGAGGAAGCGTCAAAATGGCTGCTCGACGCCGTCCGCCGCGTTGTCCGGGCGAGCACAATGATCGCCGCCATCATCGTCGATGCAAAGAACAAGCGCGCGCAAGCGTTCTACGAGAGCTATGGCTTTCGAGCCTTTGCCGGCGAGCCGCGCCGTCTTTTCCTTCCGTTGGAAACCTTCGAGAAGATCAGGCTGTAGCTCGGACATATTCGCACCATCCGCTCTCGATTATGCGGGGCAACCGGACCTCAGTGCCTTTGGGTCGGATGTCTTCGCGATGTTAAACAGGCGGTAATCGCCGGGGTACGGGATGGAGACCTCGACACGCGTGACATGAGCGACCGGTCCCGTTTAGCATTGCTTGCACGAAATAGAGGACATATAATTTATTAGTGCATTCCGGTTAATTATCTCTGCTGCATCGGCCAGCGAACGATGATCAAAAACGATGATCAAAAGAGGCATCGAATCTCCGATTTCCGATCTCTTCGGCATCAACCTGATTGGGTATTTCGGCGCAGACACTGGGTTGGGCGTCACAGCGCGAGCTTATGCGGAGGCATTGCGACGGCACGGCATCCCATTTGCAGTCGTCAATGTTGCAGACCGGCGGGATAAACAGCATACCAACGATGAATGGAATGCGCACTACGCCAAATCAAAGAGTGAGGTGAGCCATCCCATCAACCTGTATATCCTGCATTCCGATTTCAGGCCTATCTTAGAGGCCAATCCCTGGCTTCTTTCCCCAGGACGCATGCAAGTGGCCATGCTCTGGTGGGAAACCACGGCGCTGCCGCAGACATGGATTCCGTTTTTGAGCACACTCGACGTCATAGCGGCCTGTACACCCTTTATCGCCAACGTCGTTGCCAACCATCTGCCGCTAGTGCCCGTTATCCAAATCAAACATCCGTTGGTGCTGCCGTCGGATATTCGCCCGGATCGCAGCAGGTTCGGTATTTCGGATGAGGCCATTGTATTCACTTCGGGCTTCAACCCGAATAGTGACCCGGCTCGCAAGAATCCTGTTGCTCAGGTGGTCGCCTTTCGCCGGGCGTTTCCCCGTGAAATCGAGGATGTGCAGTTGCTCATCCGAGTCCATCACGCTGAGAGCGGCGACTTTGCGCGGCGGTCCATCCAGGCCATCACCCAAGCGGCGGCCGGGGACCCGCGCATTCGACTCGTGACCGAGCCCTTGTCTTATCACGATGTTCTCTCATTCTACGCCAGCGGCGATGTCTTCGTTTCCCTGCACCGTGCGGAGGGGCTTGGGTTGGGAATCATGGAAGCCATGGCGCTCGGCAAACCGGTCATCGCGACCGGCTGGTCGGGCAATATGGGTTTTATGGATTACCGTACCGCCTGTCCGGTTCGTTACCGGCTCGGGCCTGCTCACGGGGAGCATAGCTTTTTGAAGCCGGAATTTCTCGGGCCTCACGCATTATGGGCTCGCCCCCTTATCGAGGATGCGGTCGCATGGATGAGGAAATTGCATACCAGTCCGGATTTGCGTAAGCGCATCGGCGCGGCCGCGAAAGCTCGCATCGAGAGCTATCAGGAGGAGGCTTGGGGACGGGCGTGGGTGGACGAATTCGCGGCGCTTTGGCAGACGCGCGCTTTCCTGCCCGCACTGCCGGGAAAATATTCCAGTCCGTCCATTCAGATCGGTGTAGGAAATCGGGGGAAGATCACTGCGCTTCGCTCCCCAGATGTGGAACGCTAATGTTGCCAGACTTGTTGAACAACACCGCTTCCGTCCGTCTGGTTCGTGCTCGGTATGGCTTCATAGCATACAATTCTCTGGATTTTGTCGTTGGCCGTTCGGTCGAGGTCTATGGCGAGTATTATGAAAGCGAGGTGCAAATTTTTCGCCAGTTGCTGCGTCCCGGCGACGTTGTTGTGGATGTCGGGGCGAATATCGGCACGCATACGGTTGCCATGGCGCGCCTGGTCGGCCCCAGCGGCACGGTCGTAGCGTTCGAACCCCAAACTGTCATCCACCAATTGCTCTCGGCCAATGTGGCCCTGAACAGTCTGACCAATGTACACGCCTTGCACGCCGCCGCGGGCGAGCGTGCCGGCGAGATATTCGCACCCGATATGAACTACGCCAGGCCCGGCAATTTCGGCGGTGTGGAATTGGGCGGAACGCAAGGCAAGGCGGTACCTACAATGCCTCTGGACGAAGTCGCGGCCTGTCAGGGCGCCCGTCTGATCAAGATCGATGTGGAGGGAATGGAAGGCGCGGTTCTGGCTGGAGCCGAGAAACTGTTGCGGAGCCAGCGCCCCGTACTTTATGTCGAAAACGACCGCGTCAAGCACTCACCCGACCTGATCGATCGACTGCGTGCCTTCGACTATCGTGTTTTTTGGCATTTTGCACCGTTCTTCAATCCCAAAAATTTCGCTCAACACCATCAGAGCATCTTTCCCGTTGGGTATTGCCGCAACGAGCGCGGCGTCTATCTGAATGGACTGGCGACCAATTTGATATGCATGCCGGCGGAGCGCGATACCAAGGTCAAAGGCTTTATCGAAGTCGGCGACCGGCTTGAGCATCCCTGCAAGCCCGAATATCGCGATCGGCTCACTCCCGGCGTGCCGGTCCTGGATTGGCCCCGTCGCCCGGGCCGCCCGAGCTTGCCGTAGAGGGGGGCTTGCTCGCCGGCGAGCGGATGTCCGTTGTCGACGCATTCGATTTGTAATTTTGGCGATAGCTCACCTAATTTTATGTCGTTCTCATGCCGGAGAGGAATTTTTTGTAAAAATGACGCATTCGTGACCTTCCTGACGGTCGAACTTCTCCCGAAGAACCCTGGTGAAATTTTCGTTTTGATAGCTTTCTCCCGTGCTGGGGAAAAACGCCCTGTCAAAATGACTCCGTAATATTGTGGCGAGCAATTCCGGCTCAATTCCGCTGACCATCGATAAATGGTGAGGCAGATATTCGATAAACAGAGTCTTCGATTTTTCAAGCATTTTTGTCATGCCCTTTAGGGCGAAATACTCGGAACCTTCAATATCCATTATAATAAGCGATGGGATATAATTGATAAATTTGTCATCCAGCGGAAACGCATCAACATCTATTAGTTTTGGGTTGTCATGAAAATATTCTGGGCGTCTTGTTTTTGGAAGCCTTTTGCTGCCTCCGGAATTAATGGTGTTCATGACAAATCGTAGTTTTTCCTGTTTGTCATTCGCGGCAAAATTATACGCGCTGATATTTTTGACGTCATTCAGTATAATATTGCATTGCAATAATTTGAACGTCCATGGATTGGCTTCGATGGCTGTTACGTGGTTGCAGAGCCGGGCCAGGGGAATTGCCAACGTGCCCACATGCGCGCCGACGACGAGAACGTCGTCGTTCCTGGAAATTTTTCGGGCTGCCAGGGCGATTTCCGCCAAACCGTAAGCACCAGTCTCTCGAAGAGAGCGTCCAACGAACTCATCCTCGGCCCCAACGGCGAACAGGCCCTGGCGGGAAGCCATGATTACGGCTTTCAAATATGCTGACACCTGACCTCCAGATTCGTAGTACGGGACGTTATCTTAGTGATTCAATGGGTTAGCGAATTTCGAGTGTAAAAACATGCATACAGTATCTATGGGCAGGCTACAGTTTACACGTGCGCATGGCACCGGGCTGCATATTCACGCCGCCACCAGTGTGCATGCCTTCTGGTTTTGCGCCCGATGAGCCCCAGAGTATGGACTGTAAAAACACGCGCACGTCTGACGTGATGAAACAGCTACGCGTCTCCCTAACCTCAGAATACGGCCGAACGCTTGTTCGCTCACGGCGTTGGGCCTGAGCGCGTGGGTTTCCGACGCAACAGTAGCGGGCCATACGCAATCTCGAACAAGCCAAACGCCGCTATCCAACACCCAGCTGACAGGGCAAGAAAAACCATCATGTAGCCCGTGTTCCACGATGCGCAGACTCGCGTGATCGCGGCGGCGTTAATGAGGACGAAGATAGCGACCGTTGCCCGGTTGGCAGTGAGGTCGCGCCCGGTATGTCCGAGCGTGACGCGGGGCATCACGGCGAGGATCATGGTGCCGATGGCGCCTGCCGTCAGCGCGTGGATCGCCGAAGCCAGCGGAACTCCGGCACTGAGAATCGAGAGTCCAAGCAGCGCGGCGCCGACTACCACCCAGGCATAGCCGACATGCAGAATGAACAGCAGGGGTTCGGGCCATGTCGCGTCGCCCGCCCAACGGGCAAGCCGCCACGCGTTGAGTACGGCGGCGGCGAGCAGCATTACACCTGTCACATGAAAATCGGGAAGCACCGCCCAGAGAATGAGCCCGGCGTGAAGCAAGCCGACCGCAGCGCTGTCAACCGCGCCATGAGGGGCGGGTAGACGCGCGCTTTTGCGCTTGACCAGCCAGTTGCGCGTGAAGCTCGGGATGATGCGCCCGCCGATGACCGAAATCAGGAGGATCGGGGCCGCCAGGCCGAGGCGCCAGCCGAGACCCGCTGGTATGGCGATACCTAAAGATTCGAGATGCATGAGCAGGTCGGCGACGACGAACACGGCGAGGGGCGCGGTCATCGGCAGATTGCGCCAGTTCCGCCCTGCAATGATTTCGCGAGCGGCGACCGCGAGGAGCACCACCGGAAAGGATAAATCGGTGGCGATCGCGAGCCCGGCGGGAAGATCAGCCGAAATCAGGCAGGCGATACGGCCCAGCAGCCACAGGCCTGCGAGTAGAGCGAGCGGGCGGCCCTGCACGGGCAGCCGACCGGTCCAGTTTGGAATCGCCGTAAGGAGGAACCCTGCGACCGCCGCCATCACGAAACCGAACAGCATTTCATGGATGTGCCAAGCCAGTGGATCGAAGCGGGTCGGCAACTGGAAGTATCCGAAGAACATGGCGATCCAGACGGCGATCGCCACGATGGCCCAGCTTCCCGCCGCGAGAAACATCGGCCGGAAAGCGTAAGCGAGAATCGCGGGTTGCCGCGAGCGGCGGACGCGCTCTTCCTCTGTCTTGGCGGCCATGTCTTCCTCGTGTCTTACCGATGGTTGTTGTTGTCGCCAGACCTGCCGCGCAGCAGTTCGTGCAGGACAATCGCGTTAATGTTCAGCTCGTCATTTGTCGCTCTGTCGGTCGTCGATATTGTCTCGCCCAAGAGAGCGGAACCCGAAGAAATCTGCGCCGCTTCAATCGAAGGACAACCCGTGGACGCCGGCGACTGCCCCGGCAAGTGTCAACAGGCTTAGCGTAAGCAAGACCCAGTGAAATCTCTGGATCAGCGCAAAAGTACTCTCCGGCGCGCGTCGCGCCCGCACCTCTAACCACCGGCTCAGAAACAACGGCTCGGCAATAAACAACATCAGCGTGAACAGGAACCACAGCAAGACCATCGCATCGAGCCACCAATATTCAATGGTCAGGAATGTCGACCAGAGGTTCAGCCGATACGCCATGTAGAAGCCGCTGGCGGCAGCAAGCAAGGTGGTGCCGCGCGCCTGCCAGGCAAACCGGCGTTCGATCATCTCGAAGAATGTGACCCGTTCCTCAGCATTCTTGAAGCGTCGCACGGCTGGCAGCAGGACGGTCGTGACCATCGCGACGCCGCCGATCCAGAGAACGACAGCCAGGACATGGATCGCCAGAGCAATCGTGATATCAACCATGTGATCGTCTCGATTTTGACTTCCTGGACAGTCTCATCGACGTTGCCTCTTGCATCTGAAACGAATCCGGACCGTCAATGAGCGGATCAAGCCCACACGCGGCGGCAAGGCGTTTCTCATCCCGAATGGAGATCATGTCGTTCTGGACAGTGATTCCTTCGATCTGAAGCGCCGACAATGCGCGCGAAAAGCTCTCGCGTGTTATTCCCAGTTCCGACGCTATGAGATTCTTCTCATACGGCAGAACAGCCCGACATGGTGTACCTTGTCGTTTGGACAAGGCGAGCAGATAGCAACCGACGCGCTCTGTGGCCGTACGAAGTTTCAGGTTCTTGATCTGCCGCACCAATCGGCGAAACTGTCCGGCGAGGCTGACAATCACTTCGTGCGCCAACGCCGGCTCGCGCATTACGGCACTGCGGAACGCTTTCGCTTGGATGAGCAACAGGCGCGACGGCTCCGGGACACGCGCCTGCATGAGATAGGGCGATCCAGTAACAATTGCGGCTGGGATCACGAGGTCCGGTGGCTCCACTGCCTCGATCAATACTTCGCGCCCCGCGCTTGATCGTCCGAAAAGATGCACAGACCCGGCCAGAACGACGTGTTGGAACGTTGGCATCTCGCCCTGTTCGAAGAGGATCGTCCCCGGTGCCACAGCATGCTGAACCGCGTGCCGCAGCAATTCCGCGCGCCTCGACACGGGCAAGGCGTTGAACAGAGACGGGCCCTTCAATTCGGGTTCCAGATTTATCGTGGCGTTCAAGGCTTCCGCCCCTCCGGAGTGGACCGCGTTGCGACCAAATCAATATGTGATAAATATCACATCTTATATTGATGCATATCAATTCTCAAATGGACGGCGTCGCATATCGATTTTATCGACTGGCGGATGTTCGCCGAATCAGCCGGTGCCGGCGTGGCGCAAAGACAAATTGGCAGCGGCACAAAACCAAGGGGATTTGGGCATGGCAACGTTCGCGAACGGCGTTGATCGGATTGCGGAAGACCCGGTGAGCGACGTGCTCAAATGGATATTGCTGGCGGTTGCTGTCGTAACATTTGCACTTCTTGGCTGGACGACTGTCCTTACCTACGAAGCAGCGCCTCCCTTTCCGGATCGCTTCGTATCCTCGGACGGTACGCTTCTTATGTCTGCCGCCGATATCCAGGCCGGCAAGGCCGGCTTTCAGAAAGCCGATCTCATGGACTATGGCAGCCTTTACGGCATGGGGTCGTATTTCGGAGAGGATTATACGGCCGCCAACCTTGTGCGCCTCGCCACGCTGACCGAGACCAACATTGCCAACGCAAAATATGGAAAGGCACTGTCAGATTTGATGGCAGAGGATCAAGCATCGGTTAAGGCGACGATGCAGGCCGAGCTTCAAGGTATTGACCTTACCAAACAAGTCGCAACCATTCCCCATCCCGTTGCGGCCGCGATCACAACGTTACGCGGCGAGATCGCGCAATCGCTGCTTCGTCACGACTTCTCCAAGGGCTGGACGCAGGCGTACAGCCTCGATACGCAAAGCGCGGCGCAGACAGCAGATTTTCTGATTTATTCGTCGCTAACGACCGTCGCGCGCCGGCCGGGCTCCACCGCGTCCTGGACGCAGAATTGGCCATTCGAGCCGCTCGTCGGCAACACGCCGACGACCAGCACGTTCCAATGGACCTGGATCAGCTTCTGCTTCACCTTCTTCGCCTTCGGCGCGGTGCTCTTCATCTACGAACGTTATCTGAACGATCCCGACCAAGCCCTGATGGACCCCGTGCTGGCGAAATTCAGGCCCTTGACCGCCAGTCAGCGCCGGATCGGGAAGTATTTCCTCGTGGTCGCCGCCGTGCTCCTGCTGCAAATCCTCGTGGGTTCGATCATGGCTCATTACTACTCGGATCGAACGAGCTTCTATGGAATCGAGGTTGGGCGCTTCTTGCCGTTCAATTTCCTGCGCGACGTGCATATTCAATCTCCAATCGTATGGATCGGTTTGTCGTGGATAGGCGCGGGGCTGTTTCTCGCCCCGGCGATCAGTGGCAGCGAAGCCAGAGGTCAGGGCTTTCTCGTCGATGTGCTGTTCTGGGTGACGCTTTTCATCGTCGTCGGTGCGCTGGCGGGCAATTATCTGGGCATTATGGGCTACATCCATGAAGGCTGGTTCTGGTTCGGCAATCAGGGGCTTTCCTACATTCAGCTCGGCCGCGCGTGGCAGATGGGCTTCTTTGCCGGCCTCATTATCTGGAGCCTGCTCGTGTTTCGTGCGCTCTGGCCGACCCGCGAGAAGCTCATGACAGCGACGCGGCAATTCTGGAGCGGGCAGATCAGGCTCGAAAACCTGCTCTGGGCGTCCACCGCAAACATCGCTCTGCTCTATGCCTTTGGCATGATCCCGCTGACTGGAATCGAGAAGTCATTCACCATTACCGATTTCTGGCGCTGGTGGGTGGTCCATCTCTGGGTCGAACAATCTTTCGAGTTTTTCGCCGCAGCGATCAGCGCCTATTTGCTGATGGCGGTCGGCCTCGTCTCGCGCCAACTGGCCGAACGATCCGTATATCTCGAACTGATCCTGATCTTCCTGGGCGGCGTGCTCGGCACCGGACATCATCTCTATTGGGCGGGCGAGCCGGGCCTGTGGGTGCCGCTTGGCACGATGTTCTCCTTCATCGAAGTGTTGCCGCTCGTGCTGCTGATCATAGAGGCGATTCAGCATCATCGGCTGATTAAAGGTGATGGTGAGTTCAGGTATGGTCTCGCCTACACCTATATTATCGGCGCAGCGTTCTGGAACTTCGTCGGCGCCGGCGTCTTCGGCGGCGGCACATTAAATGCGCCGCTGGTGAACTACTATGAACACGGCACGTTCCTCACCCTCAATCATGCCCACACCGCCTTGTTCGGTGCGTTCGGCCTGTTGGGGATCGGTCTCATCTATTTCTGCCTGCGTTACGTCGCGGCGGATGAACACCCGTTCGGAGAAAGGACGGGGCGTTGGGCTTTCTGGCTCTATAATGGCGGCATGGTTCTCTGGATACTCTTCAACTTCTTCCCTATCGGTTGGCCGCAGCTTGGCGCCGTCTACGAGCACGGGCTCTCTTATGCGCGGAGCCAGACCTTCTACGACACGACGCTGTTCTGGCAATGGATGCGACTGCCCGGCGATGTTGTCTTCGCGCTTGGCGCGCTGCTGATGGCTTGGGACTTCGTCGTCAAACTGGGTCCGCTCTACCCACGTTTCGTGCAGCGGCTGATCCCTGGCTATGGCATATTGCCGCGAGTAGCCGGCAGCGTATCATGATAGTTTGCGAGATAGGCCTAGGACGCCTCGTTCATCGATCTTCCCCGGCGACTTGGTTTTGTCTACATCTCGCTGCCGCGCTCAATTTGCTCTGTCAATGGCATTCGTTCCGTTCGCCTTTGTGTTTGGCCGGTAGAACATGCCGAGTTGGAGGCTGCGGGCAATATTCTCGGCGCGCGTGACAAAAAGCTCGGCGATTTCGGAAGGGCACGAATCGCGCACCGTCGCGCGGAATAATTCCAACCACCGCTCAAAATGCATCGGCTGCACCATCTTGAGACGCATGTGGGCGATCATTGGATTGCCCTTGTAGCGGCCCGTCATCAGCATCACGGAAGACCAGAAGTCACACATCTTGGCCAGGTGCGGCCCCCAATCGGGTCCGATGACGCGCGCAAGGATCGCACCGAGCATCGGGTCTGTTCGGATTTTTGCATAGAACGCATGCACCACATCATGGATCATATCTTCGTCGATCCCGTCATGGAAAGGCCGGCGCCTCGGATTATCTGATGTCAGCATGGAATACCTCACAATAGTACACCTTGTTCTCAAAACCTATTGCGCGGCAATGAACAAAGCAATATTATATATACTTCTTTATGAGGGTGCGGCAAAGTATGCGTCTGACCAGCTATACGGATTATAGCCTGCGGCTTCTGATGTATGTGGCCTTAAGGGGCGACGAGTTGGCGACGATTCAGGAGATCGCCGATGCCTTTGGCATCTCCAAAAACCACCTCATGAAAGTGACCTATGAACTCGGTCGGCACGGAATCCTGGAAACCGTGCGCGGGCGAAACGGCGGACTGCGCCTGGCGCGCAGTCCTGAAAGGATTGGTCTTGGCGATATTGTCCGCCTGACAGAAGATGATTTTGCGATGGTGGAATGCCTCGATCCGGCGGCCAATGGCTGCGTCATCACACAGCCCTGTCGTTTGCGCGGTGTCCTGTCGAAGGCTTTGAAGGCCTATCTTGCCGTGCTGGACGGCTACACTTTGGCGGATTTGACGGCGGGAAACACGGGACTCTCGCGAACGCTTTTTGCGGCTTAAGGGGGCGCGTGAACGGATGAACATGCAACTTAATACACCGGTTTGCGATCTCTTGGGCTGCAACTATCCGGTTATTCTTGCCGGCATGGGCGGCGTCGCGCGCTCCGAACTCGTGAGCGCCGTGACATTGGCGGGCGGGTTCGGCTTCCTTGGCATGGTGCGGGAGCCGCCCGAGCTTATTCGAGAGGAAATCTCCAGAGTCCGTGCCGCGACCGATCGCGATTTCGGCGTCAATCTCATTCCGGCGGCGACCGATTCGAATCTGCTGGAAGCCGAAATCGCGGCAGTCATCACCGCCAATGTTCCGGTCGTGGCCTTGTTCTGGGACCTATCCGAACAGATCGTCTGGCGTCTCCGGGACGCGGGTATCCTCGTGGTCTGTCAGGTCGGAAGTGCGCGCGAGGCAGAAGAAGCGCAGCGAGCAGGCGTGCAAATCCTGATTGCGCAAGGTGTTGAGGCAGGCGGTCACGTTCGCGGTCGGAAAAGGCTTGAGCAGTTGCTGCCGGAAATCCTCTCCAACGCGGACGTACCGGTTCTCACGGCGGGCGGAATGTCCACGGGCAAGGATTTGGCCGGCGCCCTTCTGGCGGGTGCGCAAGGCATCGTTATCGGCACCGCGTTCCTTACCACCACGGAATCGTTCGCGCATGACTATCACAAGCAGCGCATCATCGAAGCCAGCGCCGACACCACCGTTCTCACCGATGTCTTTCATGTAAACTGGCCCCGAGGCGCCTTCGTGCGCGTGCTACAAAACTCTGTCACGCGCGGCGAAAAAGGCGATCCATTTGCCAGCCAGAAAATAGAGATTGGAAAAGAAGGAGCGCGTACAATTTGGCTGTTCAGTACCGACTCGCCCCTGAAATCCATGACCGGCGATTTCGAGGCGATGGCACTATATGCGGGAGAAGCCGTTGGACACATCAACTCGATCGTGTCTGCCGCCGAACGGGTTGAAGCGATCGTCTCCGAGGCTCGACTTCTGCTGGAAACCGAACAGGCTGAGCCGGACGGTGAAGAAAAGTGTGCCTCGCCCGTCTGTTATGCGCGCCATGCTGACGAGGCTTATTCTGGCTACGCGACCCGCAACGAGCTGTTAGACCTCCTGAACGAGCTTCTCGAAGCGGAACGAGCTGGCGCGCGCATTACGGCGCGCACGGCATGCGAAACTGCGGACCCACGCATGAAGATGCTGATGGGCGACATCCAGCATGATGAAGCACGGTGGTGCGCCATGTTGCTCCAATGGATCGGACATCTGAAAGGCGAACCTTCGCTGCGCGCGGGCGCATTCTACGAGAAATGTCTGGCGATTCCCGATCTCGGCGAAAGGGTCGCCTTCATCAATCGCGGTCAAGGCTGGGTCGTGCGCAAATTGCAGGAGGCGCTGCCAAAGGTGCGGGATGACGCGATGCATGCAGACTTCACCGCCATGTTGAAGTGCCACGAGGAGAACATCGTCCGCGTTAACGCGGAATTGTCACTTTCTGGTCGAACGAATTGTTAAAGTCTGTCCCGGTACATCATGCAGGATTGCAATTCCTTTGCAGTATAAAGCGGCGTAGAGCGAGGCGCGCGAAAGCGAGGTCCTTTCGATAAAAGTTCTCCCAATCCTCCGCGAGCTTGCGATTTCGATTGGATCTAGCGCTTTTTAGAAATAACGTTTGTGTCGATCAGTATCTGTTCGGCCCGCAGAAGATGCACGTTCATCAGATCGCAATGACGGTTGAAAGCCTCTTTTTCATCTTGCGGCCAGCTACTTCCCAGCACATCAGAGATTGTGGTCCGCAAAGCGGCAAGAAAGTCCTTATACATACTCATGCTCTTGACCCCAATGCTGTCATGATCGCCGACATAGCTCTGCAACGTGTAGTCCAGATAAGTTTTGCCGTTGGCTTGATCCAGAAGCGTCATGAAAACGTCGTTGAGCATACGCCCACGTCCCATATCGAATGTGGCCCCAAACAGTTCTTTGGCGTCCGGACGCATTGAGAAAAATGCCTCATAAACCTGCGGCGTGATATCGTCCGTAGCCTCAGCCATCCGCTCCAGCGTTCGCTCGATCAGGGTCGCATCATCAGTCGCTGTCATTCACGTTCGCTCCCGCTGCCGTTGATTATGTAAACCCTTTGCCGATAATCGCGTCGAACCGGGCCGCTTGCGTCAGGTCCGTTTCTTTTGACGCCCTCACAAAGAGGTATATAACATACCTCTTTGTGAGGGCAAATAGCCACGGCTCCAGAGATGTTCCTATGCGTTTGACCCAGTTCGCCGATCTTGCGTTGCGCACCCTGATTTTCCTGGCTCTGCGCGACGGCCAGCTCAGTTCAATTCCGCAGATCGCGCGGGCCCATCGCATCTCCGAAAATCACCTGAGCAAGGTGGTTCTGAAACTCGGCCGCGAGGGCTTTATCGAAACGACACGCGGACGCGCCGGCGGTATTCGCCTGGCGCGAGCGCCTGCCGAAATCGGACTGGGAGATGTGGTGCGCCGGTTGGAAGAGGATATGGCCATCGTCGCCTGCTTTCCCGGCGGCGGCACTTGTGTGCTGACCGGGCGATGCGGGGGCCGGACGATCATCGACGAAGCGCTCGGCGCGTTTCTCGGCGTTCTTGATCGCTACAGCTTGGAGGATTTGATTGTCCGCGAAGGCGCGAAGACTGCCCGGCGCCTCGGCCTAACCCGACGTTCGCCGCGGCTCCCTTTGGCCACTTGACGGTAAAGAGCTCGTTATTGCACTTGTTCGTCGGCCACACATTTCCGATGCCCGAGGACGCTGCCGTTGAAGGTTCTTCTTGCCGACGAAATCGACGAGCGTGCCGAGGCGCTCGTGCGGCATCTGAGGGAAGCCGGCGTCGAGCACATCGTCCGTGTGGCAGCCGGCGAACGCCTGATCGAGGCGGTCAAGCTTCACGTGCCCGACGTTCTCATCGTCGACATGTCGCGGGCCGATCGCGACAGTCTGGAGCCGATACGCGAGGTAACCGCGAACGATCCGACGCCGATCGTGATGTTTACCGATTGCGACGATCACGCCTTCATGGAGGACGCCATCGCCGCAGGCGTCAGTTCCTACAATGTCCGCGGTACGTCCCTGCCGGAGGTGAGGCCGATCGTGCAAGCGGCCGTAGCGATCTTTCGCCGCTATCAGAAACTCGCCGGCGATCTTGCGATTGCGGAAACGCGCCTCGACGAGCATGCCGCGATCCAGCGGGCCAAGAGCCTGCTGATGCGAGAGCGCAACATCTCCGAGCCTCAAGCGTATAAATGGCTGCGCGAGCGCGCCATGGATCGCGGCAAACGCATTGCGGAAATTGCACGGGAAGTGCTGGCTTCTCGGCAAAAGACCGATCGGGAGGATAAATGATAACGACCGACAACACATCGCAACCCGGAACACTGCCAATCGTGCGCGTCGGCATGCTGCGGCTCTCCGATGCCGCACCGCTTGTGATGGCGCTGGAGAAGGGTTTTTTCGCAGCCAAGGGGGTGGACGTTCAGGTTTTCGTCGAGCCGTCCTGGGCCAATATTGCTGATAAACTTACCTTTGGCCATCTGGACGCGGCCATTATGTTGCCGCCGCTGGCTCTCGCGATGGCACTCGGCCTGCGCGGCATGCCTTCGTCGGTCATTGTACCGATGGGGCTCAGCCTCAACGGCAATTCGATCACGGTCAGCCATAGAATTGCCGATGCGGTGGATGCGGGCGGAAAGGCGGACGCCATGGAAACCGGCCGCCGCTTTTGTACATGGCTGCGAAGGCAGACGAGAAAACCGCGGCTGGCGGTGGTGCATACATTTTCGACGCATAATCTCTTGCTGCGCTATTGGCTGGCGGCCACCGGAATCGATCCCGATAGGGATGTCGACATCACGATCCTTCCACCATCAGAGACCGCCGACGCATTGAAAATGCGCGACATCGACGGCTTCTGTGCGGGCGCGCCATGGGGATCGGTCGCCGTGGCAAACGGTGCCGGACGCACGATCCTGGTATCTTCCGAAATCTGGCGCAATCATCCCGAGAAATGTCTCGCGGTCGGACGTATTGCCGAACAGCGGCCGCAATTGCTGGCGCCGTTGCTTGGGGCATTGCTGGAGAGCGCGCGCTATTGCGACGAACCGAAAAACGCCGCCGAAATCGCCGCCATCCTCGGGCAGCCGCAATATCTCAACGTCGATCCGGTATTTGTCCAAGCGTCGCTGCCATGCGCTCCCCAAGATACGCCGGTATCGGACGGCGACGTGGATCGCTCGATATTCTCAGCACATGCCGCCAACATCCCGTTCCGCTCGCACGCCGTGTGGTTTCTGTCGCAGATGACGCGCTGGAATTACCTTCCACGTACTGCCGATGCGGCGGCTTTGGCCGAAACGGTCTATCGTCCAGAGCTGTTGCAATCGTTGACGGGACTCTCCAGCGCGCGCGAGCCGGAACGCTTTTGCGATAGTCAGCCCTGATTGCGGACCGGCGGCTGTCCTGCCAAATCAAGCGGCAAAAATTTGTGCAATGCAACAATATTGGGCAGGCGCCGGCGAACTTCCGACCTAACCCATTGATATATTTAGGCCGATTGTTGGCATATCACTTGCCTTTACAAAGGCGCCGGACTTCCGTGGAAAGACCGGCACGGTAGTTCTCAACGGCGAGAAAAACCGTCGGTCGGGCGCAATTTTGAGCGCCCCATAGAACCCGGGCGGGTCAATGGCGATCGCTCAAGGCGAGAGCGTTGATTCAATCATGGGGAACGGATTTTTCGACAAGAGGCGCTTGATCGGTACCGCCGCGATGGTGGGGATTGTAGCGCTGACAATGGCAACAGCGGTGCACGCGGACCCGCTCACGGAAGCCTTTACGCAAGACACCCCGCTGATCGACATTCGCGTTCGTTACGAGGGCGTGGATCAAGTCGGTTTCGCCAAAGAGGCAGACGCGATTACAGAGCGCGCGCGCCTCGGGTATCAGACCGGCGAATGGAACGGCTTCAGCGCACTCTTCCAATTCGACCAAATCTCAGCTTTGAACAACGACCTTTACAACAGCACGCGCAACGGCAAGACCAGCTATCCTATCGTGGGCGACCCGTCGATGACGGCGCTCGATCGCTTGCAGCTCACCTACCAAAGCGATTTCGACACGGTGTTTACGCTGGGCCGTCAGCGGCTCATTCTCGACGATCAACGATTTGTCGGCAATGTCGACTGGCGTCAGCACGAGCAGACCTTCGACGGGATATCCTTCGTCAACAAATCCATTCCGGACCTTACGCTGACCTATGCCTATATCGATCAGGTCAACCGGATATACGGCCCGCAGACTGCAACCGTTGCGTCGCAGGTCGGATATTTCGACGGCAACATCCATCTCATCAACGCCGCCTATACCGGCATCAACGATTTGAAGCTTGTCGGCTACACTTACCTGCTCGATTTGGACAACAATGGCATCTCGGCCGCGCTGTCAAAATCCCTGTCCACGGCGACATACGGCGTTCGCGGCGAATTCAAGCATTCTCTGGGGCTCGGTATCGGCGGCAAGCTGACCGGCGAGTATGCGTACCAGACCAATTACGCAAACAATCCGGGCACATTCGGCCTCGACTATTATCTCGTCGAAGGATCGCTCAACTATAAGGGGCTCGGCGGTCTGGTCGGCTACGAGTCGCTCGGCAGCAATGGTACCGTGGGGTTTTCGACGCCGCTTGCGACGTTGCACATCTTCAACGGCTGGGCCGATCAGTTCCTCACGACGCCGGCGAAGGGATTGGATGATCTGTACTTCAAGGCGTCATACACGCTCGAGGAAGTACCCGTGTTCTCCCAGGTCGCCGCTATCGTGATGTATCACGAGTATCGAACCGCCATGGCGGACATCAACTATGGCAGCGAGTGGGACGGTTCTCTCGAATTCAAAATGGACAAGAACCTTTCGTTTCTCGCGACCTATGCCGACTACCTGTCAAGCGAGGTGAAAAGTACGCCCACGGACAAGCGGATTGCCTGGTTTTCGGTCAGCTACAAATACTGACGACGGCTATTTGGGTTGTTTGAGGGCTGAGCGCGATGGCGATGCACGCGAGACGGACGACAAGATGTTCCGCTGCGTCCCATCCCGTCGCCGCTTGGTCTTTATGTGCCGCGGTTGGGGCAGGCGCACTGTTGAGAGCCGGTGTGCCGCTTTTGCCGGCATCTGCACGATACACCGTAGCCAATCCGGGCCACGCAAGCCGTAGTTACAGTATGTCGGATATCGAACACGACGGAGAAGACGATGGATTATGCCAAGCCAACGGATGTTATCACGGCCATGGTCAACGCCAGTCATACGAAGCTGGCGCTCTCCGCGAAAGACCTCGTGATCCGTGGGGCGCTTTCAGGCGCGCTGCTCGGGGCCGCGACAAGCTTCGCCATAACCGCGACAGTGAGCACCGGTCAGCCCCTGGTGGGCGCGCTGGTCTTTCCCGTCGGCTTCGTCATGATCGTTCTGCTCGGTCTGGAACTGGTGACGGGCAGTTTTGCAGTGGTCCCGTTCGCCCGCCTCGAAAGGCGTTCTTCGCTTGGTGCCGTCATTGCGAACTGGGGCTGGGTCTTTCTCGGCAATCTGCTGGGCAGCGTCGTTTACGGCGCGCTGCTTGCGATCGCTCTGACGAAGTTTTGGCATGGTGCGCCAGACCCCGTTGCGACCAAAATTATCGCCATCGCCACGGCCAAGACCACGGGCTACGCAACGCTCGGCGTCGACGGACTTATCGTCGCCTTTGTCAAGGCGATGCTGTGCAACTGGCTCGTTTGTCTCGGCGTTGTCATGGGCATGACGACGTCGTCGACCATCGGAAAAATCGTCGCGGCGTGGCTGCCGATTACCCTGTTTTTCGCGCAGGGCTTCGAACATTCCGTGGTCAACATGTTTGTCATTCCCACGGGCATGTTGCTCGGCGCCAAGGTGACACTGTCGGATTGGTGGCTGTGGAACCAGATCCCGGTAACCCTGGGCAATTTGGTGGGCGGATTCATTTTCACGGGGCTTGCGCTCTACGCGACCTATCGCATCCCGGTCGGGCGTCACGCGCCGTCCGAAACCGCGGCCAAGGTTCCTGCCGAATAGAAATGTTCGAACCGGGAACGGTGTGGGGTCTTTCATGCCCGATACGACCACAGGCGCTGGCCTGACTGACAAGAAAAAGCACGAATTGACGGAACTTATTCCCAAAAACAAGGACAGTCGAACATGAGCGATAAACCCAACCTAACGAAGAGCGGTCTCGAATTAACGCGGCGGCGTATTCTGTCGTCTACCGCACTTGGCATCGGTGCAGCGGCCATGGGCGGTGCGTCGTTTCTGGGAAGCGTGCGGCGCGCACGGGCGGCTTCGCTCGATTTGGAAAAAGACGAACTAAAACTCGGCTTTATCAAACTCACCGACATGGCCCCGTTGGCGATTGCCAAGGAACTCGGCTATTTCGAAGACGAGGGCCTTTATGTCACGCTGGAAGCGCAGGCGAATTGGAAAGTTCTGCTCGATGGCGTGATCACCGGCTCGCTCGACGGAGCGCATATGCTTGCGGGACAACCGCTCGCATCCACCATCGGCTTCGGCACAAAATCGCACATTATCACGCCTTTCTCGATGGACCTGAACGGCAACGGCATCACCGTATCGAATGCGGTCTGGGCCATGATGAAGAAATATGTCCCCGAAAAAGACGGTCGGCCCGTCCACCCGATCAAAGCCGACTACTTGAAACCGGTCATCGATCAGTTCAAGGCCCAGGGCAAGCCGTTCAAGATGGGGATGGTCTTCCCGGTTTCGACGCACAATTACTATTTGCGCTACTGGCTGGCTGCCGGGGGCATCAAGCCCGGTTTCTATTCTCCAACCGACATATCGGGCCAGATTCAAGCCGACGCATTGCTGTCGGTGACACCGCCGCCGCAAATGCCGGCAACGCTCGAAGCGGGTACGATCAATGGCTATTGCGTCGGGGAACCCTGGAATCAGCAAGCGGTATTCAAGGGGATCGGCGTTCCGGTCATTACCGACTACGAAATATGGAAGAACAATCCCGAAAAGGTATTCGGCATTACAGCGGATTTCGCGCAAAAGCAGCCCAACACTACGCTCGCCGTCACCAAGGCGCTGATCCGCGCCGCGATGTGGCTGGATGCGAACGGCAATGCGAACCGGCCGAAGGCGGTCGATATCCTGTCGCGTCCGGAATATGTCGGCGCCGATTACGCCGTAATCGCCAACTCGATGACCGGTACGTTCGAATTCGAGAAGGGCGACAAGCGAAAGATTCCGGACTTCAACGTCTTCTTCCGCTACTTCGCGACCTACCCCTATTACTCCGACGCCGTGTGGTTCCTCACGCAAATGCGCCGTTGGGGTCAGATATCCGAGTACAAGCCGGACTCCTGGTACGCGGACACCGCGAAGGACGTCTACCGCCCCGACATCTATCTCAAGGCTGCGCAAGCGTTGATCGCCGAAGGCAAGGCCAGGAAGGAGGAATTCCCGTTTGGTAGCGACGGTTATCGTGTTCCGACATCGGACTTCATCGACAAAATCGCCTATGACGGGCGTAAACCGAACGCGTATATCGATAGCCTTAAGATCGGGCTGAAGGACAAAGAGAAGCTGCAAGGAACCCAAGTGGTCGGCGGTTGAACCGCGGACGCGCGAGCGAGGAAGGAAGCAAGGCGATGTCTATGGCAGCGCAGACCATAAGTCCCGAGAGCGCGCGTCGTAACACGCGCCGCGAGTGGGTATTCGGTGTCATCAACAGGACGGCCATCTATTTCAACGTGGTCGGTCTGGGCTGGCTGGTGCCTATTTTTCGCATGGCGGCGGGCGACAGCATCAAGAACCAATCGCGGGAACTCTGGCAACAACTCTTTGTTCCCGTCGTCGGAATCGTCGCGTTTCTCGCGGCCTGGGCTGTTCTGGCTCCGACCGTCCACACCTCGCTTGGTACGATCCCCGGTCCCGTGCAGGTCTACCGCCAGGCCGAAAATCTCTGGCAGGACCACGTTGCGGCACGCGCCAGAGCCGCCGCTTTCTACCAGCGGCAGGACCAGCGCAACGCACGTTTGGTAGCTGAGGGCAAGGCCGACCACGTCAGGTGGCATTCCTATACCGGTGCGCCGACCTTCATCGATCAGATCGTGACAAGTCTCCTCACGGTGATGCTTGGCTTCTCCATTGCAACTCTGGTTGCCGTTCCTTTGGGTATCTTGTGCGGTCTGTCACGTTCCTTCAATGGCGCGATCAATCCCCTGGTGCAAATCTTCAAGCCGGTATCGCCCCTGGCGTGGCTGCCGATCGTCACGATGATCGTCTCTGCGGTCTATCTCACGCCATCGGATTCGGTACCGAAATCGCTGATGATTTCGGCGATCACCGTGACGCTGTGCTCTCTGTGGCCGACATTGATCAATACCGCGCTGGGCGTCGCTACGATCGACAAGGACCTCGTCAATGTCGGGAAGGTCCTCCAGCTTTCGACGGCGACGACGATCCGAAAGCTGCTACTGCCCTCCGCGATGCCGCTGATCTTCACCGGACTGCGCTTGTCGCTGGGTGTGGGTTGGATGGTTCTCATCGCTGCGGAAATGCTGGCGCAGAACCCAGGCCTCGGAAAATTCGTCTGGGATGAATTCCAGAACGGTTCGTCGGCATCGCTTGCCAACATCATGGTCGCGGTATTGACGATCGGCATCATCGGCTTCCTCCTCGACCGGTTGATGTACGCGTTGCAAACCGCCTTCACATTCTCCGCCAACCGCTAGAGCGTACGAATCATGGCCATTCTCGAATTGACGAATGTATCGAAGAGCTATGGCGAGGGGAGGTTGAAGACGCATGTGTTGAAGGACATCAATCTTTCCGTGGAAAAGGGAGAGTTCGTCGCCATCGTCGGCTTTTCCGGTTCCGGAAAAACCACGTTGATTTCCATGACCGCCGGACTGATTGCACCGGACTCAGGGCAAATACTGGTGAAAGGCAAGCCGATCGAAGGCGCAGGCCCCGACCGCGGTGTGGTCTTCCAGAGTTACTCCCTGATGCCTTGGCTGACGGTGAGCGCGAACATTCGGCTCGCGGTAGATGCCGTGTTCAAGACCGAAAGCGCGAGGAAGCGCGCTTCTATTGCATCGCGCTACATCGAGATGGTGGGACTTACTCATGCTGCGGACCGCCGGCCCGCGGAGCTTTCGGGCGGAATGCGTCAGCGTGTGGCGGTTGCGCGAGCGTTGGCCACGAATCCCTCCATTCTATTGCTCGATGAGCCGCTCTCGGCGCTGGACGCATTGACCCGCGCGAAGCTCCAGGACGAAATCGAGCGGATTTGGGAAGACGATCGCAAAACAGTGGTCCTTATCACCAATGACGTAGACGAAGCGATTCTGCTGGCCGACCGGATTATACCGCTCACCCCGGGGCCGAACGCGACGCTTGGTCCGAACTTCAAGGTGGACCTGCCGCGCCCCCGCGAGCGGGCCGCAATCAATTCTGACTCGTCTTTCAAGCGGCTGCGGGCGCGCATCACGCAATATCTGATGGATGCCGGCGCTGCTCGAAATACCTCGCGGGAATCCGCACGGACGCTGCCGTCGGTCGTTCCGATCACGCAAGTCCAAAGCCGAGATGGAGGCAAACCTCCGATCGCTTACACGCGCGCTGCGGGCTCGCCGATCGAAAACCGTTATGTGGAGTTCTATGAGGTCCGCAAGACCTATCCGACGCCGAGAGGCCCGCTCACCGTCGTCGACGGTTTTAACCTGATCATGAAAAAAGGCGAGTTCGTTTCGCTCATCGGGCATTCAGGCTGCGGCAAGTCCACCGTACTGTCGATGGTTGCGGGACTCAACGATATCACATCCGGCGGCATTGTGCTGGACGGAAAGGAAGTCAAGGGCGCAGGTCCCGAACGGGCAGTCGTCTTCCAGGCTCCCTCGCTGATGCCCTGGTTGACGGCGCGCGAGAACGTAGCGCTGGGCGTTCATCGCGTCTACCCGGCGGCAACGGCGCGGGAGCGGCGCGACGTCATCGAATATTACCTGGAGCGAGTGGGACTGCGCGATTCGATGCACAAGCTGGCGTCCGAACTGTCCAACGGCATGAAGCAGCGTGTCGGGATTGCACGCGCTTTCGCGTTGTCGCCAAAGCTGCTTCTGCTCGACGAGCCGTTCGGCATGCTCGACAGCCTCACAAGGTGGGAGCTTCAGGAGGTGCTCATGGAGGTGTGGGCGCGCACGCAGGTCACCGCCATTTGCGTTACCCATGACGTTGACGAGGCAATCCTGCTCGCCGATCGCGTGGTAATGATGACCAATGGACCGCACGCAAGGATCGGCAAGATCATGGAGATCGATATTCCGCGCCCCCGCACGCGCCGCGCACTTCTCGATCATCCGCGCTATTACGAATACCGCTTGGAATTGCTGGGCTTTCTTCAAGAATATGAACATGGCGCCGTCGGCAAGCGACATGCTCCGGCGAAGTCCGCGGCGTGAGGGAGCTCGTGATGGGTCGAGAGAAGCTCGTCGTCATCGGCAACGGCATGGCCGGGATGCGCTGCGTCGAGGAAGTGTTGAAACGCGATCCTTTGCGCTACCAGATTACCGTGTTCGGCGCGGAACCGCATACCAATTACGACCGTATCGCGCTGTCGTCTGTTCTGGCGGGCGACAAGGAGATCGACGAAATCGTCATCAATCCGCTCAGTTGGTACGGCGAGAACGAGATACGCCTGTTCGCAGGGGATAGCGTTGTTGCGATAGACCGGACGACGAAGACGGTGACCTCTGAAAGCGGTCGCGTTGAACCGTATGACAGATTGTTGTTGGCCACCGGCTCACGCCCCATCGTGCCGCCGATACCGGGGTTGGAATTGCCCGGTCATTGCGCATTTCGCGATATCGCCGACATCGATCAAATGATCGATGCATCCATTTGGTACAAGCGCGCCATCGTGATCGGCGGCGGGTTGCTCGGGCTTGAAGCGGCCAATGGCTTGCTCAAGCGCGGCATGTCCGTCGCTGTCGTCCATCTGATGGATACGTTGATGGAGCGGCAGCTCGATCCCGTTGCTGGAGGGCTTCTTCGCCGCGAACTCGACGGGCGCGGGTTGAATTTCTTCATGAACGGACAGACCGAGGAGATATTCGGTGAGGCGCGTGTCGAGGGCGTTCGCCTGGCTGATGGACGGGAAATTCCGGGTGATCTTGTGGTGATGGCGATCGGCATTCGTCCCAATATCGATCTGGCGAAGCGCTGTGACCTCGAGATCAATCGCGGGGTCGTAGTGGACGACGGGATGTGCACATCTGACCCAGACATTTTTGCGGTCGGCGAATGTGTAGAACATCGCGGTAAAACCTATGGGCTGGTTGCTCCGCTCTACGAAATGGCAAAAGTCTGTGCGGATCGCCTGACAAAAGACGATGCGCCGAGCAGCGGATACGCCGGCTCCGTACTTTCGACGAAACTGAAGGTAACCGGTGTCGATTTGTTTTCCGCCGGAAATTTCGGCGGTGGCGAGGATTGCAGCAATTTAACGTTCCATGACAGCGCGCGCCAAGTCTACAAGAAATTGGTATTGCGGGATGACCGGTTGGAAGGTGTGGTTCTTTACGGTGATGTGACCGATAGCGGCTGGTATTTCGAGCTTTTGCGCAAACGCGAGGATGTGAGCGCTTTTCGCGACGGCTTGCTGTTTGGCCAAAATATCGTAGCGGCCATGGGCAACGCGCCGAAGACTTCCGTGGTTGACCTGCCCGACGACTATCAAATTTGCGGTTGTAACGGTGTGTGCAAATCGTCGATTACCGATACGATCGCCGCGAAGGGGCTGACGACCCTCGATGAGGTTCGCTCCTACACCAAGGCGTCGGCATCATGTGGTTCGTGCACGCCCCTCGTCGAATCCCTGCTCAAAGCTTCACTGGGCACCGCGTTCCATCCCCCCACACCCGCGGGCATGTGCAAATGTACGCTGTTGACACATGAAGAAGTGCGTCGGCGTATCAAGAGCGAGCAGCTCAAGGCCATCCCCGAATTGATGTCTGCGCTTGGCTGGAGCCAACCAGACGGATGCGCGTCGTGCCGGCCGGCTTTGAATTTTTATCTGTTGTGCGCGTGGCCGGGCGAATACCAAGACGACGCACAATCGCGATTCATCAACGAACGTGCGCACGCCAACATCCAGAAGGATGGAACCTTTTCCGTCATTCCGCGCATGTGGGGCGGCGTCACCAATGCCAAGGAACTGCGCGCCATCGCCGATGCCGTCGATAAATATTCAATTCCGACCGTGAAGCTCACGGGCGGACAACGCATCGACATGCTCGGCGTGCCCAAACAGCAATTGCCTGAAGTATGGCGCGATCTGAATGCGGCGGGGATGGTGTCCGGCCACGCCTATGGCAAGGCACTGCGCACCGTGAAGACCTGCGTCGGCTCGGAATGGTGCCGCTTCGGCGTCCAGGACTCGACCGCCATGGGCATTGCGTTGGAGAAAATGACTTGGGGTTCCTGGCATCCCCATAAGGTGAAGCTTGCGGTTTCCGGCTGCCCGCGCAATTGCGCGGAAGCAACGATAAAGGATTTTGGCGTGATCGCCGTGGAGAGCGGCTGGGAACTGCTGGTCGGCGGCAATGGCGGCATCAAGCTGCGTGGAACGGAGCTTTTGTGCAAAGTCGCGACGGCGGACGAGGTGCTGGAATATTGCGGCGCATTCCTTCAGCTTTACCGCGAAGAGGCGCGCTATCTCGACCGCACTGCCGCATGGATCGAACGCGTCGGCCTCGATTACGTCAAAGCCCGCATCGTCGCGGACGCAACCGGCCGCGAGGAACTTTACGACCGCTTCCTCACGGCGCAAAAATTTTTCCAGATCGATCCCTGGGAACAGAATTCCGCAACGGACCGTTCGGAATTCCGTCTTCTCGCAGAGGTGGAATAGCGATGTCGGAGACCATGACGTATCTGTGGCTGGATGTCGGCATGCTTTCGTATATTCCCAGACTAGGCGCGCGCGTTGTCGCCACAAGCGAGGGACCGATCGCACTCTTTCGGACAGCCGATGATCGAGTCTTCGCGCTCAAGGACAAATGCCCGCATCGCGGTGGCCCCCTGTCGCAAGGGATTGTGCATGGCGGCCATGTGACGTGTCCGTTGCATGGTTGGAATATCGTGCTTGCGACGGGTGAAGCAGTGGCGCCAGACCAGGGATGCACGCCTGTCATATCCGTGCGCGTTGAAGGTGGACGCATCCAGCTCAAACTGCCATTTTCGGAAAAATGAGCGGCGTCCGGACGACTTGTCCCTATTGCGGTGTGGGTTGCGGCGTTGTTGTGTCCGACGGGGTCGTTACGGGTGACCGCGACCATCCGGCGAATTTCGGGCGGTTGTGCTCCAAGGGCTCGGCACTCGCCGAAACGCTTGACGATTCCCGGCGCCTTATGCGTCCGCAAATTCTTGGCCGAGACGCGAACTGGGATACGGCTCTATCTCTGATCGCCGCGCGGTTTCAGGAAACCATCGAGCAGCACGGACCGGATGCTGTCGCGTTCTATGTTTCCGGACAATTTTCGACAGAAGATTATTACACTGCCAACAAGCTGATGAAGGGGTTTATCGGCAGCGGCAATATCGACACGAATTCCCGGCTGTGCATGGCGTCGAGCGTCTCCGGCCACATGCGCGCTTTCGGGGAAGACGTCGTACCGGGAAATTACGAAGATTGGGAACAGGCAGACCTCGTCGTATTGGTGGGCAGCAACACGGCTTGGTGCCATCCGGTGCTGTTCCAACGATTGACAGCGGCGCGCGCGTCGCGCGGCACGAAGATCGTGGTCATCGACCCGAGGCGTACGGCCACGTGCGAGGCCGCCGATCTCCATTTGCCGTTGGCGCTAGGGACCGATGTCGCGCTGTTCGCGGGCCTCCTCGTGCATCTGGCGGATGCCGGCGCACTCAATCAAGACTGGATCGGCGAGCATACGGATGGCTTTGATACAGCGCTTGCGGCCGCACGGCAGTCTGCGGGCACGGTTGCGCAAGTCGCCGCGATCACGGAACTGGCGCCGGAAGCTATCGCGGCCTTCTACGCATTGTTCGCCGGCACAGAGTGCGTGATGACCGTCTACTCGCAAGGCGTCAACCAATCCTCCGCCGGCACCGACAAGGCCAATGCCATCATTAACTGCCATCTGGCGACCGGCCGCATCGGCAGGCCCGGCATGGGGCCGTTTTCGGTCACCGGACAGCCCAATGCGATGGGCGGGCGCGAGGTCGGCGGCCTCGCCAATCAACTCGCTGCTCACATGAACTTCGACTGTGCCGATGATGTGGATCGCGTGCGTCGCTTCTGGCGCTCCCCGAATATGGCGATACGGCCGGGCCTGAAAGCGGTAGACCTGTTCGATGCCGTGCTAGACGGACGCATCAAAGCGGTTTGGATCGCGGCGACAAATCCGGCCGCCAGCATGCCGCGCGCCGATTTGGTAAGGCGGGCGCTCGAAACCTGCCCCTTCGTAGTCGTCTCCGATTGCTGGCCGACCGACACGACAAAATTCGCCGATGTCGTCTTGCCTGCTGCGGGCTGGGGCGAGAAGGATGGCACCGTCACAAATTCGGAACGGCGCATCTCGCGTCAGCGCGCCTTCCGCGAAGCGCCCGGTGAGGCCAAGCCGGATTGGTGGATGTTCGCGGAAGTGGCGCGCCGCATGGGCTGGGAAGAGTCTTTTTCCTATGATGGCCCTGCAAAGATTTTCGGCGAACACGCGGCGCTGTCGGGTTTTGAGAACGAGGGCCGCCGCGCCTTCGACATTGGATTGTTCGCGGATTTGTCCGCCGCGGACTATCACGCAATGTCGCCCGCTCAGTGGCCGCTTCCCGCAAGCGGAGCGTGCCACAGCGGACGCTTCTTCGCGAACGGCGGCTTTTCCACGCCCAATCGAAAAGCGCACTTCATCGCAACGCCGTTTAAGCCCGCTGCGGCGAAAGCAAGCCGCCGCAAACCGTTTATTCTCAATACCGGGCGCATTCGCGATCAATGGCACACCATGACGCGCACTGGGCTCGTTCCACGTCTGATGACACATCAGGAAGAGCCTTTTCTCGAACTCCATCCGCGCGATGCCACCAAGCTCTGTCTCGAAGACGGCGACATGGTACGCGTGGAGACGGAACACGCATCCACGGTTCTTCGTGCGAAACCCAATCCGGCGCTCCGTGTCGGTGAAATATTCGCGCCGATGCATTGGACAGATGATTTTGTGGGTTCAGGACCAGTTGGCAAACTTGTGAATGGAGTCTGCGATCCGATATCCGGGCAGCCCGAATTGAAGGCGACGGCGGCAAGATTGGCGCCGGTCCCGACGTTGTGGAGAGGCATCCTGTTCAATGGTCTCAAGCAGCTTGATTCTGGTGGTTTCTATTATGCGCGCGTGCCTACCGAGCAGGGACAGCTTTACGAGCTGCGGGGGTGGGAGCCGCTTCCCGCCGAGGATTTGGTCTCGGTATGGGCAAACAATTTCCTAGACCACCCGCCAGGCGCGGAACGAATCGAAACGATTGACAGCGACCGTGGAAGTTTTCGCTTTGCAAGTGTGGTTGGGGGCCGATTGCAGGCGTGCCTCATGCTGGCTCGCGACGCTCATTGGCCGTTACCGGAACGCGACGCGATCACGCCGCTGCTTGGCGCGGTATTCGACAAGCGCGCGTATGATTTGCTTTTCCGGATTAAGGAATCTGCGGATGATTCATTGGTGCATGATCGCAAGGTCTGCTCCTGTTTTTCTGTCGGACAAACTGCCATAGAGAAAGCCATCGTGGCGGGATGCTTGATGACGTGCAATCAGGTAGGTGCATCGATCAAGGCCGGCACCAATTGCGGTTCGTGCATACCGGAAATTGAAGAGATACTCCGCAACATTTATGCAAACGCCTGAGTAATCGGAAAGGACATTGTGTCGGAAGAGCAAATGAGCGGTACGCTTCAAGGCAAGACGATTCTGGTGCCGGAAAGCCGCGAACTTGATTTGTTCGCTGGTATGGTGGAGGCGCAGGGCGCGCGCACGCTGCGCTGTCCATTGGTAACGATTCTCGACGTAACCGACAGCACGCCTTTAGAGGCGTGGCTTCAACGACTCGTGCGCGGCGAATTCGACGATTTGATTTTGCTGACGGGAGAAGGGCTGCGGCGCCTGCTTGCCGTGGGCGAACGTCTCGGCACGAGGTCTGAAATCGTCTCTGCGATTGGCCGGTTGCGCACCATCGTGCGCGGTCCGAAACCGGCGCGCGTTTTGAGGGAAATCGGACTGCTGCCGGGGCTGACGGCGGTATCGCCCACTTCGGCTGGTATCGTGGAAATGTTGTCGGCCCACGACCTTCACGGCCGAACGATTGGCCTCCAGCTCTATCCGGGAGAAGTCGATCGAGCCCTTTTGGCGTTCCTCGGGTCGTGTGGCGCGAAAATATATCCGGTCACGCCCTATCGCTACGCCACCGACAGTGAGTCCGCCTCCGTCGCCGATGCAATCAAAAAAATGGCCTCGGGCGATATCGATATGGTCGCATTCACCAGTTCGCCTCAAATTGGACGCTTGTTGGATGTTGCTGCGGAAAGAGGGCTTGAGAAAGAACTGGCGGTGGGCTGGACGCGAACCCGTGTCGCGTCCATCGGGCCAGTGGTCACTGACGCGCTCAAAGCGATTGGTATAGACGTTGCGGTGCAACCATCATCCAGCTTTCACTTGAAGCCGTTGGTCTCGGCAATCGTCGGGTTATATGCGCTCCAATCGTCAACCGGAAAGGCGAATTGAATACACGGTTCGAAGGAAGTTCGCGGGGAAGGTTGCGATACCGGAACTATATCAGCTCGTTCGAATGGAGCCTGCCAATCACCGTAATGTATTTTGCCTATGGTATTGGCGGGATTCTGGCTCTTTTCCTCGTCGAATTCGTTGAGGCATGGCGCAGCGCGAGGCGCCTCGAACTCGAGGCGATTGCGCGGGACGATGCCGAACTTGGGGCGTTGGCGGCGATTTCCTATTTCTTGTGAGCCCGTGGAGCAGCGCGCTGTGGGGGAGACGGCCGCTTATCTGCTGTAGACATATTTTCTTTTGCCGACCGCTGCTTTTGGTAAATCCTGGCTTCTATGTTCGCGATAGTCTGCTCAATGAACTGTACAATCTCTGCTTGATCTTCCGAGAGGCCTAAATTCCTCTGGGTGATCAACGAGCGAGAAACGAAGCTGAAGAGCTGAACGAGGACCACCGGCGAAAAATCCGTTTGCATTATCCCATGCCGCTCAAAGAGTTCGCTTATAGCCGCGACCTGCATATTGAGGATCCGCTTTGTGGACCGAGCAACCAATTCCCGGATCGTCTTTCGATGGTTTGCGAGCGCAATGAATTCATGCCTCAACGTCGTTGTGTCGGGATCAATGCTGCGTTCCCACAGTGCTCTGAGAGGGCGGTCCGATGCTAAAACGCGCGCTTGATTTTCGAGAAATCGATCATCATAGCGCTGCCATACGGCGGCAAAGAGATCATCCATGGTCCTGAAGTAGTAGTGAACAAGCTGAGACTTCAATCCCGCTCGACGCTCTACTTTCCTTGAACTTACTGCGGCGTAGCCGGACTCTTTGATGATCTCCTCGGTCGCGTCCAAGATCGCGGCCCTAACTTTCGCACTCTTTTCGGAGTCCTCTCCCGCCGGTCTCATCGTAGTTTCTTCCTGGACAGTACTGCGCGCTTAAGATCCGGTTTCGCGGTCGCCCGCAACATACCTCCTTTTATCATGGAAGATCGGCAGCGGAATCTCATTGACGGACCGCCAGCGCGGTGTTAAACGCTCGTTTGAATTAGGCGGTTGTTTAAGATGGGGATGGTGTGTGCAGAAACGGCCAAAATCGGCATCCGTTTCGACTGTGTCTTCGGAAATGTGGTTTCGGCCGGACCTGCGGCCGCCGGCGACGGGAACATTTCGCTCAAACAAATCCCGATCCTGGGGCCAGCTACGCGGGAAGATGCCAGATCGAAGTGGTCGGCCCCAGGATTGACGAGAAAGGGCACCTGCCAGTGACGCGGAGGGCGGCCGTCGTGCCGTACGCAACCATTATCTGGCCTGCATTGCGTTATCTGGTTGGCGGCAATTTTTGTACGGTCACGCTAAACATTGAGGGAAGACAGAAAGCATGAAAATGTCGGCCAACGCCGCCCCGGCAGCCAGGCGCTACCGCGTGGTCCAGTGGGCAACCGGCAATGTCGGGTCGCGCGCGCTGCGCCGCACGATCGAGCATCCCGATCTCGAACTGGTTGGTGTCTATGTTCACAACGCTGAAAAAGTCGGGCGCGACGCGGGCGAACTCGCCGGGATCGGCCCGGTTGGAATTCGCGCGACCAGCAGCATAGAAGACGTTCTCGCGCTCGGGGCCGATTGCGTGCTCTACATGCCGCACGTTTTCGATGTTCCGCAGCTGTGCCGCATCCTCGCATCGGGGGCGAATGTCGTTTCGACGCGAATGGAACTGCACAACCCGGCGATGCTAGATCCGGCGGACCGCGCGCGGATCGAGGAGGCGTGCAGGGTGGGTCGTTCCTCGGTCCACGCCACCGGCGCCAGCCCCGGCTTCATCACGGAGGCGATGCCGATCGTGCTCGCCTCGATCCAGCGCCGCCTCGATTGCCTGAGCATCTTCGAATACGCCGACTGCTCCTCGCGCGACTCGGCCGAGATGCTGTTCGGGATGATGGGCTTTGGCGCGAGGCCCGAGGATGGCCCGAACGCCGGTATCCTTGCACACATGCGCATGTCGTTCAGCGGCACGATCGACCTGATGACCAGGGCCTTCGGGCTTCCGGTTGATCGCATCGACGTGACCGGGGCGCTCGGCATCGCACGGCGTGACGTGCACATCGCGGCGGGTATCGTGCCTGCCGGTACCGTCGCGGCCACGCGGACAACGATCGCCGGGGTCCGGAACGACCGGCCAGTCATGCAGATCATCGCCAATTGGTACGTCTCTTCCGATGTCGACACCACCGACGGGCAGGCATGGGATTTTCGGCAATCGGGCTGGCGCGTGCTGGTCGAGGGCGATTGCCCGCTCGACGTCGGCATCACCTTCCCGGTCGAACCGGAGAACTATGCCGACATGACGCCGGGCCTGACGGCGCACCGGCCCGTGAACGCGATCCCATACGTCTGCGAGGCACCGCCGGGCTTCCAGACGATCGTCGACCTGCCGCAGGTCATTGCCCGGCTGGGCTAAACGGGGAAGTAACAGGATGACGGACCAGACCACCAAGGAGCGCGATTTTTTCACCGACAGATCGGTGCTGCTCGACCCCTATTCATGGCTCGATGAGAGCCGGGCGAAGGGCCGCGTGCGCAAGCTCGACAGTCGCGACGTCCTTATGGTGACGGGCTTCGGGGAGGCGAGCGAAGTGCTGCTCAACAACGACGCGTTCTCGTCCGCCATTGCCGCCGCGGGCCCGACTGCGCCGCTGCCATTCGAGCCGCGAGGCAACGACATCACCGACCAGATTGCTGAGCATCATCACAAGTTCGTCGGTTCCGAGTCGTTCATTTCCTACGATGGGGAGCGCCACGCGGCATCACGCTCGCTACTCAGGGGGCTGTTCCTGCCGTCGCGCCTACGCGCCAACGAAGACTACATGCGCGAGCTTGCCGACCGGATGGTGATCGGGGCGGTGAGCAAGGGCCAAAGCGAGATCATCAGCGAGTTGGCAACGCCCTATGTCACGCTGGTGATCGCCGATCTGCTCGGTGTTCCCGAAGAAGACCGCGCAAGCCTTTTCGAGATCGTTACATCCGGCCCGCAGCCCGGTAGCGTCGACGATGCCGACGCCGGTGCATCGCTCATGCAAATAGCGCAGAAACTTGGTAAGCTGTTTTTCGGCTATATTGAGGACCGCCGCGCGAACCCGCGCAGCGATGTGCTGACCGAGCTGGCGACCGCGAAATACCCGGATGGTTCCATCCCGGCGACCCAGGAACTGGTGATACTGGCGATTTTCCTGTTCGCCGCTGGGCAGGACACCAGTGCGAAGCTGCTGGGCAACGCGATCCGCTACCTGGCTGAGAACACGGCGATGCAGGCTACGCTGCGGGAATATCCCGTAAAAGTTCCTGAATTCATCGAAGAAATGCTGCGGCTCGAGGGTTCGACCAAGGTGACGTTCCGACTGGCGCGCAAGGACACGCAGATCGGCGACATGGCCATTCCGGCGGGCACCAGGGTCGTCGCCTCGCTCGCCGGTGCGAACCGCGATCCGCAGCGTTGGGAGGACCCGAATGCTTTTGTGCTCGGGCGTCCCAGGATCATGGAACATCTCGCCTTCGGGCGCGGTAGGCATACCTGCATCGGGGCGCCCCTGGCACGTGCCGAAGTGCGCGCGATCCTCGAACGGCTGCTTTTGCAGACGTCGCGCATTACACTGTCAGAGGCGCATCACGGGCCACCTGGCCAGCGCGAGCTGCACTATGAGCCGAGCTACATTATCCGCGGGCTCGAGTCGCTTTACGTCGAACTGACCGCGAACTGACGGTCGGGATCGCTTAATCAGGACAGGGACCTGTCCTGCGGTCAATTACGTTGCGGCATGGTCGCCGCGCAGGAGGAGAGACGAGACATGTCAGGACTTTCAGGCAAGCGCGTGCTGGTTACAGGGGCGAGCGGGCTGGTCGCTCTGCCCGTGGCGGTGGAGCTGGCAAAGAATAACGAGGTTTATGCCGTTGCGCGCTACTCTAATCCCGAGCAGAAGCGCCTGATCGAGGCTGCGGGCGCGCGGGCAGTCGCCTTCGATCTCGCCGACGAGGATCTCTCGCCGCTGCCAAAGTCCGTCGATGTCGTGATCAACTACGCGGTGCTGCCGCCGACCCATAGGGACGCCTATAACGTGAACGCTGGCGCTACCGGGCGTCTGGCACGGCGCTATCGCGATTGCGAGGCCTTCGTCCATGGCAGCACCGGTTCGCTCTACCAATATCAGGGCGAGCGCCCGTTGCGCGAGGACGATCCCTATGGCCTGCACAGCGCTGGCGAGAACTATGCGGCCAGCAAGATCGCGGCCGAGTTCCTGCTCAAGCACCTCAGCGTGGATTACCAGCTCCCGGTGGTGATGATCCGGATTTTCTCCTTCTACGGCCCGCGCGGCGGCGGCGTGACGCAACGCGTCGATCAGGTCGCGCGCGGCGAGCCGGTTAGCGTCTATCCCGGCGTGCGCAACGTTCACACGCCGCTCTACGAGGATGACTATGTGGAGAAGACCATCGCCGCGGCCGGGATCGCCAAAGTTGGGGCGGAAATCATCAACGTCGGCGGATCGGAGGCAGTGACAACGCAGGAATATTGCGAAATGGCGGGGGAAATGCTGGGTAAGAAACCCATCTTCGTCGAGAACGGCAAATCCTGGCCGATCTGGGCCGATACGACCAAGATGGAAAAGCTGCTGGGCCCAAGCAAGGTCTCGGTTCGTGAGGGCGTGCGGCGGGTACTGGAATCCGCGCATATGCGACTTCCGAATGCGCATCACGTTCTCGGTGCGTCGACGAAGTAAGCCCGATGATCACCATGATCGCCCGCATGCGGGTGCTACCGGAAAACGCGGCAGCCTATGAAGAGCTCATGACCTATGTCGCCGACATGACGCTCAGGCACGAATCCGGCATACCGTATTACGCTTGGGCGAAGAGCGTGGACGAGCCGGACATCTATGTCGTGGTCGAGGTCTATGAGGATGCGCAAGTGCATGCGGCGCACATGGCGTCCGAATGGGTCAGGCAATCAATCCCGGTGTCCCGCAGGCTGGTCGAAGGGAAATTCGACATCAGGCAATATGTCACCCCCGGGCAGGAGCCGGTCGTGTTGAGGCACGGCTGAGCCGGGCGGAGAGGAGAGCAAAGATGCGTGGATCCGATGGAATGACCGATATCGAACGCCTGATCGAACTTCATGCGATCTACGACATGAAGGCCCGCAGGGATCACGCGGTCGACCAGAAGGACTGGGCGACATATGCAGCGCTGCATACCGACGATTATGTCGCGATGTCGATCAGCAACAAGCCGGTGATCGGCGGACAGGCCGCTGCCGATGCCCTGGCGGTCCAGCTGGCGAACGTCACCACCGTCCATCATTGCCATACCCCGGTGATCGAGTTTCAAGACCGCGATCACGCGACCGGCGTCTGGGCGATGGAGGACAATCTCTTCTGGAAACGAAACGGGGAGAAACAGTGGTTGCGCGGATTTGGCTTTTATCATGAAACCTATGTCCGGGGAGCCGATGGGAAATGGCGTTTCAGCTATCGCAAGCTCGAACGAACACACGCCGAAACATCGCCCGGGGCATCAAGCATCGCCGCCGATTTCGCGGGCGAAAACGCGGTTGTGGGAACCTAGCCCAGCACCTGGGGTACTCCGGTACTGGCCAACCCGGTGCAGGAGATGGAGATCATCAACTTTCATCGGCACCTGCACAGCTATCTCGAAATGGACTGAAGCAGCCTATCGCACCGCCTGAAGATTTGAGTGACGACGGGAGAATTGATCGTGAATCTTGAAGAACTGCTCGCGCGCGAGGCAATCCGCAAGACCATGGCGAAGTACAACATCAGTGGCGATCGGCTGAAGGTTGAAGACTATGTGTCCTGTTTCACCGAGGACGGGGTGATGGAAGCGAGCAGCGCTCCGGGCACGGTTGATTTCCGCTACGCCGGACGTGACGAGATCCGGGCCTGGCAGAACCGCTGGCGCAATCGCGAGCCCGGGAAGGCCAGTGTCCACGAGGCGAGTTTTGTGCGCCATCATCTTTCGACTTCGATGATCGATCTGACAGGTCCGAATACAGCCAGCGCCCGGACCTATTGGGTGGCTTGGTCTGACATCGGACCCGACCATTCCGGCTATTACCTCGATACCTTCCGCAAGGTTGGAGACGAGTGGCTGATCGCGCACCGGCAGGCACGCATGGACTGGACATCGCCCGATAGCCTGTTCGGCACAGCGGTGGAAAATTCCAGGTGACACTTTCGGGAGAGATCATGTCACAACGGGCGGGGAATTTGGAGGCATGACGATTCATCCGCGCATTTCGCTCCATCAGGTTGCCTTTGTCCGGGACGATACGGCGGCGTTCGTCGATTTCTGTCGCAAGAACGCCATAGCCAACATGACGCTCGTCACCTTGTTGATGAACGGGCAGGACGATCTCGAGATCGTAAGGTCGTGCGCCGCTGATCGAGGACCGAAGGCCCGCACCGTCAATCATCCCTTCGCCACATTTCCCAACCTCGAGGAGGACACCGGACAGGCAGCGCAGAAGCTGCTGGCGGCGATCGATATCGCCGCGTCGATCGGAGCCGATGCGATCTACATGCAGACGGGCGGCCGGGGAAAGCTCGATTGGGAACAGGCCGCGAGCCGTTTCATGGAACTGCTCGCCCCGTGCAAGGACGCCGCGCGCGAAAAGGGGATCGGTCTGATGATCGAGAACGCCTCGCCCTTCAATATCGACATGCACATCGCCCACACGCTGGCCGACACCATCCTGCTCGCGGAAATGGCGGAGATCGGGGTGTGTATCGATCTCCAACCTTGCTGGGGCGAGGCAGGACTGGCGGCGCTGTTCCGGCGCGCTATGCCGATCACGAAGCTGGTTCAGGTCAGCGATTACGTGATAGGGGACCGGGTCGCGCCCTGCCGTGCCGTCCCGGGCGATGGTGCAGTGCCATTAGAGCGTCTCATAACCGATCTGCTGGACGCCGGCTATGAAGGCCTCTTTGACCTTGAACTGGTCGGGCCAAGGATCGACAGAGAGGGTGGCGCGGCGGCATCTGTCCGGGCCGCGGAGTGGCTGTCCCACCTTCTCACAAAGCTCGGAGCATGATTGACGAAATTGGAGAGCGAAATGGTAGGTGCGTCGCTGAACCGTCTCATGCTGACAGATAGTCGTCCCGCCGCCCTGATCGACGACACCTCGTCGGGTATCGCCAAGGGAATGTTTTCGACACGCTTGATCTCGACGCGCGTGCCATCGGGGTCAAGCGTCATCACAATCATGGCACCTTCCAGCTTGGTACGCGTGCCGTCGATAACCGATCCGCCCACCAGCTTGACGAAAGCATCGAGAGTCTCGTCAATGTCTTCGACGATGATGCCGATGTGCGTCAGACCGCTTTCGGTCAGCGGCTTGCATTATTCTTGAGGCTGATCGGAAGTCCTATCAGTCTGGCTAACATCGTTCCGTCTTTGGAGAATGGAATGCCCGTTCATGGCTTCAACCACCTGAACATCCGCACGCCGGATTTCAGACGAACTGTCGAATTTCTGAGAGATGCACTGGGCATGCGTGTGTCGCCAGTGCCTGGGCTCGATTCGACGGAGAAGGCGGCATGGATACTGGATGACAGCGGCACCGCGGTGCTACATCTGGCCAGCGCCGATGTTCCCTATTCGAAGAATGAGGTGTTGCCGGACCCACCGCCTCGCGGCAGCGGAGCAATTCAACATGTGGCGCTGACATGCACCGACATTGAGGCAATGCGCGCCAAACTGCGCGCTCTTAATCTCGAATTCCGGGAGAATAATCCCGAGAAAGGGGTTCGTCAGATCTTCGTGAAGGATCCGAGCGACATCACGTTGGAACTCAATTTCCGCGATGTCTGAGCTGCTGCGAAGCTGATTCTTAGACCGCCCGCGCTGAGCCAGGTTCGCGCGAAGCTGAAGAGCCACGCCGACGGAGATCGTCAGTTCGTCAAGGTGTTGGGCGCGGCGCTCGATCACGGGCTGGGTGCGGTCGAAGCCGCCTGCGCCGAAGCGTTGGAGGCCGGCATCGCCGGCGGCGATGTGATTCTGGCCGTTCTGGCGCGTCGGCGCCAGCCCGTCATACCGCCCAGCATCACCACGCCCGATGCACTTCGCCTGAAGATCGAACCCATGGCCGATTGTGGCCGCTACGACAGCATAAGGAAGATTGCCTGATGGAACGCCACGAGATTCTGGAGGCCATGAGCGAACTCAAGCTCTACGGCATGCGCGCCAGCTTCGATGAGATCGCCGGAAAGGGCCCCACTCGGCACGACGAGAATCGCCAGTTTGATCCCGGCCGAACGTACTCACCGCCATGACGTCTCCAGTCGACATGCATGCGGCGGACGCGCGGCTCGCCAATGCCTTTGTACGACGTTGCGAGCTTATGCTGCGGGCGCCCGACGCGCTTCACCTCGCGATTTCCCAGCGATTGAATGCAACCCTTGTTACACTCGATGGCCGATTGGCGAGCGCCGCTCGTGAGCTTGGTGTATCGGTGACAGAGCCATCGGCAGAGCGCTGATGATGCGCGTCGCTCGCGACAACCAGAAATTCGTCGCGACACTCGAAAATTCTCGGAAGTTCGCACTCCGACCCCATTCTTCGCTTGTTATTCGTGCCGTGGTTCTTTGGGGTGCCGGCATGATCGGCGAGATTTTCGGACCAGCCGTATATGACGTGAATGGAAAGGTGCGCGCCGGCATGGCAAGGGGCAGTTCGCCCAAAACCACGTTGCCTCGTTCGGTGACGCAAGCTGCCCGAGGGCGGGAATTGGTATCATCGCCGCCAATTCGACGGCGCCCGCCCGTGGCCCGGCAAGCGTTTTCGGGAATTGTGTGACCCCGAGTGTGATCCCGCGCGTTTTGTTCTCATTTCGAGACGCGTGATTAACTCGATTTTTCCTGTGTGCCCTTCCTGAGAGAAGGGTGACAGTTCATTCCGGGCACATGGGTAACACAATTAGGGCTTTTGCGGAGACCGCGAGATGCCCTGGAAGGTGTGTAAACCCATGGATGAACGCTTGAAGTTTGT
>JBAVOL010000027.1:0-12251 GCA_049692035.1 Rhizomicrobium sp.
CAGCGCATCGAAGCGCTCAATTTCACGATCGCCCATGACGATGGCCAATCGCCCGAGATGCTCGATAACGCCGAGGTCATACTGGTCGGTGCCAGTCGCACATCCAAGACGCCGACCTGTGTCTATCTCGCCATCCGCGGCATTCGTGCGGCCAACGTCCCCATCGTTCCGGGTATCCCCTTGCCGCCGCAACTGTTTCAGGCAAAAGAACCTCTCATCGTTGGCTTGTGGGCATCCGCCGACCGGTTGGTCCAGGTTCGCCGCAACCGCCTCACCACCCTTGGCGAGGTCCGCGCTACGTCCTATGTCGACCTCGAAGCCGTGCGGACGGAAGTCATGGAGACCAAGAGGTTGTATGAACAGCATGGCTGGCCGGCGATCGATGTCTCGCGCCGCTCGGTCGAGGAAACCGCGGCGACGATCTTGAATCTTCTGGGGGAACGGGGTGAGGTCTTGCCTTGATACCGATTGTTCTCGCATCGGGCAGCGCCGTGCGCGCCCGTTTGCTCACCGCCGCAGGCGTGCGTTTCGACATCGTTCCTGCGCAGATCGATGAGGAGGCCGTCAAGCAATCCCTGCTTGCCGAAAACGCCGCGCCGCGACGGATCGCCGACCGTCTGGCGGAATTGAAAGCTGTCACGGTTTCAGCGTCCCGGCCGCATGCATTGGTCATCGGGGCAGACCAAGTGTTGTCCTTCCAGCGCGAAATTATCAGCAAATCCGCCAATGTGGGCGAAGCGGGCGCGCTCCTGCGCCGCTTGGCCGGCCAGACCCACCAGCTCATCAGTGCGATAGTTCTCGCAAAAGCCGGCGCACCGCTGTGGCATCACGAGGCCCTGGCCGAATTGCAAATGCGTGAATTCAGCAACCAATTCCTTGAGGAATATCTTGCGGTGGAAAACACTTCCCTGCTCAATTGCGTCGGCTGTTATCATCTGGAAGGCCGCGGCGCGCAGTTGTTCGCGGCGATCCGCGGCGACTATTTCTCGATCCTCGGATTGCCGCTTTTGCCGCTGCTCGCCGCGTTGCGCGAATTCGGAGCGCTTGTCGCATGAGCATCAGCGGACGTGCCATTCTTGCAGGCGTCATCGGTTATCCGGTCGCCCATTCATTGTCGCCGCGGCTCCATTCCTATTGGCTTCGCGAATACGCCATCGACGGTGCCTATATCCCGCTGCCGGTAGCGCGAGAGTCTTTCGCAACGGTCATCGCCAGCTTGCGAGCGGCAGATTTTGCGGGCGTCAATGTCACGGTGCCCCACAAGGAGGCGGCTTTCGCGTTGGCCGAGCGGCATGATCGGGCAGCATTGATGTCGGGTGCGGTCAATCTGCTGGTTTTCCGTGGCGGTCATATCGAAGGTTGCAACAGCGACGTCGCTGGTCTCGTTGCCAGCCTTGGCGAAAATCTTGGACATGAAGCCCTGCGCGGTGCTGCTGTCGCCGTTCTCGGTGCCGGCGGGGCCGCGCGGGCAGCACTGCTTGCTCTCGACGCCATGGGAGCCGCCGAGATCCGTATCCTCGCGCGCAATGTCGCACGGGCCGAAAGTTTGGTCCGCGATCTGCCGACTGCGACAGCGGCAATCCTGCGTCCCTTCGCCTGGAGCGCGTGGCCTATCGCGGCTTCCGGAACGGCTTTGCTGCTCAATGCCACCAGCGCGGGTTTGCGGGGCAAATCTGCCCTGTCGTTGTCGCTCGACGATCTGCCGCCCGATGCGGCAGTCTGCGACATCGTTTATGATCCGCTCGAAACGGAATTGCTGAAGACCGCGCGCGCGCGCGGTCATACCGTTATCGATGGGCTGGGTATGCTGATGCATCAGGCGGTTCCCGCTTTTGCCGCATTCTATGGCGTGACGCCGAAGGTTACGCCCGCGCTCAGACTCGAACTCGAAAAGGCACTCGTTCATGGAGGCTGAACGTCCTTTTCTGGTCGGCCTCACCGGCTCGATCGGGATGGGAAAAACCGAAACCGCGAAGATGTTCGCGCGTCGTGGCATTCCGGTATACGATGCCGATGCCGCCGTGCATCGCCTCTACGAACCCGGCGGTGCGGCGGTGGCGGATATCGCAAAGGCGTTTCCCGGCTGCGTCGTCGATGGCCGGGTTGATCGTACGCGCCTCACCCAGCGCCTTACCGCCGACAAGGATGCTTTCAGGATACTCGAGCAAATCGTTCATCCGCTGGTCGCGCACGACCAGCTCGAATTTATCGAGCGGGCGGGCGAGGCCGGCGCCGAAATCGTGGTGTTGGACATTCCGTTGCTGCTTGAGACGGGCGGGCAGACGCGAATGGACGCGGTCGTCGTCGTTTCTGCACCGCTTGATGTCCAGCGGGCGCGCGTTTTGCAGCGACCCGGCATGACGCAAAGCAAGCTCGATCATATTCTCGCCCGCCAGATGCCCGATGCAGAAAAGCGTGCACAAGCCCATTTCGTCGTTGAGACCGATCAAGGGCTGGAGCAGGCTGAAAAACAGGTCGAGGCAATCGTCAGCGCACTCCACGAATGCCGTGAACGCAAAAAGGACCGCCATGCGTGAGATCGTTCTCGACACCGAAACGACGGGACTCGATCCCGCCGATGGGCACCGAATCGTCGAGATCGGCTGTGTCGAACTCATCGATCACTTGCCGTCGGGTGCGACTTTTCATCGCTATCTCAATCCCGAGCGCGCCGTGCCAGTGGAATCCCAGCGGGTGCACGGGTTGAGCGACGAATTTCTCGCGGACAAGGCCGTTTTTGCTGCGATCGCCGACGAATTCGAGACCTTTCTCGGCGACGCGCCGCTCGTGATCCACAATGCGATATTCGACCTCAAATTCCTCAACGCCGAACTCGTTCGTGTGAAGCGACCGCTTCTTCCCTTCGCGCGGGCGATCGACACCATCGAGATCGCGAAAGCCAAATTTCCGGGAGCGCGTTATTCGCTCGACGAACTGTGCAAACGATTCGGGATCGATCTTTCGGCGCGCACCAAGCATGGCGCGCTGCTGGACGCCGAGTTGACGGCACAGGTCTATCTCGAGCTGGTCGGCGGCCGGCAAACGCGTCTCAAGCTTGCCCCTCGCGACAATGGCGGCGTGGTGCCGGCAGGCGAGGACAGCATAATTGTCCGGCCGAGACCGCGCGTGCTGCCGCCGCGGCTGGCCCGGGAAGAGGCTTCGGCCCACGCCAACTTTGTCGCCAAGGAACTGGGCAACGATGCGGTGTGGAACTGGCAGTAGGATCTAGATCGGCTGCGGGGAAACCGGAAAGGGCTGTGCCTGGCCGGTCTTGGCCCGGTAGAGCGCCGCAAAATCGATCGGCTCGACCATCAGCGGCGGCATTCCGCCATCGCGGACGACATCGGCGACGATGCGACGTGCGAACGGAAAGAGAAGATGAGGCCCCTCGATCAGCAGGATCGGCTGCAGCAATTCCTCGGGTGCGCTCTGGATGAAGAACAGGCCTGCATAAAGGAGCTCTAGCAGGAAGACGGGCTTGTCCTCGGTCTTGGCCGACACCCGCAATTTGAGTTCGACTTCAAATCGCTCCGGATCCAGCCGTCGAGCCTGAAGATCGACACCGAGATCGATCTGGGGACGCACTGTCAGGGTGAGCGGCGCGCCCGGGTTCTCGAACGAAAGGTCCTTGACGTATTGGCCGATGATCTGAATGCGGGCGCCGTCGCCGCCCTCGTTAACGCCATCACTGCCATTGGGTCCCACGCTGCCTGCTTCGCTCATTGGTCGATCTTTCAAAAAGAGCGCGGGGCTACCATGGATCGAATGGCCGTGACAAGACGAACTCTGTCGCGGCCGAGCTATAACCTTGCGGATTGGCTGGACCGCTGGTGGCCGCGAGGGTAGGGTACGGCTTGATCGGCTTGCCGACGCGGCCAAGGCTCAATGAAATGGCAAATTCGCAACTTCTCGTCATTGTCGCAATCGCGATTTTTGCGGGTGTTATCCTGTTCCGGCTCTACACCGTGCTGGGACGGCGCACCGGCAATGAGCGTGAGCCAAGAGAACGATTTGGAGGGGTGAGCGGCAATGCGACGCCGGGTGGGGACAATGTCGTCGCTTTGCCCGATCGTACCGGGACGTCCGCCCAACCCAAGCCGCTGGACGAAGTCGAACGCGGACTGATGGATATCAAGCTCGTCGACCGCAATTTCGAGACCGAGCATTTTCTTAGCGGCGCCAAAAAGGCCCACGAGTTGATCGTGACTGCATTCGCCGGCGGCGAGCGCAATACGTTGCGGCCGCTGTTGAGCGACGAGGTCTATGCGGCGTTCGATCATGTTCTCAAGGACCGCGAAGCGCGTCACGAAACCGTGAAATTCACCGTCGTCGGCTACAAGGACGTCAAGATCACGTATGCGGGACTCAAGGGCCGGACGGCCGAGATCACGCTCGCTTTCGTCACTCAGGTGATCTCGTCTACGATCGACGCCGCAGGTGTCGTGATCGCAGGCGATCCGGCGAGTGCGCATGATGTGACCGACATCTGGACGTTTGCGCGCGACACGGACGCGCGCGATCCCAATTGGACATTGGTCGCCACCTCCGGCGGCGAGGTCTGAGCAATCGGCCGTGGACAGGGCGGTACGGCAACCCCATCTGTTGTGGCTGTTCTTTCTCGGATACCTGATCGCTTTCGGTGCCGTCGCATGGTTGTTATGGCCGGTGCAGCGCGCCGTACCCGGCGTGCTGCGTGTGACGCCCGTTAGCTTTTCCGATCTGCCCGGCTGGTCTGCCAGCGATCCGCGTGACGCGCTCAAAGCGTGGCGGCGCTCCTGTGCGGTCCTTGCCAAAAGTTTTCCGGGCCAGCCCATGGGAGGCACAGGCTATGCCGGCCGCGTGGCCCAATGGCTGCCCGTTTGCCGGGCGACACCGCCCGATACTGCGTCTGCCGATGCGGTTCGCGCCTATTTCGGAAATTGGTTTGTGCCACTCGCGATCGGCGCCGGTGGGGACACCGAGGGCCTGTTCACCGGCTATTACGAGCCGGAGCTGGCGGGGAGCCGGCAGCGGACCCGACGCTTCCGGATTCCGATTTACGGCCGGCCCGATGATCTCGTCGTCGCGGATTTGGGCCGGTTTCGCGTCAATCTTGCCGGTCAGCGCATCGCCGGCCGCGTCGATGGCAATCGCCTTGTGCCCTATCCCTCGCGGGCCGATATCGATGCACAAGGCCTCCCGCATGCCAAAATTCTTCTTTATACCGATGATCCCGTCTCGGTTTTTTTTCTGCATATTCAAGGCTCGGGCCGCGTGCGGTTCGCCGGTGGCAATGTCACGCGCCTCGCTTATGCGGGAACGAACGGGCGGCCCTACACATCCATCGGCCGGGTCCTGGTCGCCCACGGCGCCCTGGAGCTTGCCAACGTCTCGCTTCAGTCGATCGCCGCCTGGCTTCGCTCCCATCCCCATGCCGCGCGCGGCGTGATGGAAGCCGATCAATCCTATGTGTTCTTTTCCGCTTCGCCGCTCGGCGATCCCGCGTTGGGCAGTCCGGGGACGCTGGGTGCCCCTCTCACGCCGGCTGCGAGCCTCGCGGTCGATGCCCAACTCCATCCGCTCGGCGCGCCGGTCTATCTCGATACGACGATTCCGGATGCCGATCCTGCCAAGCCCGATTGCCGCTTTGCGAAGCTTCTCGTCGCCCAGGATACGGGCGGTGCGATTCGGGGACCCGTGCGTGGCGATGTCTTTTGGGGCTTCGGCGCCGTGGCTGAGGCGATCGCCGGGCGGATGAAATCGCGCGGCCGATTTTATGTCCTCGTTCCGAAGCAAATCGCCGCCGCTCTTGCGCCATACAAAGACTTTCCGGCAACGTCGCTATGACACGACGTCCGCGCAAGCCTACCGCCGAAGAAGAGGCGCTTTTCCATGAGGCTTTCGCAGACGCCCGTCCCCTCAAGACGAATCCTGGCCGGCCGCGGAAGACTGTGCCGGGCAAACCGGATGCCGCACCGAAACCGGCTGCGCCGTCCAGAATCCAGCCCACACAGAGCAAATTGCCCGGACTTGACGGCCGAACGTCCGAACGCCTGCGCCGCGGCGGGCTCGAACCCGAAGCCCGTCTCGACCTGCATGGCCTCACCGAAGCGCTCGCCTACCGCACGCTTGTGACTTTCCTGCACTCTGCCCATGCACGGGGCTTGCGGCTGGTTCTCGTCGTAACGGGCAAAGGGTCGAAGCCGGCGGCAGACGATGCACCATTCGATCTGGAACTCGCCGGCCGCGCACGGGGCGTGCTCAAGACGATGACGCCGCGCTGGCTCAAGGAGCCCGCTCTTGCGCCTCTCGTCGCAGACATGCGCACCGCTCATCGCAAACATGGCGGTGCCGGCGCGCTCTACGTCTATCTGCGCAAAAGGACGTAGTTCCTATCCTGCAGCGGGTTCGGTCCCGGCGATCTCGGCCAGCATCTCGGCCTCGACGACCGGATTGGCTTGGCCGTCGGAGGTGACGATCAACTCCTTCGGAATCAGCAGAATTACCGGCAGGATTAGCGCGTACACCGCTGTCGTCGCGATCACGCAATACAAAAATCCATGCGCCGGGCTGCTTTCGTAGATTCGCGAACCCAACAGATCGCCGCCGCGATAGGACAGCATATTCACGCCGTCGACCATCATCATGAGGGTGCCTTGCAGGCCCGGCGGGCACGATCGCATCGTCAGATCGTAGATTGCCACTGAAAAAATGCCGCCCATCATGCCGATCGGCGCCGCCCACACCATCGCTTCGTTACCGGAATGGATGAACACCAGCGGAATCATCTGCGGCACGGTGATGATCGTTCCCCACCACAACAGCTTTTCGAGAGAGACTTTTTTGCACAGGTAGCCATAAAGGAAATACATCGGGATAAAGGCCGCTACAAAAATTCCGTTATAGTATCCGTAAACGGCATCGGATGCGTGCAGCGTATTGCTGAGGTAAAATTGCAGTGGCGTGTTCGAACCCGGTGCGAACTGAAACATGAACATCATCAGGACCGCCGGATAGACAGCGCGATGTTTCACGAGGCGCTTGATGTCTCCCACAAAGTCCGCGCCTCTGGCTTGCGGCTTGTCGTAGGCACGGCCGAAAACACCACCCGGTTTCCACAACCCCAGAAACGCCAGCAACCCGCAGAGCACCGCCATCAGAATGAAGGTCTGTCTGGGCGGCAGGTGTTCGACAACCCACCCCGACGCAAATCCCCCTGCGATATAGGGAATCGCGCTCACGATTTGCCACAGCGCGCTCAAACGCCCCGACATCAGCTGTTCCTGGCCGATCAGCGCGATCAATCCCTGATAGGCCGCTGCAACAAACCGGAACAAGAACATCACCAGCAACATGCCGAGGAAGAGAGCCGTATAGGAAAGCTCGGCCGATGCCATCCACATGAACACCATGGCGGTGGCCGGCGCGAAGATGAGAAAATACCCACGGTCACGCAGTCCGAGCGGATTCCACAGATCGCGCGTCAGGCCGAAGACAAACGACAGATAGACCGGAATGGCGGTGAGCACCCGGAACATCGATATCGCGGACGCTGTCGCATGCAACTGATTCTTCAGCATGTAGGACGTTGTAATGTCCAACAAATAGGCATGCGGCAACACGAGATAGACCAGCAAGGTCAGGGGACTGAAATAGAGGAAGATTTGGCTTGCGTGGGACGAATTGTTGGAGGGTGCGGACGAAATGGCCATTGGGCGCCTGAGCGTGAGTCGCGATCATTGTCGGCGAAACCTGAGGCAGGGCGCAACCCGGCGCCGTTGTGCATAACGAGAGCCACCCGCTCGCCGCGATTTGTTGCCGCGGGATGCAAAGCAGTGTCACAAACTGCTCGCCCCCGGCGTTGCAGACGACATCGCGGATTTCATCGTCAAGCAGTGAAGCGGCGGAGAATTGAATCGGGAACCTAAAGCAACCCGGCATTCGCGGCGAGCGCGTTGAGAAGGATCTCCGGCCGCGCGCCGTAATGGGAGATGACTTCGGATGCGGCAACCGCACCCAATTTGCCGCATTGGGCGAGATGTTTGCCGCGCGTGAGGCCATAGAGAAAGCCGGCCGCGAATTGGTCCCCGGCTCCCGTCGTGTCGACGACTTGCGCAACCGGCACCGCGTCGATGACGTGCACGTCACTTCCATTCGCGATCACGCAGCCCTTGGCGGATCGCGTCAATGCGGCGATGCCCTTCCAGTGCCGCACCGCCTGCAGCACCGCGTCGAATTCCGCGACTTCGAACAGCGCCTTGGCTTCGTCCTCATTGGCGAACAGCACATCGACATGGGTAGCGAACAGATGGAGGAATTCCTCGCGATTGCGCGCGACGCAGAACGGGTCCGACAAGGTCAGTGCGACTTTGCGGCCTGCCTTTTTCGCAGCCGCCATGGCCTTGGTAATGGCGGCTTTCGCTTCCGGCGCATCCCATTGATAGCCTTCGATGTAGAGAACCGACGCGCCGGCGATCGCGTCCGTTTCAATGTCGGCGGGTGTGAGTTCGCGGCTCGCACCCAGATAGGTGTTCATGCTGCGCTGGCCTTCCGGCGTAACCGTAATGAGACAGCAGGCCGTGGCCGGACCATCGGCCGCAAACCGCGTTTTGTAGTGGATACCACTATCGTTCATGCTCGCGGCGAAACTCTGGCCCAGCCGGTCGTTCTTGACCTTGCCGATAAAGACGCCCAGGCCGCCGAGCGAAGCGATGCCGGCCATGGTGTTGGCCGCCGAGCCACCGGCAATTTCCTGTGGCTGCGGCAGCAGCGCGTAGAGTTGTTCGGCGCGGAATTCGTCGATCAGCGTCATCACCCCCTTGGCGATATTGTGCTCCAGCAGGAAACCATCGCTGACCGGCGCGATCACATCCACGATTGCGTTGCCGATTCCGGCGACATCGTAACTTTTAGGCATAAAATCTCCCTCGAACAGCGCAACCGCTATTTGCTCCGATAGAGGATGTTGACGATGTCCGCAAGCGGCGCCGATATTGGTGTTTTCGGCCTACCCGATTCCTTTTGTGCCCTTGTCCGGTGCGGCCCTCCTGGTGCATGACTTCGCGCGAGATCGATGCTCGGAGCACCGGTATGGTCGTCGCAAGATTCCTGGCTGTTGCGAGTCTCTGCGGGGTGCTTTGCGCCTGCGCGGGCGCGCCCCAGGGAGGCTCGACCATTGCCCTGCCCACGGCGCCGCCGCCCGGCGAGCCGAACGGGCTGGCCGGCATGGACGCCGCGAATTTGCGCATGGCCTTCGGTCCGCCCGCCTTCGTACGCAAGGATGGTACCGTCGAGTTGTGGCGCTACGACACAGCCGCCTGCAAGGCGTTCTTTTTCCTCTATCCCGATGGGAACACGTTTGCGGTGCGCCATGTCGAAACCGTGCCGCGTGGCCGCGATATCGCGGCCGATACGGATTGCCTTGATCAATTGCGCGCCCGCGCCAACGCGCCTTTATCGTAAAACGCGAAGCCTATCGCTTCGCCGGCTTCTTTTTCGTTTTGCCCGGCATGTCCGTCTTGTCGGGAAAGCGGCAAAGATCGCGTTCGACGCACAGGGCGCATTTTGGATTTCGCGCCACACAGACATAGCGTCCGAGCAGTATCAGCCAATGATGCGCATGCCGGGCATAGCCGTCGGGGATGATCCTGACGAGCCCGTCTTCGACCGCGCGCGGTGTTTTTCCCGGCGCCAGCCCCGTACGGTTGGCAACACGGAAAATATGCGTGTCGACCGCCATCGTATTTTCGCCGAAAGCAACGTTGAGAACGACATTGGCCGTCTTGCGCCCCACACCCGGCAGTGCTTCCAAAGCGTCGCGCTCGCGCGGCACCTGGCCGTGATGTTTGGCGATAAGATCGGCCGACAGCGCGATGACATTCTTCGCCTTGTTGCGATAGAGCCCGATCGTCCTGATATGTTCGACAAGTCCCGCTTCGCCCAGCGCCAGCATCTTCTGCGGCGTGTCGGCAATTGTGAAGAGTTTGGCGGTCGCCTTGTTGACGCCCTTGTCGGTCGCCTGCGCCGAGAGCACGACGGCCACCAGCAAGGTGAACGGATTTTTGTAGGCGAGCTCGGTTTTGGGCTCCGGCGTTTGGGCCTTGAGGCGCGCAAAGAAGGAATCGACTTCCTTGCGCGTGAACGGCTTGGGCATGGCGTGGGTTTCTCAAAACTCGGTTTTTCCGGCATGCCTCAATTGCCGGCGGCGCGCAATCCACGGCGAAACACGCCTTGCCTTGCCGGCGGATCGCCTGCATTCTTTAACGATGTCTGCTTCCGGTCATGATCCGGTACTTCTTGACGCCGTCTTGCGCCCGAGCCCGCCTTCGAGCCCGTTTGTGCTGAAGCTTGTCCTCGCCATCGTCGCATCGATCAATATCGCGTTCGGATTGTTCTTCGCCCTGCGCGGGGCGTGGTTTGTGACCCCGTTCATGGGAGCGGATGTAGCCCTTCTCGCCTGGGCCTTTTGGGCCAGTGTCCGCGCTTCGCGCCGGCACGAAAGAGTGACGCTCACCCATTCGAGCCTTGTCGTGGAACGTCATCCTTCGCGCGGTCCGGCCAGCGAGGTCGTGCTCAATCCTTATTGGGTGCGCGTCGCCCTGGCCGACCCGCCCGAACATTGGAGCCAGATCGAGCTCTGGAGCCACGGCCGCGCGGTGCGCGTCGGCGCGTTTCTCGCTCCCCAGGAGCGCGTTTCTTTCGCCCAAGTGCTGAAAGCTGCACTGCGGCGGGCAAAAGAGACGTTTCCCGCCTGACCCTCGCGGCGATCTAATCGGCGAGTCCCAAGACGGCCGCCATCGAATAAAGTCCCGGTTTCCTGCCCTGGCCCCAGCGCGCGGCGGCGATGGCGCCACGGGCAAAGATCGCACGATCTTCGGCGACATGGCCCAGCACGACGCGTTCACCGGGCCCTGCGAGAATGACCTGATGCTCACCCACGACCGTGCCGCCGCGCAATGAGGCGAAACCGATCGCGCCGTCGTCGCGTGCCCCCGTATGGCCGTCGCGCGCGGCAATTTTGTTGTCGTCGAGGGCGATGCCGCGGCCTTCGGCGGCGGCATGCCCGAGCAGGAGTGCCGTGCCCGACGGCGCATCGACCTTCATACGATGATGCATCTCGACGATTTCGATGTCGAAATCGGGCAGCGCGCGCGCCGCCTGTTTCACCAGCGCTGCAAGAAGCGTCACGCCAAGGCTCATATTGCCCGATTTGACGACGACCGCGTGGCGCGCCGCCGCGCGAATCTTCTCGTCGTCATCGGCCGAGAAACCCGTCGTGCCGATCACATGGACAATACGCGCCTGTGCGGCGAGTGCCGCCAGTTCCACCGACACGCGCGGAATCGTGAAATCGATGATCGCGTCGGCTTGTCCCACGAGCGGCAGGGGATCGTCGGTCAGCGCAATCTGCACTGCGGGCATTCCCGCAAGTACGGCGGCATCCTGTCCGAGATCGGGATGTCCCGAAGCTTCCAGTGCCCCCGCCAGGACGGCGTCTTTCGTCCCGCCCAGCGCACGAACAAGCGTGCGGCCCATCCTGCCGCCGGCGCCCGCGATGACGATGCGAAGTTCGCTCATGCCCCGTCCTTCGCCAATCCCGGCGTCAAATTTTGGTGTCGATGGTGCTGCCCAGGCTGCCGGTATGGTCCTGCGGTGCCCCCTGGCCCGATGCGGCATTGGCAATTGTCACCATCGCAGGGCGCAGCAACCGATCGCCGATCACGTATCCGGTCTGCACGACATTCACGATCGCGCCTGCAGGCTTGCCTTCGCCCGGCACTTCGGCGATGGCCTGATGAAGATTGGGATCGAACCGCGCGCCCGTCGTATCGATCATCCTTACGCCGTGGCGCTCGAGCGTTGCATGCAGGTTGCGTTCGGTCGCCTCGATACCCTCCAGCACGGCCTTCACCTGCGCCGATGCGGTGGCGCGCGCGTCCGGCGGAAAGGCGTCCAGGGCGCGCTTGAGGTTGTCGGCCACGGTAAGCATGTCGCGGGCGAATTTGGTCACCGCATATTGGCTGGCATCTGTCTTCTCGCGTTCGCCGCGACGACGCGTATTTTCCGCATCGGCCAGTGCGCGCAACAGGCGGTCTTTCAGCTCCGCCACTTCGCTCGTGAGCGCGGCGACCGCGTCGCGCGATGCATCGCCGTTCTGTCCGCCATCCTGCCCTTCGGGCACGTAGTCTTCTTCTTCGCCGTTCATCGCTCCACCTTAGCTGAAATCAGGCCAGCAATCTGCCGACCACTTTGGCCGTGTGATCCACGATCGG
>JBAVOL010000028.1:0-77089 GCA_049692035.1 Rhizomicrobium sp.
TGACGCCAGAATTACCATTGTGATTTGAGGACCCGATGAAACCCGGAAGCAGGTTGAAGAGTGCGGTGTGCGACACCGAAGTGATGGTGATCCGCGGCGGCGGCGACATTGTGGTGGAATGCGGCGGGAGCCCCATGGCCGACGAGCGCCCGGCCGAGCGCGGCGCCCTCGACGCCGGCTTCGCCCAGGGCACCCAGATGGGAAAACGCTATGTTGACGCCGCCGGCACGGTCGAACTGCTCTGCGTCAAGCCCGGAAAAGGCTCTCTCGCCATCGCCGGCATCGCTCTCCAACCCAAAGACGCAAAACCGCTCCCCTCTTCGGATTGAAGGCTAGACCTATGAATCTCTCACTCATCCTGCAGATGGCGGCCGATGCCGAGCCCGAGCGTATCGGCTTGGTCTGCGACGGACGTCGCTGGTCCTACGGGGCTCTTCTCGGCGCGGCCAAGGGCGCCGCCCTCGCCTTCCTGGACAGCCAATGCAGCCATGTCGCCCTGCTCGACGAGAGCAGCGAGGCAGCACCGATTGCTCTGTTCGGCGCGGCACTGGCCGGCATTCCCTACGTCCCACTCAATTACCGGCTCGCCGATGCCGATCTGGCCGCGCTGCTGGACCGCATCGCCCCAGCCTATATCGTCGGCGATGTCGAGCGCATCGCGAAGCTGCGGGCCGATGGCGGCCCCAATGGCAAACATGTGACCAGGACCCGCGCGGACTTCGTGCGCGAGGCCGAGGGCCTGGCCGCGGCCGCCGGCAATCTCGGCGAGCCCGACGCCGCCATCGCCGTGCAGATATTCACCAGCGGCACAACGGCCGCGCCCAAGGCGGCGGTGCTGCGCCATTCCAATCTTCTGTCCTACATCCTGGGCACGGTCGAGTTCGCTTCCGCCTCCGAAGACGAGGCCGCGCTGGTCAGCGTGCCGCCCTATCACATCGCCGGCATCGCCGCCCTGCTGAGCTCGATCTATGCCATGCGCCGGATCGTGCTCCTGCCCGCCTTCGATCCCGACAAATGGCTGGCCCTTGCCGCCGCCGAGCGTGCAACCAATGCCTTCGTCGTGCCAACCATGCTGGCGCGCATCATCGGGCGCATGGATGAGGGCGCCAAAGCCGGCCTCTCCGCGCTGCAATCCGTCGCTTACGGCGGCGGGCGCATGCCGCTGGAACTGATCGACCGCGCGCTCGATTTGTTCCCGCAGACCAACTTCACCAATGCCTACGGCCTGACCGAGACCAGCTCGACCATCGCGCTTCTGGGTCCCGAAGAGCACCGCATCGCACACAAGGCGAGCGATCCGGCCGTACATGCCCGCCTGGGCTCGGTCGGCCGACCGCTGCCGACGGTACAGATCGAGATCCGCGATCCGGAAGGAAGGCCCCTTCCCCCCGGCGAGCGCGGCGAGATCTATGTGCGCGGCGAGCAGGTCTCCGGCGAATATCGCGAGCGCAGCGCGCTCGACGCGCAAGGCTGGTTCCCCACGCGTGATGCCGGCTATATCGATGAAGAGGGTTATCTGTTCCTGGCCGGACGCGCCGACGATGTGATCGTGCGCGGCGGCGAGAACATCTCGCCCGGCGAGATCGAGGATGTGCTCCTGGCCCATCCGGCCATCGCCGATGCCGCCGCCGTCGCCGTGCCCTCGACCGAATGGGGCGAGGCGGTCGGCATTGCCGTGGTGGCCAAGCCGGGCCACACGCTGCCCAGCGACGACGAACTGTGCGCCCTGATTAAAGCCCGCCTGCGCTCCTCGCGCGTGCCGGAGCGGATCGCGGCGGTCGACGCCCTGCCCTATAACGAAATGGGAAAATTGCTCAGACGAGAAGTGCGAAATCTGTTTGGTAGCTAATCGAACGCGAGCCAGGTTGATCGCGGCCGTCGGCGGAAGGCGCAAAACCCCGATGCACTCGTTTCGGTGGGATATCCGGGTTGGAGCAAAATCCGAACAGATTGCATTCGACAATTCCAAAATGAACCAGGAAGTTCGGGCTCAGAATGCGAAGCGCCGGCGTGAACAGCAGCGCCCGCACCGACGGGCAACGTGGTTCGAGCTCGGCCTTTGGACCTTCCCGAGACACGCTCTGCTCACGGTCGTGTTCGAGCCTCGTCAAGCGGCGCTATGAGCGTCTCCCGCTTCGGCGATTGCGAATCCGCCTGCCCGCGCCCACCACGCAGGTTGCGCTTGCGCAATCGAGGCCGCTGCCGCGTGCGCCTGGGCGTCCGTCTTGAACAACCCGAAACAAGTGGCGCCGCTGCCCGACATTCGCGCAAAGGCGGCGCCGTGCCGCGACAACGCATCCAACGCTTCGCCGATCACCGGAGCGATGGCCCGCGCGGACGCTTCGAGATCGTTGCGGGTTGTGCCCAAATATCGAACCAACTCGTCGAGCGTGCCGAATTCGCCGGGCGGCTTCATTCCCGCGTCGCGCATATCGGGCACGACGCGGCGGAACACATCGGCGGTGGAAACCGCAACACCCGGATTGACCAGCACGAGGCCGGCGCGCGGCAATAGTGGCAGATGCAACACGCGTTCGCCGCGGCCCTCCATCCAGGCCGGGCGCGAGCGCAGGCACACGGGAATGTCCGATCCGAGCGCAGCGGCCAGTGCGTTCAGTTGATCCGCGTCCGCATCATCCCTCTTCCACAGCGCCAGCAGGCCGCGCAGCGCAGCGGCCGCGTCCGCCGAGCCGCCGCCGATACCCGATGCCACGGGAAGGTTCTTGGTCAGGGTGAAGTGTGCGCCGTCGCGGGACGCCAGATGTGCCGCTAGGGAACGTGCGGCCTTCAGCACCAGATTGTCGGGTTCCCCCGACAGCAGGTGCGCAAACGGCCCGTCGAGAGCGAGCGAAAATCCATCAGCGCGCGCGACCGTCAGCTCATCGCCGATATCGGCGAAAGCAACGAGGCTTTGCAGATCATGATAGCCGTCGCGACGCTTGCGCTCGACGTGAAGAAACAGATTGATCTTCGCTGGCGCAAAAACGCGCACGGATTCAGGTCGGGTCGCCACCGGGTTCCAGACCGAATTGAAGTTTGTGTTCGAGCTTCGGCTTTTCTTCGGCGTCAGGACCGAACGCGAGCGCATGGCTCCATTGGAAATGCGCATCGAGCCTGCGCCCGACGCGCCAATAGGCGTCGCCCAGATGTTCGTTGATCGTCGAATCGCCGGGAACGAGCATTACCGCGCTGTGGAGGGTCTTGGCGGCTTCCTCGTAGCGGCCGAGTCGGTAATAGGCCCAACCGACGCTGTCGACGATATAGCCGTCAAAAGGGCTGAGCGCGCGGGCCTTCTCGAGCATGGCGAGCGCTTCGGGAAGATGCACCCCCTTGTCCACCCAACTATAGCCCAGGTAGTTGAGCACCTGCGCCTGATCCGGGCTCAGCTGAAGCGCCGTTTTTAAATCCTGTTCGGCGAGATCCCAGTGTCCCGACTGCTCTTCGGCCACGGCGCGGGCAAAATATAGCGGCCAATTCTCCTTGGTCACGGGATGAATGAGCTTGATCGCATGATCGTAGGCATCGGCCGCTTTGGGATAGTTTTCTGCTGCCCGGTAAAGGTCGCCGAGCGCGGTCCACGCCGATATATCCGTGGGGCGCGCAGCTGTGATCGCAACCAGCGCGGCAATGCCGTCGGCGGTCTTGTTGCTGCGATTGTCGTCGATCGCAATTTGCACATCGGAGGCAGCCCTGTAGGGCGAGTCCGCGCCAATGCTGCGATAGACGGCAATGGCCGTGTCATATTTCTCCAGCGCTTCATAGCGATCCGCGAGAACGATTTTCGCCAGATCGAGATCTGGCGAAAGCGACAGCGTGAATTGCAGATAAAGAATCGCGATATCCACGCTCGTCTGGTCGGTCAGCGATGCGGCAATCCCGAACAGCGCTTCGGCGGCACCGTCCGCCGGCGTCGCGACAAGCCGGTCCGGAATCTTTCCCGCTTCGAGCCGCGCGAGGCCTTGTGCGGCAATCGGGGCAACACTCTCGTCCGCGGCCAGTTTTTCATAAAGCGCGCGCGCATCGGCGGCGCGTCCCGCGCGTTCGAGAAACCGGCCATAGGCCTCCACCGCGCGGGGGCTGACGCCGGCTTCGAGGGTCTGACGATAGGCGGCATCCGCTTCATCGTTGCGACCGGCGAGGTCGAGAACCAGTGCGTTCTGGAACGAGGCGAGTGCTTCGGTCCCACCTTCGTTTGTCACGTTTTTGAGATCGGCAAGGGCGGCATCGGTGTTGCCTTCGCCTTGCTGAGCCCAGGCATCGAGCAGCACCAGCGTCAGCGCCGTGAACGGACCTTTTGCCGATTTGCCAATCTCGACACGCGCTTGCGGATAATCGTGCTCGTGGAATGCATCGACGGCGAGCGCCAATCGCGCCGCGCGGTTGTCCGGCTGCACCATGACGACGCGGCGCGCGAGTTTCACGGCATCGTCGAGATTGCCCGAGACGGCGGCATAGAGAAACGCCTTGTCGAGCAGATCGCCATTGTCCGGATCGCCGGCGAGGCTCTCACGGTAAAGCCGCGCCGCGTCGGGCAGATCGTGCTGGCTGGCCGCCAGGCGCGCGGCGAGATAGGCGCCGTAGGTGGTGGAGAACGACTGTGGAGCAGCCGTGCCGGTTCCGCTCAAATTGGCGCACGCCGAGAGCGAAACGGCCAAAAGCAGGCCGGCAAAAAGAACGGAGAACCGATTGTGCAACGGATTTCGCCTTTCACATGTTCGGATAGTTCGGACCGCCGCCGCCTTCGGGCGTGATCCAGGTGATGTTCTGTGCAGGATCCTTGATGTCGCAGGTTTTGCAATGCACGCAATTCTGGGCATTGATCTGAAAGCGCGGCCCGCTTGCGTCTCTGACAACCTCATACACACCGGCGGGGCAATAGCGCTGCGCCGGCTCATCATATTCGGGTAAATTGACGCGTATCGGCACCGACGGATCTTTCAGGACGAGATGGATCGGCTGGTCTTCGTCGTGATTGGTGTTGGAGAGGAAGACGGACGATGGTTTGTCGAAACTTACCACGCCGTCGGGCTTGGGATAAACGATCGGTTTGCACTTCGCCGCAGGTTTGAGCGTCGCGTAATCCGGTTTGCCGTGCTTCAACGTGCCGAGCAGGCTGAAGCCGAACAGCTGGTTGGTCCACATGTCGAAGCCGCCGATAGCAATGCCAAGCAATGTGCCCAGCTTGGACCACAACGGTTTCACATTGCGCACGCGCTTCAAGTCTTTGTAGACATGGCTGGCGCGATACGCTGTTTCGTAAGTATCCAGCGTATCGCCCGAGCGTCCATCCGCCAGCGCCGCGAACGCGGCTTCTGCCGCCAACATGCCCGTTTTCATCGCATTGTGAATGCCCTTGATCCTGGGCACGTTCATGAATCCCGCAGCGCAACCCACGAGCGCGCCGCCGGGAAACGCAAGTTTGGGAACGGATTGCAGGCCGCCTTCGGTTATGGCACGCGCCCCATAGGCAAGACGCTTGCCGCCTTCCAACGTCTCGCGGATGAAGGGATGGGTCTTGATGCGCTGGAATTCGTCGAAGGGCGAAAGATAGGGATTGGAATAGTTGAGGTGAACGACGAAGCCGATAGAGCAGAGATTATCGCCGAAGTGATACAGGAACAGGCCGCCGCCCGTATCGTTGGCGAGCGGCCAGCCGAAGCCGTGCATCACCAGCCCGCGCTTGTGCTTGCCGGGCGCCAATTCCCACAATTCCTTTAATCCGATACCGAATTTCTGCGGTTCCCGGTTCGCGGTCAAATTGTATTTTGCGAGAAGCTTTTTGGTAAGCGAGCCGCGCGCGCCTTCGGCGAACAGGGTGTATTTTCCGAGCAGCGCCATGCCCGGCGTGTAGGAATCCTTGTGATGGCCGTCGCGCGCGACACCGAGATCGCCGGTAATGACGCCCGTCACCTCGCCCTTGTCGCCATAGGCGATATCGGCGCCGGAAAACCCCGGATAAATCTCGACACCGAGCGCTTCGGCCTGGGCCGCGAGCCAGCGGCACACATTGCCGAGGCTCACGATGTAGTTGCCGTGATTGCTCATCAAAGGGGGCATCGGAAAATTGGGAATGCGAATGCAGCCCGAATGCCCGAAATAGTAAAAACGATCGTCGGTGACCGGCGTATCGATCGGCGCGTCGCGGTCTTTCCAATCTGGAAGAAGCTCGTCGAGCGCAATCGGATCGATGACGGCGCCCGCCAGGATATGCGCGCCGATCTCGGAGCCTTTTTCGAGTACGCAGACGCTGACGTCGCGATTCTGTGCCGCCGCCAGTTGCTTCAGTCTGATCGCCGCAGAAAGGCCCGAGGGCCCTCCGCCGACGATCACCACGTCATATTCCATACTTTCCCGCTGGACGGTCTCCGCCATCAAAATTTCCTGGATTCAGTGCCGCGCGAAGGGTTTATGGGGCGCGTTCATTCCCGGGGTCAACTGCGCCCCTTCGCGCGTGCCCAACAGCAGGTCTATAATGATAACCATGCAGCAATTAAGGGCCGAGCTTCTCGCGACTCTCGCCTGGCTCGTCGATGCCGGGGCCGACGAAGCCATCCGTGAGGAACCCGTCGATCGATTCGTGGCACCCACGCCGTCGCGAGGCACGGAACCGCGGGACAATGCGACCGCCCAGCCTTCAGCAGACAACCGGCTCCGAACCCTACCGCCGCCGCGGCCAGCCGTCGCCCGGACGCCCGCACCGCTATCCGGCGATGCGATCGGTGCTGCCACCAAAATCGCCGCGAATTGCCGGACACTTCCCGAACTCAAGGCGGCGCTCGAAGCCTTTGAAGGCTGCGCCCTCAAAACATTCGCGACCCATACGGTCTTCGCCGACGGCACGCCGGACCATGGCATCATGTGCATCGGCGAGGCGCCGGGGCATGACGAGGACCGCCTGGGTCTGCCCTTTGTCGGCAGGGCCGGCAAGCTGCTCGACAAGATGCTGGTCGCGATCGGGCTGGACCGCACAAAGGTCTACATCATCAATGTCCTGCCTTGGCGGCCGCCGGACAACCGTAACCCCGAACCGACCGAAGTGGCCAAGTGCATCCCGTTCCTGAGACGCCATATCGAACTCGCGCGTCCGAAGATTCTGATCCTCCTGGGGGCGGTTTCGGTTCGCCATGTCATCGGCACCACGGAAGGCATCATGCGCCTGCGCGGCCGCTGGCTGGAATATTTCGTCGACGGGCACATGATCCCCGTTATGCCCACACTGCACCCGGCCTATCTGTTGCGCCGCCCGATCGACAAGCGCCTCGCGTGGCACGATTTGCAGGCTATCGAGAGCCGAATCGCATCCCTCCCACCCTCCTGAGGGGTTGTCCCGGGTGGAAATCATAATCCTGGGAGTTGCTTGAGTGACCGGCCGCCCCACTGTAGGTTCCGGCCTTCGACGACGTGCGAGAGGGAGGCGGGGCAGCAATGAAGCACCATATGCTGATGGCGGCCGGAGCGGTTGCGGCGCTGCTGGTGGTATCGCAGCCCTCTTCCGCGGCGCCTTCACCCAGCGAAACGGCTGATCGCGACCGCGTTTCGAGCCCGCACGTACTGGGCATGGAAGATACGCGGCTCTATCGCCAGATTTTTGCCGACGAGCAGGCCGGCCATTTTCCTGCCGCCAGGAAGCTCGCAACCAAACTCTCGGATCGTTCCCTCATCGGCTATGTCGAAGCCGAGCGTTTCCTGTCGCCCCACGCCAGGCATGTTACCCTCGCCCAGCTGACCGGATGGCTGGCAAACTATGACGATCTGCCGATCGCCGAACGAATCCGCGCGCTCGCGGAAAAAAAGAACCGCCGGCACAAGGTCGCGATTGCCACCCTGCCCACCATGCACAGACGCGGCGGGGGATACGAAGATTTCGATCTGCCCGAGCCGCCGCTCGCCTCCGACGCCGCACGTACGGCCCAGCTCCAGATCGAAACCTCGATCCACGCCGGCCGGCCAGCCGAGGCCGAAGCGGTACTGCAAGGGCTGGTCGCAGGGGACATGGCGTCATCTTCGGACATCGCCCGTCTCAGCCATCGCGTCGCCGCGTCCTACATCGCGGAGAGCCAGGACGACGCCGCATTGCGCGTGACCTCCAGCGTGACCGGTTCCGACCGGGCGGCGGCACCGCTGCTCGACTGGGACGAAGGGCTCGCGGCCTACCGCCTGGGCAAATATGACGATGCCGCACAGCATTTCGAATCGCTGGCACAGGTGGGCTCGGTACCGGGCTACACCCGCAGCGCCGCCGCCTTCTGGGCCGCGCGGGCGCATATGCAGGCCGGCGATCCGTTGCGGGTGGTAACGCTCCTCACCGCTGCTACGCGCGAGCAACCGACCTTCTACGGCCTGCTCGCCGAACGGCTTCTCGGGCAGCAGACCCAGGGGAGCTTTTCCGATCCGGTTCTCGATTACGAAAATTTTGCCGCGCTGATGCATGTGCCGGCCGCCCACCGTGCCGTCGCGCTGTGGCAGATAGGCCAGACAGAGGATATTGCGGGCGAAATGGATCGGGCGCTGACTGCCATCGATTTGCGCCGGGGCCCGGCGTTTGCCGCACTCGCCCGGCGCCTCGATCTTCCCAATCTCGAATTGCGGGCCTGCGAGACGGCAGCATCGCGCGGGCTGATGCTGACAGGCCTGTTTCCGGTGCCGCGCTACGCGCCGCAAGGCGGCTACCACATCGAACCGTCGCTCGTCCTCGCCTTCACCCGCGCCGAAAGCCGCTTTCAGGCCGATGCCGTTTCGGGCGCGGGCGCGCGCGGCCTCATGCAGATCATGCCGGGAACGGCCGCCCATATGGACGGCGCCGTGCCGTCGGACAAACAGCTGGCAGATCCTTCGTACAATCTCGGTCTGGGCCAGCGTTACCTCAAGGAGCTGCTAAATCAGCTGAACGGCAATCTGATCGAGCTCGCCGCAGCGTATAATGCCGGCCCTGGCGCGCTGACCCGCTGGATGGGTGCACGCGGCGCGATGCTCGACGACCCCCTCCTCTTCGTCGAAAGCATTCCCGCGGCAGAGACGCGCAACTACGTCAAACGCGTGCTGACCTATTATTGGATGTATTCGCGCCGCAGCGACGAGGACGCGCCCTCGCTCGACGAGACCGCGGCCGGCCAATGGCCAAAATATCATTCCTCTTCGGCGCATGTGGCCGCAAAGGAAACCGTTCCCATGGTCGTGAGCGATGCCGCAACACCCCATTGACGAAACGCGCCCTTTCATTCCCGTCCGCATCGCGGTGCTGACGGTCTCCGATACCCGCGACGCGTCCAACGACACCTCCGGCGACATCCTCGCGGCGCGCATCGCCGATGCCGGCCATGTTCTGGCGGCGCGTGCGCTTCTCAAGGACGATCAGGCCGCGATCCGGGCACAACTCGAAACCTGGATCGCCGATCCCAAAATCGATGTGGTGATCTCGACGGGCGGAACGGGGCTCACCGGGCGCGACGTTACGGTGGAAGCATTCAAATCGGTTTTCGAAAAGGAGATCGACGGGTTTTCCGTCATCTTCCACCAGATCAGCTTTGAGAAGATCGGCACCTCGACGCTGCAATCGCGCGCCTGCGCGGGCGTCGCGCACGGAACTTATCTGTTCGCCCTGCCCGGCTCGACCGGCGCCGTGAAGGACGGCTGGGACGGCATCCTTAAATGGCAGCTCGACGCCCGCCACCGCCCGTGCAATTTCGTCGAGATCATGCCGCGGCTGGAAGAGCATCGGAAATAAAGCGCGGCCAAGACCAATAGTAGTGCGTAGCCCTACGTTCCGATTGACGCCTGACAGGTTACGGGTTACAAATGATCTTGCGCTTTCGCCACAAAGGTTTGGGGCGGCTCTTCACCAAGAGCGATATGAGCGGCGTCAACGCGCAGCACGTTCGCAAGCTCCAGGTGATCCTGACGATCCTGAATGCGGCCACGAGCCCCGCCGGCATGGATGTTCCGGCCTTTCGGCTTCATCCGCTTAAAGGCGAGCGCAAAGGCCAATGGGCTGTCTCTGTTTCGGGCAATTGGCACGTCGTCTTTCGTTTTGAAGGGCAGGACGCCACGGACGTAGACTTGATCGACTATCACTGAGAGAAAACGATGAAGATACACACCCCCGCACACCCCGGCCCGGTGATCCGCGAAACGTGCCTTGAACCGCTCGGCTTGTCGGTGACGGCGGCTGCCAAGGGGCTTGGCGTTTCGCGCAACGCGCTCTCTGAGCTGCTCAACGCTCATGTCGGCGTGTCGCCGGAGATGGCTATTCGACTCGAAAAGGTCGGTTGGAGCACCGCCGAAACGTGGCTGCGGATGCAATTGCAATATGACCTTTGGCACGCCGAGCAGCGCGCCGATAAAATCAAGGTCACGAAATTCGCGACGCCCATGCGTGCATAACGCAGCCCCCAAGCTGGCTTACAAATTGCCGCCTCGAACCGCGCCGAAGTTGAGAATAAATAGTGTGCGTCCCCAGTTCAAGAGTCAGAATTCCGTCAATGGTAACTCAGTCCTGCCGCGCTCGCGTTTCTCACCTGGAACACGACGCCGTTTGGCGATTGCCTGAAGGTCCCAAACAAAGAAAGGGATTGCGTGCTCCTGCGCTTGGAGGTTGATTTGATCCAGAAGCCGACGGACCCTACAAATACGCTCATCAAACGTGATGTTGCCGCAAACGTTTAGGAAGAACCGGCAGATGATTCCGCGATCTTTCGAATACACTTGGAACCTGTCAGAATAACGTCCTACCCCAATTGGCGCTCTCGTTTTGACGATCTTCTTCACGTCAGCCCAACCTATGAACCTTGTTCGGACTCCCCAAAAAATGCTTGGATACCGTCGGCATCTGCCACAATCGTTGCGCGGGATAAGCAAACGCGCGTCATCGCAACTGCTCCAATACACATCATGCCTGCAATCGCCCAAGACCATGCGCGAGTGGCAACCAGAGTCGTTCCCACTGTTAGAAAGCATAGAATCCCGGTAACGACATACAGATAGAGCGTCACCCAGTTATTGTAACGATAGATTTGCATTAGCTCACCGGATCATACTGTGGGTGATTCATTCGACCGTCAGAACGCTGCCACTTCGCGTTCATTTTGGCATACCGATGGTGAGGACACGCACGCCCTTGTACCCCATTCGACTTCTCACGCCGACGCAGACGTTGGCTGCAATGCCTTGGCGACCGCTGACGGGTTGCGGCCGATCACCGTCAGATAGGCGCGCGCGGCCGCGTCCGGTTCTTTGCGTCCCTGTTCCCAATCGCGCAAAGTGCCGAGCGGAATGTGAAATTTGGCCGCGAATTCTTCTTGCGACAGACGCAAAGCACGGCGGATCACACTCACCTGCGGCGTGCGCCGCATGTGCCTCATGTTCTCCGGCGTCAAAGGTTGAGCGTCGGGGTCGCTGAGAGCGGCAGCGTGCCGCTCCGCTTCGGTCATGGCGTCGAAGCGGCTCCAGTCGATTTGAGGCGTTTTAGGTGTTTTCTTCATGGTACCGCCGATGTTCATATGGCTCGGCTCCTCGAACCGAAATAACGCGTATCCGCTCGTCTCTCATCGTGTAGGCAACATAAAGTAGCCGACCCGCGGACATGCCAATGCGAGCATAGCGATCTTCGCCATAGTCTTTGCGGCCATCGAACGAATCAACGGCAAAAGCGTCTTGGAATACCAGCCGCGCGGCACCAAACGGGACGCCATGTTTGGTGAGGTTCGCAGAGGCCTTGGCATCGTCCCATTCAAATTCATCATCGATCATACTACTGCTTAGCAGTAGTTGCGTCAATCGTGCAGTTCAATTCTTTTTATACTCTTGAAACTTCACCTGACAGTGAGAACACGCACGACCTTGAGCAGAGAACGACGCCAGAGCGGACGGCTCGGATTGTTCGATAAGTGGTGTGTGTACCCACTACCCGAACAGCCGCGACATCAACGGCGCCGGCACCCGCACCGCATGCAGGAACAGGAGCCCGAGATGGCGCAGCCGCTGTTGGGCGCGGGCATTCTTGCGATCCTGTGTCGGACTGGTCACCGCGCGGGCGCGCAGCATCACCAGCCGGCGGCGGCCCAGACGGCGGATGAGATCGACGTCTTCCATCATGGCCAGCGGCCGGTATCCGCCGAGCTTGCGGTAGAGCCGTGCCGGAATGAGCAAACCCTGATCGCCGTAAGGCAGACCGAGCAAGCGGCAACGCAAGCCGACCAGTGCTTCGCGCCGGCGCGCCGCCGGCTCGAAATCGTCCAGTGCAAAACCAAACGCCGCCGCCCTGGGCGATTCGGGCAGAACCCGCTCCATGAACGACGCGGCTTCATGCGCCCAATTGGGCTCCAACACCGTGTCGGGATGAAGAAACAACAGCCAGTCCGAACGCGCCACAGTTCCGCCGAGCGCCAGCAGCGCACCGCGGCTGCCCGTCGCCTTCACGATATGGGCGCCCGCCGCGTCGGCGATAGTGAGCGTGTCATCACTCGACCCACCATCGACGACGATTACTTCGCGCACCAGCCCGGACATCGCCGCGTCGAGCAAGCCATTGAAGCAGCGCGGTAAAGTCGCGGCTGAATCGAGTGTCGGGATCACTACGCTGATCATCGGGCACACTATGGCCGTGCGATGCGATTGCTCAAAAAGTTACAGTGTCGCAGCATAATTGTCCGCGCTTCGCGAAGTACCCCGCCCGAATGGGGTTTTTCGCCCCAATTGTTCTTGCTTTGTTCCAGTTTTCCGTCCAAACTATTTATTATGACCATGGTTCTCGATCTCACTGCCGACCCACGGCGCCTGCGCGGCCGCGGCGCGCTGTCGAACATCTCAGGACGCTATGAGCGCGAGACGCGCGCCCTGGTCGATGATGGCTGGCAGAACGAGGAGGACGATGCTCTCCCGCCTCTGAAGACCGAGGTGCTGCGCGACTCGGCGCGCACGATCATCACGCGCAACGCCTCGCCGGACATTTCATTCGATCAGTCGATTAATCCCTATAAGGGCTGCGAGCATGGCTGCATCTATTGCTTCGCGCGTCCCACCCACGCCTATCTTGGCCTGTCACCGGGTACCGATTTCGAAACCCGTCTGTTCGCCAAGCCGAACGCCGCAGAACTGCTCGCGCGCGAACTCGCGGCACCGGGCTATGTGCCGAAAGTAATCGCGATGGGGACCAATACCGATCCCTATCAGCCGGCTGAAAAACATTTGCGCATCACCCGCTCCATTCTCGAAGTGCTGAGCGAATTCGGCCATCCGGTGGGCATTGTGACCAAATCGTCCTTGATTCTGCGCGATCTCGACATCCTTGGCCCGATGGCGGAACGCGGGCTCGCCAAGGTGGCATTGTCGGTGACGACGCTCGACCGGCACCTCGCACGGCTGATGGAGCCGCGCGCTTCGACACCGGCGCGCAGGCTTGCGGCGATCGGCGCATTGAACGCGGCCGGCGTGCCGGCCGGCGTGATGTTCGCCCCGGTGATCCCGGCACTCAACGACGAGGAAATGGAAGCAGTGCTGCAGGCGGCAAGGGACGAAGGCGCCGAAAGCGCGGGTTACGTGCTGCTTCGCCTGCCGCTCGAGATCAAGGATTTGTTCCGCGAATGGCTGGAGACGAATGTTCCTGACCGAGCCAAGCATGTGATGTCGCTGGTGAGGCAGATGCGCGGCGGCAAGGACTACGACAGCACGTGGCACAGCAGAATGCGCGGAAGCGGACCTTACGCGGAACTCATCGCGCGGCGGTTCCACATGGCGGTGAAGCGCCTGGGGCTCAACCGCGAAAAGCACACGCTCGTTCTCAACAGGTTTCGGCGCCCCGCGCAGCTTGGCGAACAGCTTGCCCTCCTCTAACAAGGAGGAATGCCGGATTATTCTTTCGAGGCGCGGATCCTGGCGAAGATCGCAGGCGCGGTGGCGGGTATCGATGAAGCGGGGCGCGGGCCGCTGGCGGGCCCGGTGGTCGCGGCTGCCGTCATCCTCGATCGCAAAAACATCCCCGATGGCCTCGACGATTCGAAGAAGCTGAGCGCGGCGACACGCGAACGCGCCTTCGCCGCGCTGATGGATTGCGCAACCGGCATTGGCGTCGGCGAAGCAAGCGTCGACGAAATCGATTCCCTCAACATCCGCCAGGCCACCCATCTCGCGATGGCGCGCGCGGTGCAAGCGCTTGCGATAGCGCCGGCTTTCGCGCTGGTCGACGGCAATGATCCGCCGGCCCTTCCCTGCCCTTGCGAAACGATCATCGGCGGCGACGGGCGTGCGCTGTCGATCGCCGCCGCCTCGATCGTCGCCAAGGTCACGCGCGACAGGATGATGCTGGCGCTGCATCGCGAACACCCTCTCTATGGCTGGGCAACGAACAAGGGTTACGGCACCGCGGAGCATCTCTCTGCGCTTTCCCGCCATGGCGCGACGCGCCATCACCGCCGCAGTTTCGGTCCTGTGCACAACATCTTGTATGTGGACAAGCCCGTGGACTCAAACCTAACGCTTTGATTCCAAAGACTCTTGACCTGTGGACTCCAACGAATCAGTGTGCCCCGCTCTGTGGGTAAACGGGGCGGGACATGGTCGACAAACTGGAGTTGAAGGACGCGCTCGATCGCGTCATCGAGGGCGATTGCATCGCGACGATGCACCGCCTGCCGCAAGGTTCGGTCGATCTCGTCTTTGCCGATCCGCCCTACAACCTCCAACTCGAAGGCGAGCTCAGACGGCCCGACAACAGCCGCGTCGACGCAGTCGACGATTCCTGGGACCAGTTCGCCAGCTTCGCCGATTACGACCGCTTCACCCGCGAATGGCTTGGCGCCGCACGGCACACGCTCAAGGACACCGGCGCGCTGTGGGTGATCGGCTCCTACCATAATATTTTCCGCGTCGGCGCGATCCTGATGGATCTGGGATTTTGGATTCTCAACGACGTTGTCTGGCGCAAGACCAATCCGATGCCGAATTTCCGCGGCCGCCGTTTCACCAATGCGCACGAAACGCTGATCTGGGCGGCCAAATCGCGCGACCAGAAAAGCTACACCTTCAACTACGAAGCGATGAAGGCGTTGAACGACGAATTGCAGATGCGCTCGGACTGGACGCTGCCGATCTGTTCCGGCGGCGAGCGCCTCAAGGACGAGAACGGCGAAAAGGCGCATTCGACGCAGAAGCCGGAAAGCCTGCTCCATCGCGTCATCGTGTCCTCGACAAAGCCGGGCGACGTGGTCCTCGATCCGTTCTTCGGCTCGGGCACGACGGGCGCCGTGGCCCGCAAGCTCGGCCGCCGCTTCATCGGCCTGGAGCGCGACCCGACCTATGCGCGGCTTGCCCGCAGCCGCATCGCGAGCATTGCGCCCGGTGATGAGGAAGCCATCGAAATCACGCGCTCCAAACGCGCCGAGCCGCGCATTCCTTTCGGCTGGGTGGTCGAGCGCGGCCTCTTGCCGCCCGGCACGGTGTTGCACGGTCCCGCCAAACGCCATCGCGCCAAGGTGCGCGCCGATGGCAGCCTCGTCTGCGCCGACGCCACCGGCTCCATCCATCGCATCGCCGCCCATGTGCAGGGGCTCGATGCGTGCAATGGCTGGACGTTCTGGCATTTCGAATCGAAGGGGTCGCTGGTCTCGATTGACGTGCTGCGTCAGCGTTTGCGCGCGGATCTCGCCTGAACCAAAAGTGGTCCGCCGGCGTCGAGACCGTGCGCGACGATCTTGCGCATGATTGTGGGAAGCGCTGCGTCACGAAGCTTTTCAATTGAAACCCACAGTTCTTCCCGCAGCTCGGAAACCGCCTCTCCCCTTGAGGCAGAGGCGGAATTTTTTCGGCGCGCAGCGGCGAAAAAATTCCGTGAGGGGTAAGCGCCTCCACCATTGCCCCTCCCCGAAATTTTCTTCTCGCTACCGCTCGACAAAAATTTCGACCCTCCCTCAAGGGGAGGGTGAAAACGAAGCGGCGGTCGCTTTTTCACTTCCGTCGTCCAGACTTCGATCTCCAGTTCGAAATGGGTAAAGCCATGGCGCACAAATCCGGCGCGCTTTTGCCACTCAGCGGGGAACGGCGCCTGCGACAGCGCTTGCGCGCGTGAGGGAAACGATGCTGTCCACGGTCCCTGCGGCGGCTCGAGCATGCCGCCGAGCAACCCCTTCTCGGGGCGCTTGACCAGCAACACGGCGCCGGTTCCGTCGCGCGCGACGAAGGCGGCGCCGCGCTTGAGCGGACGGGCGCGGAGCGCGCCCTTGTGCGGCAGCGTTTCGGCGCGTCCCAGCCGCCTCCCCGCGCAATCCTCCGACCACGGACAATCAGCGCAGGCGGGCCGCTTCGGCGTGCAGATCGTCGCGCCCAAATCCATCAAGGCCTGCACGAAATCGCCGGCGCGGGCGCAGGGCATCAACTCCTGACCCAGCCGGCGCAATTTCGGCTTCGCCGCCGGCAAGGTTTCTTCGACGGCATAAAGCCGCGCCAGCACGCGCTCGGCATTGGCATCGACCGCCGCCTCGCGCGCATCGAAGGCAATGGCAGCGATCGCACCCGCCGTATAATCGCCGACACCCGGCAACGCCTTGAGACCTTCGCAGGTTTGCGGGAAGCGTCCTTGCATCTGCTGCGCGACGATGCGAGCCGCCTTGTGAAGATTGCGCGCGCGCGCGTAATAACCCAGCCCCGACCAGGCGGCGAGAACATCGTCCAACGGCGCTTCGGCGAGCGCTGCAACATTAGGCCAACGCGACAGGAATTCGCGATAATAGCCGGCAACCGCTGCAACCGTCGTCTGTTGCAGCATGATCTCGCTCAGCCACACGCGATACGGGTCTTGCGTCTCGCCCGGTCGCGCCCGCCACGGCAGGCTGCGGCGATGGATGTCGTACCAGGCGAGCAGTCTTGCCGCCGCTTTCCCGGACTCGATCTTTTGCGCAGGCCGGCGCGAATTTGGCATAGTCACCACCGATGAAGAGGCGGCGACAATGGCGCAAGGCGAAGGCGGCAAACAAGACGGCATCGCGTTGAGCGGGCGGCACAACCGCGCCGAAGCGATCGGCCGCACGGGCGATTTCGCAGCCCAGGCGTTCGCCCGCGCCGGCTTTCGCGATCCCACGCTGGTACTGCGCTGGCGCGAGATTGTCGGGGCGGAGGTCGCCAATTTCGCCCAGCCATTGCGGCTGGCAGAGGGTCCCGCCGGCGGCGTCCTGACGCTCAGGGCCGAGCCGGCCGCCTCTGTCTTCCTCCAGCACGAAACGCGCAGCCTGTGTGAGCGAATCAATACGTATCTCGGCCACCCTGCGGTCGCCCGCCTGCGCTTCGTCAAAGGCGAGATCAAAGCCCCCGCCAAACCCACGGCCCGGCTCCGGCCGGCGGCGCAGCCAGCCGGCGGCGATCCGGTCCTTGCCTTCGCCGGGCCTGACCGGCTGAAGGCTTCGCTGGTCAATCTTGCCCGCGCCCGCCAGAGGCCCGCCCATGGCGGCCCGCGCGATTGAATGCCGGCCACCGCTCTGCCACAAGGCAGGATCGAACTGGCTGGGGAGTGAGAAGGCATGAACCGCAAGCAGTTGTTGATCGGATTGGTGGCGATCGCCGTGGTCGCTGTGGCCGTCGCAGGCTATTTCGTCTATTTTGGCTCGTCTCCAAACGACGCGGTTCCCTCCGCCGGGCCGATGGGGATCATCTTGACCAAGGACGACCGCACCCTAGGCTCGCCCAAGGCGCCCCTCACCGTTCTCGAATATGCCGCGCCGACCTGCCCGCATTGCGCCCATTTCGACATGGACATCTTTCCGCAGTTCAAGCAGCAATATATCGACACCGGAAAGGTGTTCTTCATCTTCCGCGTTTTCCCGCTCAACGCGGTCGACGTGGCCGCCGAATCGATGGCGCGCTGTTTGCCTGAGGATAACTATTTTCAGTTCATTGACCTGCTGTACCGGAATCAGCCGAAATGGGACCCGGATGGCTACCAAATCCCGGACGTTCATGCCGGGTTGGTGGAGATGGGCCGCGTTGCCGGCATGAGTGCGCAACAGGTCGACAGTTGCATCGCCGATCAGGCCGAGGCGAAGCGGATTCAACAGGTGGGCAGCGATGCCCAGGCGAAGTACGGCATCAACGGCACGCCCAGCTTCGTGGTTAACGGACAGGTTCACGGCCCGTTCGAGGATTTTCAGGAGCTGCAGAGTTTCATCAATCCCATGCTGTCGAAGAAGTAGAGCGGCGGCGTACACAGGCGACAGGGCGGCGCGTTTCCGTTGAAGTTCACCCGGCTCAGGATTTCCGGCTTCAAATCCTTCGTTGAACCGACCGAGCTTTTCATCGAGCCCGGACTGACGGCAATTGTGGGGCCCAATGGCTGCGGCAAATCGAACCTGTTCGACGCGCTGCGCTGGGTGATGGGCGAAGCGCGTCCGACATCGGTGCGCGGCACGGAAATGGATGACGTGATCTTCGCCGGCAGCGCTGCGCGGCCTTCGCGCAACACCGCCGAAGTCATCCTCTATATCGACAACGAAGACCGCACGGCGACGGGCGGCAATAACGAGTACGATGCCATCGAGATTTCGCGCCGTATCGAGCGCGAAGCAGGCTCGGTCTATCGTATCAACGGGCGCGACGTGCGCCAGCGCGATGTGCAGCTTTTCTTCGCCGATGCGGCGTCGGGGGCCGCGTCCACCGCATTCGTGCGCCAGGGTCAGATCGGCCTTCTGGTCAGCCAGAAGCCGCTGGCGCGCCGTGCGATTCTCGAAGAGGCCGCTGGTATTGCGGGCCTCCATCAGCGTCGCCATGAGGCCGAGCTGCGCCTGCGCGGCGCCGAAGCCAACATGGCGCGCCTCGACGATGTGATTGCGGAACTCGAAGGCCAGTTGCAAAGCCTGAAGCGGCAGGCGCGGTCGGCCGCGCGCTATCGCAACCTGTCGGGCCTGATCCGCAAGGCGGAAGCCTTGGCGTACCATCTGCGCTGGACAGCATCGACCGCACACGGCAAAGCCGCCGAAGAAGCGCTCGAAGCCGCCACCGCTGCGGTCGAAAGCTGCACTGCGCTCGCAGCGGAAGCCTCGAAGTGCCAAGCCGACATAGCGGCCGAATTGCCACCGCTGCGCCAGAGCGAAGCCGAGAGCGGCGCGGCCCTTCATCGCCTGATAGTGGAACGCGACACGCTGGCCGCCGAAGAAGCGCGTGCCCGCGAAGCTGCCCAACGGGTGAGCCAGCGCATCGTCCAGGCACAGCAGGACAGCCAACGCGAAACCGCGCTTGACGCCGATGCTTTGGCGGCGCTCGAAAAACTCGCCGCGGAAGCGGACGCGCTCGACGCCGTGTCGGCACGTGCGGCCGACGAACTTGCCGGTGCCGGAGCGCAGGCGAGCGAAGCGAACGATGCGCTCGGCGAAGCCGAAAAGCGGCTCGAGAGTCTGACTTCGGAATTGGCCGAATGGCATGCGCGCAAGCAGAGCCACGAACGTTCACGTGGCGTGGCCGCGGCCCTTGCCGATACGAGCGCCGAACAATTGACCAGCGCGCAACGCCGCCTCGATGAAGCGATGGCAGGTGCGGCCGATGCGCCGGACGTGCGCTCCGCTGAAGAAGCCGTAGAAGCAGCCCAGACCGCGGCGGCGGCAGCTAGCACGGCGCTCGGCACGGCACAATCGACACGCGAAGCAACACAAGCGGCCGAAGCGGACGCACGCGTGCCGCTCGAAGCGGCCGAGCGTCAGGTGCAGTTGCTCTCCGCCGAAGCAAAGGCTCTGGCCGATCTCTTGCGTCCGCAAGGTGCCGATCTATGGCCGCCGCTGATCGACGCGGTCAAGGTCGAGCCCGGTTATGAAGCGGCCCTCGCCGCAGCACTCGGCGACGATCTCGAAGCGCCGCTCGACGAAGCAGCCCCACATTCCTGGCGCGATCTGGGCGCGATCGATCTTGCAAGCCTTCCCGCCGGCGCGGCTCCCTTGAGCGCGCATGTCGAAGCGCCGCCGGCGCTCACCCGCCGCCTCGCCATGACGGGCGTCGTCTCCGAAGAGCTCGGCAAGAGCTTGCAGACGCAGCTGCAGCCGGGGCAGCGCCTCGTCAGCGCACGCGGCGGGTTGTGGCGTTGGGACGGCTATTCGGCTTCCGCAGATGCGCCCTCGCCGGCTGCCATCCGTCTGTCGCAGCGCAATCGCCTCGCCGCGCTCGAAGACGAGATCGTGCAGGCCAAAAGCCATCGTGCCGATCTCTTCGAGCGCTATTCCCACGCCAAAACCGATGCCGATGCGGCCCGCGCAGCCCTGCGCGCTGCCGAACAGGACGAACGCCGCGCCGAACACGTCTTGATCGCGGCACAAGAACACACGGCGAAGGTGGCGCGCGCGGCCGCCGAGCGCATGTCGCGGCTGGCGTCGCTCGAAGCGGAAATCCGCCGGCTGGAACAAGCACGCGATGCCGCCCTCGAATCGATCGCCCATGCGGACGAAGCCTTGCGCGAACTCGGCGATGGCGTTTCGCTGTCCGAGAATACTGCGGCAGCCCGTAATCTCGCCGCGGATGCACGCGCCGCAGCAGCGGAGGCCCGTGCGAGCCTCGACAATCTCCGGCGCGAAAACGAGCGCCGCCGCCAGCGTCTCGCCGCAATCGACGAGGAACGCTCACGCTGGCAGAGCCGGCGCGACGCCGCCGCACAACACATCGCAGAACTCAATCGCCGCCTCGACGACATGCGCGTCGAACTCGCCCAGCTCGATGAAGTCCCCCGGACAATCGCGCAAAAGCGCGAAGTCCTGCTCAATGCCATCGCCGCCGCAGAAGCCAGGCGCAACGAAGCGGCGGATGCGCGCGCGGAAGCCGAACGCCGTCTCGCCGAAGCCGACAGACGCGCAAAGACGGCAAGCGCGGACCTTGCGGAGGCACGCGAAGACCGTGCCCGTGCCCAGGCGCTCTGCGAAGGCGCAATTGCGCGTCTCGCCGAACTGCGCGAACGCATTCGCGACGAGCTCGACGCCCTGCCCGAGGAGTTGCCATCGCGCGCCGAAATTCGCGACGGCGAAGAACTTCCCGATCAGGAACATGCCGACAAGCGTGCGGAAAAACTCCGGCATGAGCGCGAGCAACTGGGCGGCGTGAATTTGCGCGCCGAGGAAGAGGCCGCCGAACATCAGCAGCGGCTGGAGGCGATGACGGCCGATCGCGCCGATCTCGACGGTGCCGTGCAGCGGCTGCGCCGCGGCATCCAGAGCCTCAACCGCGAGGGACGCGAGCGGCTCATCGAATCCTTCGACAAGGTCAACACCAATTTCCAGCTTCTCTTCGCGAAATTGTTCGAAGGCGGCGAGGCCAGGCTCAGCTTCACCGAATCGGAGGACCCGCTCGAAGCCGGCCTCGAAATCTTCGCCCGTCCGCCGGGCAAGCGGCTGCAATCGCTGTCGCTATTGTCGGGCGGCGAGCAGGCCTTGACGGCGCTGGCGTTGATCTTCGCCGTGTTCCTCGTCAATCCGGCACCCGTCTGCGTGCTCGACGAAGTCGACGCACCGCTCGACGACGCCAATGTCGATCGCTTCTGTAATCTGCTCGACGAGATGACACGCCTGACTTCGACGCGCTTCCTCGTCATCACCCATCACGCGCTGACCATGTCGCGGATGCACCGCCTGATCGGCGTGACCATGGCGGAGCGCGGCGTGAGCCAGCTCGTCTCCGTCACCCTCGCCGAAGCCGAACGCGTGGTGGCAGCGGAGTAGAGAGCGATCGCGAGCCACAACGGAATGAGCGCCGGCGGCAACGGCAACACAGCCCGTCTGGTCAGAACAGCAAGCGGACCCCGCCGAATGCGCTGATGGGTGGTGCCGGGCTCTCGAAGCGGTTGTCTACGCCTGGTCCGTTCGTCGTAGCGTTGACAGGTATTCCCGGTGCCCCAATCCCAGTCGGATCGCCGAGAACGCCGAAGGTCGCGTATTTTGCGTCGAGCGCATTCACCACATTGACGAACAGTTCAACGTGATCGGTCAGTTCATAACGCGAATGCAGATTGACCACGGCGTAACCGGGCAGCGATCCCATCTGGTTGGATTCATCGCCACGGAAATATTGCGGGCTCTCATAGACGAGGTCCATGCCTACGAGCCATGACGATGTCACGTGGAAATCGGCACCCGCTTTGATCCGGTGCGCCGGAATGCCGGGCAATATGTCGCCTGGCCGCACTTGGATATCGCCATACATGTCGGCATAGGGGTTCAGCGATGAGTTCAACAGAAACGAGGACTGGAACGTCGCATCGACATAGCTGTAGTTCAGGAACGCCGAAAGCCGATCGTCGGCATAACGCAGACCGAGTTCGGCTCCCTGGCGGCGTGTGCCGCCGATGTTCTGGAAATATCCGGCGCTGAGCGAGGTCGCCACGCCATAGATGTCGTCGTCGACATCGGTACGGAACAGGCTCGCATTCCAGGTGAATTGTCCCGGTCCGATTTCGGCCGCCGAGAAATGCCCGCGCAAGCCGGCTTCCCAGGTATGAGACACGACCTGACGCAAAGTCGGCGGATCGTTCGACAGACTCGACGGCAAAAGGCAGGGCGCCGCCGGATTTGAGCACTCGATCTCGCCGGGCGTGGGCGCGCGGTTGCCTTCGGAATAGCCGGCATAGGCGGTGAGATTGTTCGCCAGCTTTTCGGTGAGGCCGAGCGCCGGATTGAAGCGGCTGAAACTGTTGTGACCGGTGAGCGCACTGCCCAGCCGATCCGCCAGATCGATTTGTGCGCGGTTGTAGCGACCGCTGGCGGTAGCCGCGAGATCTTCGGTGATGTTGAAAGTGTCGGTCGCGTAGAGCCCATAATAGGTATTCGAGGCACCGAGACTGACCGGCGTTGCCGTCCACGGCGTATTCTCGGGCGTATCGACGAACAACCCGGAATAAGAAACGACAAGGGCGGAATTGATCGTGCCCAGTTCCGCGCTCGAACGAAAATCCGTCGTGTCGCGGTCGATGCTGCCGCCGAGCGAAAGTTGGTTCTCATGCCCGAACAGCGCGCCCGTCACGGTCGCCTGGAGTGAGCCGCCGACGCCGGCCGTGTGGATGGCTTCTATGTCGTTCTCGCCAATATAGACCGTACCGCCCTGCGAGATGTCGGGCAGCAGTCCGCCCGCGGAATTGGTGAGCGGTGTGGCGCCGTCGGACTGGCACAGAAAGCCGGCATATTGCGCGGTTGTGCACGCCGTATAGTTGGTGGTGTTGCCGTTGACGACGTTCTGCCAGAACGCGCGATAATAGAGATTGCCCTGGAGCGAAAGATCGTCGCTCGCCACATAGGCGGCGTTGAGCGTGACAAATGCCAGCTTGTCGGCGTTGTTCTGGGGACTTGTGAAGACCAGGGAGCGGCTTACGGCCAATTCTTGCACCGGCGTCGGTGATTCGCCCGAAAGCAGGTTATTGGCGCCCGTGAAACTCAGATCGAGCGTCAGGCCGTGCTCGCGACAGCTGAGGTCCGCGTAGAGCTGCTCAAGGGTGTCCGGCGAGAATTCGCGCCAGCCATTTTCCTTCAAAACGCGGCCGGCGATGTAGAAACCAAATGGCCCGGAATTGCCGCCATATTCCAGAGACGCGCTGTGTCGGCCCCAGGAGCCCCCCGACAACTCGACCTCGCCCCCGTCATAGGTGAAGCCGTTTTTCATAGCGACGATGACCGCACCGCCGAGCGCGTTCAACCCATAGACCGGATTGGAGCTGACGATGGTGATTCGATCGACGGCGAGATCGGGGACCAAGTCCCAGTTGAGCGAATCGCCAAACGCCTCGTTGATACGCACGCCGTTTTGGTAGGCGGTCAGGCCTTCCGGTGTGCCGAGCACCGGCGACGCCTCGAAGCCGCGGAACAGAATGTCTGGCTGGAACGGGTCGTCCAAATTGTCATTGATGCTGACGCTGCCGAGCTGATCGTTGAGCCCCGAAATGACGCTGGCCGATCCCTCGCGGGTCAGATCGTTGGCCGTGATAGTCTGGACGTTGCCGGGCACCTTGTCGGCGTCAATGCCGGTACCTGGGAGCGGCGTCGTAGCAATAACCGTTACCGTTTCGTTGCTCGTTTCGTCCGCCAGCGCCGCGGTTGCGGCGACAACGACACACAGCGTGGCGAGCAGCGGCCGAACGGCATTAAAGACACGCATGCTCCACCCATCACACAAAGGCCAATTCCGGCGCAGCCGACGATAGACAAATCGGTTTGCGGTTTCGCGTCGCAATCGCCGACTCGGTGGCATTATGCCCTGCGCAATTCGCCACATTGCAAAATTTTCCTTTAAATACAATAACTTATGCATAATTCACGCTGCTTGACAGACGGAACAGCCCGCCCCTATGGTCCGCCCGCCTTCGAAATAGCCGCGAGGGCCCGCATCTGTGCAATTTGCAAGGGGGAAGCGGGGAGCAACCGGACATGCCAGCTCCTGATCCCGACGAATTGCGTGAACTGGGCGCGCGGCTGGACAAGGTTCGGCGGCAGAAGGAGCCGCGCCCGCAACAGGCGCCTCCCACGCCGCTCGGCATCGCTTCGCGGTTTGCGACCGAACTGGTTGTCGCAATCGGCGTGGGCGGGGGATTGGGATGGTTGCTCGACCATTGGCTGGGCACGCGACCGATCTTCCTTGTGGTGATGTTTGTGGTTGGTGCGGCGGCGGGCATCCGCAATGTGATGCGCGCGGCGGCGGAGATTAATGCGAGTTCGTCCGGCGGCTCGAAGAGTTCGACCCCAACCGGCGAAGACGACGAGGAGACCTGACTCCGTGAAGATGAGTCCAATGGAGCAGTTTGCGGTGAAGCCGATCGGAGAAATTCCGATTCCGTTCGCGCACTACAATCTTGCTTTCACCAATCAGTCCTTGTGGATGTGCGTTGTGGTGGGCGTGGCTTCGCTGTTCCTGACAATTGCTGTTGCCAGCCCCAGGCTGGTGCCCGGCCGCCTGCAATCGATGGCCGAAATCGCCTACGAATTCGTCGCCAACATGATCCGCTCGGCGGCCGGCGAAGACGGCCTTGCCTTCTTTCCGTTCGTGTTCACGATCTTCGTGTTCGTGCTGTTCTCGAATTTCTTCGGCCTGTTGCCGGGCGCCTTCACGGTGACGAGCCAGATCGCGGTGACCTTCGCACTTGCCTGTCTGGTCATCCTCACCGTGATCGTCACGGGCTTCGCGACCCACGGCATCGGCTTCCTCAAGCTCTTCGTGCCGCATGCCCCCTGGTATCTGCTTGGTCTGCTCGTGCCGATCGAAATAATCTCGTTCTTCACGCGCCCGATCAGCCTTTCCGTCCGTCTTTTCGCCAACATGCTGGCCGGGCACACGATGCTGAAAGTCTTCGCGGGTTTCGTGATTGCGCTGGGCGGCGCGGGCGGCATTTTCACGGCGCTTTCGATCGCGCCCATGTTTCTCATCGTCGCCATCACGGCGCTCGAGCTTCTGGTCGCGTTCCTGCAAGCCTATGTGTTCGCGATCCTGACCTGCATCTATCTCAACGAAGCCTTGCATCTCCACGAACAGCACTGAACAACCCCCAGAGAACAAACCAAGGAGCATTTCGACATGGAAGTCGCAGCAGCGAAAATGATCGGCGCGGGCCTTGCCTGTATCGCGCTCGTCGGTGCCGGTATTGGCATCGGCAATGTGTTCGGCAGCTATCTCTCGGGCGCGCTGCGCAATCCGGGTGCGGCCGCCAGCCAGACCACCAACCTGCTTCTCGGCTTCGCGCTGTGCGAGGCGACGGGCCTGTTCGGCCTCGTGATCGCGCTCATCATCCTGTTCACCTGATGGAAACGGGCGAACACACGGCAGGAACGGCGCAAGCTCCGCATGGCGGGGGCTTTCCGCCGTTCGACACGAAGACGTTTCCGGGCCAGTTCGTCTGGCTCGCGATCACCTTCGCGTTCCTGTTCGCCATCCTGTGGCGCATCGCGGGTCCGCGCATTGCCGGCGCCATAGCGACCCGCAAAGGGCGCATTGCGGGCGATCTGGCTGAGGCCGAAAAGCACCGCCAGGATGCGCAAGCGGCGTCCGCCGCTTACGACGCCGCCTTGGCAGGCGCGCGCAAACGCGCCCAGGCCGTCGCCGAAGAAAACCGCAAGCGCATCCACGCCGAGATCGACAAGGCGAAGGAAGCGGCCGAAGCGGACGCCCAGGCCACGACCGCCAAGGCCGAGGCCCGTATCCGGGCCACGCGTCAGGGTGCGCTCGCCCAGGTCGCCAAGACCGCCGAGGAGGCCGCTATCGCCATCGTCGCGCATCTGACGGGCGAGACGGTCTCGTCGCCGGAGGCGGCTGCCGTCATTGCCGCCCGCGCGGTCAATTAGGAGCCGGCCATGGAGTTGTTGCACGAACCGGAATTGTGGGTCGGCTTAGGCTTCCTCATCGTCATCGGAATTTTCCTCTATCATCGGGTTCCCGCCTTCCTCGCGGCGGCGCTCGACGCCCGCGCGGCAGCCATCGCCAAGGAACTCGACGAGGCCAAGCGCCTGCGCGAGGAAGCCGCCGGCCTGCTCGCGCAATTCAGGGCCAAGGCCGCCAACGCGGAACGGGAAGCCGAAGCCATCGTTACCGAAGCCAAGGCGGAAGCCGAACGCTTCGCGGCGGAAGCAAAGGTACAACTCCAGACCCAGATCGAACGCCGCGCCAAACAGGCGCAAGACAAGATCGCCCAGGCCGAGGCCCATGCCATCGCCGAAATCCGCGCCCTTGCCGCCGATGTTGCGGTGGATGCGGCAGGCAAGCTGATCGCGAGCCGCATCGACTCGCAGAAGGCCGGAACGCTGATCTCCAACAGCCTCAAGGAACTGCCCGCGAAGCTGTGATCATGTGTCACGGCCGGGCACGCCCTCCCCGGCCATCAGGCCGCCCTTGAGGCGGCCACCCATCAAATAAATTGAGTCATCGCACGCCGACGCGCGCGAGATGGTTGGCCGGCTCGGTGGCCGGCCATGACAGAGTTGGTTCAAATCACCGTCTCGTACAAATCCCGCCACTCCGGATTTGTCTTGTTGACGAGATCGATTTTCCAATTTCGCTTCCACCGCTTGAGGCTTGTCTCGCGCTGGATGGCCGGCGGAACCGTCGGATATTCTTCGAACCAGACCAATCTCGTCACGCCATATCGCTTGGTGAATTTCGATCCGATGCCCTGTCGATGTTCGAAAATCCGTTGCGCAAGATTATTCGTAACGCCAATGTAGAGCGTTCCAAACGGCTTGCTCGCCAAAATGTAGACGTAACCGCAGCGCATCGGGACGGATTACGAAGAAAATGTCCCAATCGTTTGTCTCGATCCCCTCAATCTGTCACGGCCGGGCTTGACCCGGCCGCCCATCGCGCGCGCGTCTGCGCGCGAATAGGATATTGATATCGATGGTTGGCCGGCTCGAAGGCCGGCCATGACAGAAAGGGTTGTGGCTGCAGAGCCCCCTACTCCGGCATCACCACGCGGATATGCAGTTCGCGCAGCTGCTTGAGCGAGACTTCGCTGGGTGCGTTCATCATCAGATCCTGCGCCTGCTGGTTCATCGGGAACATCGTCACTTCGCGTAAATTTTCCTCGCCCGCGATCAGCATGACGATGCGGTCGATGCCGGGAGCGGTGCCGCCATGGGGCGGCGCGCCACAGCGAAATGCGTTGAGCATGCCGGCGAATTTCGTCTCGGTCTCCTCGCGCGCATAGCCGGCGATCTCGAACGCCTTCAGCATCACGTCGGGGTCGTGATTGCGGATCGCTCCGCTCGAAAGCTCGATGCCGTTGCAGACGATGTCATATTGAAATGCATTGATGCCGAGGATAGTCGCGGAATCGTGCGGATCGAGCGCGAGGAAGCTTTCGCGGTCGAAATTCGGCATAGAAAAGGGGTTATGCGAGAAATCGATGTGCTTGTCGTCCTCGTTCCACTCATACATCGGAAAATCGACGATCCAGCAGAATTCGAAACCGCCCTCCCTGGTGAGCGACAGTTCGCGCCCGATGCGCAGGCGCGCCTGCCCCGCCAGCGCTGCCGCGCGCCGCTCATCCGCGTCGGCCGAGAAGAACAGCGCATCGCCTGCGCCAACTCCCGCAACCCGCGCCATCTCGGCCAGTGCGTCCGCGGGAATGAATTTCGCGATCGGGCCCTTGCCGACCAGCACGCCGGCTTCGCTTTCGAACACGATATAGCCGAGCCCCGCCGCGCCCATTTCGCCGCGCGCCCAGTCGTTCAACTTGTCGAAGAACGAACGCGGCTGCGCGGCGGCACCCGGCGCCGGAATCGCGCGTACCGTCTTGCCCTTGAACGCCTTGAACGCGACATCGTCTCGCGCGAACACCGCGCTCACATCGGCAATGATAATGGGATTGCGCAGATCGGGCTTGTCGACGCCGTATTTCAGCATCGAATCCGTGTAGGAAATGCGCTGGAACGGCGCCGGCGAAACGGCGCGGCCATTGGCGAATTCCTCGAACACGCCGTGCAGCACCGGCTCGACCGCCGCGAACACGTCGTCCTGCGTCGCGAAGCTCATTTCGAGATCGAGCTGATAGAATTCGCCGGGGCTGCGGTCGGCGCGAGCATCCTCGTCGCGAAAACACGGCGCGATCTGGAAATAGCGGTCGAAGCCCGCCACCATGATGAGTTGCTTGAATTGCTGGGGCGCCTGCGGCAGCGCGTAGAAGCGCCCCGGATGCATGCGCGAGGGCACGAGAAAGTCGCGCGCGCCTTCCGGGCTCGAGGCGGTCAGGATCGGCGTCTGAAATTCGGTAAAGCCCTGCGCGACCATTCGTCTACGGATCGATTGGATGACGTTCGAGCGCAGCGTGATGTTGCGATGGAGCCGCTCGCGTCGCAAATCGACGAAACGGTATTTGAGGCGCGTCTCCTCGGGATAATCGAGTTCGCCGAAGACGGGCAGCGGAAGTTCCTGCGCCACCGATTGGATTTTGATCGACTCGATGCGGATTTCGATCTCGCCGGTGGGCAAGTCTTTGTTTACCGTGTCGGCGTCACGCGCCACTACCGGCCCCGTTACCGTCACCACCCATTCCGCGCGCAGCCGGTCGGCCTCGGCGAAGGCCGGCGAATCCGGCTCCACCACGCATTGGGTGACGCCGTAATGGTCGCGCAGATCGAGAAACAACAGCCCGCCATGGTCGCGGCGGCGATGCACCCAGCCCGACAGGCGCACAATCGTGCCGACTTCGGTTTTGCGCAGCGCGCCGCAATTATGGGTGCGATAGACGTGCATGAAGACCTCTGCAAAGGGGCGGTATGTGGCGAACGGACCGCGACCAAGTCAAGAGTGGGAAAGCTGGTCGATATTTGTATCCCTCCACTCAATGACTCGAATTGTCGTAAACGCTGTTTAATCTCCGGTCGAATCGGGAAGGATTCTCACCCATGAAGCGCCTCGCTCTCGCGGCCCTCCTGGCCGCTGTCGTCGTGCCCGCCGCTGCCCGGCCCCACAATGTGCTCATCTTCGTGGCCGACGGCCTGCGCTATGGGAGCGTGACGCCGGACGTCGCGCCCACCCTTTCCCGCGTCAAGCGCGCAGGCGTCGACTTCACCAACAGCCACGCGCTGTATCCGACGCTGACGACCGCCAATGCCTCGGGCATCGCCACCGGCCATTATCTGGGCGACACGGGCGACTACGCCAATGTGCTCTATACGGGCTTTCCCGTGGCGGCACTGCAAGGCTCCGACGTGCCGTTCCTGGAAAACGACGCTGTGCTGGAAGATATGAAGGCTCATTTCGCCGACGGCTATATGGGCCCGACGCCGCTTCTTTGCGCCGCACAGGAAGCGGGCTTCTCGGCCGCCGTCGTCGGCAAGCTGGGACCGGCGGCCATCCAGGCCATCGACTGTCTCGGCAAAGCCATCGAGATCGACGACGTGACCAACCGGCCGAAAAACCTCGACGGTTCGCCGTCCGGCGCGATCGTGCTCGATCCCGACGCTGCCGCTGCAGTTCAGGCGGCGACCGGGGCGGTACAGGCGCCCCTCTTCGCCTATCCGTTCCCCGATCTTCCCAACACCAAGCAACAGGCGTGGTTCGCCGCCGCCGTCAACAAGGGCCTGCTCCCTGCGTTCAAAGCCAAAGGCAAGCCGTTCGTGCTGCTGTTCTGGTCGCGCGACCCCGACATGACGCAGCACGCGCAGATGGATAGCCTGGGAAATGTCACGCCCGGCATCAACGGCCCCACCGCCAAGGCGGCCATCGCCAATGCCGATGCCAATCTCGCCTCCCTCCTGGCCGCGCTGAAAAAACTCGGCCTCGACAAGACGACAGACGTGTTCGTCACCGCCGATCACGGTTTTTCGACCATCGCCAAATCCGTACCCGATGCGGCGGGCAATCTTCCTCCCGCGTCCCATCCGCAAGGCTTCCTCGCCATCGAGGTTGCGGGGTGGTTGCGGCAAAAGGTTTTCGATCCCGATGCCGGCTATTCGGAACTCGATCTTGCGACCGGCGCTCATCCCGCGCGCGGCAACGGCGTGATCGGGGCAAGCGCGGATGCGCCGATCGCAGTAGTGGCGGCCAATGGCGGCTCGGATCTCATCTACACGCTCGGTCCCAACGCACGCACCCATGCCAAGCTGATCTTCGACCATCTGCTTGAGGCACCCTATGCCGGCGCGCTGTTCGTCAATGACGACCTGCTCAAGAACGGCGATCCCAAGGATTTCGCTGGCGCGCTGCCGTTGAGCGCGGTGCGTCTCATCGGCGCGGCCAACGTGCCCGAGCCTGCCATCGTCGTGGGCTTCCGCTCTTTCGACGCCAAAGGCTGCAAGCTGGGGCCGGAGCTTTGCGCGGTAGAACTCGCCGACACCGGCCTGCAAACCGGCCAAGGCATGCATGGCAGCTTCAGCCGCGCCGACACGCGCAATTTCATGGGCGCGATCGGACCGGACTTCAAAGCCCATTTCGCCGACAGGGCGCCGGTCGGCAATGCCGATATCGCCCCCACCCTGGCCCATATCCTGGGGATCGAACTCGACGCCCATAACCCCGCCGCGGGCGCGCTCACGGGCCGCGTGATCGGCGAGGCACTGGTCGGCGGCAAGCCGGTCACCGTCAGCCGTCGGGTGCAAAGCTCGCTGCCGGCGCTCAACGGCATCACGACCATCCTCGACGAACAGCTGGTGGGGCCCGCCGCCTATTTCGACGCCGCCGGCATCCCGGGGCGGACGGTGGGGCTGAAGGAGAAGTGAGGGTTGCTCCAGTCTTTTTGTCGCTGGCGCGTGACGCCGAAATCCTTCGCGCCCACGGCCCGCGAATCCGCTATAGCCGTTCTCATGACATCCGTGACCGCCACCAAAGAATTGAAATCTCTCGTCGCCGAACTCGAGGGGGCGACCTATATCGCTCTCGATACCGAGTTCATGCGCGACCAGACCTATTGGCCGAAGCTCTGCCTCATCCAGGTCGCTGCGCCCGGCGTCGAGGCGATCATCGACCCCCTCGCCGAGGGCATCGACCTTGCCCCCTTCTACAAGCTCCTCAAATCACCTGGCATCGTGAAGGTGCTGCACGCCTCGCGGCAGGACATCGAAATCTTCTTCCATCAGGGCGACCTGATCCCCGATCCTCTGTTCGATACCCAGATCGCCGCGATGGTGTGCGGCTTCGGCGAATCGGCCTCCTACGAGACGCTGGCGCGCAAGCTCGCCCATGCGGAGATCGACAAGTCGGCCCGCTTCACCGATTGGAGCCGGCGCCCGCTGTCCAGGCGGCAGCTCGAATATGCGCTAGCCGATGTGACGCACCTGCGCGTGGTCTATGAGGCGCTGGCCAAGCAGCTCGAACGCACCGGCCGCACCTCCTGGGTCGCGGAAGAGATCAAGGCATTGCAGGATCCCGCGCTCTACCGGCTCGATCCCGAACAAGCCTGGCGGCGGCTGAAACCGCGCACGTCCAACAAGCGTTTTCTGGCGATCCTCGCGGCCCTCGCCGAATGGCGCGAGCGCGAAGCGCAGGCGCGCGATTTGCCGAGAAACCGCGTCATCAAGGACGAGGCGCTGATGGAGATCGCCGCGCATCCACCCGAAACGGCTGCTGCACTGGAACATATCCGCGCCGTGCCGAAAGGCTTCGCCACCTCGCGCCTCGCCAAGGGGCTGCTGGAGGCGCTGGCAAAAGGTCAGGAGGGCCCACCGCCCGACGGGATCGAGCCGGAACGACCGCGGCGCAAGCGCGAGCCCTCAGCCTCGTCGATCGATCTGCTGAAGACGCTGCTGCGCTTGCGGGCGGAAGAGGCCAACGTCGCGCCTCGGCTGATCGCCAACGCCGACGACATCGAACGCATCGCGGCACGCGAGGATGACGGCGTTGCAGCGCTTCACGGCTGGCGGGCGGAAGTTTTCGGCCATGACGCGCGGCTCTTGCGCGACGGCAAACTCGCGATCGCCCTCGAAAATGGCGAAGCGGTGGTGGTGGAGTTGGACGATTAAGGGGCAAGGCAACGATTTTTCGTTGCCGGAATCGGATCGCCACCGCTTCGCCGTTGTTCGGGGAGACAAGCCATGGTCTCCTTCGGCGCTCACGCGATTCTCCAAGGCTGGGACAATAATCGCAAATGCAAAAAGGCACATTGTTCGCGGATGACTTTTTGCGCGAGGGCATTCTCGCAACCCCGGATTGGCAAGCATTCGAGCTGTCCGAATTCCAAGCAATAGAAACCAAGCTGAAGCGGATTCTCGATCCCTTCGAAATCGGCGCGCATCACAACGAGGCCGATACCGAAGAGCGCGTCATCTACAAGGTATTGGGCGCGCTCGGGTGGGATGGGCTGATCCTGCGCCGCAACGCAATGGCGGAGAAGGGCAAGGAGGACATTCCCGATGCCTTGCTGCTTCCCGACAAGGAAGCGCTCGCGCACGCGGATAAGACGAAGAGACCGGCCGAGAAATTCCGCCACGGCCTGGTCATCTGCGAATCGAAGAAGTGGGAACTCGGTCTCGACTCGGGCCGGGGCGACCAAGTGCCGTCGACGCAAATGCTGCGCTACCTGACGCGCGCCGACGTCATGTCGGACGGACGCGTTCTGTGGGGCGTGCTCACGAATGGCCGGGTCTGGCGCCTCTATTGGCAACGCGCCAAATCTCGATCGGAGCAGTTCGTCGAACTGGACCTTGGCGGCTTGCTCGGCGTCAAAGGATACCGTCCCGACCTGTTCGCCCCGGATACGGACGCAGCGCAACATCTGCTAAAGGTGTTTGTCCTGATGTTCAGGCGCGAGGCGTTTCTGCCGACGCGCGACAAAGGCCGGACCTTTCACGAAGTCGCTTTGGAGGAAGGCAGACTCTGGGAAGCGCGCGTAGCGAAGGATTTGAGCGCGCTCACCTTCGACGAAATCTTTCCGGGTTTCATTCGCGCCATTGCCAGCGCCGCCCCGGCCGCGCCGCTTGCCGAAGTCAGACGGTCGGCCCTGACGCTGCTCTACCGGCTGCTCTTTGTCCTCTATGCCGAAGACCGGGATCTCCTGCCAAAGCGCGACAGGCGCTATGAGGACTATGGCTTTTTCAAGCCGATCCGAATCGAGGTCGCAAAGCAGCTCGACGACGGCAAAGCATTTAGCGCCAAAGCTGCGCCCGTCTGGGAACACCTGTGCACATTGTTTCGTCTTATCGACGGAGGAGACGACGATATCGGACTGCCACCCTATAATGGCGGCCTTTTCGACCGCAAAGCGCACAAGCTGCTCGACGGAATCGAAATCCCGGACTCAATCCTCGTTCCGCTGCTCGACAAACTTTCGCGAACCCAGACCGATAGAAAGCTCATCAATTATCGCGATCTTTCGGTCCAGCAACTCGGTTCGATCTATGAGCGTCTGCTCGAATACGAGCCGGTTCGCGACGACGGGAATATCGACATCCGCCTCAATCCTTTCGCCCGCAAGGGTTCCGGCAGTTATTATACGCCGGACGAACTGGTCGGGCTCATCATCGATCAAACGGTCGGGCCCTTGGTCCACGAGCGGCGCGAAGCATTTCACGCAAAGGCAAAGGCACTGAAGAGCGTCAGGAAGCCGCTTGCGGAACGGATGGACGAGTTGCGACGCTAGGATTTCGCGTCCGCGCTTCTCGAGCTGAAAGTCTGCGATCCGGCGATGGGCAGCGGGCATTTTCTCGTCCGGCTTGTCGACTATCTCGCCGACGCCGTGATAGAAGCCCTCGCCGCCGCGCCCGCGGACGTGGCATGGGGCGAATACGCCTCGCCGCTCGGCGACCGCATCGCCGCAATTCGTTTGCGCATCCTCGGCGAAGCAAAAGCCAACAAATGGCAGGTGCGCGAAGACCAGCTCGAAGACCGCATGATCGTGAGACGCATGGTGCTGAAACGCGTCGTCTACGGCGTGGACAAGAATCCTATGGCCGTGGAGCTCGCGAAGGTGTCGCTTTGGCTGCACACCTTCACGGTCGGCGCGCCGCTCTCGTTTCTCGATCACCATCTGCGCTGCGGCGACAGTCTCTTCGGCGAATGGGTGTTGAGGACGGAGCACGAGCTTTCGGAAGCCGCCGGAATGTTCGTCCACAACGAAGTCGTGGCCGCAAGGCAGGCGGCGCGGCTGATGCTCGACATCGAAGCGGCGGCGGATGCCGATCTCGCCGAGGTGCGAAGGTCGGCCGAAGCCTTCGACGGCGTGCGCGAAGCGACCGATCCGCTCATCAGTCTTCTCAGCTTCTGGCAGGCCTGCCGGTGGATTCCCGCGGACAAGGACGGAAAGCTGGCCAAAGAAGAGCTTCTGAAGGGCGCCTTCGGCGACCCCATCGCGCTCTTGACCGGCCGTGCGGTCATCAAAATCGGAAACGGCGATAATGGCGGACGCCGAAGCAAGGGGGAGGCGCGGGGCGAGGCTATCAGGCAGGCGGCGGCGGAATTGTTGCAGTCCGCCATGCGGCTGGCCGAGGAAGAGCGGTTCCTGCATTGGGAGGTCGCGTTTCCCGGCGTCTGGGCAGATTGGGAAAGTGCCGATCCGAAAGGCGGCTTCGATGCGGTGATCGGCAATCCGCCCTGGGATCGTCTGAAGATGCAGGAGGTGGAATGGTTCGCGGCCCGCAAACGCGAAATCGCCCTCGCCCAGCGCGCCGCCGACCGCAAGCGGATGATCGAAAATCTGAAGAAAGCGAACGATCCGCTTTACGCGCAATACGAAACGGCGGTTCAGCATGCCGACATGGCGCTGGAACTCGCGCGCAACAGCGGCGAATACCCACTGCTGGGCCATGGCGACGTGAACATCTATTCGCTCTTCGTGGAGCGCGCTCTTAGATTGATTCGTCCAACCGGCTTTGTTGGCTTTCTGACTCCAATCGGGATCGGTACGGACAAGACTGCGGCAGAATTCTTTTCGACAACGTCGGAGGCAAAACGTGTTTTTGCATTCATCGCATTCGAAAACCGGCGCGGATGGTTATTTCCCGGCGTACACCACGAAGACCAGCCGACTGTCTTTATCGTTGGTGGAGGCGAGCGACAATCGTCAGATTTTGCTTTCGGCGTGAAGCTCCATACGATTCCCGACGAAGATTTTCTAAGGACCAGTCGACTCACTGCTGCCCAATGCAGAAAAGCGAATCCAAATACGGGCACGATTCCAATTTTTCGTTCATCGAAGGACAGCGAAATAACTGCGGAGGTGTATACCAGGATTCCAATCCTCGCGTCGGGTTCAGATAGTCAAACTTTGAATTGGCCAGTGCGTTACGCGACAATATTCCACATGACAACCGCGTCGTGGATGTTCCGTAGCAAGGAGGATTTACAGGAAAAGGAGAAGGCATTTCCCATCGGCAATCGCAGATGGAAGAGTGCAAAGGGCATTTGGGAACCCCTGTTTGAAGGGAAAATGATCTCAAATTTCAACCATCGCTACGCGAGCGTTGGCGTCAATCCAAAGAATGTTAGCGGACAGGGCGTCCCGTTGCATTCTTCTCACGAGCAGCTAATGGACATGGATTTCTTGAACCAGCCGCGCTACTGGGTCCCCCAACAAGCGATTCGCTATGGTCACCCGTATGCCCTGGGATTCAATGACGTCTGCAATACCAACAATGCGCGCAGTCTAATAAGCGCAATCGTTCCTCGCGCTGGTTATGGGAACAAATTGCCGATTTTAATACCTCTTACCGGCTCAGACCTACATTGCCTAGCCTATCTCGTTGCGAACCTAAACAGTATGATATGCGATTATATCGCTCGCCAAAAAATACAAAGTCGAAATCTCAATAAATACATTCTTGAACAACTCCCGGTCGTCGAACAACAGGCGTATGCGAGAAAATTTGGCCGGCGCAGCGCAAGCGACATCGTGCGCGATCACGTGCTCCGGCTGAGCTACACGGCGCACGATTTGAAAGACTTCGCGCGCGACATGGGACATCTCGACCGCAAAACCGGCGAAGTTCTGCCGCCGTTCAAATGGGACGACGAGGAGCGGATGCATTTGCGCGCGCGGCTCGACGCGCTCTATTTCATCCTCTACGACATCACGGAGCGCGACGACGTGCGCTATATCCTTGACACCTTCCCTATCGTGCGCGAGCAGGACGAGAAGACCTATGGCCGCTACCGCACGCGCGATCTCATCCTCGCCTATATGAGCGCGCTTGAGGCGGGGGACACGCAGACCGTCGTGGCGCTTTGAGGCGAAGCCGGGCACGGCTTCTGTGGGCAAGTGGCCGGCCGGCCTTCACGACCAATTCGTCTTGGGACAGACTCGGGCGCGCATCCACTGATTCGCGAGGGCCTCGGATTGGACACGACCCAGCCTTTCATGTTCGCAGAAGACGATTTGCCGCGATACGAGCCCGGCGCCGACGATGCGCGGGTGCGGCTGGAAAACATGCTCGACAGGATGCGCGTTGCCGCGAATTGGCCCTGGAAGTCCTCGACAGTCTCGCTCTACCGCGAGACTCTTTGGCCTTCCCTGCTCGGCAAGCTGTCCGACGATGAGGCCGCGCGCCTGCGTGCCGAAATCGACGCGGAAATCGTGCGGCTCGACGCGGCTGCGTGATCGCCGAAAACCCGGCGCCTCACCCCGTTTCCTCGAACAATTCCCGTCCGATCAGCCAGCGGCGGATTTCGGCGGTGCCGGCGCCAATGTCGTAGAGCTTGGCGTCGCGCAACAGCCGCCCGGTCGGATAATCGTTGATGTAGCCGTTGCCGCCCAGGCATTGGATCGCTTCCAGCGCCATCCACACGCCCTTTTCCGCCGCATAGAGGATGGCGCCGGCGGCGTCCTTGCGCGTCGTCTGTCCACGGTCGCAGGCGCGCGCCACCGCATAGACATAGGCGCGCGCGGTGGACAGCGCGACATACATGTCCGCGAGCTTGCCCTGCATCAGCTGGAACGAGCCTACGGCCACGCCGAATTGCTTGCGGTCATGCAGATAAGGAAGAACGACATCGAGGCACGCCTGCATGATGCCCAGCGAGCCGGCGGCAAGAACCGTGCGTTCGTAGTCGAGCCCGCTCATCAGGATACGCACCCCCTCGCCTTCGCGGCCGAGCACGTTTTCCTCGGGCACTTCGCAATCCTCGAACACCAGTTCCGCCGTGTCGGAACCGCGCATGCCGAGCTTGTCGAGCTTCTGGGCGGTGCGAAATCCCTTGAAGCCTTTCTCGACGAGGAAGGCGGTGATGCCGCGCGGACCGGCGCTGGCATCCGTCTTGGCATAGACGACCAGCGTGTCGGCCCCGGGGCCGTTGGTGATCCACATTTTCGTGCCGTTGAGCACGTAACGCGAGCCGCGCTTTTCCGCCGCCAGCCGCATCGACACGACATCGGAGCCCGAGCCTGTCTCGCTCATGGCCAGCGCGCCCAGATGCTCGCCCGAAATCAGCTTCGGCAGATAACGGTGCTTCTGCTCCGCCGAACCGTTGCGGCGGATCTGGTTGACGCACAGATTGGAATGGGCGCCGTAGGAGAGGCCGACCGACGCCGAGCCGCGGCTCACCTCCTCCATCGCGACGCAATGTTCGAGATAGCCAAGCCCCGCGCCGCCAAATTCCTCTTCCACCGTGATCCCGAGAATGCCGAGCGCGCCGAGCTCCGGCCACAACTGGCGAGGAAAAATGTTGGTTCGGTCGATTTCGTCGGCAATCGGCGCGATGCGGTCGCTGGTGAAGCTGCGCACGCTGTCACGCAGCATATCGGCGGTCTCGCCGAGGGCGAAATCGAGCGTCGGACAGGAATTGGGTATCATGGGACGGCCTGCGGGAAAGTGAGTCGGGTCCAACCGGGTCGCCACTCTGTCACGGGTCGCGGCGAGGGGCCATCGCGCGCCTCAGAGACGCTTCTTTGCGAACGCTCGACCGGATCCACTCTTTAGGTATTTCTCAAAAGCCGATGCCCGATCCGTATCTGAAAAACCGACATAGGTCTTCAACTGCCAAGGGCGGTATTTGGATGTGTGGGACACTGCGCCTTGGTTGTGTGCTTGCAGCCTGTTCCGGAGATCGTCAGTCAGGCCCACATAGTATCGTCCCGGCTCGGCAATCGATGAGATTATGTAAACATATTTCATGGCGATAACGCTTATCGAGAAGCAGTTTCGGATTGCCCCGCCATGCCGAGCCGTAGCTGCGGGAGCAGTCCGGCCTTCGCCCTTCGGGCTACTGGCTTGCCGAGCCGTAGCTGCGGGAGCAGTCCGGCCTTCGCCCTTCGGGCTCCGGCGCGACAGCCTCCGCTGCTCCGCAGCGTAGGCTGGTGCGGTCGAGAAGACTCGAACTTCCACGGGTTGCCCCACTAGCACCTCAAGCTAGCGCGTCTACCGTTCCGCCACGACCGCACGGGGGCCGGGATGTAGCAGGCTGGGGCGGAAACGGGAAGCCGGAAATCGGATTTCAGAAAACGAAAAGCAACCGGCACCAGGCCTTCCGACTTCAAATGCCTTCGCCGTCGACACCGACATGGATGCCGCATTCGTCCTTGTCGAGCCCGGCCCAGCGGCCGTCGCGGTAGCTCTCGCCCGCCTGGAGGCGCCTCGTGCATGGCATGCAGCCGATGGAGGGATAACCGTCTTCGACCAGCGGGTGGCGCGGAACATCATGTGCGCTCGCATAGGCTTCGAGCTCGGCGAGCGTCCAATCCGCCAGCGGATTGAAACGGAAGCGCCCGTCGAAATGCTCGACCAGCCGCATGCCGGTGCGCGCACCGGTCTGGAAGCGCTTGCGGCCCGTGATCTGCGCGGCAAAGCCCTCCAGTGCCCGCTTGAGCGGTACGACTTTGCGGAATTCGCAGCAGGCATCCGTATTGCGCGACCACAACGTTCCTTCCGGATCGATGCGGCTGCGGTCGGAAGGATGCGGGCCGATGGTCCGGATGTCGCCGAGCCCCAACACATCCTGCATCCGGTCGCGATAGCGCAACGTTTCGCCGAACAGCTTGCCCGTGTTGAGAAAGATGATGGGGGTCGTCGGATCGATCTGGGCGACCAGGTGAAGGAGCACCGCCGATTCCGCTCCGAAAGAAGACACAACAGCCGTACGTCCGGCGAATTCCTCCAGCAGCGCGAGGCGCAGGATGCCGGCTGCGTCGCGTCCTCGAGCCGCCGCCTGAAGCTGGGTCAAATGCGCCGCAGTCGCGGAATCGTCGCTGCCCGTCCCCGAACGGTCGCCCGAACGGTCGAATGCCCGCGGGGCGATGTCCCTGGCCTGGTCGATCACGCTGACGTGGGCGGTTTTCATGCGAGCCATTTCTTCTCGGCGACGAGCGCGCGGGTCGCATTCGCAATGTCCGTTGGCGACCGCCCTTGAGCCTTCCAGCCATCGCGGCAGCGGCCGATTTCATCGACCCGTTCGCCCCACTCCGAACCGAAATGCTCTGCCAGCCATTCGCGGACCATCCGCACCAGGCCCGGAGAACGCCCTGAACTCGATACGCTCAAGAGCAGTTCGCCGCGCCTGAGGACTGCCGGCATGTGAAAATCGCAAAGCTCGGGGATATCCTCGACATTGACGAGAATGCCCATTCCTTTCGCCTGGCGGGCCAAGGCCGCCGAAGCAGCGCGGTCAGCGCCTGCGATGTAAAGCAGTTTCAGGCCGGCAAGCGCACCAGGAGCCTCCAGGGACACCGGCACCGGCACAATGGAAGCGTCGGCCAGCAAGGCGCGCCGGCGTTCCAGCAATTCGCCTTCGCCAGCAAGACCAACGGCTATTTTCGTGTGATCGAGGACGATCGGAAGCACGTCTCGCCCCTCTTAAACCTCATATTGTACACCTGAATATGAAAAAATTTTCTGTAATGCAAGTTTTTTGTGGTAAATTGAAATTTATACAAAAATAATTCTGTAATATCATTGATACGATCGCAACAACTCAATGATGGAAACGCCGATCTTGTCGCCCTGTATGACGATTTCGCCACGGGCAACGGGCCGCTCATTGGCCAGCACCAGAACCGGATCGTCCTGGCGGGAACCCAGTTCGATCACCGCGCCGCGACCCATACGCAGGAGCTGATGCATAGGAATGACCGAGCGCCCGAGCACCACGGAGATTTCGACCTTGACGCTTTCGATATTGGAAGCCATGAGCCCCACCAAGAGATGACAAAATAAACACTCACCCGCTTATGCTTTCGGCGGAGTTAATACGGACCATGAGCCTCCCCGACCTCGCAACGCGACCGCATCCGGAATGGCGTATCAACAAAGGCCTTCAGGACTATCCGCAGGCCGTCGCCTTCATGGAAAAACGCGTGGCCGGAATTGCGGACGGCACCGAGTGCGAGCTTGTTTGGCTGGTCGAGCATCCGCCGGTCTATACGGCCGGCACCAGCGCCAGGGAGGGCGATCTGATCGATGCGCGCTTTCCGGTTTTCAAGACCGGGCGCGGCGGCCAATACACCTATCACGGGCCGGGGCAGCGCGTCGCTTACGTCCTCCTCGACCTCAAGCGCCGTGGCATGGATGTGCGCGCCTTTGTCCGCGATCTCGAAGAGTGGCTGATCCGCACGCTGGCGCAATTCAACGTCAAGGGGGAGCGGCGCCAGGGCCGCGTCGGAATTTGGGTGGCGCGCGGCGGCGGGCGCGAAGACAAGATCGCCGCCATCGGCGTGCGCGTGCGCCGCTGGGTCACCTTCCACGGCGTCTCCCTGAACGTCGATCCCGATCTCGATCATTTCTCCGGCATCGTGCCCTGCGGCATACGCGAACATGGCGTCACCAGCCTGACGGCATTGGGACTGCCGATTACCATGGCCGATGCCGATGTGGCGCTGAAGGTTGCTTTTGCGGAAGTCTTCGGAGTTCCCCCCGCCTGATCGGGACCATACGCCGACGATATTCAAAAATTCTTGCCCCCAACCGCCCAAGATAACTTCATGGGACGTGTCAAAGCCGTTCCTGCGCAACAAAATGATCATCGAACGCGCAGCCATCGATGCCGCGAAATGGCGCTATCGGTGGCGTCTCACAGGCTCGGCGCTCGCGGGGAAACGACGCCGATCCTCAGATGTGTTTTCTCATGCCCAAGCGGCCGCGGGTGCGCTGCTTAGCCGCGCTTCTTGCGCTTGGGGACCGGTGCAGACCTGAGGCCAAGACCGATCTTCTTGGCGAAGTCGGATCGCCGCGCGGCATAGTTCGGCGCGACCAGCGGATAATCGGCGGGCAGGCCCCATTTGGCGCGATAACCGTCGGGGCTCAACCCATAACGCGTACGCAAATAGCGTTTGAGCATCTTCAATTTTTTGCCGTCTTCGAGGCAAATGATGTAATCGGGAGTAATCGATTTGCGGATCGAAATGGCCGGTTTCTGCTGCGCGGAAATTTCGGTTGGAGACACGCCGCCGAGGCTGCCCAGCGCGCTGTGAATGTTCTTTATCATGAGCGGTAATTCTGACGGAGAAACATGATTTTTTCTAATATAGGCGGCGACGATTTTGCACGCCGAATCTAATAATAGATCATTAGTTTCCATTGCGTCCTTGTCCGTCTCTTCGATCATTGCGCACAGGACACGCTTTCCTGCCGACCGGAATCGTGCCGACATCGCCATAATACAAGTTGCGGATCTCTGCACGGATATTCGTCGGAGATGATCAGCGTCCATGATCTGTATCGTCTTCTGCGGCGATACCGGCCTGCGCCGCCATCCGAGAATGCTGCGGGTGCCGCCACAACCGTCGGTAGTTCATCGCACCTTGGAACGATGCACGAAAATTCAGTTCATATTAACCACAAAGCCCGCATCGTACGGGTCATGGGGCACGGTCGTTCGCGCCAAATCCGTCGAAGGGGTGGTCTTGAGGCATGCGCAGTTCTCCGGATTCCGCGCGCCCGGCGGCGCACCCGGACCGCGATGCGGGTGAGGGTTATCGCGCTCCCCATCCCCTGACGGCACTCTTCGTTCCGCTCGAAAGACTGCTTGTTACAGGCGGCGACGGCCGCCTTGCGGTCTCGCCGGACGATCAACTGAATGCCTATGGCTGCCGCCCATTTCCGCGTCCCGAGGCGCATGCCTTCGCGTCGTCGACGGCATCGACCATCTCCGAAAGAGCCTATGCACGCGCCGAATGCGCCCGCGAGAGCCTGATCGCAGCGTCGCTGTCTGCCGGGATCGAAGAAGCATTCGACATGCGCCTCGAGGCAATGCGGCATGAGTTGAAGAAGGTTCTGAACATTTCCGGCAGCAGCGTCGAAATCGTTTTTGCGCCGTCAGGCACGGATTCGCAGTTGCATGCGCTGTTCGCGGCACGTGCGGTCCTGGCCGGTCCGATCACCAACGTCGTCGTCGCAGCGGATCAAACCGGCAGCGGTACCGTGTTCACGGCCGGCGGCCGCCATTTCAGCGATCGGACGGCGCTGAATACGAATGTCGAAAGGGGCGAAGCCATAGCAGGGCTGGCGGACGGCGTTGAATCGGTGCGCATCGGCATCACGGATGATTCGGGCGAATTGCGCGATCCCGCCACGATCGATGCGGCGGTCGAAAGCGCGGTTGCACAAGCGATCGCCCATGGACGTCGTGTGGTCCTGCAAGCGATGGATCGATCGAAATTCGGTCGGCGCGCACCGAGCCGGGACTGCCTCAAAACAATTTGCGCGCGCTGGCCCGACGCGGTCCAGGTCGTTATCGACGCCTGCCAGGCCCGCCTGAGCGCCAAGCGCATATCGGCCTATATCGAGCGCAACCATATCGTGCTGTTGACCGGATCGAAATTCTTCAGCGGACCGCCGTTCAGCAGTGCGATGCTGGTGCCTCGGCGCGTCTCGGTGACGCTGGCGCAGGCCGATCCGCCGCCGGGCTTTCGCGATTATTCCGCGTGCAGCGATTGGCCGAAAGCATGGCCGCGGCTGCGCCAACAATTGCCGCGGCAAATGAACTTCGGCATGTGGTTGCGCTGGGAAGCAGCGCTCGCGGAGATGCACGCCTATTTCGCCGTGCCGCCCTCGGCACGGGAAGCCGTGCTGGATCGGTTTTCCGCTGCGGTCACAGTCCGTCTCGCCGCGTCTCCCTCGCTCGAATTGCTCCCCGAACAGGAGCGCGATGCAAGCGACGATCTCGACGACGAAGAAATGGGCACAAGAACGATCTTCCCGTTCCTGCTTCGCCACCAGGACCGCCTGCTCCCGCGCGATGCCTGCACGGCCATCTATCGCGCGCTCAATCGCGATATGGCCGCCGGTCTGCCGTCATCCGCCGGCACGCAGGATCGCTGGCTGGCGCGCCAGCTGTGTCATATCGGCCAGCCGGTACCATTACCGGCCGCGAACGGCATAACCACCGCCGCGCTGCGCATCAACGCAAGTGCACGCCTTGTTTCCGATTGCTGGACGCCGGATCCGTTCGCCACATATGGCAACGTCGTGAATCAATTCGAACAGGTGTCGGTCACGCTCGAAAAGATCGAAATGCTGCTCGCGCAGATTCCCCACATCGACGATTGGAAAGGCACTCCATGAACGAGAAACCGCCCGCCACCCGCATCGGCCTCGCCAAACTGACCAAGATGGCTTTCGACGGCGCCGACTTTGCGCCGCTGAGGAGCCGGCTCCTCGCCGATGTCGGCCGCGATCCGTCCAATACGCCGGCGCTGATGGATCTTTCGCTGATTGCGCAGCTGAGCGGCGACCCGTATTCGGGCGCGTCGCTGCAATCGCGCGCGCTCGTCCAGGAAGTCGTCTATCGCTCGCCCTGTGCCGCGAAATCGCCGCGCCTGCGTCTTCTCGCCTTTGCCGCGCCGGTCGATATAGGCGGAAACACTCCCGTTGAATTCTTGCTGGAAGACAGCGATGTCGAACTGCAAACGCTGTACATCGCACCAGGCCTGGCACTCCCCGATCCGCTTCCGGACCATGACATCGCCATCGTAACGGTGCCGGATTCCGTCGAGACGCGTCCCATGCTCGATGCGATCGAACAATTCGCGCCAAACTGGCCGCGGCCCATCCTCAACCGGCCGCAGACGATCAAAGCTCTCGACCGCGATCGGCTCTATCACGCACTGCGTGATGTGCCCGGCGTCGAAATTCCGATGACAGCGCGCGTGTCGCGTGCGGAGCTTGCCGATATCGCGCTTTCGGATGTTATTCTCCGCGACGTACTCGACGACGGAGCCTATCCGCTCATCGTGCGGCCCGCCGGCTCGCATGCGGGAAAAGGGCTTGAAAAGCTGGACACCCCCGCCGAGATAGACACCTACTTGGCCGACCACGCGGAACCGGATTTCTTCGTTTCGCGCTATGTCGACTACTGTGACGCCGACGAATTGTTCCGCAAATGCCGTGTCGTCGTCATCGACGGCCATCCCTATGCGTGCCACATGGCCATCTGCGCGGAATGGAAAGTCTGGTACTTGAACGCCGACATGGCGCAGAGCGCCGCGAAGCGGACAGAAGAAGAACGCTTCATGGTCCGCTTCCATGAAGAATTCGGCTGTCGCCACCGCGGCGCCTTCGCCGGCATCACCGAACGGCTCGGGCTCGATTATTTTGCCCTCGATTGCGCCGAGACGCGTGATGGCAAGCTGCTTGTTTTCGAAGCCGATAACGCGGCCATCGTCCACAACATGGATCCGCCGGCGATCTTTCCCTACAAGGACGCGCATATGCGCAAGGTGTTCGACGCGTTTATCGCCATGCTGTACAAATATGCGGGCAATCGAGAGGCACGCGCCGCCTGACAATGGACGATCACGAACAGCCTTCCTGGCCCACGCTCGACCCGGCCGACTGGGACAATCTGCGGGCTCAAGGGCACAGGATGCTGGACGACATGCTCGATTACCTCGAGCACATTCGGGCACGGCCGGTGTGGCAGCCGATTCCCGATCATGTTCGCGACCGGTTTCGTCAAGCCGTCCCCCGCACGCCCGACACGCTCGAAGCGACGTATGACGATTTTCGACGCCACATTCTTCCCTATTCGACCGGCAACACGCATCCCGGATTCATGGGTTGGGTCCATGGCGGCGGCACGCCGGTCGGCATGCTGGCGGAGATGCTGGCAGCCGGCCTCAACGCCAATCTTGGCGGGCGCGACCACATGCCGATTGAAGTGGAGCGCCAAATCGCGGAATGGGCACGCCAATGGTTCGGCTTTCCATCGGGGGCCAGCGGACTTTTCGTCACCGGCACCTCGATGGCGAACCTCATGGCGGTGCTGGTAGCGCGCACGGCTGCGCTCGGCATGGAGGTGCGTCGCGCGGGCATTGCTGCGAACGGCGCCGGCCTGAGGGCCTATACCTCGACTGCCGCGCATGCCTGCGTATCCCGAGCCTTGGACTTTTCCGGCCTTGGCGCGGACGCACTTCGCCTGATTCCTGCCGGTCACGACCATCGCATGAACATCGCCGCCCTTGCGGCTGCGATCGCCGCGGATCGCGACGCGGGCCTTGCGCCATTTCTCGTTGTCGGTACGGCCGGCGCGGTCGACACCGGCGCCATCGACGATCTGGCGGCACTGGCCGCGCTGTGCCGGCAGGAAAAGCTCTGGTTTCACGTCGACGGTGCATTCGGTGCCCTTGCCGTCCTGTCGCCGGTTTTGGCGCCGCGCCTCAGCGGGTTGGAGCAGGCCCATTCCATCGCCTTCGATTTTCACAAATGGGGACAGGTGCCCTATGACGCGGGCTTCCTTCTGGTGCGCGACGGCGAGCGCCACCGCGCGACCTTTGCCTCGCCCGCCGCCTATCTGCGCCGTGAAACAAGAGGGTTGGCTGCGGGTTCGCCCTGGCCATGCGATTTCGGACCCGACCTCTCGCGCGGCTTTAGGGCGCTCAAGACCTGGTTCACGCTCAAGACTTACGGCACCGACCAATTGGGCAGGATGATCGAAACGCGCTGCGCACTCGCGCAATATCTTGACGCGCGCGTCCGCGCCGAGCCACGCCTTGAACTGCTGGCGCCGGCGCAACTCAACATCGTCTGCTTTCGATTTCGCGCCGACGATCCCGATCGCATCAATGCCGAGATCGTCGCCGATTTGCACGAACGCGGAATCGTTGCCCCCTCAACCACCTCCATCGGCGGAAAACTTGCCATCCGCGCTGCCTTCGTCAATCACCGCACGCAACCTTGCGATGTCGACGCACTGATCGCGGAAGTGCTCGAAATGGGTGCCGAAAGAGCGTAAAAAATCCCGCCCGATCGCCCCTGGGATCGGTGTGTGCATGCAGGCGCTTCGAATACGCACGCAGCTTGCCGTATTTCGTCATTGCTTGGCTGCGTTCATCGATCAATATAAGAGTTGGTCATGGATGCGTCCAAGGGCCTCCTCACTCACGCCCAACTGGCTTTGGACGAAGCCGCGTACGGATCCGCTCCGCGTCTCCACCGCGGCCAACGCCGTCCGGATGTAATCGGCGTCGGACCTCAGAAGTGGCGCGCGCGCCTCCGGCGAAAGCGTACCCATATGAAATCCCGCTGCAGATTCTTGCTTTGCCCGCCGTGGCGCGACGAGTTTTTTCTCATAGTCGACGATCTTATCGGAGAGGCAATAATCCTCGACAATATCGTCGTCCGCGACACCGAGAACGCCGAGCAGCAACGCTGCAGCAACACCGGTACGATCCTTACCCGCGGCGCAATTGAAGATGAGCGGAACATTTCCCGCTGCCAATAGCGCAAACATATCTCGGTAGTGCCTGGCGAACAGCCAAGGCAGTTCCGCATAGAAGTCCAGCATGGCGCCACGCATGTCGTCCGCCGAAGTCGCCTCGCCCCTGAGACGCGACTTCATGTTGTCGAGAGTGTATTCCCAACTGCAGTAATTAAGCCCTTCCAAATTGCGGATCGGGCATGGTTCGGTTTCGCGCTCATCCGCCGAACGAAAATCGCACACTGTCGCAATCCGCATTTCCGCGAGGCTCGCACAATCTGCCGGCGTTAGATTGGCCAAAGAACCGGAACGAAATGCCTTGCGCCACTTCACATGGCGGCCGTCCGTCGTCTCGTAGCCGCCAAGATCGCGAAAATTGAGGCCCCCGCTAAGGGGAAGCACTCGCTCGTGCGGAACAACGTCCATCTTAGCTTCATCCACATCATCAGTAGTTTGACACCAGGCTCCCAAATATCATGGGCCCGTTATCAGAATCTAGGCATTGTTTCTCGATTTTATGACACCCTTGATCACAATTCCGCGCGCCGATGAGTGTTCAATCGCCGCCCGAAGGGAAGGCCATCGGCCCAAACCCTTGTCACGACATCTTCCGGATTCACAACGACGGACGACGGTGGAAGCCCTTTTCCGACGGCGGCTCGGCGTTGTGCAATTCAATTCCCTTGACGCGCGAGCCCGCCGGTCCGCGCGTGCACGCGGCTATGAAGGCTTCCACGGATTTCGTGCTGCCGGATACGAGCGCTTCCACCGTGCCGTCGGAGCGATTGCGAATCCAGCCGTCGAGCGCGAGCTTGCGCGCTTCCTCGATGGCGAAATGACGAAAGCCCACGGCCTGCACAAAGCCTTCGATACGCAGCCGCAAGGATGTGACGTCGCTGTCCGTCATCGCTCTCTCATGCAAATTCCAGGATCACGTCGTCGAGCGCGAGGCTGTCGCCCTTGCCGGCATTGACCTTCTTGATCGTTCCGTCGCGTTCCGCGGTCAGCACGTTTTCCATCTTCATCGCTTCGACCACGGCCAGCGTTTCGCCGGCCTTGACCTCCTGGCCTTCGGCAACATTGACCGACACGACAAGGCCCGGCATCGGACAGAGCAGGAATTTGGATGTATCGGCGGCGGCCTTGACCGGCATGAGAGCGGCGAGTTCCGCCGCCAACCGGCTGCGCACGGTAACCAGGCTGCGGGCACCGCCATGGATCAATTCGTAGCCGCCATGCTTGCGCGCGAGTTGGACGGCGTATCCGCGTCCTTCTTCGGTCAGACGCATCACGGGGTCGCCGAACCGCCAATCGATATGCGCTTCATAAGGCCGGCCGGCAATGTTCGCACTCAGCAAGCCGGCATCGAACCGCGCGTCGCTGACATCGTAGTTGGCGTCGCCCAGGACCACGACATATTCGTCCGCCGGAGGACGTATGCCGTTGAGCGTGCCCGATATCGCGGCCGCGCGCTGGGTCCGCGCCAATTTCGCCGCGACCGCCGCCGCCACGAAGCGCCGTGTCAGCGCCCCGTCGAGCGGGCGGCCGTGGAAGCCGTCGGGATATTCCTCGGCGATGAAGCCCGTTGTGAGCCTGCCCCCGCGAAAGCGGGGGTGGTGCATGATGGCGTCGAGGAACGCGATATTGTGGTTGATGCCTTCAATACGGAATTCGTCGAGAGCGCTGGCCATCGCATCGATCGCCATCTCGCGAGTCGGCGCATGGGTGCAGAGCTTGGCGATCATCGGGTCGTAATAGAGCGAAATTTCTCCGCCTTCGTATACGCCTGTGTCGTTGCGCACCGTCACCTCGCCGTGTCGGCCCTCTGCAGGCGGACGATAGCGCGCAAGCCGCCCCGTCGACGGCAGGAAACCGCGATAGGGATCTTCGGCATAGATGCGCGCTTCCAGGGCCCAACCCGAGAGTTTGACGTTCTCCTGCGCGAGCGGGAGCTTTTCGCCCGCCGCCGAACGGATCATCAGTTCCACGAGATCGACGCCGGTGATAAGTTCGGTTACGGGATGCTCCACCTGCAGCCGCGTGTTCATTTCCAGAAAATAGAAATTGCGGTCGTTGTCGACGATGAATTCGACGGTACCGGCACTGTCATAACCGACGGCCTTGGCGAGCGAGACGGCCTGCTCGCCCATCGCACGGCGCGTGGCCGCATCGAGGAACGGCGACGGCGCTTCCTCGATCACCTTCTGATGGCGGCGCTGGATCGAGCATTCGCGCTCGCCCAGATAGATGACGTTGCCGTGCTTGTCGCCCATAACCTGAATTTCGATGTGGCGCGGCTCGGTGACGAATTTCTCGACGAACAGACGGTCGTCGCCGAAGCTGGCGCGCGCTTCGTTCTGCGAGGACTGGATCGCCTGGACGAGGTCTTTTTCCTCGTGCACGATGCGCAGGCCCTTGCCGCCGCCGCCGGCGGACGCCTTGACCATGACGGGATAGCCGATCTCTTTCGCGATAGCGCGCGCATGCGCCGCGTCGCGCAATTCGCCGACGAAGCCGGGCACGGTTGAGACCTTCGCCGCCACGGCGAGCTTTTTCGACTCGATCTTGTCGCCCATGGCGGCGATGGCCTTGACGTTCGGCCCGATGAAGGCGACGCCGATTTTGCCGAGCGCCTCGGCGAACGCCTCGCGCTCCGAGAGGAAGCCATAGCCCGGATGGACGGCTTGCGCGCCGGTGTCGCGGCAGGCCTGCACGATTTTGTCGACCAGCAGATAGGATTGCGCCGAGGGCGGCGGGCCCAAATGCACCGCCTCGTCGGCCATCTCGACATGGAGCGCGTCCTTGTCGGCGTCGGAATAGACGGCGACCGTCTTGATGCCCATCTTGCGGGCCGTCTTGATGACGCGGCAGGCGATTTCACCGCGATTGGCAATCAGGATTTTCTGGAACACGGGCGTCCCCTGGGTACGATAATAACGATCGGCAGCGTTTTAGGCGGTGAAGCCGGTGAGGTAAAGGAGCGCTGCCATCCCTCGTAAGGGCATCCCACCCGCATCGAGGGCTAGCCGATACAAATCCTGACGATATCGAAAAACTCTCGATACGCCGACAAGCTAGCTTCCCCGCATGAGCAATCACGTCGGAGCGCGGGCGTCCCGCCCGCATCGGGGCTGGCACGAGAGAGGGTATTTGCCGCACTTCGACGCGGGAGCGGTCGTGCAGACGATCACGTTCAGGCTGGCCGACAGCTTGCCTCGCGAATTCTATGAGAAGGCAGCCGCTGTTGCGTCGAACAACAGGGACCGTTTCTTCCTGCTTGAGAAGGCTATCGACCAAGGCCGGGGCAATTGTGTGCTAACGGATCCGGCGAATGCCGAAATCGTACGCAGCGCATTCGAGCATTTTGACGGCGAGAGGTACCGCTTGCTCGCATGGGTCGTCATGCCAAACCACGTCCATGCGATGATCGAGCTGGTTCCAGGACATCCGCTCGGAGATGTCGTGCATTCCTGGAAGTCCTTCTCAGCGCACGCCATTAACAAAGCGCGACGTTCGAACGGCCAAGTCTGGTCCCACGACTACTTCGATCGCTTCGTTCGCGATGAGAGACATTATGCCAATGCCAAATATTATATCGAGCACAATCCCGTGAAGGCGAAGCTCGTGGGCAAGCCCGAAGACTGGCCTTTTTCGTCGGCGACGACACAAGAATAACGATGCGGGCGGGACGCCCGAGCTCCGACGTGATTGCTTGCCCAACGAGGCCAATTCATTATTAGGGGGTGCGTTTCGAGCATCGCGAAGTCTACGATAATCGACGAGTTGATCTTGCCGCATAAACGATGACGTCGGAGCGCGGGCGTCCCCGCCCGCACGCGACGCCTCACAACGGAATATTGTCGTGCTTCTTCCAGATTTGCGGGATTTGCTTGTTCCTCAGCATGCGCAAAGATCGGATGATGCGCCAGCGGGTCGAATGGGGGCGGATCACGTCGTCGATATAGCCGCGGCCGGCGGCGATGAACGGATTGAGGAAGCGGTCTTCATATTCCTTGGTGCGCGCGGCGATCGCATCCTTGTCGCCAATATCCTGCCGGAAGATGATTTCGACCGCGCCCTTGGCGCCCATCACCGCGATCTGCGCCGTCGGCCAGGCATAGTTTACGTCGGCGCGCATATGCTTCGACGCCATCACGTCATAGGCGCCGCCATAGGCCTTGCGCGTGATGACCGTCACTTTCGGACTTGTCGCTTCGGTGAACGCAAACAGCAATTTCGCGCCGTGCTTGATGATGCCACCATGCTCCTGCGCGGTGCCCGGCAGAAAGCCCGGCACGTCGACGAACGTCACGATCGGAATGTTGAAGCAGTCGCAGAAGCGCACGAAGCGCGCCGCCTTGCGGCTTGCATCGCTGTCGAGCACGCCGGCCAGCACCATGGGCTGGTTGGCGACGAAGCCCACAGTCGAACCTTCGAGACGGCCGAAGCCCGTGATCATGTTCTTCGCGTAATTTTCCTGGATTTCGAAAAAATCGCCCTCGTCCACGACCTTGTGGATCAATTCCTTCATGTCGTAAGGCTTGTTGGGATTTTCGGGCACCAGCGTGTCGAGCGAGAGCTCTTCGCGGCGCGGATCGTCATTCGTCGGCCAATGCGGCGGCTTCTCGCGATTGTTGAGCGGCAGGAAATCGTAGAGGCGACGGATTTCCTCGATGGCGATCACGTCATTGTCGTAGGCGCCGTCGGCAACCGAGGATTTGGTGGTGTGGACCTTGGCGCCGCCCAATTGCTCGGGCGTCACGTCTTCCTGCGTCACCGTCTTCACCACTTCGGGGCCGGTGATGAACATGTAGGAGGTATCGCGCACCATGAAGATGAAATCGGTCATCGCCGGCGAATAGACATCGCCGCCCGCGCACGGCCCCATGATCACGGAAATCTGCGGCACGACACCGCTTGCCAGCACATTGCGCTTGAACACTTCGCCATAGCCCGCGAGCGAGGCGACGCCTTCCTGGATACGCGCGCCCCCGGCATCGAGCAGGCCGATCACCGGGGCCGCATTCTGCAATGCCATGTCCTGGATCTTGCAGATCTTCAGCGCATGCGTTTCGGAGAGCGAGCCGCCGAACACCGTGAAGTCCTTGGCGAACACATAGACCATGCGGCCATTGATCGTACCCCAGCCGGTGACGACGCCGTCGCCGGGAATACGGTTCTTGTCGGCGCCGAAGTCGGTGTTGCGGTGCTCGACGAACATGTCGAACTCTTCGAAGGAATTCGCATCGAGGAGAAGCTCGAGGCGCTCTCTTGCCGTCAGCTTGCCGCGCGCATGCTGTGCGTGGATGCGGGCTTCGCCGCCGCCGAGCCGGGCGCGTTTCCGCCGCTCTTCAAGCTCGTGGATGATGTGTTTCATGGAAGGAACTCGCGGGTTGCGGGTGTGGGAAATCGGCGGCCACACTGTGGGGAGCCGCCCGACGGGTCAAGGGCGTGCACCAACAAGCATCAGGAAGCGCTCGATCGCCTGCAATTCGCTGGCGAGCCGGGCCGCGCGGGCTTCGGCCTCGGCATCGCGGCCCCAGGCTTCCGCCTGAAAGGTCTCGTCGAGGCGGGACAGCGTGTACGCGTCGGAGGCGTCGAGCCGGGCGTGGAGGAGCGCCAGTGCCAGCACCAGCGAGCCCAGCAGCGACGACGCGCCATGGAGGCCGACGAGTGCGAAATTGTCGCAAGGCCGGACCGCCGCCGCGAAGGCCGCCGCGCTTTCGGGTGGCTGTTCGACGAACGCAATGCCGGTACCCGTCGCCAGGCCCGCGCCGAACCGTTCGCCCGCCCAGTCGAGCAGGGAATCCCAGCCTTGGGCCTGCCGCGCAACCAGCGCTGCCGGCGTCTCGGCGCGATAGCACAGCAGGTCGGTCCGCCCGAAAGCCAAAATCTCGTCGACGAGGCGGGCGCGATGGGCGGAGGCGATGTCGATCGCGGCATAGGCGAGACGGGTGAGCGGCATCGTCGCAGGATCGACGATTTGGGCCTGATCACGCCATTCCTTGGTGATGGCCTCGGCGAGCGCGCGCTTGGGAACAGCCAGAACCGCGCGATGCGGCGTTTTGATCGGTTTGCCGTCGAGGCGCACGACAAAGGCGTCACCCGCTTCGGCGACATCCACATCCTTATAGAACTTCGCGATCCCGCGCTGGCTCATGTCCATCATCCTTACATTTCAACTCGCCTCGGCGCACGCGAACGGTCATTTGGCGCCACGTTGTTAACGAAGGTTAATACATTGAATTTCTTTCGAAATTGAAGAAATCGCTCGGTTGATTTCCCCGTTTCTTTGAGGTATTAATATTTTGTTAACCTTATTGTCTTCCGACCGGGCGACTCAACGTCCGGCGGGTGGGTTGGGTTGGGGCGCCTGCATTCGGGCGCCGGGGGAGTGCCTTCCGAAGGGAACTAGGGCGGTTTTTTCGAAGGGGATGAGTAATGCTGGCGTATGAAGAACTCACAGGATCGACCGGCAGGCAAATACGGTTCCGTCCGCGTCGGTATGACGCGCGCCGCATATTTCCCAGCGCGGCGCCACGCGTGCGGGTGCGATCAAGCGTTTATCGGCTGCATGACATCAGCTTGGGCGGATTGGCTGCTCTGTCCAAGCAATCGCAGGATGACGACCCTCGGGTTGGCGAAACCGTTCCTCTGAGCATCCAACAATCGGGGTTGCCGATCTTTGAAAGCTCGGCAAAGGTCTGCCGTACGGAGAACACGGTCTTCGGTTCGAAGATCGCCTTCAACTTCGTCGACCAATACATCGAATTCGACAAACTGCTTACCCGCAACGCGCAAGCGCAGATCGCAATTCGGTCCCCGCTATTCGTCAGTGAATCGAGCCAGCTTGTACCGCAGGAATATCGCGCCTTTTGCGCCGATGTTCTTAAGCTGCTGCGAGCCTATCGTGCAGTACTCGATGCCAATGCGCTTGCGGCGCGTGAATTCAGCGATGGCCTGAATCACATCGAGGCATTCGAAACCTGCGAACCAAGGCTGTTGCAGCAATGGCGATCGCTTTGGCGTACCGGCAACGACCTGACGCACGTTATGGCCGACGAACGCGAAGTTCGAGAGGCGGCCAAAGAATTCACCGAACTGGTGTTGACGCCGGAACTGCGTATCGGCCCGATCTGGGACCGCTCCTACGCCAAGCCGTTGGGCTACCCCGGCGATTTCGAGATCATGAACCAGGTCTATGACTGGGAACGGGTGGGCAACAACGCCTATGAGATGCTGATACATCGCATCGGGCTGGAAGTCGCCGAGTGCATTCGCACGCGCATGGAAGTAGTGCAATCTCATATTTCCAATGTGGTACGCGAGAAGGGCAATGGCCGGCCTGCGCGGATCACCAGCCTGGGCAGCGGACCGGCACGCGAAGTCGAGGGGTTCCTCAGCAGTTGCGGCGCGTCGCGCCATCGCGCGGAATTTTCATTGATTGATCAGGAGAAAGACGCACTGCAATACGCGCATGAGATGACATATCCTTATGTGCTGAATAGCGAGGGCCGCGTCAAAGTACAGGGGCTGAACATTTCCTTCACCGACGTTCTGCGCGGAACAGGCGGCCTTGCAGAGTTGCCGTCGCAGGATATGGTCTATTCTGTGGGGTTGCTCGACTATCTGTCGGCGCACCGCGCCAAGGCGCTGGTAAAGCGGCTCTACGAACTGCTGTCGCCGGGCGGTCTTCTGATCATCGGCAACATGAACAAGTGCTCGCTGAGCAATTTTTGGCCGATGGAGTTCATCGTGGACTGGACGTTACAATATCGAGACGACGCGGACATGATGGATTGGGCGCAAGGGCTGAATGCAGAGCGGGCTTGGACGGAGACGGAGCGCACCGGACGAGTACGCCTGCTATTTGTCCGCAAACCATAGACGCCATCAAACCGCGTAGTCTAACAGCAATTCAGCCGGCGGCCGACGAAGACGCGCCGCCGGCAATTCGACCACGACACGCGTTCCGCGATCAATCTCGCTCTCGATGGCCATCTTTCCGCCGTGAAGCTCGACCAGTTTTGCGGTCAGCGGCAGACCAAGCCCGGTGCCGCCATGCTTGCGCGATAAAGACGTTTCGACCTGCTCGAATGGCTTTAAGACACGAGCGATGTCGTCCGGCGCGATGCCGATACCGGTGTCCCGAACCTCAATGAAAATGCCGCTGACAGGATCGGCCGTAATGCGAACGGTTACGAAGCCACCAGGCTGGGTGAACTTGATTGCGTTTGTCAACAGATTGAGCACGATCTGGCGGAGCAATCTTTCATCGACCACGGCAAATATGGAATCGTCGACGGTCTGGATGCTCAGCGTCACGTTGGCCGATGCGGCGCGAACACGGCACAGGCGTACGGCATCGTTCACGCAGCGCACCAGATCTACTTCCTCTTCCTGTAGCGAAATTTTGCCGGCCTCCGCCTTCGACAAATCCAGCACGTCATTGATGATTCCAAGCAAATGATTGCCGCTGTCGTTTATGTCGCGAACATAATCGGCGTAGCGCTCATTTGCGATCGGTCCGAACAGTTCTTGTTTGAGCACATCCGAGAACCCGATAATCGCGTTCAAAGGCGTTCTCAGCTCATGGCTCATATTGGCGAGGAATTCGCTCTTGGCACGGTTGGCTTTGTCGGCTTCGACCGCCAACGCTTGGGCAACCTCATTCTTGTCCTCGATTACCTTCTGCGCCTTGTAGGTGCGCCGTACGTATATTTCCTGGATATAGGCGGAGAAGAGGCCCACCGCGGTCGCCATCACGAGGAAGAAATTGTTGTTCAAGTAATCCTCGAACGGAATCGGGTTGATGCGCGTCGAAACTATTTGATACAGCACGACCAGGAGCAGCGATATTATTAGGGAATGGATGAATCGCAGGCGCACGAACGAGCTGCCGTAAATCACGACCATAATCAAGCCGGCATAGTATTGGCTGTTGAATGGCGGCGGCATGATCGCCGTCATGACTATTACGCCTATACCCGGCGTGGCCATGGCGATCGAAAGCACCATCTGCGAGAAGCGATCCAAGGACGGCTGATAGATCATCGCCGCCGCTATCAGCAACACCGGACAAACGATGGCATAGCGGATGAACCAGAGCTCGGCAACGGCTGCGCCGCCGACCGCATAGTCAAGCACGCTAAAGGCCAAATAAACGAACGCGGCAGCCACAAGATAGGCGCAGATGATTAAACGGCCCGAGCGCAGGATTTCGACGCGATAGGACTTCTCGACGGCCGAATCGCGAAAGCGAAGCCGCACAAGGTCGAGGTCGAACTCTCCGTCTGACGACTTTGATCCGTTGTCGACGCGAAAGAGCATGCGAGAGACCAGCCGACATAGAATGCCTCATCGCATCATAACCTTAGGGTGTAAATGATTGCAGAACGGCAAGAGTTAACAAAAGCTTTCCATGGCGGCAAAAATCGAACGTAGCAGGACGCTCGGAAGCCTTTACAATTGTAACGGTTGATTGATTCGGAATTGGGATGCGTTTCGCTGGTGCGATTTTCGTTGCATTCGTCTGTGTTTCAGCACCGGCGCTGGGCGCGGGATATGAGGTGAAGGAACATAGCGCCGACGCGATGGCGGCCGCCTATGCTGGAGCGGCCGCAACCGGCAGTGATGCTAGCTATCTGGCTTACAACCCAGCAGCTGCGGCTTATGTCGCAAACACGGATTTCTCGTTCAGTGTCGTCGAAATCCTGCCCGGCTCGAACGGCACATATGGCTCGGCAAAGACATCGGCGGGCAATGCCACCGGAGGGTCGCTTGACCCGCGCGGCTTTATCAGCGATGCGACGGTGCCTGCTTTAGCTTTTCGCCAGCGTCTATCGGATCGCTGGACGTTCGGCCTGTCGATTACATCGCCTTGGGGCCTGCGTACGGACTATCCGGAAAACTGGACCGGACGCTATTACGCGCTGAAGACTGAGCTTTTGACTCTCAACGCGACACCTGTTCTCTCATACCAATTGACACCGGAGTTGGCGATCGCGGCAGGACCGCAGGTCGAATATGCGCAAGGCACACTGACAAGCGCCATCGACACCGGCACGCTGGGAGCACTGAACAGCATCCTCGGATCGGTTCCAGGTGCACAGGATAGTTACGCACGGGTCAGCGCCAAGAACTGGAGCTACGGCTACACATTGGGTGCAATCGATCATCTCAGCGAGAGCTTGACCGTTGGTCTTTCGTATCGTTCTTCGATCCGGCACGACTTGCGCGGTCCGCTGACGTTCACGCTCGACAGCGCCGGTGTCGGGGCGACGATCCGTTCGCTGACTGGGCTCTTCACCAACACGCGCAGCACCACACCGGTGACGATGCCCGATACGGCTTCGTTCGGCGCAAGACAGGATTTTTCGGACCGTTGGACGGGACTTCTGGAGGTCGACTGGACGGGCTGGAGCCATGTGGGCGAGCTCAGCGTGATGGCCGCCAATCCGCTGCAACCGGCCGACGTCACCGCGCTGCACTGGCATGACGCCTGGTTCGGCTCAGTGGGTGCGGAGTATCGTGCTGATCCGCGCTGGACATTTCGTGGCGGCGTTGCCTTCGATCAGAGTCCCATCCCGGATGCCACGCTAGAACCGCGCATTCCCGATGCGGACAGGATTTGGTTGTCCGCCGGCATGAGCTATCGCTGGAGCGACAGCTCCGACATCAAGCTCACCGCTTCGCGCCTCTTCAACCTGACGAGAGAAGTCGCGCTCGATCCAGCGCAGCCGGGCAACGCCCTGCGCGGGAGCCTTAGCGGGAACACCGCATCCTATGTGAACGTCATTGGATTACAGGTTACGTTCCGTTCCATCTAGAACGGTTTGCGAACTGCGCCGCGAGCTATTCGCATCATCTTTTTCTCCTCTCCGAAAACGGATTGTCCGTGCGGTTGGGATCGAAGCCGAGCAGCTCCCAAGTCTTCAGCATGTGGGGCGGTAACGGTGCCGTCACCCGCAAACGCCCGCCATCGGGGTGGGCAATGTCGATGGAGCGGGCGTGAAGATGGAGCTTGTCGGCGATCTCGCCAGCGGGACGCGCGGCCGTCCCGCCATATTTGAAATCGCCGACGATGGGCGTACCCAGCGACGCCAGATGCACGCGGATTTGATGAGTACGGCCGGTGTAGGGTTTTACCGCCACCCAGGCGTATTCCTGGCCCGCCTGGTCGAGCACTGCATAGTCGGTGATCGCATGCCTGGCGCCTTCGGCATCGCGCTCCACCGTGACCATGCGCTCGTCCTGCCCATGGGGCCCGTGCCCCGCTTCCTTGGCGAGCGCCGCCTTGATCGTACCGCGGTGGGGTTTGGGTACGCCGCGTGTCAGCGCCCAATAGAGCTTCTGCGCGTCGCGCTGACGCAACGCCTCGCTGAGCGCCGCCGCCGCCGGAACGGTACGCGCCACGACGAGCACGCCCGACGTATCGCGATCGAGGCGATGAACGAGCCGCGGACGCTGTTTCTTGCCGAAGGTCAACAGATCGAGAAGCCCGTCGATGTGGCGCGTGATGCCGCTGCCGCCTTGCGTTGCCAATCCGGCCGGCTTGTTGAGAACAAGAACTGAAGAATCACGATGAATCACAAGGCTTTCCGCAAATATCCTCTCCTGTTCACATAATAATGGATGGACTCTTTGTGAATCTGTGGACTGTTTATCCACAGAACTGTGGATGATGTGAACTTGTGGCGGTAAGCGCAGGATTTGTCCTACAGATAGGCGTTCGCTTGCCTTGGTTCGCTTGCCATCGAGGCGCACCTGGCCGGTCCGCAACAGCTTTTCGAGCAACCCATGACCGAGTGCGGGGTAATGTCGCTTGAACCAGCGGTCGAGGCGAATGCCGTCTTCCTCCGCGCCAACAGTCGCGCTGGCGATGCCGCTATTGGGCGCGTTTGGCGTCATTGACGCATCTGATCGAGTCACCTAGCGTTCCTGCCGACAGGGGATGGGGTTCCCCCTTTAACCCCCAGACGGCCCAGAAAGCCAGATGGCTGATGACTCCTACCGCCAGGAACAAGACGGCGGGGGTCTGTTCGCGGCAATCCCGCCCGTTTGCGCGCGCCTTTCCGCCGCTGCGTTCCTGGCAATATTTGGAGGTGCATGATCGTAATGGTCATGTTCGGCAGGGCTTGCCGGGATTCGTTTCTCGCGGCAATCGATGATTGAACTTTTGGGGACCAAAATTTCGGCATGGAATTCCAACTTTACCTCGCAGTCGCCGCAGGCGGCGCGCTCGGCACGGTCGGCCGCTTTTTCCTGTCAGGCGTCATCGCCAATGCCTTCGGCCAGACATTTCCCTGGGGTACGCTGATCGTCAACGTCACCGGCTCCTTCGTCATCGGCTTTTTCGGTACCCTGACGGGACCGGACGGCCGGCTCCTGGTCGATGGGGTCACGCGCCAATTCGTGATGATCGGCATCTGCGGAGGCTATACGACCTTCTCCTCGTTCAGCCTGCAGACGCTCGCCCTTATGCGCGACGGCGAATGGCTCTATGCCGGATGGAATGTCATCGGTTCGGTCGTATTGTGTCTTGCGTTCGTGTGGCTCGGCGCCGTCATGGCCGAGAGCCTCACCCAACTCAAGGGAGTGTAACCATGCAGGTTCCCAAGGACGCCGTTCTCCTGCGCGTTTTCATCGGCGAAAACGACAAGCATGAAGGCAAGCCGCTCTACGAAGCCATCGTGCTCGCCGCGCGCAAGACCCATCTCGCGGGCGCGACCGTCTTGCGCGGTCCCATGGGCTTCGGTCATTCGAGCCGCCTGCACACGGCGAAGATATTGCGGCTCTCGGAAGACCTGCCGCTGGTGATCGAAATCGTCGACAGCGAGGAGAAAATCAACGCGTTCCTGCCTGCGCTCGACGCCATGATGGGCAGCGGCCTTGTCACCCTGGAGAAGGTGAAGGTTTTGCGCTACGGCGAAACTCCAGGCAGCTGAAAGTGCTGGCGAGACGACGCCCGCGCTTCGATCTTCACCTCACCCCTTCCCGCTCTTCCTGTCGCGCAGATTCGCCCAATAATCGAGGCGCTTCGATATCTCGCGTTCGAAGCCAGTCTCCTTCGGCTTGTAGAACGCCTCACGCGCCATGCCGTCCGGGAAATAGTTCTGCCCGGAGAAGCCCTCGTCTGTGGCATGATCGTATTCGTAGCCTTTGCCATAGCCGAGATTCTTCATCAGCCTGGTCGGTGCATTGAGAATGTGCGCCGGCGGCATCAGCGAGCCGTGCTCGTTGGCAGCCCGCTTGGCCGCGCCATACGCCACATAGACCGCATTCGATTTGGGCGCGCTCGCGAGATAGATCACGGCCTGCACCAGCGCGAGTTCGCCTTCGGGGCTGCCCAGAAAATCATAGACATCCTTGGCGGCCAGCGCCTGGACGACGGCCTGCGGATCGGCGAGGCCGACATCTTCCACCGCGGCGCGCACCAGGCGGCGCGCGATGTAGAGCGGCTGTTCGCCGCCGGCGAGCATGCGCGCGAGCCAATAAAGCGCCGCATCGGGATCCGAGCCGCGGATCGATTTGTGGAGCGCGGAGATGAGGTTGTAATGCTCCTCGCGGCTTTTGTCGTAGAGGGGCGCACGGCGTTGCACCGCGGCCACCAGCGCCGCCGAATCGAGCGGCTTGACGACCTTCAGAGCTGCCACTTCTTCGGCCAGGTTGAGGAGATAACGCCCGTCGCCGTCGGCCATGGCACGAAGGCTGGCGCGCGCATCCTCGTCGAGCGGAAATTTCTCGCCGTAATGGGCTTCGGCGCGCTCCAGCAAGGTTTCGAGCGCCGCATCGTCGAGACGGCGCAACACCAGCACCTGGGTGCGCGACAACAGCGCGCCGTTGAGTTCGAAGGACGGATTCTCCGTCGTGGCGCCGACCAGCACAACCGTCCCGTCTTCGACCACTGGCAGGAAACTGTCCTGCTGGCTACGATTGAAGCGGTGGATTTCGTCGACGAAGAGCAGCGTGCCCTGCCCCGTCTTGCGGCGCATGCGCGCGGCATCGAACGTCTTCTTCAGATCGGCGACGCCCGAAAATACCGCCGACAATTGCTCGAAATGAAGCCTGAAGGCGTGGCTGAGAAGCCGCGCGATCGTCGTTTTGCCGGTTCCAGGCGGTCCCCACAGGATGATCGAATGCGGGGCTGCCCGCGCCACCATGCGCCCGATCGGGCCTTCGGGACCGAGCAGATGATCCTGGCCGACGACTTCAGCAAGTGATTTCGGCCGCAACCGATCGGCCAGCGGGCGGGGCGCGTCTTCGGGCAATCCCCCGGCTTCGAAGAGATCTGTCATGGCGGCACGATAGCGCGCGCCACGGCGGACAGCGATTCCTATCCGTCGACATTCAACGTCAACCGCTGCCCGCCGCGGTCCACGACCAGATCCCAATGACCGCCGGCGGCGTTCAGCGCATGAATCAGTTCGCCCACCGAATGGATTTCCACGCCGTTCACCGTGCGTACGATATCGCCGGCCTGAAATCCATAATTGCCGGCGAGCGAGTTGGTGCTTGTGGACACGACAACGACGCCCTTGGCCGAGAACGCCATATCGAGATCGACGGCAACCGCTGGTGAAAGGTTTTCGACGCGGGCGCCGGTCAACGGATTGCGTCCACCGATCAAGGTAAGCATGCGCGGTGGAACTTCGGGCGGCAGACCGAGGGTGACGGAAACGTCGCGGGCCGGCCCGCCGCCCACCACGCGCGCCTTGACCGTGTCACCGGCCCTATGCGTGGCAACGCGGTAATTGAGAGCCTGCATGTCTTCCACATCGATGCCGTCCACGCTGAGTACGACATCGCCCGTCTTGAGGCCGGCGCGTGCCGCAGGTCCGCCGGGATAGACATATTTGAGAAGCACGCCACCAGGCCGCGACAGCCCCATCGTCTGCGCGATATCGCCGGTCACCGCCTGGCCATCGGCGCCGAACCAGGGGAGCTTCACGCCGCCGCCCAACGCCCCTTCTACCACACGACGCGCCAGATTGGCTGGAATGGCGAAGCCGATGCCGATCGACTCGCCGGTGCGCGAATAAATGGCGGTGTTGATACCGGCGAGCCTGCCGTCCGTCGTCACTAGCGCGCCGCCCGAATTGCCCGGATTAATCGCGGCATCCGTCTGGATGAAAAACTGGTAATCGCTGGCGCTGACCTGCGTGCGCGCCAGCGCCGACACGATACCCATCGTCACCGTCTGGCCGACACCGAACGGATCGCCGATGGCGAGCACGATATCGCCCACCTGCAAATGGTCGCTATCGCCGAATTGAACCGTCGGCAGGCGCTCGCCCCTGGTATCGATCTTGAGGACGGCGAGATCGGTGTGGCTGTCCGCGAGCAGGACCTTCGCCTTGAATTCGCGCCGGTCGGAAAGCGCCACGACAATGTCCTGGCCGCCCTCCACGACATGATTGTTGGTAAGGATGACGCCGTCGGCGCGCACGATGACGCCGGAGCCCAGCGATTGCTGCACCCGCTGGCGCATTTCCGGCGAGGCGCCGAAGAAACGCTGAAAGAACGGGTCGGCGAAAAGCGGGTTCATCGGCGTCTCGACGACCGTACGCGCATAGACATTGACGACGGCAGGCGCAACGCGCTTGACGACGGGCGCGAAGGTGAGCTGCACCTGCCCGGACGACGCGCCCAAAAGCTGTGCCGCGCCCGCGGGCGAGAACTGCATGGCGGCCACCAACGCTGCGACGACAAGGAAAGCACGCTTCATCTGACAGTCCTTCCCGAATGCAAAAGGGCGGCACATTGGCCGCCCCTGTCTAATACGAAATTCCGCCGTGAAAGTTACGCATTGCTTTCGGCATCTTCACCCGACGGTCCCGAATCCAGCCCCTTCGCATCGACGTCGCGGTCGACGAATTCGATAAAGGCCATTTCCGCATTGTCGCCGAAACGAAAACCCGCCTTCATGATGCGGATATAGCCGCCGGGCCGTTCGGCGTAGCGCGGGCCGATGACATCGAACAGCTTGCGGACCTGGACGGCATCGCGGATCTGCGCCAGCGCCTGGCGGCGGGCATGAAGATCGGCCGCACCGCGCCGCGACAGCGTCACGAGCTTCTCCACGACAGGACGCAGCTCCTTGGCCTTGGGCAGCGTCGTTTTGATCTGCTCGTGCTTGATCAGGGCCGCCGCCATATTGGCGAACATGGCGGTCCTGTGAGAGCTGGTCCGGCCCAGCTTGCGACCTGCATTGCGATGACGCATTTCCGTGTACCTTGTCACTCCCGGCCCCGCACGCGCAGAGCCGGGAACCCCTTCTTTTCGTTAGTACTGGTCCTCGTAGCGCTTTGCGAGGTCTTCGATGTTTTCCGGCGGCCAGCCCGGCACTTCCATGCCGAGATGCAGGCCCATCTCCGCCAGCACCGCCTTGATCTCGTTCAGCGACTTGCGGCCGAAATTCGGTGTACGGAGCATCTCCGCTTCCGTCTTCTGGATGAGGTCGCCGATATAGACGATGTTGTCGTTCTTCAGGCAGTTGGCCGAACGCACGGAAAGTTCGAGTTCGTCCACCTTCTTGAGCAAAACCGGATTGAAGGCGAGCTCGGGCTTCGCCTCTTCCGCCACGCGCTCGCGAGGCTCCTCGAAATTGATGAAAACCTGGAGCTGGTCCTGGAGAATGCGCGCGGCATATGCAACCGCATTGTCGGGCGTCACGGCGCCGTTCGTTTCTACTGTCAGCGTCAGCTTGTCGTAATCGAGAATCTGGCCCTCGCGGGTGTTCTCTACCTTGTAGCTGACCTTCTTGACGGGGCTGAACAGCGAATCGACCGGGATCAGCCCGATCGGCGCATCTTCGGGCCGGTTACGGTCGGCGGGCACATAACCCTTGCCGGTCGCCACCGTCAGTTCCATGCGGAAATCGACCTTCTCATCCAGCGTGCAGAGCACGAGATCAGGATTGAGAATTTCGACGTCCGCAACCGCGCTGATCTGCCCGGCCGTTACTTCGCCCGGACCGGTCGCGCGCAGCGACAGCCGCTTGGGACCTTCCGAATGCATGCGCAACGCGACCTGCTTCACATTGAGCACGATGTCGGTCACGTCTTCGCGCACGCCGGGGATCGAAGAAAATTCGTGCAGCACGCCCTCGATATGGATCGAGGTGATGGCGGCGCCCTGGAGCGACGACAACAGCACGCGCCGCAGCGCATTGCCGAGCGTCAACCCGAATCCGCGTTCAAGCGGCTCAGCTACGAGCGTAGCCGAACGCCCCGCATCATGTCCCGAATCGACGCGGAGCTTTTGCGGTTTGATCAATTCTTGCCAATTCTTCTGAAACACTTTGGAGCCTCATCGTTTCCCGGACGTGGTTTACACGCCCCATTCGTTCGACGGGTATGCGAACTCGTGAAATACGCTACACGCGCCGGCGCTTTGGCGGCCGGCAGCCATTGTGCGGGATCGGCGTCACGTCGCGGATCGACGTCACGACAAGACCCACGGTCTGCAGCGCGCGCAAAGCCGATTCGCGGCCTGATCCCGGACCGCTCACTTCCACTTCCAGCGTGCGCATACCATGTTCGACGGCTTTCTTGCCGGCGTCTTCGGCGGCGACCTGCGCAGCGTAAGGAGTCGATTTGCGCGAGCCCTTGAACCCCATAGAACCGGCCGAGGACCACGACACCGCATTGCCCTGCGTATCGGTGATCGTAATGATCGTGTTGTTGAAAGTCGCAGCAACATGCGCCACGCCGACGACAACGTTCTTCTTTTCTTTCTTGCGCGCGCGCGCTGCTGGCTTTGCCATCGATCGCTTCCGTTATTTCGTGACTTTTTTCTTGCCCGCAATGGCCTTGGCCGGGCCTTTCCGCGTCCGCGCATTGGTATGGGTACGTTGGCCGCGGACGGGCAGCCCCTTGCGGTGACGCAGACCCCGATAGCAACCGAGGTCCATCAGCCGTTTGATGTTCATCGCCACATCGCGACGCAGATCGCCTTCGACCAAATAGTCGCGGTCGATCACTTCCCGAATCTGGATGACTTCGGAGTCGGTCAGGTCATGAACGCGACGGTCCTCGGCAATGCCGACTTTGTCGCAGATATCCTTGGCCTTGGCGGGCCCGATTCCATGGATGTAGCGGAGTGCGATAAGCACCCGCTTCTGGGTCGGAATATTGACGCCGGCAATGCGCGCCACTGGGCTCTCCTTTTACCTTCAAACTACGGAAATTCTTAATCTTTTCAGCACACGTAGCGCCCCTACCTTGCCCGGAATGAGGGACAAAACTGCCAAAGGTGACAGGATAGGTCGCCGCAAGGGCGCGGATTATATGGATCGCGCCTCGCCAGTCAACACCTGTATAACGCCTTATACGCCAAGGACTTGGTTGCGGGCTTCAACAGCGACCGGCCGTGGCATAGACGGCATCCGCAATCGCTCGCGTGACTTCTGCGATGGGGGCCATGCCGTCAACGCTCACGAGCTTCCCCTGGCCGCGATAATAGTCAAGCAGCGGCGCTGTGTCGCGGCGGTATACGGCGAGCCGCTTCTTGAGCGACTCGGGGTTGTCGTCGGTCCGCGACTGGCCGGACTGGATGCGCTGTTCGACACGGGCCAACAAAATCGCTTCGTCCACCTTGAGCTCGACGACGAGTTCGATCCGTTTGCAGCGCTCGGCCAGCATGGCGTCCAACGCTTCAGCCTGCGGGATGGTACGGGGAAAACCGTCGAACACGGCGCCCTTGGCGCAGTCGGGCCGGTCGTAGCGTTCGGCGATGATGCGGATTACGATCTCATCCGACACCAAATCTCCCTTGGCGAGAACAGCCTCGACCTGCTTGCCGAGTTCGCTTCCCGCAGCCACCGCCGCACGCAACATGTCGCCCGTCGAGAGCTGCGGAAGGCCGTGTGTTTCCTGAAGTATCTTCGCCTGCGTTCCCTTGCCCGCTCCCGGCGGCCCGAAAAGGACCAGATTCAACGTCTCGCTCCCCGTAATTTAGCCTTCTTGATTAAGCCTTCATATTGCTGCGCGATCAGATGGCTCTGTATCTGCGCGATCGTATCCATCGTAACGCTCACGATGATCAAGATCGATGTTCCCCCGAGCGGCAACATGCTCGTCACATTGCGCCGCATGACTTCGGGAATCAGACAGACCACCGCCAGATAAATCGCGCCGATCACGGTGGTCCGCGTCAGGATGTAATCGATGTACTCGGCCGTTTTCTTGCCCGGGCGAATCCCGGGAATGAAACCGCCATATTTCTTGAGATTTTCGGCCGTCTCTTCCGGATTGAAGACGATCGAGGTGTAGAAGAAGGCAAAGAAGATGATCATCGCGCCGTAGAGCACGAAATAGAGCGGCTGCGTTGGCCCGATATAGGCGACGATGGTCTGCAGCCACTCCGGAACGTTCTGTCCGTTGAACGCCGCATAGGTCAGCGGCACGGTAAGGATGGACGACGCAAAGATCGGCGGTATGACGCCGGAGACGTTGAGCTTGAGTGGCAGATGCGACGATTCTCCGCCGAACATGCGGTTGCCCATTTGCCTCTTGGGATATTGCACCAGCAGCCGGCGCTGAGCGCGCTCCACGAAGACGATGAACAGGACAAGGCCGATCGCGCCCACGACGATCGCGAGAACGGTCAGCGGAGAGATCGCGCCGGTGCGACCTGCCTCGAAGATCTGAGAGATATAGGTTGGGAAGCGCGCGACGATGCCCACGAAGATGATCAGCGAAATGCCGTTGCCAACGCCGCGGGCGGTGATCTGTTCGCCGATCCACATCAGCAGGATCGTGCCGCCCGTCAGCGTGATCACGGCGGTGAAGCGGAAGAACATCCCGGGATCGATCACCACGCCTCCGGCATGCTCGAGGCCGATCGCGATGCCGAGCGCCTGAAGCGCGGCGAGGAACACTGTGCCATAACGCGTATATTGATTGATCGTCTTGCGCCCCGCTTCGCCCTCTTTCTTGAGTGTTTCAAGTTCTGGAATGACGGTTTGCATCAGCTGGATGATGATCGAGGCCGAGATGTAAGGCATGATGCCGAGCGCGAAGATCGCCATGCGCGAGACCGCGCCGCCCGCCAGCACGTTGAACATGTCGAGCAAGCCGCCCTGCTGCTGCGAGATCAGATGCGCCATCGCGGCCGGGTCGATACCCGGCATCGGAATGAAGGTTCCCAGTCGCGCAATGACGAGCATGCCCAGCGTGAAAAAGACACGCTGGCGCAATTCGGTCGCTTTGCCGAAATTGCTGAAATTAAAATGCGCCGCCAATTGTTCGGCTGCCGAAGCCATGCTCCACTCCCAGTGCGCAGTCGCGATAGACCCTTGGCTGCCTGCCGTCAGACCCAAATGGATCGGAGGCTCCGTGGTCCGTTCGGGCGGATCGAAGCCGCCAAACCCATTATATAGGGATCAAACGGCGGCGCGCGCGGCTTTCTTTTCCGCGGCTTTGGCCCGACGCTGAGCCTTTTTGCCCGGTTGACCCTTCTTGTTCATATAGACCGGCTTCTTGAAGGTCGTGACGATCGTGCCGCCGGCCTTCTCGACCGCGGCCCGCGCACTTGCCGAAGCGCCGGCGATCTCGATGTCGAGCCTTGCCATCAACGTGCCCGAGCCGAGCAGGCGGATGCCGTCCTTGCCGGCACGCGCGACACCGGCCTTTTCGAGCACTTCCGTCGTGATTTTTTGCGAGGCATCGAGCTTTTTGGCGTCGATCGCCTTCTGGATGCGCCCCAGATTCACTTCACCGAAATCGTTGGCAAAGATGTTGTTGAAGCCGCGCTTGGGCAGCCGCATGTAGAGGGGCATCTGGCCGCCCTCGAAACCATAGACCTTCGTACCGGTACGCGCCTTGGCGCCCTTGACGCCGCGCCCCGATGTCTTGCCGAGCCCCGAACTGGAGCCGCGCCCGACTTTCAGCTTGCGCTTGTGCGCGCCGGGATTGTTGCTGATCTCGTTCAGTTTCATGGGCCTCAATCCTTGACGATCTCGACGAGGTGCTGCACGGCACGGATCATGCCGCGCACGGATGGCGTATCTTCGAGCGTACGGGTGCGGTGGAGCTTGCCGAGGCCTAACCCTCGCAACGTCGCGGCCTGGATTTCCGGTTTGCGGTTGGCGCTTCTAATCTGGCGTACGGTGACCGTCGGGCCGGCGGGCTTCGCGGTCTTCGTCTTCACGGGTCTCTTCTTCGGCGGGGCCATGACCTAGTTTCCTGCTGCGATCTGCTCGCCCTTGGATGCGCCTTCACGGCGGGAAATGATCTCGCTCACGCTGCGTCCGCGGCGTTGCGCCACCATACGGGGCGATTGTTGAAGCTTCAGGGCGTCGAACGTCGCGCGCACCATGTTGTAGGGGTTCGACGTGCCGAGCGATTTTGCGACGACATCGCCAACGCCGAGCGATTCGAACACCGCGCGCATCGGACCGCCCGCGATGATGCCGGTACCGGCCGGCGCCGGGCGCACAACGACCTTGCCCGCGCCATGATGGCCGCGTGTCTCATGATGCAGCGTGCGCCCATCCTTCAGCGGCACGCGGATCATGGCGCGTTTGGCGGCGTCCGTCGCCTTGCGGATCGCTTCGGGAACTTCGCGCGCCTTGCCGTGACCGAAACCGACCCGGCCCCGCTGGTCGCCGACAACGACGAGCGCCGCAAAGCCGAAACGGCGGCCACCCTTCACCACCTTGGCCACGCGATTGATGTGGACAAGTTTGTCGATGAATTCGTTGTCGCGCTCTTCGCGCTCGCGTTGTCTGGGTTCACGCGCCATATGCCGCTTCCTTTGCTCAGAACTTGAGGCCGCCTTCGCGGGCAGCCTCCGCCAGCGCCTTGACGCGCCCGTGATAGATGTAGCCGCCGCGGTCGAACACGACATGTTTCACGCCCTTGGCAAGCGCGCGCTCTGCGATGCGCTTGCCGACGGCGACCGCAGCCTCGACGTTCCACGTCTTGGCCAGCTTGCCGTCCTTTTCGTTCGTCGAGGCGACAGCGACCGTCACGGCCAAGGTGTCGTCGATGACCTGCGCGTAGATGTGCCGCCCCGAGCGGAAGACCGAAAGCCTCGGCCGGCCACCCGCGGTCTGCGCGATGCGATAGCGCGTGCGTTTCTTGCGCCGCTCGAAAAGAGATATCTCGCCTGTCATGGCCTTACTTCTTCTTGCCTTCCTTGCGCAGGATATATTCCCCCGCATATTTCACGCCCTTGCCCTTGTAGGGCTCCGGCGGACGATAGGAGCGGATCTCAGCCGAAACCTGGCCGACCAGCTGCTTGTCGATGCCCGACACCGCGATCATCGTCGGCTTCTCGCATACGATGCTGATTCCATCCGGAATCGGGTAGGCAACGTCATGGCTGAAACCGAGTTGCAGCTGCAGGTTCTTGCCCTGCACCGCCGCGCGATAGCCGACGCCGTTGATCTCGAGCTTCTGCGTGAAGCCTTGCGTGACGCCGACCACGAGGTTGTTCACCAGCGTACGGCTCAGGCCCCACATCTGGCGCGCGCGTTCGGCACCCTCGCGCGGGGATACCGTCACGCCATCGGGGCCGATGCTCGCATCGACGTCGTTGACGAGGTTCACCCTCAGCTCGCCTTTCGGACCCTTCACCTTCACGGTCTGACCTTCGACCGTGGCGGTGACGCCCTTGGGCAGGGCGATGGGCTTTTTGCCGATACGGGACATCAATGCACTCCCAATTCCATGCCCTTAGAACACCTGGCAGAGGACTTCGCCGCCAACATTCTTTTCCCGGGCCGCCATATCCGTCATCACGCCCTGCGGCGTGGAAACGATCGAAACACCAAGACCGCTCCTGTGCGGCTTCAACTCCTTTACCGACGCATAGACGCGCCGCCCCGGAGTCGACACCCGCTTCAGGTCGCGGATGACAGGCCGGCCTTCATGATATTTGAGCTCGATCTCGAGCTCGCGCCGGCCCCCGGTTTCGACTTCCAAATAGCCGCGAATGAAGCCTTCCGCCTGCAGAACATCAAGCACGCGCGTGCGCTGGCGCGAGTTCGGCGAATGAATCTTCGCCATACCCCGCATCTGGCCGTTGCGGATGCGCGTCAGAAGATCGCCAATGGGATCCGTGATCGCCATTTTCTTTTCCTTCCTTACCAGCTCGCCTTGGTCATACCGGGGACCTGGCCGAAATTCGCCAATTGTCGAAGTGCAATGCGCGACAGCTTGAGCTTGCGATAATAACCCTTGGCGCGGCCCGACAGTTCGCAGCGGTGATGAATGCGCGTCTTCGACGAGTTACGCGGCAGTTTGGCGAGTTTCAGATGCGCCGCGAAGCGCTCTTCGGGCGGAACCGACATGTCTTCGGTCCTGGCCTTGAGCGCGGCGCGCTTGGCGGCAAAGCGCGCCACCAGCTTCTCGCGCTTCTTGTTCCGGTTGATCTGGCTTGTCTTCGCCATGCTCGTCTCGCCTCAATTCATGAACGGAAACTGGAAGCCCTTGAGAAGCGCTTTTGCTTCCGCGTCGGTCTTCGCAGATGTGTTGATGATAATGTCCATGCCCCACACCGTTTCCGTCTTGTCGTAGTCGATCTCGACGAAGACGATGTGCTCCTTGAGCCCCATGGCGTAGTTGCCGCGGCCGTCGAAGCTCTTGCCGTTGAGGCCGCGGAAGTCGCGCACGCGCGGCAGCGCCATCGTTACGAGGCGGTCCAGGAATTCGTACATGCGGTCCTTCCTGAGCGTGACCTTCACGCCGATCGGCAGACCTTCGCGAATCTTGAACGTCGCGATCGCCTTCTTGGCCCGCGTGAGCACGCCCTTCTGGCCGGCAATCGCCGTCAGATCGTTCAACGCCGCCTGAATCTTCTTCTGGTCGCCCGCCGCCTCGCCCGCGCCGATGTTCAACACGACCTTTTCGATGCGCGGCACCTGCAGTGCATTCTTGTAGCCGAATTCCTTCATCAATTCGGGCCGCACGACCTCGTTGTAGCGCGTCTTGAAGCGCGGCACGTAGTTCGGATCGCGAACCTCTTCGATGGCGGCCGCCACGACGGCGTCCGCCGTCTTCGCGGCTTCCGCTTTCGCCTTCTTGGCGCGCGGCTGCTTCTGGCCTTTGTCAGACATCGATGACCTCACCGGACTTCTTCGCAAAACGGACCTTGCGGCCGTCGCCGAGAACCTTGATTCCAATGCGCGTCGCGGCGCCCGACTGCGGATCGATATGGGCGAGGTTCGACAGATGGACCGGCGCTTCCTTGCTGACGATCCCGCCCTGCACCTTCGCCGATTGGCGCTGATGACGCTTGACGAGGTTGATGCCGGTGACGAGCGCGCGGGCTTCCTTCGGGAACACCTTCAACACTTCGCCCTTCTTGCCCTTGTCGCGTCCGGTCGTGACGATCACGCGGTCGCCCTTCTTGATATTCGCGCCCATCACAGCACCTCCGGCGCAAGCGAAATGATCTTCATGTGGTTCTTCGCCCTGAGCTCGCGCGTCACCGGCCCGAAGATGCGCGTGCCGATCGGCTCGCCCTGGTTGTTGACGAGCACGGCCGCGTTGGTGTCGAAGCGGATCAGGCTGCCGTCGGGACGGCGCACGCCGTGCGCCGTACGCACGACGACGGCCTTGACCACTTCGCCCTTCTTCACGCGTCCGCGCGGAATGGCTTCCTTGATGCTGACAACGATGGTGTCGCCGACGCTTGCGTAGCGACGGCGCGAACCGCCCAGCACCTTGATGCACATCACGCGGCGGGCGCCGGAATTGTCGGCCACCTCGAGCTCGGTCTGCATCTGGATCATGAATCAAACTCCCGACGCGAACGCGCCTTATTCCTTGCCTGCACGGCCGACGACTTCCCAGGATTTCAGCTTGGAAAGCGGGCGGCATTCCTGGATGCGGACGCTATCGCCCACCTTGAATTCGCTGTTCTCGTCATGGGCGTGATATTTCTTCGACCGCCTGACGGTCTTGCCCATCACCGGATGAGTGAACCGCCGTTCCACCTTCACGACCACGGTCTTGGCATTCTTGTCGCTGACGACGACGCCCTGCAGCACGCGCTTCGGCATATTCTTCTTCCTTCCGTCCTCAGCCGGCCTTGCGGCGCTGCTCGGTCAAAACCGTCTCGATGCGCGCGATTTCCTTGCGCACCGAACGAACCCGGCCCGTGTTCTCGAGCTGACCGTTCGCCCGCTGGAAACGCAGATTGAACTGCTCTTTCTTGAGCTTCACGAGCTGCTCGCCCAATTCGTCCGCGGTCTTGCCGCGAATATCGTCGATCGTGATTTTCTTTTTCGCCATCGTCTTTGGTCCGCTTACAGAGCAAGGCGCGCGATAAATCGGGTGGCAATGGAAAGCTTCGCAGCACCCAGCCGCATCGCTTCCCTCGCTGTTTCGTGGTCGACGCCGTCGATCTCGAACAGTATCCGGCCCGGCTTGATCTTGGCCACCCAATATTCCGGCGCGCCCTTGCCCGAGCCCATGCGCACTTCGGCGGGCTTCTTCGACACCGGCACATCCGGGAACACGCGAATCCAGACGCGGCCCGCACGCTTCATGTGGCGCGTGATGGCGCGGCGCGCGGCTTCGATCTCGCGCGCAGTGATGCGTTCGGGCTCGGTCGCCTTGAGGCCGAAAGCGCCGAAATTGAGCGCGGTTCCACCCTTTGCCGCGCCATGGATGCGGCCCTTGTGCTGTTTGCGGAATTTCGTCCGTTTCGGTTGAAGCATGACAGGTGTCCGTTACTGCGCCGCTGCGGGCTGCTGACGTTGCTGGCCGCCACGATTGGGATCGGAAGCCTCCGCCTGGCGCTTGTCGTTCGCCATCGGATCGTGCTCCATGATCTCACCCTTGAATATCCAGACCTTTACGCCGCACGTGCCGTAGGTCGTCTTGGCGGTTGCGACCCCGTAATCGATATCGGCACGCAACGTGTGCAGCGGCACGCGGCCTTCGCGATACCATTCCACGCGGGCGATCTCCGCGCCGCCGAGCCGGCCGCCGCAGGTAATGCGGATGCCGAGCGCGCCGAGCCGCATCGCGGATTGAACCGCGCGCTTCATCACACGGCGGAACGCCACGCGGCGCTCGAGCTGCTGGGCAATGTTTTCGGCGACGAGCTTCGCGTCGATTTCTGGCTTCCTGATTTCGACGATGTTGAGATGCACTTCGTCGGCCGTGTAGCGCTGCACTTCGTTCTTCAGCTTTTCGATGTCGGCGCCCTTCTTGCCGATCACGACTCCGGGACGCGCCGAATGAATCGTGATGCGGCACTTCTTGTGCGGCCGTTCGATGACGATGCGCGACACGCCGGCCTGCTTCAGCCGTTCGCTCAGATGATCGCGAATCTTGATGTCTTCCTGGAGCAGCTTGCCGTATTCGCGCTTGCCGGCGTACCAGCGCGAATCCCAGGTGCGGTTGACGCCGAGGCGCAAGCCGATCGGATTGACTTTCTGACCCATCAGGCCGTCTCCTTCGCCGTATTCGACGGCTTCGTTGCTGTGGGCTTTCGCGCCCGCTTGTTTCCGGCCTTGGGCTTTTCGGCCGCCTTCTCCTCGCGCCGTTCCTCGACCACGATGGTCACCTGGGAGAACGGCCGCTCGACGCGGGCGCCACGGCCGCGGGCGCGCGCATGAAAGCGCTTCATGACGAGGTTCTTGCCGACGCTGGCTTCAGCGACGACGAGATCGTCGACATCGAGATCGTGATTGTTTTCCGCATTGGCGATCGCCGATTGCAGAACCTTCTTCACCGCCTTTGCAATGCGCTTGGGCGAAAACGTCAGTTCGTTAAGCGCCTGCTCGGCGCTCTTGCCGCGGATCGATTGCGCGACGAGATTGAGCTTGCGCGGGCTCGTCCGGAGCATCCGGCCGATGGCCTTGGCCTGCGTGTCCGCGAGGGCGCGGGGGAGTGCGACCTTGCCCATCTCTATGACCTCTTCGCCTTCTTGTCTGCGGAATGGCCGTAGAACGTGCGCGTCGGCGAGAATTCGCCGAGCTTGTGGCCGACCATGTCTTCGGTCACCAGCACCGGGATGTGCTTGCGCCCGTTATAGACGCCGAATGTGAGACCGACGAATTGCGGCAAGACCGTCGAGCGCCGCGACCAGGTCTTGATCACTTCCTTGCGTCCCGAGGTACGCGTGGCTTCTGCTTTCTTGAGCAGATAGCCATCGACGAACGGGCCTTTCCAAACCGAACGCGTCATCTTCTCATCTACCCTTGCGTCTTCTTGGCGTGGCGCGAACGCACGATGAACTTCGTCGTGCGCTTATTGCTGCGCGTCTTGGCGCCCTTGGTTGGCTTGCCCCATGGCGTGACCGGATGGCGGCCGCCTTTGGTGCGGCCTTCGCCGCCGCCATGAGGATGGTCGATCGGATTCATCGCCGTGCCGCGCACCGAGGGCCGTTTGCCCTTCCAGACGTTGCGGCCGGCCTTGCCGATCACTTCGTTCATGTGATCGGGGTTCGACACGGCACCGACGGTGGCGCGGCAGGTGAGCGGCACGCGGCGGACTTCGTCCGAATTGAGCCGAAGAATCGCGTAACCCGCATCGCGGCCGAGATATTGCGCGTACGTTCCGGCGGAGCGCGCGATCTGACCGCCCTTGCCCGGCTTCATCTCGATATTGTGGACTATCGTACCGACCGGCATTGCCGCGAGCGGCATCGAATTTCCCGGCTTCACGTCGACCTTGTCACCGGCGATCACGGTGTCGCCTGCCGCAAGGCGCTGCGGCGCCAGAATATAAGCGAGTTCGCCGTCCTTGTATTTGATCAGCGCAATGAAGGCGGTGCGGTTGGGATCGTATTCGATGCGCTCGACCTGGGCCGGAACGTCGACCTTGCGGCGCTTGAAGTCCACAATGCGGTAACGCTGCTTGTGACCGCCGCCCTGCCAGCGCACCGTCACCCGGCCCGTGTTGTTGCGGCCGCCGTGACGCGTCTGACCTTCGGTCAGGCTCTTGACCGGGTCGCCCTTGTGAAGTTGCGAGCGGTCGATCAGCACCAATTGGCGCTGCCCCGGCGTCGTCGGCTTATATTGCTTGAGCGCCATGGATCAGAGTCCCGTCGTAATGTCGATCTGGAAACCCTCTTCGAGGGTCACGACCGCTTTCTTGAAATCGCTGCGATTGAACGCTTTGCCCTTGAAGAGCTTCTTCTTGCCCTTCACGCGCACCGTATTCACCGCCTTCACCTTGACCTTGAAGAGCGTCTCGATCGCCTTGGCGATCGCCGGCTTCGTCGCGTCGAGCGACACGCGAAACACGACCTGGTTCACCTCGGTCAGCTTCGTTGCCTTTTCCGTGATGACCGGCGAAAGAATAACGTCGTAGCTGTTCATGACAGCCGCTCCTCGATCAGCTTGACCGCTGCCGTCGTCAGCACAAGCTTGTCGCGCTTCAGGATGTCGTAGACGTTCAGCCCGGCTGCCGGCAGGAGCGCCACGCCCGCGAGGTTGCGCGCGCTGAGCGAGAAGTTCCTGTCGAACTCGCCGTCGATGACGAGCGCGTTTTCCGCGCCCAGCCTGCCCAACTGCGCTGCCAGATCCTTCGTCTTGACCTGAGCCGACTTCGCCGCGTCGAGGACGACAATCGCGCCCGCTTTCGCTTTCGAAGACAGCGCATGCCGCAATCCGAGCGCGCGCACCTTCTTCGGCAGGTCGAATTCATGGCTGTGCTGCACCGGGCCCATGGCCTTCGCGCCGCCGACGAACAGCGGCGCCGACCGCGCGCCGTGGCGGGCCTGGCCCGTCCCCTTCTGCTTGTACATTTTCTTCTTGGTGCGGTTGATTTCGGCGCGAGTCAAAACCTTGTGCGTGCCGGCGCGCCGTTTGGCCAATTGCCACACGACAACGCGCTGGATGAGATCGCGGCGCGGTTCCAGACCGAAGATCGAATCATTGAGTTCGATCTCGCCCGCGTCGTTGGCATCCAGATTGAGGACCTTGGTCTTCATATTAGCCTTCTGCCCCCTGGGGTTCTGCAGCCGGCGCCGTTTTCTCGGCCTTCCTGACCGATGCCGGTACCGGCGCTTCCTTGGGCCGCGGATGCTTCGCCGCATCGCGGATCATCACCCAACCGCCCTTGCTGCCCGGCACCGCACCCCTGATCATGATCAGGCCGCGCTCGACATCGACTTTCGCCACTTCCAGGTTCTGCGTGGTAACGCGATCGACGCCGTAATGACCGTGCATCTTCTTGTTCTTGAACGTCCGGCCCGGATCCTGGCGTCCGCCCGTACCGCCCAGCGAACGATGCGAAATCGAGACACCGTGGCTCGCTTCGAGGCCACGGAAATTCCACCGCTTCATCGCACCCGTGAAACCGCGACCGATGGTGATACCCGTCACATCGACCTTCTGGCCGGGGACGAAGTGATCGGCGAGAATCAGGTCGCCGACATCGAGCAGGTTTTCCGCGTCGACGCGGAATTCCGCCAGCTTCTTCTTCGGCTCGACTTCGGCTTGCGCGAATTGCCCACGCTCGGCCTTGTTGACATTCTTGGTTTTCGCAAAGCCCGAACCGAGTTGAACGGCAGTATAGCCGTCCCGCTCTTCGGTGCGCTTGGCCACGACCTGACAGCCATCCAGCTTCAGGACCGTGACGGGCACGTGCCGGCCGTCCTCCAGAAAGAGGCGCGTCATGCCGAGCTTTTGCGTGATGACGCCTGTGCGCATCGCGCGGTTACTCCTTTAAAGCTTGATCTCGACGTCGACGCCGGCCGCAAGGTCGAGCTTCATCAGCGCGTCGACGGTTTGCGGCGTGGGGTCGATGATGTCGAGAAGCCGTTTGTGAGTCCGGATTTCAAATTGTTCGCGGCTTTTTTTGTCGACATGCGGCGAACGGTTCACAGTAAAGCGTTCGATGCCGGTCGGCAGAGGGATGGGGCCGCGCACTTGCGCGCCGGTCCGTTTGGCCGTGTTCACGATCTCCCGCGTGGAGTGATCGAGAATGCGGTGATCGAAGGCCTTGAGCCGAATTCGAATATTTTGGCCTTGCATGTTCTTGTTCTCCAATTCGGCTCGTTGCCGCGGCGATGCTGAATTATTTTATGATTTTTGCGACGACGCCGGAGCCGACGGTGCGGCCGCCTTCGCGGATGGCGAAGCGCAGCTTCTCTTCCATCGCGATCGGCACGATCAGCTCGACTTCGATCGACACATTGTCGCCCGGCATCACCA
>JBAVOL010000029.1:0-27192 GCA_049692035.1 Rhizomicrobium sp.
CGTTCCTTCGCCCAATTGGCGTAGAAATGTCTATTGACCCTGTGCGGCATTTGCAGCCTCCATTTTCGGTAAGGTTACGTGAACCGCTTCACGCTCACATTGATCAGGATCAAGAGCGAGCGTTCCGGGCGGCCATGCCCGCCGTCGCCCTCAAAACATCTGCCCCCGTTTTAGCCCGTGTGTTCTAATAATGGCCATTATGGGAAATAGCGCCCGTTGAAAATATTTTGAATTCTGCACCGGCCCTCGAAGCGAATTTTCCTCTTCTGGCGCAACTCTGCCATTGGATCGGTGCAGTCAACGACAGCTCGCCTCCGCCCGACAGCTCCTGCGCGAGGCGTCCGATATCATCTGCAAGGGCCCCCTCACCGCGGCACCAGGAAGACGCCGTCGTCGTCGCTATGGTCGATGTGATAGGCGCCGAGAAGGGCGGCGCGGATGCGCGGGGTCAGCGCAAACGGCTCCAGCGCATCGATCTGCACGACCGCGAAGCTACGCGCATTTATTTTGCGAACGAGATCGTCATCGCTGCGCGCATGCGCGATGTATTGCTGCTGCGTATTGAACATATCGATTTCCGCCCCCTTGCCCGCCCAATAGCACAACGCAAGCGACTCACACATTGCGCGGCCGTGATGGCGCGCAAGGAACGCAATGTCGTCATGGGCCGTGGCGGCGTCGTCCGCCATCGGATGCAGCCAGAAATCGGGATCGCGCCAGTCGTCGTCATATGCGAGATACACCGCGACAAGGAGCGGCGGCACGAGCGCGAGCGCGGTCATCGCCGGCCATAGCACGCCGGATTTCGCGAAGCGGTTGAACGCGAGCGCGCAACCCAGCGCCAAAGCGATATCCGCATCAAAGAACACATTCGCATCTACGCCCGCTCCGCCCGCAAATGCCACGCCCAGCACGAGCGCTATGCCGGCGTAGAGCGCGCAAAACACGACGTACTTGTCCTTGCCGTGAACAGCGAGCAGCACGGCCAGGATCGCCAGCGGAACGGCGCCCCAATCGAGCCAGCGTCCGACATTGTCCGCCAGCAGCACGAAGGAATAGTTGCGCGGCGAAACCAGGTGCGAAAGCAGGTCCGAGCCGAACCCGAGCCGGAACGCCGCGAGTCCGGCCAGCGACAACAAAACACCGGCCGTGACGAACCGTGCGCCATTGCGCCGGTCGTAGAGCAAAAGCCACGCCGCGAGAGCGAGCGGTTGCGCCACCAGATTGTGCTTCACGAACAGCGCGGCCGTGAGAAGCGCTGCGCCCCACACGAGCGATCGCGGACGCCGCCCTTGCATCACGACGACGACGCCCGCCATGCCGAGCGCATGCCCGAGGAGCTGGGGATCGTCCATGCCGACATAGTCCGAACCCACCAGCAGACAGCTCATGAACAGAACGGCCGCGAGGCCCGCGTCGATCGCGCGGCACCCCATGATCCGTGCCGTCCGGGCAATGCCTGCGGCGACGGCGAAAAACGACAGCACGGAAACAATGCGCCCCGCCACGATGGCGTCGCCGGTCAGGCGGCCGAGCGCGCCGACGATGTAGAAGGACAATGGCGGATAATTGTCGACCATATAGCTGGGCGCGTCGGGATAGAGCGCCCGCCCTGCCATTGCGGCGGCCGCATGATAGGCGTTCCAGCCTTCATTGGGATCGAACGGAACGTGCAGACCGATCGCGGCGATGACGCGCCACAATGCGGCGACGCAAACCACAATCAGCAGCGCGAGGAGAATGCCGGGGGCCGCAGCGGCGAATTTGTCGAGTGCGCGCGCGAGGCGGACGCTCATTGCCGGGGACAGGAATCGTCGCGCGCGACGTCATAGAGGTCGAAGAAGCTGCCGCGATGGCGCAGGCGCAGCAGATCGGGCACGGGGCTCGGCTTGCCGCCCAGCCGGATGACGACGACTTCGTCGTAATGGCACTGGAACAACATCAGATAGGGATAGCTTTCGGGAATGTCGGGATCGCCGTCGACCTGGTTGGCGGCCAGATCGTCCAGCTCGCCCACGTCGGGCGGAGAACCCTGCTGGGCGTTCGATGCGGCAACGCCCTGGAATGCCGGCTGAAGGCGCACGACATGCTGGCCGGCCGTCGTGAACAGAAGCGGCGTAAAACCGTGCCGGTCGATGATGGCGAATTCGGCCATGTGCCAGTAAGGTTCGTCGGACGCCAATCCCATGGCATCGCCGTCGAGCGCTGTCATGAATCTCGTTCCCTGCGGGATGTGTTCGATGGCTGCACGAAACTCGGCATATTGACGGTCATAATACTGCCAATTGCCGCATGCCGCAGCCGCGCACCAAGCGAGGCCGGCCAAAGCTGCACCGGCAAGCAACCCTTGCCAACGCGGCGGCAGACGCATATCGGCCGCCGCAAATGCGACCGCACCGAATATGGCCGGAATCCGCAAATCGACGCCCCATCCGCCCAGCGCCCATTCCGGCATGAAAACGACGCATGCCGCCAACACAATCAACAATGTTCGCATCGAGGGATGCAGGCGCAGCCAGCCCCGCCACAAACCCACCCCCCACAACGCGGCAAGCGCGGCCAGGATGACATAGGCGGGGTGGTCGAAATAAGTTTGGAGCGCGGCGCCCACCCGGTCGTCCCATGTCGAGAGTATGTTGAATTCGAGATGACCGCCATCCGCAAACGCCGGTTTCAACAAAACGAACGCCGCTGCAGCCGGGAAAGACACCAAGAACAAATCGGCGAGGCTCGCAAGCGCGCGCCGCGAGAAGATGGCGTTTGCGCGGATCAGAAGTTCCAGCTCGTAACAGCCGATCATCAAAAGCAGCACGGCAACCGCGAACACATGGCAGAAATAGACGATCGTGACGGCGGCCGCGAACGTGACGAGACGCAACAGGCGCGGCCAGCCCGCGCTCGCGATCCATGCCGCGAAGCACACAAGGCCCAGCCCCACGGCGAAATCATAGTTGAGAAAGCCCCAGAAAAAATTGGCGTTGTAGGCAAAGAAGGCGGCCAGCACCGACGCAATTCCGACACGGCCGAACAGGGCACGCTGAATCCATGCTGCGCCCAGCACCCAAAGGGCCACGGCCGCACTCAGAAATATCTTCGTCGCCGCAACGAGGCCGACGAAGCGGGCGAGAAAGGGTACCGCGATCTCCGACGCAAGATTGGGGATGAACTGCCAATCGATTCGGTAGAAATGTGCGAGTTGCGGATTCTTGATGCCGCCCGACAGCAGATAGAAACACGCCAAATGGGCGGGAAGGTCCGGCATGGCCGGCAGCGCACTGGCCCAGATCGGAATGACGAGAATCGCCGCAGCAGCGGCGGCCATGAAGGCCGCCCAGGCACGCCCCCGAACGATTCCCATTGCGACGGCCCCCCCGCGACCGGCGGGTCCCCAGCCGCGCACCCCCGCGCCCCCCATACTCACGCTAGCGCGTACGCCAGACGAATTGGCTCGACATCAGATAGTTCCACAGGGCGCCCATGATGGAGCCCGCAGCACCGGCGACCCACCACACCGAATGCTCGGAATAAAGCCATGTCGCCAGCCCGACATTGCTGATCGCGCCGGCGGCACCGATTACACAAAAGCCCATGAAACCGGTGATCAGCGACAGGCCGTGCAAACGGCGATCGCGATAGGTGGTCGCATTGTTCAGCAGGAAGTTGCTGATCAGCGCCGCGAACGTCGCCGCACTCTGCGCCGCCGGGAACGGCAGCAGATAACTCGCAAGCGCGATCTTCAGGGCGACGAGATTGACGGCAAGCCCGGTCGTTCCCACCAGCGCAAAAATCAGGAACCGCAAATCGACCACGCCGCCGGTGAGCTTGGCCAGCAGAAGCCCGATGAATTCGAGCCCGATGCGCAGATCGAATTTGCTCTCGCCCGCATGACGCGAACGGAACGTATAGGGCTCCTCGACCACGCGCAGCCGCCCCTGCGCGGTAAGCACGAGATCGAGAAGTATCTTGAAGCCGATGGGAGACAAACGGTCGGCGACCTGCTCGACACTCTCGCGGCGTACCATGAAGAATCCGCTCATCGGATCGCTCAGATCGGTGCCGAGCAGATGTCGCGCCAGGCCGGTCGCCGTGTGGCTGTAGGCGCCGCGGCTGCTGTCGAAACCGTCCCCGGCCGTTCCCGCGACATAACGGCTGCCGACGACCAGGCCGGCCTCGTCGTCCGTCAGGCGCTTCAGCATGCGCGGCAGCAGCGCTTCATCGTGTTGCAGATCGCCATCCATGACGGCGACATAGGGCGCGCTCGAAGACAGAATACCTTCGAGGCAGGCACCTGCGAGACCGCGCCGGCCCAATCGGCGCAGGCACCGCACCCGCGGATTCCTGACCGCGATGGCCTTGGCCACCGCCGACGTCCCGTCGGGCGAATTGTCATCGACGATGATCGCTTCCCATTGCACGCCGTCCAACACGCGTTCGAGCCGCGCCACCAGCTCGGCAACGTTCTGCGCCTCATTGAAGGTAGGAATAATGACCGAAAGGATCGGAGCGGAGGCGGACTGTGCGACGGTCTGCGGACGCGAATTCGGAAGCGTTATTATTGGCATATCCTCCAGCCTTGGAAATCCGCGCCGCAGCGGCGCTCTATATACAAACCCATTCGATGGCGCCGGAAGATTCCCTAAAACGGCATGGGGTACAAGACGCGGCCCCGCCGTCGCCGCCGGGATTGCCAAAAGTTAAAGTTAACGGCGGGCGAGACGCCGGCCGGCAGGCCGGCCTTTGCCAAGGGACGCGCCTGCACCTTGAGAACCTCTCCGGCTCCCCCTAAAAGCGACGGGGCTCCTGGCGGGCTTTCCGGTTTTGGCAGAAACAGCGGGCCGGGCCTGCCGGCACGAGACACGCGGGACACCATGCGATGAAGACCAACCGCATCGATTCTCTGGATTCGCTTCGCGGTCTGGCGGCGCTGATCGTGGTGTTTCATCACTGCCTTGTGGCCTTTCCGATGTTCTGGTCCGTCTATCAGCGGCCGGCGGACACCGCATTGATGCGCATTCTGGGCAATTCCCCCATCCACGTCCTGTGGGACGGCCCCGAATTCGTGCTCGTCTTCTTCACCCTGAGCGGCTTTGTGCTGTCGCTGCCCTTCTGGGGCGGGAAATCCCTGACCTATGGGCAATTCGCCGTCCGGCGCGTGTTCCGCATCTATCCGACCTATCTCGTCGCCGTGACGATCGGCGCGATACTGATGTCGGCGCTGTCGAGCGGCCCGCTCACCGGCTTGAGCGACTGGTCGGCGCAATTCTGGAACCGCCCGCTCAACTGGACGATCGTCTTCGACCACGTCTTTCTCATGGCGAGCGCCGGCAACAATTTCATCGACACGCCGGTGTGGTCGCTCGTCGTGGAGATGCATGCATCGCTGATTTTCCCCCTGCTCATCCTCGCCATTCGCCGCTCCGCCATCGCGAGCGTGCTGGTCGCGCTGGCGCTCGCGCTGGTCGGCGACTGGGCCGCACGCATCGATCCGCGGGACTTTCCGTTTCTCACCTCGTTCGCCACGACGCTGAGCTATCTGTGGCTGTTCGTCGTCGGCGCGCTGATGGCGCAGCACAGGGCCTGGCTGACGCAGGCTGTCCGGCGCCTGCCGATTTTGTTGCAAACCGCGACCCTGTGCCTCGCCTTGATCGCGCTCAACGCCATCTGGCAATTCGGCGCCGGCGAAATCTGGCGGTTCGTGGAGCAAACCGGCGCGGTGGTTCTCGTCGGAGCGGCGGCGTTCGTCCCCTGGGTCGGGCGCGCGCTCGACACCACTGTGTTCCGATGGCTGGGCAAGATTTCCTACAGCCTCTATCTCATTCATTTCATCGTGCTGTTCAGCGTGCTCTACGCATTCCGCGCCGAGGTCACGCTGTTGCGCGTGGTCATCGCCGTGCCGATCCTCTCGATTCTTTCGGCCGCGCTGCTCTATCGCTTTGTCGAAGTTCCGAGCATCGCGTGGAGCCACCGCTTCTCGACGCCGCGAAGCGCACAAACCGCGCGCACCGCAGTCGCCGCCGAGACGCTGCCGGGGTGAGGCAGTGGTGCAATCGCGCATCGCAAAAAAGCGTATCCCGGCTGCCCGCCTACGCAAACGCTTCGGCGCGGCGCCTCTACTCCCGCGGGGGATGAACCTAAAGCATCAAGGTTCCAAGCAACCCGCCATCGACCGCCCAGCTCTGTCCGGTGACGTGGCTGGCGGCGTCGGACAACAAGAAAGCGGCGACTTCGGCCACCTCTTCCGGCTTGCCGACGCGCCCCTGCGGCGTGCGCGTCGCTATTGCCGCCATGGCTTGCGGCGGAACCGACTCCAGCATGGACGTTGCGATGAATCCGGGAACGATGCAGTTGCAGCGCACGCCGCTTGCCGCCGCCTCGATCGCCACGGCACGGGCTAGGCCGAGCACAGCATGCTTGCTGGCGAGATAGCCGAAATTGCCTGCCATCCCGCGTTCCGAGGCGAGGCTGCCGGTGACGAGGATCGATCCTTTGCCGCGCTTCATCATCGCCGGCAGGACATGGCGGATCGCCCAGAACGGCGCCTTGAGGTTCACCTGCAGGGCCTTTTCCAACGGTTCGTCCTCATATTCCCAGACCGGGACGAAGCTGCCGACGTAGGCGGCGTTGAGGAATAACCCGTCGATCGGCCCGTTCTGCGTCACGGCGGCGTCGAGTGCGGCCATCAACTGCGCCTTGTCGCCGACATCGGCTGCGGCCCAGGCCGCGCCTTCACCCAGCTCGCGCTTGACCGCTTCCAGCAGTTCGGCGCGGCGCGCGATCAGCGTCACCCTTCCGCCCCGTGCGGCAACCTTGGTTGCCGTTGCGCGGCCAATGCCGGTCGATGCACCGGTAATCACGACATGGCGTCCGGTGAAATCCATCAGACATCTCCTGGACTCTCGTTGCATCTGGATGAAAGTTGGAGGCAAGGTCAATAGTTCTAGAATTGGACTGGGAGAGTTCCATGACATTTGAACGGCGGGATTTTCTGAAGGGCGGCCTGGCTCTTTCGGTTGCGGCCGTGATGTCGCCCCGTATCGGGAGCGCGGCCGATGCCAGCTATGTCTTCAAGCCCGAGCCGGGGGCGTGGCGCAAATTCGAAGTCACGACGCAAATCGACATTTTGACACCGCAGGGCATGGCGCAAGCCTGGATCCCTTTGCCCTCGGTCACCGCAAGCGATTGGATTCGTCCGATGGGGGACGAATGGAAAGTCTCCAATGGCAAGGCGACGGCGCTGCGGGCCGGCCGTTACGACACCAGGATGCTGCATGTCGAATGGTCTCAGGATGATGGGGCTCCCTCGGTGCAAATCATCAGCCGTGTGGCCACGCGTGACCGGTCTGTCGATCTTGCCAAGCCGGGGCAGCCAACGCCTTTAAGCGCGGCTGAGCGGACCTTGTTTCTGAGCCCGACCAAGCTCATTCCAACAGACGGTATCGTCAAACAGACCGCTGACAAGATCGTCGCGGGTGCCAAGACCGATGAGGAAAAGGCGCGGCGGCTTTACGAATGGGTCGTCGTCAATACCTTCCGCGATCCAAAGACGCTCGGATGCGGCCTGGGCGACATTTCTTTCATGCTGCGGACCGGCAATCTCGGCGGCAAATGTGCCGATCTGAACGCGCTCTATGTCGGGATGGCCCGGGCTTCCGGAATTCCGGCGCGCGATCTATACGGGATCCGGGTTGCTCCGTCGAAGTTCGGTTATAAGAGCCTGGGGGCCAACGCGGCAGTCATTACCAAAGCGCAGCATTGCCGGGCGGAGGTCTATCTATCCAATTGGGGCTGGGTGCCGGTTGATCCGGCCGACGTGCGCAAAGTTGTGCTGGAGGAACCGCCGGGCAACCTGCCGCTGAATGACCCCAAGGTCGAAGCGGCGCACAAGACCTTGTTTGGCGCCTGGGAAACCAACTGGATCGCCTATAATCAGGGCCACGATGTTCCCCTGCCGGGTTCGGATCAGCCGCCGATTGGTTTCTTGATGTATCCGCAGGCCAAAACTGCGGGGGAAATGCGGGACTGCCTGGACGCCGACACATTCAAATACGTGATCACGTCCAAGGAGATGACCTGATCGATTCATTCCTCCTCACGAGGCCTGCTCTTTTTCAGCCATCTGAAATCGTAATCTTCGCGGGTCCGTGATCGAATTCGCCGATCAGGCACGAATACGCGTAATTCCGTCTCATAAGCAGATCCAACACCGTCGTTGCCGCAGTTCTTGCGCAAGCGATCAGCAATCCACCGCTCGTCTGTGGATCGCAAAGCACGTTGCGACGCCATTCGGCGAACGGCGCGGGAACAGCCACGTCGCATCCGTAGCTTTCCCAATTACGCCTTGACGCACCCGTCACAATTCCGCGCTCCGCCAGTTCGAGCGCGGCGGAGAACACCGGTACCGCGCTCATATCGACTTGGAGGGAAAGCGACGAGCCGCGACACATTTCCAAGGCATGGCCGAGCAATCCGAATCCCGTTACATCGGTCATCGCGTGCACACCGGGCAGGTGAGCCAATTCCGCCCCCACCGAGTTGAGCTGGGTCATCGAGGACAACATCTCCGCGTATTCGCATTCGCCGAGAATATTTTTCTTCAGCGCCGCGCTGAAAATACCGACACCAAGCCGCTTCGTAAGAATGAGAACGTCGCCGCTGCGCGCCGTGCTGTTTCGCAGAATTTTGTTCGGATCGACAGTTCCCATCGCAACAAGTCCGTATATGGGCTCGACCGAATCAATAGAGTGCCCCCCCGCGATCGGTATTCCGGCTTCCGTACAGACCGCATTTCCGCCTGCCAATATGGCGCGTACGGTGTCCACGCCGATCTTGGCAACCGGCATCCCCACAATCGCCAGAGCGAAGATCGGCCGCGCGCCCATTGCGAAAACATCCGACAACGCGTTGCATGCGGCGATCCTCCCGAAATCATAGGGGGCATCGACGATTGGCATGAAAAAGTCCGTGGTCGCGACGATTGCCTGGTCATCATTGATCCGATACACGGCCGCATCGTCGCTGGTCTCAAGTCCGACGAGAAGGTCGGCCACGGGATTCATTTGCGGGACGCCTTTCAGGATATCTACCAATACGGAAGGCGCAAGCTTGCAGCCGCAGCCCCCGCCATGCGCAAGCTCGGTCAGGCGAATTGCAGTCTCTGTGCTTGACTTCGGCATCCGGTCATCCTCTCGTATCATTTCGTATTTGTCCATTCATTGTCGAATCCAAGCACCAATTTGCACGTTCACCCAAATCGTCTCGGCGCAATTTTCGGTTCGCTAACGGACTTTCTGCGCGACCTGCCGGTCGTGCTATGCTTCTTCGCGCAATCGGGGAGACGACAGAGGTCTGGTGGCCTCCTTGGTCTTCAAAACCAAAGACCCGCTCTCGGCGGGTGGTGGGTTCGATTCCCATCCGTCTCCGCCAAGCCTGTGGAATCTCCACCACTGATCGTCTTCGCAGGTTGGGAATGTAGAGTCGGATAAATGCTCATCGGTACCGCAGGCCACGTGAACCACGGGAAAACATCCCTCATTCGTGCGCTTACAGGAATCGACACGGATCGTCTGCCCGAGGAAAAGCGCCGCGGCCTTAGCATCGATCTTGGATTTGCGTATGCAGAACGACCCGGTGAAAGAATAATCGGATTCGTCGACGTGCCGGGGCACGACCACTATCTCCATAATATGATCGCGGGTGTTCTGCCGCTCGACTGCGTGCTGCTGGTTGTCGCTGCCGATGAAGGACCAGGGCGGCAAACGGATGAACATCTCGAGATTCTCGACCTTATCGGCACCCGGCATCTCATCGCGGTGCTCACCAAGACCGACCGGGCCGATGAGGCGATGATCGCACAAGCCGAAGCGCGATTGCGCGATGATCTATGTCGCACATCTTTTGCAGGAGCGAAATTGTTCCGGGTCTCGACCCTGACCGGAGCCGGCATCGACATCCTGCAGCAGCATCTCGATACTCTCTCCATTAAAACAAGAAACACCTCGGCCGGCGCGGGTTTCCGTCTTCCCATCGACCGTGCGTTCACGCTACCGGGCATAGGTACCGTCGTCACCGGAACCATCATGAGCGGGACGGTTCAGGTGGGCGACAAGCTCGTTCTGACACCGAGCGGCGTCGGCGCGCGCGTGCGAAGCCTGCACGCTCAAAATCGGCCTGCATCTTCGGCTGTCTTTGGGGTCAGATGTGCGCTGGCCATCTCCGGCCCTCTTGTCGAGAAGGACAAGATCAAACGGGGCGACGTGCTCGCCACACCGGCACTTCATGAGCCGGCGGAAAGAATTGGTGTCAGCCTCAAGGTTGTCGACAGCATCTCTCTGCGCAATGGCAAAGAGCTGCAACTCTATCACGGAACCGGCAGGACGGTGGTTCGGCTCCGCGTTGTCGAGGGAGAAGGTCTCGCTGAGGGGCGGCTTGTCGAGCTAACACCGGCGCATCCTATAGCCGTGCTTTATGGCGATCGCCTTCTCCTCCGGGACGAGGTCGCGAGAAAGAACATCGCCGGCGGTATTGTTATCGATCCATTTCTGCCCGGGCGCGCAATATCGCGGGAAGCACGCTCCGCCCTGTTGACGGCGGCATCACGGCGCGATCACGCCGAAGCCCTGGCAGCTATGATCGATTCGGCAGGTTTTGCAGACTTCGAGCGGTTTTGTCTTGCGCGCAATCTTCAACCGTCCGACGTCCAATCGCTGGCGACTCGCTTCGCCGAGAATCTGATCAGGACGGGCGATGCCAGCGTTATCGTGTCGGGCCGATCGCGCGATCTTGCAAAGCAACATCTCGTCGACGGCTTGGTCGATTACCACAACAAACACCCGCAGGTTCTTGGACCGAGAAAGGAGGAAGCGCTCTCCTATATGGGAAAGCAATTTGTCGGCGTGGCCGCGCAGGCTTGCCTTGCCGAAGCGGCAACCGAAGAGCTCGTCGTCCTGGATGGAGCATGCATAAGGCTTAAGTCTCACCGGCCTTATCTGGCGGACGCGGACCAGCACCTTTGGGATAAGCTCCACAAGCTTCTGCAGAGCACCCGATTGCGGCCGCCACATGTCGGCGCGCTCGCCGATTCGTTTGCGTTACCCCAGAAGGATATGGAGAGCTGCTTGGTCCGCTTCGAGCAGTTTGGCCTCCTCACGCGCGTTGCCAAAAACAGGTTCTTCCTGCCGGATACGATCGATCAATTGCGGGTCATCGCAACCGAGCTCGCGCGGGAAAGCGACGGCGACGGGTTCACCGCGGCCGCCTTCAGTCAAAAGTCCGGCGTCGGCCGCAACCTTTCCATCGAGATTCTGGAGCATTTGGACAGGATGGGCGTGACGAAGCGCCTCGGGCCACGCCGCCGCCTGCTGTGAGGGATATCCTACTTTCCAGGCTTGCCGCCTCGTTCGCTCGCCTTCAAGAATTCGTCCCAAGTCTCCGGGAGGTGAATCTTCTTGGCGACCTCATAGCCCAAATGGCCGTTCGGCGCGAAGGCGTACGCGTTTGTCCGCAAGACATCGCCGGTTACGACAATCATGAAGTCGTCGGGGTCGAAAACGATCGGAACCAACCGCTTGGGATCATCCGATTCGTAAAAAAACTTTGGCGCCTTCTTCAGCCGGACATGATCCTCGATGTTCCAGGGTCCCGGATTGACCCAATCGCCGAAATTCAAATAGCGATTGAACATCTCAGCCGGCATGCGGCAATGCTCGAAGAGATATTTCTTGACGTCATCCTTGCTCCAGCCGGCCTTGGCGATCTGCATGGCGATGATGGGTGTAATGAACAAAAGCGGCCGCAGCATTCCGTTGGCCATGCCAATCGTGAAGATGACCTGCCAGGTGATCTTTTTAAGGACGGCATCCGCAATATAGGGTAGCATCTCTTCGGGCGTCGCCCCGCCCACCCCCGCTATCAGGTCGCCGCCGGTGTAGCGTCCGATCGTCACCGTGTTGTCGCCTGCCTCGAAGCCCATATCCACGCTGTTGGGCTGCCACCCGATCTGCTTCAGAACGTCCTCATTTTCTGCAACGACGACGCGCCATGTGTTGCCGTAGGTGCCCTTGTCCGTCTTGTGGGGGAGGAAGCCCGCCACGTTCCGCAGATAGAGACGCCAGAATCGCCCGATCGATGTGTTCGGCCGGAAACCGTCGCGCATCACGCCTTGTTCGTAGTTGAACCCGAGTTGCTTGATGATCGGTCCGTTCAGGATGATCAAAGTCTCTGCACCCGGTGTATTGCTACTATGCTCGACGCCGTATTCGGGATCCGCCATCGCCTCGATAAGCGCGACCAGAATTGGCATATATTCGGGCTTGCAGCCCGCCATCACGCCATTGACGGCGATGCTCCAGATCGTGGCCGCCCTGTTGTCGGGAAGCAGGACACCGATCACTTCATCCGCTGCGCGGTCCGTGAATTTCAGGAACTGCTCGATCCTGTCAAAGGTCGGCGGCACGATGGGCAGACCATCCGACCACTCGTGCTGATAGAAATACTCGTTGACCTCGTCGAGCGAGCCCGAGAATGCGATTTCCTTTGCTGAAATCTCGGGCTCGTCCACGGTCTCCTCCGGTTGTCGCGTCAGTCCATTGACGACACGATCCATCGTAACGCCGAGAATGTTTCGGCGAAGCTCGTCCTTGCTTTGAAGATCGATGTGACCAGGGACCATCGCGCAGGACAAATTCGGCATGCCAAGCCCCACCGCGGTGGTCGCGGCTTGCCGCATGAATCCTTCGCAAATCAGAGAAACCGCAGGAATACCGGCTCGCTCGCAGATGGCGCTGGCCCGCAGCACGGCGGGTGTGCAGCTCCCTCAGCAGCCCATGCCGGATATAACCGCGTCGACGCCCAGTTGTTTCAAACGCGCCGGAAGGCCGGCCAGAATTTTGGCTTCATCCTCGCCATGCGTATTGCCGAACTCGCGCCAGCTGACAAACTCGATTCCGCCATAAGTTTCTGCGAGGCCTTCTTCCAGCACCGAGAAAACCTCGTCTCCCCGGAAAAGGAAGTCCCAGAGCTGGGCGACCTTCTTGCCTTCCAGCGTCTCCAGTCGCGGCGCCAGTGGACGCACGCCGACCGTTCGTTGGCTTCTCGGCCAAACAACATCAAATTCGCCAGACTTGGCAGCCATCTTACCTCTCCCCGCAATGGATCAGGGGTTCGTTATCGCGTCGAATGATCAAGTTGCGCCGGGGTCGTGTCAATACTACGGTCGTCACGGTAATATAATTGCGTAACGACAATTAGGGCATTGCCGCTATGGAAGGGACGATCGGCACGGCAGTGAGGCGCAAGCGCGGCTTTGACCTGGCCGTCGTCGGGGGCGGGGTCGCCGGCCTGACGGCTGCCTGGAGTGCCGCGCGCCATGGGCTATCGACGGTACTCTTCGAGGGGGCCGGTGTTTTCGGCGGCCAGATCGGCACCCTGGGCAAACTCGAGGACTATCCGTCCGCGGACAGTATTTCCGGTGTGGATCTTGCCACCGCTCTTGTCGATGCCGCCCGCGAATCCGGCGCCACCATTGTCGAGCAGGAAGCTTTTTCTCTCACGCGAAACGGCCAGCTTCTCGAAGTACAGCTGTCATCCGGCCCCATTCGAGCGCGCAATGTCGTTGTCGCAACCGGCGCCCGATTGCGCAAACTCACCGTTCCGGGTGCGCTGGAATTCGAGGGGCGCGGCGTATCTCAATGCGCGACTTGTGACGGCCCGTTTTTTCGAGGCCGAGATGTACTGGTCGTTGGCGGTGGAGATGCCGCATTGCAGGAAGCCCTGACGTTGGCGTCTTCTTGCAAGTCCGTATCTGTCGTTGTCCGGAGCAGTCTGAAAGCGCGGCAAGCCCTTATCGACGCTGCAGCCGCCTGTTCAAATCTGCGGTTCATATGGGATTGCGAGGTCGAGGCTGTCCTCGGCCAGGATGGGGTGAATGCGGTTCGCCTCCGTCACACCAAGACCGGCGCCGCTACCGACTTGCCATGTTTCGGCCTTTTCCCGTTCATCGGGACAGAGCCCAACACCGAATTTCTTGCTGGATTGGTCGCGTTTAACCAGACCCGTCACATTACAACGGATGCGCAGCTTCAAAGCTCTGAACCGGGGATCTATGCGATCGGAGCCGTGCGCGATGGTCATAGCGGTGCGTTGGTGAGCGCCGCCGGAGATGCACCCCGCGTTGTGCGCGAAATCGCACGCCAGCTTCGCCCCTAGGTTCTTGACATGGCAGTCTCTCGCCTCCGAGACCTTCCTTCGGTCGCTCAAGTGTTGAGGGACGCGGGCGCGCAGGAGCCCTTGTCGGCCTTCGGCCATGCCCAGACCACTGCGGCAATCCGGGAGGCACTAGACGAGGCGCGCAAGGCGGTACGGGCGGGTGCGATCGCGCCTGATGCGGCGCGCATAGCAGCCCATGCCGCGGCAAGGCTTGCCGCCAGCGGACGCTCCACCGAGCGGCCGGTGTTCAATCTCACGGGCACCGTCCTGCACACCAATCTTGGCCGTGCGCTGTTGGCCGAGACGGCGATCGAGGCCGCCATCGAGGCAATGCGCAATGCCGTCTCGCTCGAATTCGATCTTGCCACCGGCAAGCGCGGTGAACGCGACGATCATCTGCGCTCGCTTCTGTGCGAGCTCACGGGTGCTGAAGATGCCACCATCGTCAACAACAATGCGGCGGCGGTGCTTCTCGCCCTCAACACCTTCGGTCATGGACGGCAGTCGATCATCTCGCGCGGTGAGCTGATCGAAATCGGCGGCGCCTTCCGCATGCCGGATATCATGCTGCGCGCCGGCACGGCCCTCAAAGAGGTCGGCACCACAAACCGGACCCATCTCAAGGATTATAAGGCGGCGCTCGGGCTCGATACCGGCCTTATCCTCAAGGTTCATACCTCCAACTACCGCATCTCGGGCTTCACGGCCGAGGTTACGGCGCGCGACCTCGCATCGCTGGCAAGGGAGCACGGGGTGCCGCTCGTGCATGATCTCGGCTCCGGCACGCTCGCCGATCTCACGTGTTTCGGGCTCGCCCACGAGCCGACGGTGCGCGAAACGGTGGCCGACGGAGCGGATCTCGTGACCTTCTCCGGCGACAAGCTGCTCGGCGGCCCGCAGGCCGGCTTCATCGTCGGTCGTGCGGACCTCGTCGCCTTGATCAACCGCAATCCGATGAAGCGGGCGCTTCGGGTCGACAAGATCCGCCTTGCAGCGCTCGGCGCGACGTTGAGGCTCTACCGCGATCCGGCCCGGCTGGCTAAGCGCCTGCCGACGCTTCGCGTGCTGACGCGCAAGGCCGACGAGATTGAAACGCAGGCCCGGCGGATTCTGCCTGCCGTGGCAAACGCTGTCACCGGGCTCTTCGCCGTCGGGGTCGAGGCTTGCCGGAGCCAGATCGGCTCCGGCGCGCTGCCGCTCGAAACCTTGCCGAGCGCGGCTCTTGCCTTCAGGCCGGCAGACGATGGTGGTGGCCGGGAACTCGCCTCTCTCGCTGCGGCTCTGCGAGGGCTGCCGGTACCAGTGATCGGCCGTATCGCCGATGATTCTCTGCTTCTGGACCTCCGATGCCTGGAAGACGAGTCGGGGTTCCTTGCCGCGTTCGGAACGCTCGACCTCGCCGGCAATGCCGGGGGCAACGTCACTGATTCGAGAGTTTCAGAAGCATGACCGGGCACGGGCATCCGCGCCTATGCGCTGTTTATGCCCTTAGTGTGCTTTCCCGAATCTTCAGCTCGCCTTCGACGACAATGTGGGGAGCGTCGAGAAAGCCTGTCGGGTTCAGGATGATTTCCGTCACCTTTTCAATCATCGCCTCGATCGGCTGCGAATAGGTTGTCAGGCTGAATGAAGGCCAGCACGCCCCCTCGATATCGTCGAAACCTGCAACGCCCAGCTCCCGGCCGATCTTGAGGCCAAACTCATGGCGGGCTATTTCGATGGTCGCCAGCGCCATCATGTCGTTGGCACAGAAGATGGCATCGGGTCGCGGCTTCAGAGCCAACAGGTGGCGCGCTGCAGCAAACCCGCCGGGACGGTCGTAATTGCCGAACGCCTTTTCCGGCATGGGCAATCCCAACGAGACGATCTTCGACACGAATCCGGCTTCGCGCTCCTGACTGGTCGAGGAATTTTCTACGCCCGCAATGAAGGCGAGCTTTCGGTATCCCTGCGCGACCAAGTGTTCGGCCACGCGGCCGGCGCCAAAATGATTGGCGCCCGTCACGCTGGCGAAGCCTTCTATCATTCTGGCGCGGCGATTAAAGAATATGACAGGAATGCCCTCGGCTTTGCATTGCTCCGCCAGCTCGGACGACAAGGTTGCCGACATCAGGAGCAGCGAATCCACCCGGAACTTGAGAAGCGCGGCGACCAGGCGATCGGAATTGGTGTCCGCCCTGGCTGTGAATACCAGCAAATGCAGCCCGGCTTGCGAGAGGCGTTCCGATAGAGCGTCGAGCGCGTCGAGGAAGAACGGGTTGCGCGGATTGCCGATGACGACGCCTATGATGCCCGACCTGCCGGTAATCAGTGACCTCGCGAGGAGGTTCGGGCGGTAGCCCAACTCATTCGCGGCCTTGAGCACCTTTGCTCTGGTCGTTTCGGAAATGCTTGTGCCGGGGTTGAACGCGCGGGAAACAGCCGCCTGGGAAACCCCAGCCACTCGCGCAACATCGTGTGCGGAAGGTAATGGCAATCTCTTTAACATGGCCTTCTTGGAAAAGCGCTCCATGCAGCAGAACTCCAAACGCGGCACAGTCTGCCGATAGACCGCAACCATACCAGTTGGCGTAACGCGCATGGTCGGTTGTCGCGTACTGTCTACTGTCCAAACACCAAATCTGCCCTATACAATACAAGCTGGGGAAGAGGGCTTGGGCCGGTCCTTAATACCTCCGATTGTAGCGAATATCCTCAAACTGGAAATTTATTGCCCTCAGAGTGCGATCACCTTCTAACTCACTTTTACCGTTGCGCCGCCGTCCGCTGCTGACGCCCGGATCGCGTCGAGGACCTCCATCCCGGCGACGCCGTCGGCGAATGTGGGAATCGGTACGCAGTTGGGCGGTGTGCCCCCCTCAATCAGAATGCGGAAGCTCTCGCAAAGACGGATGTAGGAAGGCAGCTCGATCTGGGTCAGCATGCGCCACTGGGGCGTCTCCCGGCGGGAGTCGGCTCCCAGCGGTGGAAGCGGTGGCAAGCGAAGATCATCCGCCATGGGCACTGCGCGCGCGCCCTGGCGATCAGCGAGCCGTATTTCCGAACCCTCCATCCAGACAGTTCCCTTGGTTCCCGCCACGCGGACAACATCGAGCGGCGGCCCCCAATCCGCGGCCGACTGCTGCACCACGCCTTCCACGCCTCGCAAACTGCGAAAGCGGAACACGAAGCCATCGTCCGCGCCGTCGTTCCGGGACAGCCGCAGCAGCGCGCCACTGAGCGACGCGAAGTCCCCCAGCACGGTACGAATCCAATCGATCAGATGCGAGCCGGCCGCGCCCAGCCAGCCGCCGCCCGCCTCGACGTCGAACCACCAGTGCGGGATGTTCACACCGGGATTGACCAGGTAGGGGATGAGCGAAGTGAAGGTCGCAAGCCTGGGCTCTCCGATCGTCCCATCGGCGATGACGCGCGCGAGCATCGCGCGTTCGGGCACCCAGCGGAACTCATGGCCAATGATATGGATCACGCCGGCCCGCTCTGCGGCCTCGAGCATCGCACGTGCCTCAGCGAGGTCCTTAGCGAATGGCTTCTCGCAGATGACGTGGCAACCGCGTGAAATCGCCGTGAGAGTTAGCGCTCCGTGGGTGTGCGGCGGCGTCGCCACCGCGACCGCCACAGCCCCGGTCTGCGTGATCGCCTGGTCGAGATCCGTGAAGGCGTTCGGCACACCGTTGGCGTCCGCGTACCCATGGGTGCGCCCGAGGTCTGTCCCGATCAGTCCGACGACCTCGAAGCCCGCCGCGCGTAGCGCGGGAACCTGGGTGCGGCAGCCGAAGCCTGTGCCGACGACAAGGGCGGGCGGTGCGGGTGAGCTCATCGGCGATGACCTTTCGTATACAAGTTAAAGCCACATTCACGGGACGACGCGTTGCGCGAGTTTGCCCTGATTGGATTTCGGCCGAGTAGCGTCTGCCGGAGCTGAAGCTATCGCCCTCTCCCGCGCATTGCTTCGCGCGCGCTGGCGCGGACATAAGCGTAGAGTTGCTCGACCTGCTGACGGGTGAGCGCTGCGAACTGCGGCATACCCTTCGAGACCAAGGCGCCATCGTGTACCACACTATAGAAGGCTTCCGGATCCAGCGCGAGTTGGGATTCCCTGAGGTCCGGCGCGAGCCCCGAAGCTTTCACTCCACGGCCATGGCAGTACATGCAGTGTATGAAGAGGTCGCTGCCCGCCTTCACGTCGACTGGGTTGAGCTTGATCGCCGGATCATCCACGGGGTGGACGGTCGTGTCCGGCGGCGGCGACGCCGGCAGCGTGCCCTTGGCGTCAAGGGCGAAGGCGAGAAGCCGGCGCGGGCCGCGATACTTCCAGCCTACATTCATGAGGTCGCCCCAGGCTCCCGTAGAACCGCCGTAACCGGCAAGGATCGACACATATTGCTCGCCTTTCACCTCGTAGGTCGAAGGGGCAGAGATGATCCCCATGCCCGCGTAATAACGCCACAAGCGATGGCCGGTCTTTGCGTTGTAGGCACTGATGTAGCCATCTCCGGTGCCGGCGAAGACGAGGTTGCCGGCGGTGGCCGCTGTCCCGCCATTCCAAAGGGTGGCCGACGGCGCCGTCCACTTCGCCTTCTGCTGCACGGGATCCCAGGCGACCAGGGCTGCCGTCCCGTCGCCGGGGCCCGCCATAAATTCCTTGATGCTGATGCCATTGAAGAAGATGTCGTCTGGCTGCCGCTTGAGCCGTGTCAGTCGGAAGCCCATCCGCAGCGTCGGTATGTAGATGAGGCCGGTCTTTGGACTGTAGGACTGCGTCTGATGGGTGTGCGCCCCGGCGCTGGACGGCCACATAGTGACCTCGCCTTGCTCGAAGCGAATGTTCTTTGCTTCGACGGGGCGGCCGGTGTTGAGATCAATGTGATCGGCCCACGTCACTTTCACCAGCTTGCCCGCCGAGATCACCTTCCCGGTCTCGCGGTCCAATACATACAAGAAGCCGTTCTTCGGTGCCTGCATCAGCACCTTTCGGCGCTTTCCATCGATCACCAAGTCGGCGAGAGTCATCTGCTCCGCGGCGTCATAATCCCAAGAATCGCCTGGATTCATCTGATAGTGCCAAACGTACTTCCCGGTATCCGCGTCGAGCGCCACGATCGAGCTCACGAAGAGGTTGTCCCCCTTGCCGCGCACAGCCGGATCCGTGGGAACGGCGTTGCCGGTGGCAATATAGACGCGGTTCATTTGCGGATCGAAGGTAATGCCATCCCACACGTCGGCGCCGGCGCCGACCTTCCAGAATTTGCCGCTCCAGGTCGCAGCTGCCTTCTCCATGATGGGATTGCCACGGTTCTCTTCGGGCGAGCCGGGCGTCGTGTAGAACCGCCAGAGCTGCTTGCCGGTGGCTTCATCATAGGCCGTCACGAAGGCGCGCATACCGGGCCAGGAGCCGGTGTTGCCAAGGACGACCTTCCCGTTGAAAGCCCGCGGCGCGCCGCTATTGGTCTGCACCGAAGTTGGCGGCGTAGTCTGCACAGTCCACAGCACCTTGCCGGTTTTGGCATCGAAGGCGAATAGCCGGCCGTCCTGCGCGACCGAGAAGACGCGCCCGTTGTCATAAGCCATCCCGCGATTGGCCGCGAAGGCAAACTGCATCTTGAACTTGTTGTGCTTCCATACTTCCGGCGCATACGACCAGATCATCGTCCCCGATGCCGCGTCGACCGCGTAGACTTTGCCATAGGTGCCGGTGAAATAGAGCGCTCCGTCGATAGCCAGAGGCGTCGCTTCCAGACTGACTTCGCCCGGCAGGTCGAGTGACCAAGCCTGGCCGAGACGGCCGACGTTTTCGTCGTTGATCTGTGTGAGGCGGCTGTAGGCGGTTTCGCTGACATCCCCGTTAACGGCCGTCCAATTCTTCCCCGCTCCGATGACGTCGGCGTTGTCGGCGTTGTCGGCCTTGTCGTGGATTCCCGGCCTGTCACAAGACGTAAGCAGCAGTAGAGCGCATACGCCCAGCCACGTAGCCGCCTTCAACATGTTCCATCTCTCCTCGCCGTGAGTTTGTGCACGCCAATTCTGCGCGGGCGCGCAGGGCCAAGCGGCTAGCCCAGCACCGCGCCGCCGTCGGCTACCAGCGTATGGCCGAGCACATAAGATGCCTTGGGCGTACACAGCCACACCGCTGCCTCGGCCACTTCTTCGGGCTCGGCAATGCGCCGCAACGGCGTGTAGCCTTGCAGCATCTCGATGTGCTTCGGATTCTTTGCGGCCTGTTCCCTGAGCGCAGGCGTCCACATCGAGCCGGGGCCAATGGCATTCACCCGAATGCCCTGGGCGGCATAATCGAGCGCGGCAATCTTGGTCATACCGTAGATGCCCTGTTTGGCACCGAGATACCACGCAAGCCCGGGTTTCGCGCTGTGCTCGTTGCCCGAGCCCACGTTGACGATCGCCCCGCCGCCGCGTTCGAGCATCGCTTTGATCTCATATTTCATGCACAGGAACACGCCGGTGAAATTGACGGCCAGCGCGCGATCCCAATCTTCCTCGGTGATGTCGGCGAGCGGATGGCGATTGATGTTGCACACGGCATTGTTGATCGCGCAGTCGAGCCCGCCGAAATTGTCGACCGCCGCGCGCACCATGCGCTGAACGTCCTCTGAACGCGCGATGTTCGCCTCGACGAAGATCGCTTCGCCGCCGGCCTGCTTGATCAGCCCGACCGTCTCCTCCCCGTTCTTGCGGTCAAGATCGACAATCACCACCTTTGCGCCTTCACGGGCGAAAATCTGCGCGCAAGCCCGACCAAGCCCCCGGCCGGAGCCAGTGACAAGCGCGACTTTGTTATCAAGTTGTCCCACGAACCCACTCCACGAAAGCGGTTGCGCAGCAATGTGTATACGTATACACGAATGAATCAACCGGCGACTGCTGCCAACCAGGACCGTGGGGTGCTGGTCGATAGTGTCGCCGGTGTCGAACTGCCGTTCTGAACCAAACGCCGGGACTGCATATGACTGACCCGACAGCCGAGGAGTTGCCGCTCGATCCGACGCGGCTGATTATCGATCCTCATCACCACCTCTGGGAAATCCTGCCAGCGCCGGGCACGATGCAGGTGCCGCAGCGCTTCCTCTTGCCCGACGCGCTGGAAACGATCGGCCGCAGCGGCCACAACATCACCCATACCGTCTTCGTCGAGTGCCATGCCATGTATCGTCAGGACGGCCCGCCCGAGCTGAGACCCATCGGCGAAACGGAATTCGTCAATGGCATCGCGGCGATGAGTGCGAGCGGAGGCTATGGCCCCTGCCGCGTCGCCCATCGCATCGTCGGGACCGCGAACCTCTGCCTGGGTTCACGGGTAGCAGCCGTGCTCGAGGCGCATAGGGCGGCAGCCGGCGAGCGGTTCAGGGGCGTGCGTTTCATGACTGCCTTCAGCGAGGCAGGCATGTTCGGCATGCCCTGCGATCCGAACGCACGTCACGTGATGCTGGATCCGCAGTTCCGCGAGAGCGCACGCGTGCTTGCGCACATGGACCTCAGCCTCGACATCTGGTGCTTCCACAGCCAGCTCAGCGAAGTGATCGACCTTGCAAGTGCGCTTCCTGAATTGGCCATCATCCTCGACCATCTCGGAACGCCTGAGTCCCTTGGTTCCTATGCCGGACGCGAGGCGGAGGTGCGCGCCGAATGGGCGAAGTCCATCGCAATGCTGGCGCGCCATCCCAATGTCCTCGTCAAACTGGGCGGGTTGGGGATGGACATTTCGAAGTCCATCGGCCGTGAGACGAGTTCGTCACCCTCCGAAACCCTCGCCGCCAAATGGCGGCCCTATTTCGAGACATGCATCGAAGCCTTCACGCCGCAGCGCTGCATGTTCGAGAGCAACTTCCCGCCCGACAACGCTGCGGGCAGCTATGGCGCGACCTGGAATGCCTTCAAGATCATCGCTCGGGACTATTCCGAGGATGAAAAGGATCATCTCTTCCGCCGCACGGCTGCAAACGCATATCGCATAGCTCTGGACTAGGAACCAAACGTGGCAAACGCCGCACGACAGCGGGATGCCTATTCAAGTGCGCGTTGCGTCTGACACTGCCGTTCGCACAAGGAGGAGAATTCGATGGACCTGCAGCTTACCGGTAAGCGCGCGCTCGTCACCGGCAGCAGTTCCGGGATCGGCCGCGGCATCGCCATCATGCTCGCCCGTGAAGGGGTGGAGATGGTTGTCCATGGACGCAACCGCGAACGCACGGAGGAAACGGCAACCCGCATCCGCGCGGCAGGCGGAACGGCACATGTCGCGATCGGCGACTTGGCAAATGATGAAGGGGCGGCGGCAGTCGCCAAAGCGGCACTCGAGAAGGCGGGCGGCATCGACATATTGGTCAACAATATCGGCGGCACCGAGTCGACCGGCGGCGGGCTGGCCTTGTGGTTCGACGTGAAGCCCGAGCACTGGGCAGGATCGATGCAACAGAACGTCATCGCCGCCGTCCGCATGGTCCACGCATTCGTCCCCGCCATGCGCGAGCGGGGCTGGGGCCGGGTGATCAATATCGCGAGCGCCGGTGGAACCGCGCCTCCCGATCAGGTGCCGAATTATTGCGCCGCCAAGGCAGCGGTCATCAATATGACGGTGAGCCTCTCGAAAGAGCTGGCCCGAAGCGGCGTGACCGTTAACACCGTCAGCCCGGGATGCACCCGCACGGAAGCGTTCGAACGCACGCTGGGACGCATGGCCGCCACCAATGGCTGGCCCGACGATTATGAATCGCGTGAGGCGCGCTTCATGGATCTCGGAATGTTCCCGTGCGCCTCCGAGCGATATGGCAGGCCGGAGGATGTCGGTGCGCTGGTAGCGTTTCTCGCCAGTCCGCTGGCGGCTTTCGCCAACGGCGCCGATTACCGCATCGACGGCGGCCAGTGCCAGTCGGTGAATTAGGGACGTTATAGGAATGTCAGGTGCTGATCCTCGCCCCGTGCTGCACGTACCCGCGCGCGACATCCCCATCCCGAGCTCAGTCAGCCCTGCCGCTCAGGCCATCCTTGCGATGCCGAGGCGGGAGTTCCCGCCACACCCTGCGCTCGATGACATCCAGGCGTGGCGAACCTACGCAGCAGCCATGAATCAGGCCATGCTCCCTTTCCTCGAGGCCCGCGCCTCGAAGGTCGCGGCCGATGTGGAAGAGGCCGTGATCGACGGCGTTCGTTTATTTATCGTCACGCCGCATTCCGTCGCGGCGGACGACAAAGGCGTCTTCCTCGACATCCACGGCGGCGCGTTCATCGTTGGCGGCGGAGAATGCTGCCGGGCCGAAGCGATCAGTCTTGCTGGCGATCTGGGCGCCCGGGTTTGGTCCGTCGACTACCGCTCGCCGCCGGACCACCCGCATCCGGCTCCCCTTGACGACTGTCTCGTCGCCTACCGGGCTCTTTTGAGACAGCAGCGCCCCGAAGAGATCGTTATTGGCGGGGCGTCTGCCGGCGCCACTCTCGCGGCCGCGCTCATTCTGCGCGCAAGAGACGAAGGACTTCCGCTGCCGGCGGGCGCCGTGCTGCACACGCCCGCGCTCGACATGACGAACTCCGGCGACTCGTTCTCGACCAACCAGGGCCTCGATGCCGTTCTGTCCGGCGATACCAATTCGATCAATCGGATCTATGCGGGTCGCCATGACTTCAAAGACTCGTATGTGTCCCCACTATTCGGTGATTTCACCAAGGGCTTCCCGCCCAGTTTCCTGAGCGCCGGCACCCGCGATCTGTTTCTGTCGAATGCCGTGCGCATGCACACGGCATTGCGCGCAGCCGATATCGATGCGGAACTGCACATTACAGAAGCGGCGTCGCACGGAGGCTTTCATGGCGCGCCCGAAGAAGAGCACCTCAATCGCGAGACCCGAAAATTCATTCGCGCGCTTTGGCAACGCGGCTCGTGACGCCGGCACCCGCTTGACTATTTCTTGCTGAAGCGCGCGATGCGTTGCTGGTAGTCCGGTGCATAGCCCGGATAACGGTAATGCTCATGGGCCAGGCCCTCGGCCAGGGACATGCCGTCGGTTTCCCGCATCAACCGCTTGGTGGCGAAATTGGTGTGCCAGCTGTTCGCCAGCACATCAGCGGCGAAGCCGGCGATCAGTTCGTCGAGCCCGCCATCACATGCGAGCAGGTCGACGAGCCCCATATCCCTCGCTTCGGCCGCATCCACGATGCACCCCGTCATCATCATGCGTTTGGCTGTTGGAACGCCGATTCGCCGCGGCAGGCGTTGCGACATGCCCCACGCGCCGACCAAGCCCCATTTGCCGTGGGTATCGGCAAACCTTGCGGTCGCATCGGCCAGGATAAAGTCGCAAGCGAGCGCAAGTTCGAGTCCGCCCGTGAAACAGACCCCGTGAATCGCCGCGATCACCGGCTGCGGGAGGCGACCCAGACGTTCGACTACGCTGGGTTTAAAGGTTGGCGGCACCGGCACCGTGCCCATCGCCTTGAGGTCAGCGCCCGCGCAGAAGCCCCGCCCCGCACCGCGCAGCACGACGCAGCCGATCCACTCCGTTTGAGCTTCCAGCGCGGCGAGATGGCCGTTCAGTTCCTCGAAAGCTTGCGTGTCGAGGGCGTTGAGCTTTTCCGGGCGGTTGAGCGTCAGGGTGCAAAGCCCGTTCTCGTCGTGGCGGATAACGCGCTCCGTCATTGGTTCACTCCCAACGCCGCTCGCGCGGCATGGGCCATATCGGGGATGGCGCAAGCCGCGACATATTCCTCCTGGAGCCGGCGCACCAATTCGGCGACGCTCGGAATATCATGAATAAGGGCGATGCCCTGCCCGCCGCTCCAGATGTCGCGCCAGGGCTTCTTTCCTTCCGGCAAATGTTCGGTGCTGCGGCCTTCGGGTATGAAGAGGTTGTCCGGATCGAGGCCGACCGAGCGGAGCGAGGCCTTGAGCCAGCTCGCAGGAAGCCCGTTGACGCCTTTGGTGTAGATCACATCGGTTACGCCGCCTTCCACCAGCATCGCCTTGTAGGCGTCAGGCGCTGAGGCCTCCCGTGTCGCGATGAAACGCGTGCCCAAATAGGCAAGGTCAGCGCCCAGTATTTCGGCGGCACGGATCGCGGCCCCCGTGGAAACCGCGCCTGCCATTACTATTGTCCCGTCGAACATGGCACGCACTTGCGGAATGAAAGCAAGATGACTGATCGTGCCGGCGTGTCCGCCGCCGCCCGCGCCGATCGCGACGATGCCGTCAACGCCCGCCGCCACCGCCTTTTCGGCGAAGCGGATCGTGGTCGCATCGTGAAAGTGGAACATGCCGGCATCGTGGATCAACGGAGCGTTCACAGTCGGGTCACCCACCGATGTCACGATGATCCTCACACCATGCCGGTGGCAAGCATCCAGATGGGCGCGAAATTCGTCGCTGCCGAAAGTTGGCGAGATGTTGACGGCAAGGGGACCAATCTTCCGACCGGGATTTTCATCCGCAAAACGCGCCAGCGCTTCGGCCACGGCCTTGAGCTGGGCTTCCAGTTCTTCGAGATCGCGACAATGGTTGCGCGTAAGCGAGCCGACGATCCCGGCCTTGCAGCATTCCACGGCAAGCATGACGCCGCTGCACAGGAACATCGGCGCGGCGAAGGCGGGCAGGGTCAGGCGGTCGCGAAGTTCCTGGGCGAGAGCCATGTCAATATTGCTCCATTTGTGCAGGACGGGTGTGGCAGTACGGGGGCATGCTCGCACTCGGCAGTCGCGTGTCGGATTGCGAATGTGTCCGGACTGAAGCGCGATTGCGATTGCCTGTGAAGATATTCCGGGTGTCGACGACTTTGGACCGCGCCTTGACCGATGGACGCTCGCCGCTCACCGGCATGCCGTATTCTTCCCCTGGCTCTCTGGTTCCCCCAAGCGGCACCACCTGGGTAAAGATGGTAGCTACGCCTGAGATTCAGTTTGAATATGTATACGTATACATGATCAATGTGCAAGCATATGTCACGACTTGAGCTGGGCAGGGCCCCGCTAAGCAGGGCAAAAATCCGGCAGCTTATCCGATCGAAACTGCTGTCTGGCAATGAGTGGTGGACGAGGACACTGACCCGGATCGTGCCCCGGGAAGGTCCGTATTTGGGAGCGGCTGAAATCTTACTCTGAGCCACACGCTATCGATCTACACCGCGAAAACTCCACCCGGCCGGACTAGCTGGGCCGGTTCAAATTCTGGTAGCAAAGTGCGAAGCTGTTCACTCAACGGGGGACCGCCCCTTGGAGGACACATGAAGACGAAGATTGCCGATATTGGATCGCTTGAGGATGGCAAAGGCTATTGCGTCAAAGCCAATCACGTGAATCTTGTCTTGGTCAAGACTAACGGCGCTGTGCATGCAATCGAAAACAAATGTCCGCATCTGGGCTTGCCGCTTGGCCGCGGCAAAATCGAAGGCGGGGAGATCGTTTGCCCCTTTCACGGCTCGCGGTTCAACATCCTGACGGGCGAGAACACCGATTGGGTGTCGTCTGTCGCCGGTATGAAGATACCCGCCTGGTCGCGCGCTCTGCTCGCCTTTGGCAAAAAGCCCCAGCCGATTAGAACCTTCCCTGTCAGCGTAGAGGGCCATAACATATTCGTCGATCTGTGACGCCCTACAGCGTACATATCGGTTATGGGGCGTGGCCTGCGCTCAATGGGTATTCGCGATCGCCCGATTACACTTCGGTCGCCGTGGCAGAATGGCTATGTCGAACGCGCGATTGGCTCGATTCGGCGAGAATGTCTCGACCACATCATTGTGTGGAGCGAAGCACATCTTCGGCGCGTCCTAAATGCATACGTTGCTTACTACAACGTATCGCGAACCCAGGCACTGTTACAGTTTGAATTCTTCGCCGTTTTCGTGAGCCTCGACCAACTTCACGATATCGGTGAAGCGGACCCCGAATCTGGGACCGGGGGCTTAGTTGGAAAATAGGCCGTTCTGTTGCTAAACGGAGCGGACGATGACGAAGAAGACGAGACGCAAGATTGATGCGGCGTTGAAGGCGAAG